>CALVAX010000006.1 GCA_944325605.1 Candidatus Gastranaerophilales bacterium
CAAAGTTCTTGATACACTCAACCGGAGACACGTTTAGTGCGAGCAATCCAAGACAATCGCGCCGGGGCCGTTTTTTTATGTTGAGTTTAGTGAGAGCACTTATTCTATGACTCTTTCAAGTGTTTTACATGCTTGTAAATATACAAAACACCAAGAATGCCGACTATCAAAACAATAAGAATATCAAACTTATGCCAGAGAGCCTTAAACATTTCCATATTCTGGCCGAACTTTACACCAACATACACAAGAAGATAACTCCAGACAAGCGAACCTAAAAACGTAAGTGAGAAAAATATTCGCTTTTTAGCCTTTAAAATTCCTGCCGGCAAAGATATAAATGTCCTTACAACCGGCAGCATCCGGCATACAAAAAATGCCCAATCTCCGTATTTTTCAACCCATTTATCAGCTTCGTCAAGATCTTTATGGGAAATTAGAAAGTATTTTCCGTATTTTTCTATAAACTGACGTCCGCCGAAGTAGCCGAGATAGTAAGACGGAATTGAACCTAACACGCAGCCGAAAGCCCCGGCCCATGCGGCAACATGAAAATTCATTTCGCCTTTGCTCACTATATAACCCGCAAACGGAAGTATTGCCTCACTCGGAAGCGGAATATTGCAGGATTCAATTGCCATAAGAAGGCTTATTCCGAACGGTCCCAATGTGGTAATTACGTGCTCTATAAAAGTCACAAGATGAGATAATATAAGATTTATAAAATCCATAAAGCCTCCCTAATTTCTACTTAAAATAATATTATCAAAAATAATTATAAAATTAAAGTGTAATATTACAACGATTTTGAGACAATAACATTCACACCCCAATTTCCTTTATTATTATCAAAATCCTGAATGTTATACCTCTGCCCTTCAAGAGATAACGATAAATCATTTTTAAATTTATGAGAAACTCCTAAAAATGCACCCGCACCGGTGTCCCATTTTTTCGAAGTATAACTGTATTTAGCAACAGCATGCGGGTTCAAATAGACAGAAGTATTATCTGCTACAGGAATATTCACCGTACAGGGCGAATACCTGAACTGGGTTGATATAGATCCGTCTGCCAAATTATTTCTAATTCTTAAGTTCTGTCCAACAAATGCATTTTTATCATAATTATGCGACATTTTCAAATCAACAACCATAGCGCCTCCGCTTTTAGTATCGTAGGCAAAACCGTTAAAAATTCCGGCACTTATCCGCTTTGAGGCTAATTTTGTATCAAAACCCATCAGCGTTGTATTAACGTTATTGTTATACCAGTAATTAGAGCATGATGCACCATAACTTAAACCGTCAGGCATAAACTTTCCCCTTTTTTGTGTGACATATATATAATAAAAATTTTTAAGCAATGAAATTGCCCTGATATACTCTTTTGTAAAAAAAAGTAAATCTTTAATTGATATTTAAACTTTCTGTATAAACCAGTCAAGCAGCGGACGGATTTCACCAAACTCTAATCCTGAAAATTCAGAAGGGAGATTTTTTTCATAATAATTAAGGTTTAAAGAATGTTTGACAGGAGCCTCTACACCGAATTTTTTAAACTTTGCAATTTCAACTTCTTTTCCTTCAAAGACTTCCGAATAGTTCAATCCTGCCTTCACACACTCCGGAAGCTTTACAAAAAGCCCGTTTTCAGATTTTTCAAAACTTGCAAGCCCGAAGGTTCTGCAAATCAAACCGCGGCGCTCATATAGATAACACGATTTACTATCTGATAAAAACGGACATTTGTGCATAAAACGCCCATCCGTTTTTTGTTTTTCAGCAAGCAGCGTTTTTATAGATATGCGGATTTTTTTCTGAATTTCAGTATCAAGTGCAGTTAATCCGGCCATCAAATATTCCATCTCCAGCCTTGATAGCGGATAATCGCCCTCTTCACAGCACAGAGAACATCCTTTTTTACATTTTATAAAAGGCTGCTGAGAAACAAAATCCATAGTTAGTTCAGCATCAATTACTTCTAAATACTTTCTATACAGGCTGAACATTCAAAAACACTTCTTTTGTCGGCTTTCTTCCGCAGGATTTATCTTCATCACAAAATCCCAAACGTTCGCACTTTGGAACAAGATAAGGCTTAAGCCACGGTTCTTCAGCAATCAGCGCCTCACACATTTTTCTAACTAATGTTCTTATTTCATACTGCGCCCTTGTGCAAAGCCGAAGGTTAGCAAGATGAATCATTTCTCTGAGGTTAAGGCTTGCGACCATTGAACTTGCAGCAGCGTTCGGAAGAACAAATCTTGCATCTTCTGCCGGAATTCCCGCTTCTACGAATTCTTGATATTGATTTGAGATTTCACCCATAAATGATATAAACTTCTCTTTTAATTCCGGATTTTTTTCAATTGTCGGAGGAATTATATAATCAAACTGTCCTTTTTCTTTAACATATCTTTGAGATTTCTGGGAAAAAGACATGTGACGGTGTCTTACAAGCTGGTGGGTACACGCTCTTGAAACATTTGAGATTGCAAAACTTACCTGAATATGCTCTATGGTTGAATAATGACCTGACGAAATGACTCGCTCAATCAGTTTAAGCATTTTTTCCTCGTCATCCGTACTGTTATAAATATTAATCGGCATATCTGCACTGTAACATGTGCGACACGCTGTATAAACGGTTTTAAGCATATTTTCCGGCTTAGATATTAAATTTACTACCGGCTGATTATTTCCTTCCATAAATTCCTCCCGATAAAAAAATAATACCACACCTTTTAAAAGTGTGGCATTATTTAAAAATTTTGTTACATATAAAAACTTATGATTTTTTGCCGTAACGTTTATTAAATCTTTCAACTCTTCCTTCAGAGTCAAGGATTTTCTGCTGGCCTGTGTAGAACGGGTGGCAGTTGTTGCAAATTTCAACCGTAATATTTTCGCCAACTGAACCTGTTTCAATTTCGTTGCCGCAAACGCATTTAATAACTTGTTTCTTATAATTCGGGTGGATTCCGTCTTTCATTTCTAACCTCTTTCTTTGTTTCAAGATTCCAAACTTGATAATTGTAAATTTCGACTACTTTAATATTATACCGCAAAATAAAAAATGGCAAGCGTTTTTTAATATTTATTTACTCATGACGTACGATTATACAATTTCGTGCGTTTATATTAGAAAAAGAGCAAAGTATTATATAAAAGGTTGATGTTATTTTTATCGCAATTTGAAATAATAAGAATACACAAGGTTGGTACACATTGAACAGGTAAATCAAAATTATGAATCTGCACGAACAATGTCTTTTAAGATATTTACAAAAGCCGGATGAACTGGCATATTCTACCGAAATATTAAAGTTAAACAATTTTATTCTGGAAAAGCAATTTTTGGTTAAAAATTTTGTTGCCAAAACCTCTGTTATCAATTATACTGAAAATGTGAAATAGTATTAATTTTCAGTTTAAACAGGGAAGAGTGTAATGTTAAAAAAGATTTTATATTCAATATGGCTGGTGTTATTTTGCATCGCTGTATTTTTCAGCCTGAAAAGTACAAATTTTAACGCTTTTATCGACATGGTTGAAAACAGAACTTTTGATTTGCGCCAGAACATTATGATTAACGCAAACACAAAACAGCCTGACAAAGATATTGTTATTGTTTCAATTGACGAAGCAACTTATGAATATATTCTTGATCATTACGGGGAATGGCCTCTGCCGAGAGATGTTTACGTAAAACTTATTGATTATCTGGAAACTCAAAACCCGAAAATCATTGCTTTTGACCTTATGTTTGTCAAGTCAATGAAAAGCCCGGTGAATGCGGATGAAGCGCTTGTGGCGGCGATGGCTAAATATAAAAACGTATTCACGGCAATGAACCTTGACAACCAGCCGGAAGATTTAAGAACACCGCCTCAATTGCCGGAGTCGCTTGCGGTGAATGTCACAAACTATTCTGATGTAAACTTTGACGACCTTACTTTTTCAAACTGCAGAAGCATACTTGAGGGAATTCTGCGCGTCACGGACAATATAGGAATGATAAATGTTTCAAGAGCGGACGACGGGATTTTAAGAAAAATGCCGCTGTTTGTAAAATATCAGGACAAATACTATTCGCAGCTGGGTTTGAAAGTTGCGCTTGCAGCTATTAACCACCAAGGGGACGAAAAAATTAATACTAAGAATTTTGTAATTGATAAAGACGCAAATTTGATACTGGGAGAACGCAAAATTTTCACGGACAAAGACGGCGGAGTAATTCTCAACTGGTACGGCCCGAACGGCGCCTACACACAGGTTCCGATGTACAAGCTTATTAAAGTCATAAACGGCGAAGCTAAGGATGCGGGATTTAATTTTGAAAATAAAATAGTATATTTTGGAACAACAGCGTCAGCGCTTTTTGACATCAAAACGACCCCGACAGGCAAAACCGTTCCCGGAGTAGAAGTTCAGGCGACATACCTGAACAACTTTCTTGATAACAACTTTATAGTCAAGGCAGACAAAGCGGTTACAGCTTTTACAGGGATAATTCTTGCTTTACTTACAGGATTTTGCATAATGCGGATATCTTCAGCCTTTACAGCAACATTTGCGTCGGTTTCATTATACCTGATTTATATTCTGATTTCATACTATATGATGAAATACTTCAACATCTGGCTTGAGGTAATTTATCCTCTTATGCTGGCGCTTCTGGCGTTTATATCTGCATTTATCGTTAAATATCTGATAAAATCAAGAGATTTTGAACAGCAATACAAACTTGCAACAACGGACGGGCTTACTGAACTTTACAACCACCGGTATTTTCAGGAACAAATGCTTATGATGGTTGAAAATGCCAAACGTTACGACAGGGAATTTTCACTGATTATACTTGACATTGATTTCTTTAAAAAATTCAATGACACATTCGGGCATCAGGCAGGAGATGCTGTTTTAAGACAGGTTGCGCATACTCTAAAAAAGAATGTGCGTGCAACGGATATTGTTTGCCGTTACGGCGGAGAAGAAATGAGTATAATTCTTCCGAATACGCCAAAAGAAGAGGCCGCAGGCACTGCACAAAAAATTTGCGACAGAGTTGCAAGCAACAAATATAAACTCGGCAGTGATAAAGAAGGACAGGTTACAATAAGCCTCGGGGTTTCAACATACCCTCACGACGGCTCAACCCCTTCAGAAATCATAGAAGCCGCAGATAAAAGGCTCTATACAGCCAAAAACAGCGGAAGAAACAGGGTCGTGGAATAATTATTGTTCACAAAACAGGTGCAAAACAATGAAAACAGTTTCATAGCTTTGCACCTGTTATTTGTCAAATTCATTATCTTTTAAATAATCGGAACATCAACAGGATCAACAAGGATTACATGCAAAATTGAACCTGTATTCAAATCAACCTCTGCGCCTTTTCTTATCATATCTGCAATTGTGTCATAAACAAAGAATCCTGCACTTCCGACAGCACCGCCGACAGCGCAAACCGGAACCGTAATAATTCTAAAATAACCGCCTGCCGGATCTTCAAATGTTTCATTTCCCCAGTTTACGGCATTACGTGTAATATCACCGCTTTTTTTCATCGTTTTTCTGAAAGCATCTCCAAAACCGCTGCCATTTTGAATTCCGCCGTCATAAGTCAAATCTTCACGTCCGACAATAGAAAGAGTCAGTGGAAGCTGACGCCCGTTAGGTGTCACAACATGGTCAAAATCAAGATACAAAACAGCGCCTTTTGACATTCTTTCCGGAGGAATGATTTTGCTTATTCTTCCTCTCACCAGAGAGCCTGAAGGCAAAATTACATCATCCCCGACACTCTGATCGCCGGAAATTATAGCAGAGAATTCTCCGCCTGCACGCCCTGAAACCGATGTTACAGGAGTTAAAAGTTCCAGCGTGAATTTTGTACCCGACGGAATTCTTCTGGTTTTTGCATTTGCATTGAATGGCCCCGCAAACACGGTTCCTGCAAATATTAAAAGTGCAAATATTAAAGATATTATTTTTATTTTCATTAAAATACTCCTTCTCTTTTTTAAATGTATTTTAAACTTTTTATCACAAAAAAGCAATATCTATGTATATTATTAAGGGACTTATATACATCCCATTATTAAAAAGTTGAAAATTATATGGCTAATTGCTATTATGTATTTATGTCAAAGGCAGAAAAAATAGAAGAACTTCAAAATATTCTCTCACAGGACAGTTCGAACCTGAGTGCCCGGCGCAAACTTGCGATTCTGCTTCTGGATTCAGGATATGCAGATGAGGCGCTTTTGCACCTTCTTTATTTATCCAAAGCAACTCCTGATGACAGCGGAATATTCTACAACCTTGGAATTGCCTGCGAAAAACTAAAAAAATATCCTGAAGCAAAAGAAGCTTATGAAAAAGCGCTGGAGCTTTCGCCTGACGAGCTTGATGCCTCATACAACCTCGGGCTTGTGCTTACCGAACTTAAAGACTATGACAGCGCAATACAATGCTTTAATAAAGTTCTTGCAAAAGACCCAAAAGACTCTAACTCTTATTTTAATCTGGGAATTTGCTATCTTAAAAAAGATGATGCCGTTAATGCTTTAATGAATTTTCAGAACACTATTGACCTGAATGATGAAGATATTTATGCACATTTTTATATCGGCAATATTTACAAAGACATGGGTGAACTGGAAACTGCATTCGCTGAATTTAACAAAGTCCTTGAACTTTCGCCGGATTACAGCTGGGCTTACTATAATATTGCAGTTATCTTCTGGGAATGCGGACAGGCACAGGAGGCTGTCAACTGCCTTGAAAAAACACTTGAACTAAACCCGAAAGACGTTGATGCTTATATAACTTATGCAAAAATTCTCTCTGCCCACGGACAGTACGAAAATGCAGAAGCAAAAATGCAGGAGGCAATACAAAATTGCGGAAATAACGGCAATTTATTTTACATTATGGCTCAAATCCAAAAACATCTTCAAAACAGAGATGAAAGCTTAAAATACTTTAACCTTGCACTTGAAAACAGCACCACCCTGAATACTGATATTAAGTTTGTAAACAAAGAAATTCAAACTCTCGGTTAATCTAATATTTTTTTCATGCTAAAATAATACAGCAGAAAAAGATTAAAAAAGAGGATTTTAATACATTATGAAAATGTCAAAAATGTTTGTACAAACTTTAAGAGAGTTTCCTTCAGATGCAGAAGTTGTATCGCACAAAATGCTGGGCCGCGCAGGTTTTATCAAAAAACTTGCCCCTGGAGTTTACACATACATGCCATTGATGTGGAGAGTTTTGAAGAAAGTTGAAAATATAGTCAGAGAAGAAATGGACAGAGCAGGCGCACAGGAACTTCTGATGCCATTTGTCCAGCCCAAAGAACTCTGGGAAGAATCCGGCAGATGGGAAGTTTACGGCAAAGAACTTATGCGTCTGAAAGACCGCCACGACAGAGATATGTGCCTCGGGCCGACTCATGAAGAAATCATAACTTCTGTTGCCCGTGACGCCCTGAAATCATATAAACAACTGCCTGTTAATCTTTATCAAATCCAATCAAAATTCAGAGATGAAATAAGACCCCGCTACGGACTTTTAAGAGGCAGAGAATTCATTATGAAAGACGCATACAGCTTTGATGTTGACGAAGCCGGATTAGATAAAGAATACGAAAATATGGCGCATGCTTACAAACGAATTTTTGAAAGATGCGGACTTGAAACTAAGATGGTTCAGTCAGACTCCGGCGCCATCGGCGGAAGCGTTTCTCATGAATTTATGGTAATCACAGACACAGATGCCGGCGAAAACGATGTATTCTACTGCAATGAATGTGATTACAGTGCAAACTCAAACCACGCAATATCAAAATTACAACCTGCTGTCACAGACGGAAAAGAATTCTTCAAAGAAAAAAAAGTTCTTGACACTCCAAATACACACACTATTGAAGAATTAAGCGAATTTTTGAATATTCCGTCAACTTTAATATTAAAATCACTCGTCTACATTGTGGACAAAAAGCCTGTTATTGCGCTTATCCGTGCAGATAAAGCCGTTGAAGAAACTAAACTTATGAACGCTGCATGCGGAATTGAAATCAGAATTGCAACAGCCGGAGAAATCGCAGAATTAATGCAGGAGAAAGGTTTTACGGCAGAACCCGGATTTATCGGCCCGAACGGTATGGACGGAATTAAAATCATAGCTGATGAAACGGTTTATGATATGAAAAACTTTGTCGTTGGTATAAATGAAACAGACAAGCACCTTGCCGGAGCAAACCTTGAAGATGTTTTGCCGGCTGATGTTATAAAAGCTGACATCCGGCTTGTAGAAAGAGGAGAACTCTGTCCTGAATGCGGAAAGCCGCTTTTTGTAACAAAAGGTATAGAAGTCGGTAACATTTTCAAACTCGGCACAAAATACTCAAAACCGATGAATGCAGTATACACTGATGAAAACGGACAAACTCACCCCTACATTATGGGATGCTATGGTATCGGAATTTCAAGAACAGCCGCCGCTGCAGTCGAAGCACATCACGATGAACACGGTATCAAATGGCCGCTTGCGATTGCACCTTATCAGGCAGTAATTGTTCCAGTTAATATTCTGGATAAACAGCAGATGGAAGTTGCTGAAAAAATTTACTCTGAACTTAAATCCGCAGGTGTTGAAGTTGTTCTTGATGACAGGGACGAACGTGCTGGCGTTAAATTCAAAGATGCTGATCTTATAGGATTTCCTTATAGAATTACAGCTGGCAAAACTCTTGCTGAAGGACTTGTTGAATGCAAAATAAGAGCAACTGACGAAGTTTTAAAACTTACACCGGAAGAAGCTGTCAAAATGGTTAAAGAAGCTGTTGAAAAACTTGAAAAATAAGCTGTCAGTTTACTTTTTTAACCCTGAAAGCAAAGTATTTGAATAATACATAAGTCAGCACAGATACTGAAAATATAGACAGTATCTGTGCTAAATATACATTCATCCTGCAATATTTAACCAGAACTTCAAGTATCAGGGCATTCATAATATAACTGATAAGCCATGTTGCACAGCATTTCAGATACTCCCTAATCCAGTTGCCTTTTGTGCCGAACACAAAAACTTTCTGGTTAACAAAAGAAAATATAGAAGATATTCCCCACTGCAAAGCCGCACAAATCTGATAATACTTATCTCCAATCACGAAAACTGCAAGAACAAAAACAAAATAAGAAATAACGGCATTCAAGCCTCCGATAAACAAAAACCTTATTTTATCCGGAATTTTGAACCACTTTTTATATAACAATTCTGCATATTTCATACTTAATAATCTTTTCCGGCAGCAGCTCTATGCGCAATATGTTCAAGTTTATCATCAAGCGGCCTCAGTTCTATTGCATCGGCATAACGAGTTTCCAGCGCAAGTGTAATCAGATGATCCGCTAAATGAGGATTTTTAGGCAGTAAAGAACCGTGAAGATATGTTCCAAAAACATTTTTAAATCGTGCTCCTTCCGTATTGTCCTCTCCGTTATTGCCGTTTCCGACAGCAAGTATTGCTAGAGGTTTTGTATCTCCATGAATATAGGTAAGCCCGGAGTGATTTTCAAAGCCGACAAGAGTTGAAGGGCTTAAAAATGCAGTTCGAGCCGTCACATTTCCGATAAACCTTTTTTTGCCGGCAACAGTATAGGCATCCAAAAGGCTTATACCTGAAAGCCTATCGCCTTCAAACGGCTGATAATAATGTCCAAAAAGCTGATAGCCCCCGCAAATTCCGAGAAACACAGCCCCTTCATCCCTTTTTTCAATCAAAAAGTCTTTTTGTTCATACAAAAACTTTGCGACTTCGGTTTGTTCTTTATCCTGTCCTCCGCCGATAAAATATAAATCGCATGACGGGATTTTATCGCCGGGATTAATTTCATTGTATTCAAAATCAATTCCCCGCCATACGCATCGCTTTTTTAGGGCAATAATATTTCCCATATCGCCGTACAGGTTTAGTTGTTTCGGATAAAGGTGTCCGACAGAAATTTTAAGCTCGCTGTTCATATTCAGATTATATCATAAAACCGTTTCGTGGTATAATTCGTAATATGAATGAAATATATTTAATTGATACGCATACTCATATAAACATGATTGAAGGGATTTCGGAAGCAGATATTATAAGAAATGCAGCCCTTAATAATGTTAAAAAGATTGTAGTTCCGGCCTCCTGTGCTAAGGATATTGATGAAGTTTTTGAACTTGCGCAGAATTATGAAAATATCTATTGCTATCTTGGAATTCACCCCGAAGAAGCAAAAGATTGGAACGGAGAGATTGAAGAAAAAATCAAAACACTTGCCTCTTCGCCGAAAGTAGTCGGGATAGGGGAGATCGGACTTGATTATTACTGGGACAAAAGCAATATTGATTTGCAAAAAGAAATTTTTATAAAACAAATAGAACTTGCAAATGAATTAAACCTGCCCCTGAATATTCATGACAGGGATGCCCACAAAGACACCTTTGACATTTTAAAAGAACACAACAAAAATTCTGCGGTAATCATGCACTGTTTTTCGGGAAGCCACGAGTTTGCGCTGGAATGCATTAAAGAAGGCTGGTACATTGCACTCGGCGGAGTAGTGACCTTCAAAAATGCAAAGAAAATGAAAGAAGTTGCCAAAATTGTTCCTATTGAAAAACTTCTTCTTGAAACAGATGCGCCTTATCTTACACCTGTCCCGCACAGAGGAGAAGAAAACCAGCCGGCTTACGTAAAATTCACGGCAGAAGAAATCGCCAAATTAAAAGGAATTTCTTTTGAAGAAGCTGCACAAACAACAAGCGCTAACGCCGAAAAAATTCTTTCTATCTAAACATCCCGTTTAAAACACGATGCACAAGTTTTAATTCATCATAATCAAGAGTGTTTAAAATTTTTTGGATATCACTTTTCAAATATTTTTCATCATCCATATACGGGAAATCAAACAATTCTTTAACTTCAACCCCCAGTATACCGGCCATTCGGGCAAGGGTTTCCACAGACGGAGTATTTATGCCATTTTCAATTCTGCTGATATGTCTTGGCGCAAGTCCGGCAGCTTCTGCAAATCGCTCCTGTGTATATCCTATTTTATGCCTCAGAATTTTAATTCTCTGCCCGAGAGCCTCTTTTACATTCATAAATTTCTCCTTTTAACTAGGATATGTTTTATTAAATCAAAAATTAATGTGATAATTCGTTGTAAATATTCTTGACATTCTACGAATTACATCCTAAAATACTAATTGTTATATTTAACAAAACAAATAGACATATTATATCAGGAGTATTAATGAAGAAAGGTTTTACAATGGCGGAAGTTCTGATAACACTGGGTGTTATAGGAATTGTCGCAGCATTGACTATCCCGCAGATGATAAAACACTACAAAAAAGTTGAGGCTGAAACCCGCCTTAAAAAAGCTTATTCTGTAATGAGTCAGGCATATCTGGCAGCACAGGTAAAGTACGGCGACGGGAATGACTGGCTTGACTGGAATGATGCGCAGATAATTGTTGAAGATTATTTTGCCCCGCTTATTAATGATGTTAAAGTCTTTCCGCCAGATCCCGATGTTATGAAGGCAATGTGTTTTGAAGATAAATATCCAGGAAATCATACATTTGGTGATGAAAATGAAATGAATGCCCAGTATACGTGGATGGACGGGGTATATATATCAAATCCTCTTTACGAAAACCAAACAGCTTCAATGCGGCTTAATGACGGAACGTGTGTCGGAATTAACGGCACAGCAGACAATCTTAACAATACGGACAAACATAAGAAAAATATTATTGTAGACATTAACGGAAGTTCTATAGGGCCTAATGTTGCAGGATATGACCTATTTTTCTTTGTATTTAAAGACAATAACATTGTTCCATACGGTTATGATTGGAGTACAGAGGATTTAAAATCGGAGAGTCTGTCTCAGAGCTGCAATAAAAAAGCTCCTCTAAGCGGTTACGTTTGTGCGGCGAGGATTATGGCCGAAGGCTGGACTATCAAATACTGGTAAAATAAAATCAGTCATGCTATTTTATATTTATCATGAAAGAACGACTGGACAAATATTTGACTGATTTAGGCTATTTTGAAACCAAAAGCAAGGCTGCTGCCGCAATTCTTGCCGGACACGTCAAGATTAATGACGAATACATAACAAAAGCCGGTTTTCAGATTAACCCGTCAAAAGAATACGACATTGTTGTAAAATCAATGCCTTATGTTTCTAGAGGCGGTTTTAAGCTCAAAAAAGCGCTGGAAACGTTTGAGGTTAATCCTCAAGGAAGAATTTGCCTTGATGCTGGTGCGTCTACAGGCGGTTTTACAGACTGTCTTTTACAGCACGGGGCAAAATTCGTTTACTCTGCAGACGTCGGCTACGGGCAGCTTGACTGGAAAATCCGCTCGGACAACAGGGTTAAAGTTATTGAGCGGACAAACCTTAAAAACTGCGAATTTTCTGAAATTTACGCTGAAAATGAACCCGCTGCTGATCTTCTGGTAAGTGATTTGTCTTTTATTTCGCTTACAAAAGTTCTTGAAAATCTGAAAAAATTACTTGCTCCGGACTTTCATGAGATGGTTTTGCTGATTAAGCCCCAATTTGAAGCAGGTAAGGAATTCGTCGAAAAAGGCGGGGTTGTTAGAAATAAAAAAGTTCACGCTGATGTTATTCTTAAAGTTATCCAAAAAGCTCAAGAACTGGATTACAGTATAAAAGGACTGACTTATTCCTCCATTAAAGGGCCTTCCGGCAATATTGAATATCTTTTGTGGATAACAACACAAAAAGATGTGGAATTTGAAAGTTCGAGCATATTAAAAACTGTTGATACGGCGTTTGAAACTTTGAATTAACCGCCTTTAGGAATATTTTGAAGGTGCTCGCTTGCATTAAGCTCTATATACTTATACATGTTCAGCACAATTCCGGGGGCAAAGAAGTAATTGTTATTTGCCGGAGTAATTTTCAGCATTGAGCGGTATTTATCTATTGAAATCACACTGGCCAAAAATTCTTTACCGACCGCCATAAACAATATATAGCCTGTCTTTGACTGAATTTCCTTTATCTCAAATCTGTTGGCATTTACAGCCGCCAGCGTCAGATAAAACAATCTGTCGCTGTTCATTGCAAAAGTTTTAGTACAAATTTCAAACGAAACATTCTGCGGCGTAACAAGCGTACTTAAGTTTACTGAAGATTCTCCCGCTGCGACGCTGCTGTCCTGAGCCGTTTCATTCTGCGGCATAACTTCTGCTGATGCCGGATATACACCAGCCAGCAAAATAAATAATCCCGTTATTAAATATTTCTTTACTCTTTCCATGAAGCACCTGCACTAATATCAACCAGCAGCGGAACATCAAAAGGCTGGCCGAGTTCCATTGACTCTAAAACTATATTCTTTACTTTATCAAATTCGTTCTTTTTAACTTCCAGAACAAGTTCATCGTGAACCTGCAATAACAATTTCGATTCAAGACAATTTTCTTTTAATTTATTATTCAATGCAATCATTGCCAGTTTAATCAAATCCGCAGCCGTTCCCTGCATTGGATGATTAATCGCCGCACGCTTTCCAAATTCCCTGATTTGCGAGTTTGAACTTGAAAGTTCTGACTCTAAATGTCTTTTTCTGCCGTATATTGACTCTACATAACCTTTTTGTTCTGCTTTTTGAACGATATCTTTCATATATTTCTTAACTCCGGGATAAGTTTTGAAATATCTGTTTATAAAGTCTTCAGCTTCCTCCCAGGTTATACCAAGAGCCTTTGCAAGTCCGTATTTGCTCTGACCGTATATTATCCCGAAATTAACAGCTTTTGATTTGTAACGCATATCTTTCGTCACCTGCTCAACCGGCACATCAAACACTTTTGAAGCTGTAAGGGTATGAATGTCCTCACCTGATTTGAAAGCTTCAATCAGGTGTTTGTCCTGAGATACATGCGCCAGCAGCCGTAACTCAATCTGAGAATAATCCGCCGACATTATCTGATAATTTTCTCTGTCTTTCGGAACAAAAGCATTCCGGATTTTATTGCCTTCTTCTGTTCTTACAGGAATATTTTGAAGATTAGGATTTGAAGATGACAGACGCCCGGTTGCGGTAATTGTTTGATTAAAAGTTGTATGAATTCGCTCATCTACGGGATTTATCAATGTAGGCAGCGCATCAGTATACGTTGTTTTTAATTTTGTATATTTTCTATATTGCAAAATCTTGGCTGCAATTTCATGTTCCGGCGCAAGTTCTTCTAAAATTTCTGCACTTGTTGAGTATTTCTTACTTTTTCTCTTTTTCGGATTTTCCAGCTTTAATTTATCAAAAAGAATTTCGCCTACCTGCCGCGGGGAATTGATGTTAAAACCTTCACCTGCAAGCTCATAAATTTTACGCTCAAGCCTGTGAATAACTCCCTCCATAGATTGAGATAATGACTTCAAATAATCAACATCAATTGAAACTCCTGTGTATTCCATATCTGCAAGCACAATCGAAAGAGGAAGCTCGATATTATCAAGAAGTTTCAATTCTTTTTTATCTAATTTTTTGAGCCAGTATGAGGTTAAATCTAAAATCGTAGCGGCAACGTCAACACTATAGGCCAGAAGCCCTTCGGCCGATGCTTCAACGATTGATATTCTCTTTTTACGGCTGGCTTCAAACGGCGCAAACTCTGACATTATATGATTTAGCCGCTCTATCGCCTGTACTCCTAGTTCATGATTTCTTGCAGGCTCTTTGACATAACTTGCCAGCATTACATCAAAAACAATTCCTTTCAAATAAATACCCAAAACTCTGAAAATATTAAATTCAACTTTTGCATCAAAAGTTATTTTTCTTAAATTTTCATCCTCCATTAGAGGTTTTATAGCATCCAGGACAAGCTGCTGCGGAAGATTATTTTCTGCTCCTACCGGAACAAAAAAGCTTTTTGTACGCACTGACTCGTCTTTTTCCACGCAAAGCCCGCTGCTGTATTCAAAATTTTTGTTGCAGGCAAACGCAAACCCTCTCAATCTTACATCAACTGGACTTTTAGCTTCTCCGATTGCCTGAAACGAAAAAACACCGGCATTTGTAAGCTCTTTCAGCATTTCATTTAAAGCTTCAAGAGTTGTTACTTCTTCTCTATCATATTTTAAATCAAACTTATTCATCTCGGTTTTCACAGCCTCACTAAAAAGTCCGAGCTGGCCTCCGGCTGAAGTTGGTATTAAAGGAACTGCAGATTCGGAAGGCTGACAATTTCTGTCAAAAACCGACAATATCGAATTTATATTCCTTAGAAAGCTGTAAAATTGAAGTTTTGTGAGAAATTCCGTTACTGCTTTTACATCCGGAAGTTCAATATTTGCACAAGAAAAATCAAAATCTATATCTAAATCTCTTACAATAGTTGCCAGATACTGACTTAATTTAGCGATTTCCAGACCGTTTTCAATTCTAGCCCGGACTGCTTTTTCATTAATTTCATCACTATGCGCCAATATATTATCAAGAGTTTTATATTCCGAGAGAAGTTTGCAGGCTGTTTTTTCACCTATACCTTTAATTCCGGGAATGCAATCCGAAGTATCTCCTCTTAAAGCTTTATAATCAATAACCTGATCCGGATAAACGCCTAATTTTTCGTGAATTTTGTTCCAATCATATTCAACAAGTTCGCCTTTAGATGGAAGTATAACCTTCACGCACCCGCTTTTATCGACAAGCTGAAATGCATCCTGATCTCCTGTCAGAATTAATACTTTATGGCCGAGTTCACACGCTTTTTTTGAAATTGTTCCGATAACATCGTCTGCTTCAAAACCTTCTTTTGTATATATCGGAATATTAAATGCCCTTAAACCTTCAAAAATCAATTCCATCTGAATTTTCATCGGATCAGGCATTGCCGCACGATTAGATTTATATTCCGGAAACTTTTCCACTCTGAAAGTCTGGTGGCTGACATCAAATGCAACTGCGATTGCATCAGGATTCAAATCTTTATTCTTCAATAAATCAAACACTGATTTGAAAAAACCGTAAACAGCCCAGCTTGGGGTTCCGTCTGTCGTCATCATATTAGTGCGCTCTAAAGCATAATATTGTCTGAACGCTAAAGCGTGACCATCTATTAATATTAAAGTCTTCTCACTATCCATAACCTACATTTTTTCACAAATAAAGCAATTTGACAAATATGTTAAGCATAAAATTTATAAAATATAATTAAAAATCTGCTATAAACATTTTTTGCTATAGCAGATTTTCAATTCTTATATTAAAACTCGCTGACTTCAAAGCTTAAGCAGAAATCTCTTTATTTTCACCATTCTTTGTAGGTAATTGTATTAATTCTGCCTGATTTCTGTTTTTGACCATATCAGCAGTAATAACAAATTTATCAATATTGCCTTTTGTCGGAACATCATACATTACATCAAGCATGATTTCCTCAACAATTGATCTTAAAGCTCTAGCACCAGTGTTACGTTTCAATGCTTCCTGAGCGATTAAATCAACTGCCTCGGGTTCAAACTCAAGATCAACGCCGTCCATTTCCATCAGGCATTTATACTGCTTAAGAACTGCATTCTTAGGCTCTGTCAAAATATTTTTCAAAGCTTTTTCATTCAACTGATCCAAAACTGCATAAATCGGAACACGACCGATAAACTCCGGAATAAGCCCGAATTTAACAAGATCATCCGGCTGTAATTTCTTTAGCAATTTAACGGCATTTGCTTCTTTGTCTGCCTGAGAAAGCGGGGCTTTTGCACCAAAACCGATTGTAGAACCTTCATTTGTTCTGCGTTCAATGATTTTTTCCAGCCCTACAAACGCTCCGCCTACAATAAACAGGATATTACTTGTATCAATTTCAATAAATTCCTGATGCGGATGCTTTCTACCACCTTGAGGCGGAACATGAGCAACAGTTCCTTCAATCATTTTTAATAAAGCCTGCTGAACGCCTTCGCCTGATACATCTCTGGTAATTGATGTATTTTCGGATTTTCTTGAAATTTTATCAATTTCATCAATATAAATAATACCTCTTTCAGCTTTTGCACTGTCAAAATCAGCATTCTGATATAATCTGAGAAGAATATTTTCAACGTCATCGCCGACATAACCGGCTTCTGTCAATGTTGTCGCATCGGCAACAGCAAACGGAACATCAAGCATTTTAGCCAGAGTCTGCGCCAGTAAAGTTTTACCGCTTCCTGTCGGCCCGACAAGTAGAATGTTTGATTTTTGAATTTCGACGTTATCCTTCAAGTTTGTGGATTTGTTGTGTTTCAAACGTTTGTAATGGTTGTAAACCGCAACAGCCAGAACTTTTTTTGCATCATCCTGCCCGATAATATACTGATCAAGATATTCCTTGATTTCGTGCGGTTTTGGAATAGGTTTTTCTTCTTTTGATTCTTCCTCAACACCGTCTTTTTCTTTGTTTTCAAAGAATTCTTCATCCAGAATTTCGTTACAGAGTTCGACGCACTCGTCGCAAATATACACTTCCGGCCCCGCGATCAGTTTCTTAACCTGATCCTGCGACTTGCCGCAAAACGAACATTTTAATCTGCTGTCATCATGTTTAGGCATTTTATCTCCTTTAATTAGCCTTTAACACCGTCACGTGTTACTACCTTATCAATCATACCGTACTCTAACGCTTCCGCCGGAGTCATGATATAATCTCTATCGGTATCTTTTTCAATTTTCTTTAATGATTGGCCGGTATTATTTGCAAGAATTTCGTTCAAAGTTTTCTTAATTCTTATAATTTCAGCCGCCTGAATTTCAATATCAGTAGCCTGACCTTGAGCGCCGCCCAGAGGCTGGTGAATAAGCACTCTTGAATGCGGAAGAGCCATTCTCTTGCCCTTTTTGCCGGCTGCAAGAAGGAATGCACCCATAGAAGCTGCCTGACCGAGGCATATAGTTGAAACATCAGCTCTTATATGCTGCATTGTATCATATATTGCCAAACCTGCAGTAACACTTCCGCCGGGGCTGTTTATGTACAGCATAATATCCTTTTCCGGATTTTCACTATCAAGCAATAAAAGCTGGGCTACAATCAGATTTGCAACCATATCATCAATAGGAGTTCCCAGAAAGATTATGCGCTCTCTTAACAGTCTTGAGAAAATATCAAAAGAACGTTCTCCTCTGCTTGATTGTTCTATTACCACAGGTACAAAGCTCATATTTGGTTTCCTTTCTTATTTCATTATAATATTTTTACTATTTAGATTCTACTTTTTGTTTTTTAGGTTTTATAAAATTAACAGAATTTTTTTCCATCAAAAAGTCTCTAACTTTGTCATTTAAGGCTTGCTGAGAAAGAGAAGCAATAATTTCAGGATTTTTACCTATCTGCTTCATCAAGTCTTCCTGCCTTAAACCGTAAGCAGCACTAAGCTGATTAAACTTGGCATGGATATCTTTCGGTTCAAGCTTGATATTTTCTTCCTGTGCAATTTTACCGATTACAAGGGAATTTTTAATTCTGAATTTTGCATCTTCTCTTATAGTCTCTGCAAGTTTTTCAGAACCTTCGGATTTTTCAACGGCATCCCAGCTGAGGCCTTGAGCCTGAATTCTCTGTTTGTAATCATTTGTAAGAGTTTCAGCTTCACGTTCAATCATTGTTTCAGGAATATCAACACTTGCGGCTTCTATAACCTTTTCAAACACAGCATTTTCTGATTTTTGCCTGTCAGAAGTTTCTTTTTGATTGTCAAGATACTTCTGAATATCAGCTTTGAATTCATCTACTGTTTTGAAAGGGCCTACTTTTTGAGCAAAAGCATCATTTAATTCAGGAACTTTTCTCTCTTTTATCTCATTTACTTTTATTTTGAAAACAGCCGGCTGACCTTTAAGTTTGTCGTCGTGATAGTTTTCAGGGAAAGTAACCTTGATATCAAATTCATCACCGATATTTTTACCGACGATTTGTTCTGCAAAGCCCGGAATAAAGTTTGAATGTCCGAGATCAAGCGGATAATTCTTAGCATCTCCGCCTTCTATTTTTTCTCCGTTTACAGAACCTTCAAAATCAATTACTGCAATATCTGTATCTTTTGTCGGTCTGTCGACAACCAGTTCCAAAGTTGCATACTGGTTCAATACATTCTGGAGCGCTTTATCAAAAGCATCCTCGGGCATTTCAGTACTTTCAACATCAACTTTCAAATCTTTATATGCACCAAGAATAACTTCCGGTCTTGTTTCAACTTTCAGCTCAACGGTCAAATCCTGCCCGAGAGTGTAATCAAACTTCGTAATATACGGCTGTGTAATAACATCAAGATTATTTTCTTTTATTGCTTCTGCAATTACAGACGGCATAAGTTTATCCAGAGCTTCATGCTTTATTCTTTCTGTACCGACCTGTCTTTCAATAACGGCACGCGGCGCTTTGCCTCTTCTAAATCCGTCTACATTTACATACTGAGCAATTCTTCTTACTGCTTCATCATAAGCTTTAGCGGCATCTTTTGCCGGAATTGTAATATCTATTTTATAGATGTTGTCATTTTCTTTTTCTACTGCAAATTTCATAACGTTTCCTTTTACTGATTACTATAATATCTTCTGGAATTATAGCGCAAAAAAGTTTTTGTGCAAGTCCACCAGAAATATGATTAATAAAAGAATTTCCCCCGCTTGCAAAAGTTAAATTTCTGTGCTAGCCTAATCGGTATGGTCAGACTAATAAATGCTGATAATGTTATATATTTGAAAAAACTTGTAAACGGGATATTAAAAACTCAGGAGATTTTTACAATTATAAAAAGTGTCGATCATCCCGATGTAGGGCCATGTCTTTATGCGATGTGGCACGGAAACCAGTTTTGCGTTTACGGGATTCCTGACAGAGGAAAAGTAAATGTACTTGTAAGCACTTCTATGGACGGGGATATTATTGCATATTGCATACATAACCTCGGGCTTAAATCAATTAGAGGCTCTACTGCCAGAAAAGGTGCTGTCGGCGGGACAATGCAGATACTTGAAGCCCTAAAAAGAGGCGAATCCGCAGCTATTATGGTTGACGGGCCAAAGGGCCCTGCAAGAAAAGTTAAAGGCGGAATTTTCAAAATCGCTCACATGGCGCAGGTGCCGATTGTGCCTGTCCACTGGTATTCTCCGCAGTTTAATTTTGTTAAACTTCCGAGCTGGGACAGCCTGACTTCCCCGATTTTATACACAAGACTTATTAACATTTACGGAACACCAATATACATTCAAGAAGATCTTGATGCTGAAACAGAAAAGAAATATCAGAAAAAATTAAAAGAGTCACTTATTAATTTAGAAGCAAAAGCGCCTCAAATATATAAGGAGGTAAAGCACGAAATACCATGGAAACTAAATCTGGACTTAGATTATCAGCGCTACAACTAAATGCGGTTACCGGAAACAAACAGGCTAATATCGAAAAAGTTAACAAACTCATTTCGCAAAATCTTCCACAAGATACAGATATTTTGATTCTGCCTGAAGTTTGGACTATCGGCTGGGCGTGTGAAGAATTCACAAAAAGTGCTGAAACTCTTGATGAAAACAGTCCGGTATTTTCTCTTTTATCTTCAGTCGCCCGAAAGTTCAATGTTTGGATTTTAGGCGGAAGTTTTATCAGAAAAACCGAAAACGGTCTTTTGTACAACAGCTGTCCTGTTTTTGACAGAAAAGGCAACCTTGTTGCTGTTTATGATAAAAACCATCTTTATTCATACTGCGGCTGCAGGGAAGGAAGCTTTATCACTCCGGGAGAAAAAGGGGTGATTGTCGATATTGACGGGATTAAAACCGGTATTACAATCTGCTACGACATAAGATTTCCTGAAATTTTCAGAGAATACAGAAAACAAGGCGCACAGCTTCTTGTTAACATGGCTGCATGGGGAATAAACAAACCTGTACCTTGGGAAATCCTTGCTAAAGCCCGTGCTATTGAAAATCAAGCTTATATGGTTGCCCTAACCCAGTGCGGCCCTATTAACGTTAATTCTTACAACATAGGCCACTCAAGAATTATTGATTATCTGGGAAATACAATTTCTGAAATAAAAGACCAGAAAGAAGGCTTTATGACTGCTGTCATTGACTTTGACGAAATGGAAAAGTACAGAAATCAATGCACTATACTTGAAGATGTTAAAGATAATTATGAGGTAATAATCAAATGAAAAAGTTACTTTTAACTTTTGCTTTAATTTTATCCGGACTGTCGGCTTATGCCATCCCTGCTTCTATAGACAGTGCAATTCAAAATTCCAATATAGACAAAAATGTCGTATCTGTTTCTGTAAAGAACACGGCTACCGGCAAAACCCTCTACGAACATAATCAGAAAAATCCAATATCACCGGCCTCAACTTTAAAAATAATTACGGCAACGGTCGCGGCAGATACGCTCGGCAAAGATTATGAATTCAAAACGTCACTTTTCAAAAACAATAACAATGAACTTTTTCTTAAATTGAGCGCAGACCCTTATTTGACAAGAGGGGATCTTTCTACACTTATGAAAGCCGCATCAGCAAAAAAAATTATTGAACCCAAAAGAATTTACATAGATGATTACGTTATGGACAGTGTCGAATGGGGCGAAGGATGGCAATGGGATGACGATTTGAATCCGCTTATGCCAAAATTCAGTCCTTACAATCTTGACAGCAACCTTTTAACCGCAATTATTGACCCGAAAGCTAAAGGTGCTCCGGCATCCATAAAGCTTAATACCTTTTATCCGGTAACGTTTATGAATTTTACCGTTTCCGGCGGCGAAACCGATACCGTGAAATTTGAAAGAAACAATCATATCTCTCCGGATATGATTACAGTAAGCGGAAATGTTACAGGCAGAGTTCAAAAAAAGTTTCCTGTAAATTCGCCCAAAAGATACTTTATTATAAAACTTGAAGAGGCTGTTAGCGATGCAAAGCTTGAATATTATGGAGATTTTCCGCAGAAAAAACTTCCAGCAGGCGGTCTTACATTGATTTCAGAAGTTAAGCATCCCGTTAAATCTATCCTTAACGGAATATACAAATACAGCAACAACATGATGGCTGAAACGCTTTTTAAAGTTGCTGGCGGAAAATATATTAACAACACAGGTGCCATAAAAAACGCCCTGAAAATGATGGAAGATTACTGCCGGAAAAACGGACTGAAATATGAAAATATAAAAATAGTTGACGGCAGCGGAGTTTCTAAAAACAACCTTATGACTGCGGATTTTATGACAAGTTTTCTTGTTCTTCAGGCAAAAAGGGAAGATTTCGGCGAGTTTATAAAAATGCTGCCTACAGCAGGCGAAGGCACTTTACAAAACAGAATGCTCTATTTCAAAGATATTATTTATGCCAAAACAGGAACTCTCTCTGATATAAGTTCTATCTGCGGATATATCAAAACAAGAAACGGTAATATCATCGCTTTTGATATTATGATAAACGACGCAAAATCAAGTTCTTCTGACAAGAAAGCTGCAGAAGAACAAATAATCCGGGCTATTTACAACAAATATTAAACGGATAAAAACGGATGTAGAAACACAGGATAGGAATTATGCACAACGAGATTTGTTAAGGGCATACACACCGGCAATCACTCCGCCTATGCCGGCTATAATTCCTCCCATCAATGAGGAATATGTTCTGGATTTTGGAATATATTTTTTGACTATAGAATAATCATTTTTTAAACCTTCACTGCTTGTCAATGTTGCAAGCTTTTTATACATAAGATTGGCTCTGTCCGAAATGGCACGTGTAACCTTTTCCCATTGTTCGCTGATTGAACGGCCTTTATCCGGAAGGTTTAAAATTGCTTCATCTCTTGCTGAACGAAATGCAGCTCTTGCCTTTTTATACCGGTTAAGAGGTTCTTTTACGGCAAGTTCCGCATCGGCGAATTCTCTTGCCGCCGATTTCAATTCCAGATAAGCATTTGTATCTTTTGGATTTTCAACAGCTTTTTTATGCGCAAGCATCAGATTGTCTTTTAATTCTTTATATCTAACATCCTTAAGAGCCTGCTGATATTGAGTTTTCTTAGCCGCAGCTTCGGACACAAAACGATCCTCTACGCTAACTTGATTTACCAGTTCATGCCAGCTTTTTGCGGCAGGAGCGATTTTATCTTTTGTAATGGCTTTTCCTGAATCACGATATTCTTTTGCTGCCTGTCTTAAACTATCGACGGATTTTTTTTCCTCAGCTGTTGCATTTTTCATAACTTCCTGCGAAAAAATTCGATCGTAGGTTTTGTCATTTTGCATCAAAAGCCTTTCCAGAGAAAATTTTCTCGGTGCTAAAATATACCCGGCACCAAGCCCTAAACCAGATGAAATTGCACCAACTCCGCACGGAGATACAGAAACCGTATTTGTACTCATACCGACACTCCTATATTCCTCAAATGTAAATCACACTAAAACTACCAGTCACATTATTACTCTAAAATTATTTTTTTGTGGATTTTTCTATAAAAAATTTACAACTTTTAACAATTATGACAGGCAAAAAATATATGATATATTTAAAAAGGAGAAGGAAAAATGGAACCATTAATAAGTATTATCACACCAACACTTAATATAGTTGAAAACGAGCAGGCCGATGAGTTTAACTTGCTTGTAACCCTTCTGGAGCTTCAAACTTATCCGAGAATTGAACACTTAGTCATAGACGGCTCGTCTACAGATGAAACAATTGACCTTCTTAAAGACTACAAAAATAAAGGTTATATTAATTTTTTTACGGAACGGGATACCGGCAAATATCATGCACTTAACAAAGGTATTATGCGTGCAAAAGGGAAATACATCGCATTTATAAGCTGCGACGATTTTTACCACGATATTACAGCCATAAACGATGCCGTTGCGGCAATGGAGGCTGACGGGGCGGATTTTCTGTTTTCACCGGCATACTGCAGACACCCTGAAGGTTATACTTTCCTTTTCATGCCTGCTATGTATAATGCTTTTCAGGTTCTTCCCTGCGCCCGCCAGGGAATGATATTTAAACGTTCCATGCTTGAAGAAGAGAAATATTTTGATGAAAAATTCAAAATTATGTCTGATATGGATTTGATTATAAGGCTGCTTCTAAAACGAAGAAAAGCTCTATTTTTCGAAACCAATTTTACAACATATAAATTCAGCGAAAAGAGCTACGGAAACGATGAGCAATGTATAAATGAATCAAAACTCATCTATCATAAAAATTTCAGGAATTTTTGTGCTCTAAATGATGAAGCTCTTGATGCTATGGCGAGGTATTCGGAATTTCCTCCAATGCTTCTTGAAAAACTTGCAGGATGTTTTTCACCTGATGACAGGGATTTATTTTTTGAACGCTGTGAACAAATGCATCAATTACGCCTCCAGCAGTTTGGAGGCTAAAAAGGAAGAAAGACGGACTTTTTTATAAAAACAGCCGATAAAAAACCGGCATCTTTTTGTTTTAAAGTCTGCCGGTTAGCCAAATGTTTTAAATGAGCCTTCAACGTTCTTTTCAATAACTTTTTCAACAGAATCCATTTCGGTTTGAATAGCGTTTTGTTCTGTATCAAGCTGCTGGAGGCGAAGTTCGAGGTTTTTGTCCTGAGCCTGAATAATTTCGATTTTAGCATTTATCTGATCTATTGCCTGATCATAGAGATATTTTTCGTGTTCATATTCATTCATAGCATCATTATATGCATCCTGATCAGTAACTGTTGTTGTTGTCAGAGCGTATGTCGAAAAAGTACCGGAGCCGTCATCATTCGGAATTGATATTGAGATAAATCTTCCGGAAGAATCTCTTTCAACAAGACATCCCTCAATAGCTTTAACCTCTTTGACTTTTGTATCGCTGCCGATTGTATAGCAGTTAATATTTGTCAAAATATTACCGTTTTCATCGGTATTATTTGCGTTGTTATCCAAATCAGCTTTCTTATAGAAATAAGGAACCGCTTCGCCGGTTGTAGTATTTTCAACATATCTTACATACCATTCATCAGTGCCGTATTTTTGTTCAAGCTGTTCAATCCAAGCTTGTTCTTCAGTCAGAGCAGCTCTGATTTCATCGTTTGTAAGGCCTCCGAAATACGGATCATTTTCAAGTCCCGGATACTCGGTAATACTTGCAATCTGAGCCTCTGTCAGATACTCTTTAGAAATTTCATCGTTCCAGGCTTCTTTGCTGTAAGTTCCATCTCCGTTGCTTTGAACAAGAGTTACAGCATATTCCGGATCTGTCTGGGTATCATCATACAAACATATAATCAAATCATCTTCCGTTACACCGGTTAAATCATTTCTTGTACCGTCCTCATCAAGGGTATAATATCCGCCTGTAGCCTTATCTTTGAACACCTGCTCAGCGGCAGTAAAATCATCATTAAACTTGTAATATTCAAAATTTTCTATATCCTCAGGGGTGCATTGAGCAAGACCTTTAACTTTTGTAGTTTTTTCAACAAAATAGCCGCCGCCATCTTCCTGAACCGGATATTCGATACCGTTAAGAGTGATAGTGTTTCCGACATAAGCGGTTGTATCAGCAGTACCGAGTTCTCTTAAAAGTGTGCTTCCAACATAATAAGCACCATTTTGAACATTAATAACACTTGTTGATGCGGCAACAGGAACATAATCATCCTGCCATTTTGAAAGATAACTTAATGTATAAGTTCCGTCAGTTTGTGCAATCATTGCGGTAATTTCGTTAGTCAAAGCGCCGTCATCAAATGTGTAGACTGTTTTTGTGAAACTGTCAACAGAAGGAGGCACCGGTACCGACATACCGAGCAGATCATTATAATAGTTTGCAGACTGGTTAGACAATGAAGTTCGCTGCTGGTTAATCTGCTGGCCTTCGAACTCCAAATTGGTCTTTCTTGCCGTCAAACCTAAAAATCTAGCTTGTGACGCTGCCATTCCCATAGCCGTCAAGTTCCTTTCCGTTTAGTTCCATTATTCTGTTATACGGAAAGATTACCTGATAACTTTAATAATCAAGACCTTTTGTTACAAAATTGTAACAATTAAAGCCTGCATACGATTTTGTTATGCATAGGTCCACCATTGCCAGTCCGGCTCAGATTCAACATACCCGTCCTGATTATAAGCTGTTTCAATATGACTTTCGATTGTGCCTTTTTCATTCGGACCGTCGACGGCTGTTGTAATGCCTCCGCCCGCATCAAATTCATCACCGGCAATACTGTCAACGTAATCAGCGTCAGCCTGATACGCACTGTATTCACCCCACATTGTGTACATCAGATAAAAGAATCTGTTTAATTTTTCATCTGTAAATGTATAATGTCCGTCAGTGCTATCAAATTCACCTCTGGCATAGGCTTCATCCATTAATGTCCTGATATTATCGGTATAATAAGAGTATTCATCTGCGGTAAGCGCGCCAGCGGCATACATATCGTCAATTATATTCTGACTGACATATATCAGACAGCCTTCATCATCAACTATAGTATAATTATATGCAGTAGCATGTGTAAGTTCATGAACCAAAGTATCTACAAGTTCATACCACTGGGAAGTTTCAAAATACGCCTGATTTAATGTCAATCCATAATCACCGCTACTGGTGTCGTTATCAGATGCAAATATTGCATAATTCATCCCGTTATACTCCGCCAACAGAGGACTCGTAGTATAAGACCCCATAGTAATATATCCATCCGGAGCTGCATCACTAAGATCCGCAAAAGCAATTTGTCCTACGTGCACTGAATTATAGGTGTCAGTACCGGCAAGCAGTCTGTCCAATGCGTCTAATTGAGCGGTCAAACCGGCTGCTTCAAGGTATTCTCTTGCTTTTTCAATACCAAATTCAAGTTTACCTTGAAGACTCAAGGATTCATATTCTTCTTGAATTTCTGCAGCATAAGCTTCAACCTTTGATTGAAGCGCAGAAGCAGAAGTTCCGATTTCTTCACCGATTAACTCTTTTATTTCTTCGACTGTTAAAATATCATTGTCATTTTTATCAAGAACATCAAAAATCCTGTTTATAGAACCGAAAAAGTCATAGTTTGAATCTTCCCATCTGTCGTTTTGAGTAAGTTCAATCAGCTGTGATCTTGTAATCCCTGTCTCTTGCGAAATTGAAGGATCCTGCTCGTTGAGCCAGTCAAACATGCTTTCTACATCATCAAATTCGTCTATAAAAGAAGGTTTTGGCACATCAGGCTCTTCCGTATCATCGTCGTCACCAGTAACCGGCGTGTCATCATCGTCATCTCCGACTGTTACATCATCATCATCATCACCCGTAACCGGAGTATCGTCATCATCATCCCCGACTGTTACATCATCATCGTCGTCGCCTTCCTCTGCTTTAGGGTGGTGAAGATCATAAATTACCTGTTTAATATCTTCAATTTGAGAACCTGATAATCCTGTAAACTGCACAGATAAATTACTTTTTATTTTAAGATCTAAGTCTATATCCTTTCCGATTTCATCAGCATCTTTGACTGCGCCGGCAGCATCAGGTGTCGGAATTACATCAATAAAAGTTTTTTTAGCAACCGTGCATGCTGTAGAGCCATTACCAATTGAGCCAACCGATGAAACAGGTGTATAGCTGATAAAAGACTTCGTTTTTAAAGCACCAATTGCAACTTCATTCGCAATTGAATAAATTGTTGCATCTTTATTTGCTGCAAGCATTTCATCTACAATAGAAGTTGTATCAACGTCATTGGATGATATTCCGGCCTCAGAAGCGGCTTTTTCAACTTCTTCTGTCACCTGCTTCTCAAGCTTTGCTGTCTGCGCCTGCGCTACAATTGTCAGTAATTTCTGGTTTATCTGCATATTCCTGAATCCTTTAATCTGCTTATCGGATGTTTTATTGACAATCTTCACTGTTTTTTACAAAAAATTTACAAAAATTTACCAGACGTTTTCTTTAAATATTTGCAAAATAAAATATGCCTGTAATATAATTAAATTAAAGATAAGTACATTTAGTAAAAGGATTGGAAATGGTACAACAAAGAATAGCTGTCATAGGCTGCGGTATGTGGGGCAGAAATATTGTAAGAAATTTTTACAGCCTTAATGTTTTAGATACGGTTTGCGATATTGACGACGAAAATCTTAAAAAAGTAAGAGAACAATATCCCGGAGTTAAAACCACAAAAGATTTTAATGAAGTTATAAACAGCAAAGAGATTACGGCGGTTGCTGTCGTAACCCCGAGCCACACGCATTTCAAACTTGTTAAAGCAATGCTTGAAGCAGGCAAAAATGTCTATGTTGAAAAACCGATTTCAACCGTTGCACAGGAAGCCCGCGACCTCTCAGAACTGGCACATCAAAAAGGTCTTGTTCTTATGGTCGGACACCTTTTGCTTTATCATCCGGCCGTAAACAGACTCAAAATGCTTATTGAAGACGGCGTTCTCGGAGAAATCGTTTATGCTCAGAGCGACAGGCTCAACGTAAACTTCCACAAAAATGACAGAAGCGTTATGTGGGATCTTGCGCCGCACGATGTTTCCATGATAAGCTACGTCACCGGCAAAACCCCGTTAAGAGTAATATCAGCAATCGGCTGTTCTTCAGACAGAACAGATATTATGGATATAACCCATATCGGAATTCAGTTTGAAGACGGAGTTATAGGACACATTTCAGACAGCTGGATTACTCCCAAAAAACACGTAACTCTCCTTGTCAGAGGAACTAAAGCCACAGCAATTCTTGATGATACGGTTCCGGAAAACAAACTTGTTGTTTATGACAATTTTGAACAAAATACCACCCAGCACATTACAACACCTGATGTTCTGGAAATTGAACCGCTTAAACTTGAATGCCAGCACTTTATAAGCTGCTGCGAAACCGGCAAAAAAGCACGCTCTGACGGAGACAACGGTTTTATGGTTACGCAAATTCTGGAAGAAGCTGAAAAAATCATGCTCGGAGAAAGAGTTAAAAACCTCGATTCCGTCAACTTTGCACTTTCTAGAATGAAAAAGTAAAATATTAATTACAGTAAAAGGGATATTAAAAATGGATATTAAAAACAATACGGCAAACATAGTGTCAATAAGCCGAGTTTTCGTAGCTTTTGCCGCAATCGGACTTTTATTTTTGGACTCACGCACAGCTTATCTGTGGTCGCTCCTTTTAACAATAATCGCATTTAGTATGGACGGTGTGGACGGATATATTGCAAGAAAATACAACCAGTCATCCGAACTCGGTTCTGTGCTGGATATTATGGGGGACAGAATTGTCGAAGCTTCCTACTGGATTGCATTTACTGCTTTAGGCTGGCTTCCGGTTTTATTCCCGATTGTTTGCGTAACTCGTGCTTTCACAACAGACAGCATCAGAAGTGTCGCTTTATCAAAAGGAATGACGGCCTTTGGCGACAAATCCATGCAGACTACAAAATGGGGAAAATTCATTTGCGCTTCAAAATTTATGAGAATAAGTTATGCTGTTGCTAAAGTTGCGGCGTTTGTTCTTCTGATTGCCGCATACACTCCTGATATCAACTTCGACCTTGCTGACGGCATAAGAGTTATTGCTGAAATTCTTGCCTGGATTGCAATTATTTTCTGTGTTGTAAGAGCAATACCTGTTGTTGCCGAAAGCGGAAAGCTGTTTGAAAATGGCAAAAATTAACATAGTGCTTTATGAACCCGAAATTCCGCAAAATACCGGAAACATTGCCCGTCTTTGCGCCTGCACCGGAGCATCTCTGTATCTTGTCGGGAAACTCGGATTTTCATTGTCAAGCAAATATACAAAACGTGCCGGACTGGATTATTGGGACAGTGTAGATTTGCACAAAATTGAGTCAATGGAAGAATTGCTTTCTGCAAACAAAGACGCTAACTTTTATTATCTGACAACAAAAACAAAACGCAAATATACTGATGTACAATTTAAAGACGGTGATTTTATTGTATTCGGCCCGGAAACAAGGGGGCTTCCGGACATTTACGTAAAAGACAAAAATGCTCTCACTATTCCGATGAAAGAAGGTCAGAGAAGCTTAAATCTTTCGAATTCCGTTGCAATAGTCGCCTATGAGGTTATAAGGCAAAATGGACTTTGAACTACCTTTACGCAGTGAAAATTCAAACAAAGGCACTTTTGGCAGAGTTTTAAATATCGCAGGCTCCGATTATATGCCGGGTGCAGCTTATTTATCAAGTGTTGCCGCGTTGAAAGCCGGATGCGGATACGTGTTTCTTGCGGCTGAAGAAAGAGTGATTAATGCCGTTGCAGCACAGACACAAAATGTCGTATTTGCACCGCTTGCAGATATAGACAATCTTTTACAAACCGCAGATGTACTGCTTATAGGATGCGGATTTTCTACCGGCAAAAAAGCTAAACAAATATTTTTTGACACCCTGCAAAGGGTTAAAAACATTCCGGTAATCATTGACGCCGACGGACTTAATATTTTATCAGAGTGTGACGAAATTAAGCTTCCTGAAAAATTAATCCTGACCCCGCATATAAAAGAAGCTTCCAGACTTTTGCAGACAGCTTCTGAAAAAATTTCTGCAGATATGGAATTTTACGCAAAGAAAATTACTGAAAAATTCGATTGTACAACAGTTTTAAAATCCAGCGAAACAGTTGTCTGCGGAAAAGATTTAAAAGTATACAGCAACAAAAAACAAAACAGTGCACTTGCAAAAGCCGGAAGCGGAGATGTTCTGGCCGGAATTATTGCCGGACTTTCAGCTCAAGGGCTGGATGAATTTAATGCCGCAAAAACCGGCGTATACATCCACAGTCTTGCAGGCGAATACGCAAAAAATGACCTGACTGAATTTGCGGTTCTTGCAAATGATCAAATCAGGTACATTTCTTGTGCTTTTAAAAAATTATTAAATTAACCGAAATAGTCTAAAGGACCTTCAGCTTGTTTCATGCTTATGCCTTGAACTTCAGCAATTTCTGCAGGTGTCGGCATCGGTGCTTCTTTTACTGCTTTAACTTCTGATGCAGAAATATTTTTTCTTGTAGTTAATAAAGAAGCTATACGTCCGATTAAGTTGTCTTTATCCACTGCAATTTCAGCATCTCTTAGCTGTCTTGCTGCTTCTTTTTCGTTTACAGTTCCTTTAAGGTTGGAGGAGGCAGAAACATACACTTCTTCAAACTCTTTAGCAACTCTGTTGGCAACACGCTGTTTAGCTCCGGTGAACGAAACATTTTGAATTCTTGAAATCATCTTTTTCTCCTTTGATTTTAAATTTGTCGGGGTAATAAATATATTTTTCTTTTGGGTTATTTAATTAATAACTCAAAAAAATAAAAATTGCTACCCTGACGAATTTTAGTTTACAAATGTTAATGTAACACTTTAAGAGGAGTTAACAATTAGCCACCTTACCTAATACTGTCCTTTGTCTTGCGCCGGTACAGTCCGGAAGGTTATTCGGAATATTGTAATACGTACAGTATCCAAGCAGCGCAAACGCCATAACCTCTTTAAAATTATTTGATATACCGTAATTTTCATGGGTTTTCAAGTCAATATGTTTTGGAAGATAATGGCGCAGATACTTCATTAAAGTCGGATTGTAAGCCCCGCCGCCTCCAATAACAACTTCATTAATATCAACAGAAGGGTAAATAAAACGTTCATAAGCTTGAGTAATTGATTTTGCAGTAAGCGCAGTTAATGTTGCAATAACATCCTTTGGCTCGTGCGGAGCAAATCGAAGCGCATTTTCAGTATATTCTTTTGAAAAATATTCTCTTCCTGTTGTTTTTGGAGGATTTTTAAAATAATATTCATCCTGAAGCAGGCACTCAAGCCAGCTTTCGGAAATCACACCGCTATTTGCAACTTCTCCGTTTTCATCATAAGGCAGGTTAAAGAACTTCTGCATACAATAATCAATCATCATATTTCCCGGCCCGGTATCAAATCCGTATGTTGCATTTTCTCTGGAAACAACTGTCACATTTGAAATTCCGCCTATATTTTGGATGCAAAGATTTTTGTTATAAGGCTTAAACCACTTTTCATCGGCAAAACAAACAAGAGGAGCGCCGTCTCCGCCGTTTGCAATATCAGCCTCCCTGAAATTAGAAATTGTCATACATCCGGTTTCTTTAGCAATAACAGAACTTTCGCCGATTTGCAACGTGCTTTTTAAAGAAATTCCGTCAAGCCTTTCATCAAACGGGAAATGATAAATTGTCTGGCCGTGGCTTGAAATAAAATCAGGCTTTCCATGCTCGGATATAATAATATTGCAAGCCTGGGCAAAACATTTTCCGACCGCAAAATTCATCTGACAAACATCTTTCACAGTAGCATTACCGCTGAAAAGATTAAACAATTTTGCCCGAATATGTTCCGGATATTTATAATTGATACCATGAATTAATTTACAGCTTAAATCAGGATACACTACACACAAACCGGCATCAATACTATCGCATGATGTGCCGGACATTAAAGCTATAATTTTTTTTGATTCAAGTTCTTGCATTACAATTAATATATTATAAAAACAATACGAAGTCAGACAATTTTTACACAATTACTGTTACAAAAAAGTAACAAACTATTCCCCAAATTTCCTCATATAAACTTTTTTTAATCTTTAATACTTATAAACTTTTTTACAACTCAGCCCCTTAATAAAAAAATATCCCTAATCACTAACCAGTTATATTAACACCTCATTTACAGGACTTTTGCCATCACCTCTTTTTCTTTAACTATCCTTTACTACTATCTCTCCCGCTGCTTTTTCAAGCATCCTCCGTTATCGTTCCGGTAGTCGAACTATTAAGTTATTATTTGTTGTCGTTTTGTTTATCGACTCTATTAATGTAACTTTAAGTTAAATAATTGACAAGTAAAAAAAAATTAATTAATTTTTACAATTGACCATGCCCCTTGAAAGCGTAAGAAAAAATTTATGTTCTTAAATCTTAATGAAGAAAATTTAATGAAATTAAGTAAACTTGGGGTAATAAATTTATTGACAAATTTAATTTATAAATTTCAAATTTTGTGCTATAATCATGAAGTTGGAAAATAGTTTAGAAAAGATACATCTATACACACAAATAGTTATAAGTAATTTATCGGGATAGGAAATGAAAGAATTCATAAAAACCAATAAAATAACATACAACTTAATGTCCTTTACGGCATTTAAAACTCTTTTAATCTTTTCGCTTCTTTTAGAAGCACCTCGATCTTACGAGGACATCATTGAGTACTTCAAAAAGCATGACTACATCAATGAAACAATCTCGGTAGATACAGCGAGAGTGTATATAAACTCTTTGAGGATGGCAGGCTGCGTAATTGAAAAGACTAAAAGGGCTGAAGGTTCAAAATTTGTATTAGTTTCACACCCTTTTGAATTAAATGTTAAACCTGAACAAATCAAAGTTTTTACAAAGATATACAAAACAATTGTAAAAAACATCAGTCTTGCTGAACTTGTAATGCTTGAGAAATTTTTACGCAAAATATCAGCATATATCAATAATGAAGATTTTATATCCGCGTTAAAAAAAGTTTCACCGCTGGCATGCTTCGACACAAAACTTCTTGAAGATCTTCTGGCATGCTGTGCAAATAAAAATCAAATAGTTCTGGAGTATAATTCACCACGCTCAGGAATTAAAACAACAGAGCTTATCTGCGATAAAATGGATTTCGACAACAACAAACTCTACCTGTACGGAACAAGCATTGAATACAATCAGGAAACATACCTGCAGGTTAGAAGAATTATAAAAATCAGAGAAATCAAGCTTCACAAATCAAAAAATCCTGATATTAAAGAAACCAAAGTTTTATTTGAAGTAAATGCAGATATGCAGGAAATTCAGCTTAAAGATAATGAGCGGCTTGTATCTATAAACAATGGAAAACCGCTAATTGAAGCAAGATCTTCAAACAAATTTATGCTTAAACAACGAATACTTTCATTCGGAAGCAGCTGCAAAGTCATAGAACCTGCAGATTTTAAAAATGAGATTATCACAACACTGAAAAACATGAGGGCAGAATATAAATTATGAAAAAAATAAGCGATAAATATAACGAAGCCTGTATAAAAGTATTTGACATGCTCAAACTGCTCTCAAACGGCACTGCAAAATACAGAGATATTATCGAACTTTTCAACGGCAGTGAAAAGTCTGACAACGCCGGTGCCAATGTAATTCTTAACAAATATCTGAACACATTAAAAATCTTTGGTATAAACATTTATAAATCCAAAAACATATACTATCTTCAAAATTCTATTTTTTCAATTAATCTGGATAACAATGACATAAAAATGCTGAAGAAATTAAAAAATGCTTCGGGAATTTTGCATAACCTCAAACAAAAAGAGAATTTTGAACGCTTTATAAAAGATATTGAACTCAGACTTACAAGAGCGGCAAAAGAAACATTATACTCAGGTTCTTTTGAAGATGCAGATTCTATAAATTACGAATACGTTGAAAAATACAAAACACTAATTACCCGGTTAGAAAACTGCTGTTTGGAAAATCAAAAGCTTGAACTCGACTTTACACTTGATTACAAAAATTATAAAGTGCTTTGCGAACCCAAAGAAATTATTTATAAAAATCAAAAAGCGTATTTATCTGTATTCAATCATCTTAGCAGACAGGTATTTGATGTTCCGATAGACGCAATTACAGAGGTCAAACAATTACCTGTACTTTCAAAGATAAAAGAAACTTCCGCAACTGTGGTTTACAAAATAAAAGACGACCTTGCGAAATCATATCAGCTTAAAGAATGGGAAACCTGTGACGGCAGATTTGATGAACAGGGATGGCTCACAATAGTTAACCACAACGAAGATTTTGATGAACTTATAAAAAGGCTTATGCGATACGGAAGCAATTGTATTGTAGTTTCGCCCAAAACATTCCGTGAAAGCATGATTGAAGCTATTGACGATACTTTAAAAAACTATAAATAATAAAAATTTACAAAGAGTTTTTAAAAAAACTGTATGTGATAGCATTAAAGTATGAGCACACAACAAGCATATGTACCGCTGCATTTACACAGCGAATATTCACTACTGGACGGGGCAATAAGAATAAAAGACCTGATAGATTTTGCAAAAGAAGCAGGCATGCCGGCAGTTGCCCTGACCGATCACGGCGTAATGTACGGTGATATGGAACTTTATACAACAGCCAAGGAAAACGGTATAAAACCAATTTTAGGCTGCGAATTTTACGTACACGACGGAGATATAGAAGAAAAGAATAAACTTCACAACCCGTGTTACCACCTTGTGTTACTTGCAAAAAACAAAGCCGGCTATCAAAACCTTATTAAACTCACCTCCACAGCCTGGTGCAAAGGCCGCTATGTACATCCGCGTATAAACTTTGAATTGCTTCAGGAACATTCCGAAGGTTTAATATGTCTTTCGGCATGCTTAGGCGGAGAAGTTCTCCAGATGCTCTTGAAAGGTGACTATGATGCGGCAAAAGCGTGTGCAAAAAAATACAAAGATTTGTTTGGAGAAGATTATTACATTGAACTTCAAGACCATGGTATTGACGAGCAAAAACGTACAAATCCTGAATTAATCAGGCTGGCAAAAGAACTTGATATAAAAATGGTCATAACAAATGACTCTCACTATTTGAGAAAAGAAGACGCCGACATGCATGATACACTTCTTTGCATGCAGACTAACAGCGACAAAGATGACCCGAACAGATTTCACTTTCCGGGCAACGAATTCTATGTAAAAACGGCAGAACAACTCAGAGATGCGTTCAAATGGATGGATTCTGAAACTTTTAATCAGTGTATAAAAAATACAGTTGATATTGCAGACAAATGCCATCTGATACTTGAACTCGGAAAAAGCCCGCTTCCTGATTACAAAGTTCCGCAGGGATACACAATTGAATCTTATCTTGAACATCTTGTTTATGACGGCTTGAAAAAACGTTACGGAGAAATTACAAAAGACTTAAAAGAACGTACGGATTACGAACTTGGCGTAATCAATCAAATGGGATTTGCCGCATACTTTTTAATTACATGGGATTTCATACATTATGCAAAAACCCATGGAATTCCGGTCGGCCCCGGAAGAGGTTCAGCAGCCGGCTCTGTTGTTGCATATTCTCTTGAAATCACAGACCTTGACCCGATTAAACATAAACTGTTGTTTGAAAGATTTTTAAACCCCGAACGTTTCACCATGCCTGATATTGATATTGACTTCTGCATTGAACGGCGCGGCGAGGTAATTGATTATGTAACAAAAAAATACGGCGAAGATAAAGTCTGCCAGATTATCACATTTGGTACTTATGCTGCAAAAGCCGCACTAAAAGGAATTTGCAGAATTTTAAAAGTTCCGTTTTCGGAAAGCAACAAGCTGGCAGGGCTTATTGAGCCGGCAATAGAAATTGCACAGGCAACAAACCCGAAAGCAAAAACTTTAAAAGATGCAATGCAATATGACGGTTCAGAACTGAAAACTCTTTACGACAAAGACGAACAGCTTCCCTCAGGCGACCCGATGGATGGAAAAACAGTCGGGGTAAAAAAGATTGTAGATCTTGCAATAGGTATTGAGGGGATTAAGAACAACACCGGCACGCACGCAGCAGGCGTAATCATAGCACCGGAACCTCTTGATCACATACTTCCTGTTCAGCCTTCAAAAGACGGAATTGTTCAAACAGGTTACCCGCCGCATGACGTTACGGAAGTCTTAAGCCTTTTAAAAATGGACTTTCTGGGACTTCGAAACCTCACAACCATATACAAAACCGTTGATTTAATTAAAGAACAGCAGGGAATTGAGGTTGATATAAACAACATTCCGCTTGATGACAAACCGGTTTATGACATGCTTATGACCGGCGACACTGACGGGGTTTTTCAGCTTGAATCACAGGGCATGAAAAATCTAGTAAAAAGATTAAAACCTGACGTTTTTGAAGATTTAGGCGCTCTTGTTGCACTTTTCAGACCCGGCCCGCTGGATTCCGGCATGGTTACAGACTTTGTTGAACGTAAACACGGACGGCAGGAAATTAAATATGCCCACCCGCTTCTTGAACCGGTGTTGAAAGACACTTACGGAACAATTGTATATCAGGAACAGATTATGCAGGTTTTTCAGGTTCTTGCGGATTACACACTCGGACAAGCAGACATGGTTCGACGAATGATGGGTAAGAAAAAAGTCGATGAAATGGAAAAACAAAAAGGCAAATTCATCGAACGTTCGGCCCAGCACGGCATGTCCTCAAAAGATGCAGAAGCTTTGTTCAACCAGATTCTTGCATTTGCGTCATACTGCTTTAACCGGTCGCACTCGGCAGCTTACGCTTTTGTTGCATACCAGACAGCATATTTAAAATGTCATTATCCTGTTGAATATCTTTCGGCACTTCTTTCAAGTGTTTCGGGCGATCAGGAAAAGACACAGCTTTACATTGAAGAAGCCCTTAAAAAAGGAATAAAAGTTCTTCCTCCAGACATTAACCACTCAATGTCAACCTTCACGCCTGACGAAGGAAACATCCGCTTCGGACTTGCTTCAATCAAACAGGTCGGTGAAGCTGTTATTGAAGAAATTATCAAAGAGCGCAAAGAAAACGGGCCTTTCAAATCAATTTACGATTATATTAAACGTCTGGATTCAAAATGCAGCAACAAAAAGACTCTTGAAGGACTTATTAAAGCCGGCGCATTCGCAAACATAGAAAAAAGCCGCAGGCAATTGATGGAAAACATTGATTATATAACGGCAACGGCATCAAAAGAAGCCAAAGCAAAAGAAAGCGGACAGGGAAGCCTGTTTGATCTTCTAGGCGACACCTCCGGCGTTGAAGATGCAAAATTCAAACTGGCAGGAAGCGATGAAGAATATGACCAGCGCCAGCTTCAAATTTTTGAAAAAGAATTTCTGGGATTTTACGTAACCAGCCACCCGCTCTCAACAATCCGTGACAAACTGCCGTTTTTGATGACCCATAAAATTTCAGAAATTCCGGAACAGCCAAATGATAAAATTGTAACAATCTGCGGGCTTGTAACTGCAACAAAACAAATTCCGACAAAAAAAGATCCGACAAAATTCATCAAATTTGTATCTGTGGAAGATTTGACAGGAAAAGTTGAAGTTATAGCTTTTAACAAACAGGTTCAGGAATACGGAAGCTATCTTGAAACAGAACAGCGTGTAATCATTTCCGGCAAAGTCAGCCGCCGGAGCGACGATGAACCGCCTGTGCTTTTGATTGACACGGTTAAACCTGTCGACAATTCAAATATATTCACAATTCAGTTTAACGATGATTTCAAATTTGAAGAACTTGTATATTTAAAAAATCTTTTATGTGAACACTCAGGCTCAGACCCTTTGATGATAAAAATGAAAGACGAACTTGGCGACGTAAAAATTCTGACAGCCTCAATGTTCTGGGTAAAATCAAGCAATTCGCTGGTAGATTTGCTTAAACAAAAATTCCATGACCGTCTGGACGTAAACATCCGCTCGCTTGACGCACAGGAGGAGGAAGTTGCAGCATAAATGGATGTCACAGTATTTACGGGCAGAATAAACTATACGAACAAAGAGTCCTATAAAAATTTCAACAAAAACCGCAGATATATAAACATCTTAAAACATCATTGCGGAAATAAAGAGCTTGAGCATTATATAACTTATGCCCCCGAAAATTTCATAATAACAACCCGCTACGAGCATGCAATGCATACAGACGGGATAACATCACATACAATGACCGACAGAATCACCGGCAGGCACAGCCGGAAACAGTTAGAAGATTGTTTGATGAAACACGTGTCAGCAATAAAGAACTGGAAAGCTGAAATAGACAGGCTTCCTCTAAAAAATCCGCCGGAGGAAAAAATTGATATTAGAATGAATTTTTGGAAATTTATAGCAGGCAAAATCAAAAATATAAAAAAACACTTGCAAAAAAAAAATCAGCATGTAATATAGAAAAGTAACCCGATGCGGGGGTAATTCAGTGGTAGAATGCTTCCTTGCCAAGGAAGATGTCGCGAGTTCGAGCCTCGTCTCCCGCTCCATAAAGAAGAGTCTGAGTTTCAGGCTCTTTTTTATTTACCTGATTTTAATGAAAATTCAAACATGTTCACCAATAAGTTCACCATATTTTATATAAAAAATACCCTCGGTTTTTCAGAGGGCAAGCGATTAATTTATCTGGTGAAGCACATCAAGCAATCTTAGAACTTCTCTTATTAAGTTTCTGCTCAAATGCCAAAGCTTCACGTCTAAATTTATCACCAATCAAATCTACTGAATGGTCATTTATATCAGGGATAAAATGACCGTACACATCCAGAGTGGTTGTAGGCTTTGAGTGCCCCATCTGTTTTGATACATAGAGATATGAAATTCCATGAGATAACATCATACTTGCGTAGGTATGACGCAAATCATGAAAACGATAACCTCTCCATTTAAAACTTTCAAGTAATGGATAATACCACCGTCTGCGAATATTTTCTTTTAATAAAGGCGTTCCATTGCTGGTACAAAAGACAAATTCATGCTGCTTGCAGGCAGTCTTTTTATGTTCCATTAAACAGTTTATTAACCCTGCCTCCAAATCAATTATTCTTTTTGAACTAGACGTTTTCAAATGTTCACTAATTTTTCCATTTGTAAACTGCCTTCTTACATATAATTTACGGTTATCAAAATCAATATCACACCATTTTAATCCAAGCAATTCTCCCTGCCTCATCCCCGTAAACAAAGCTGTGTATAGCAATGGATATAATCTTTGATAATTCTTTTTCGCACGCCTTAACATTCGTGTTATCTGTCTCAAATTGAACACCTTAATTTCTTTCGCAGGAATACTAATTTTCTGAACATTTTCAAACGGATTTCGTTCTGCATATTCATTTGAACAAAGATAGCTGCCAATAGCCTTTAATAATTTTATACAATCATTTATAACACTAGAAGATTTTTCTTGCTCCAGCATTCGTGTTTTCCACAGGTTGATTAAATCAATACGGATTTCATGAAAATTTTGATTTTTAAATATATCAAAATAGTCTTTTACATAATGTTCGTACTTATCTAACGTATTTCCGGCATAGTGCAATCTCGCATTTTGCATATAAAGTTCACAAGCATATGTAAATGCAATATTTTTAACTGCCTTTCTTCCTGATTCTATTTCATTTAAACGCAAGCGTTCAGCGGCTTTAGCTTCTTTCATTGTAGCAAAGCCGCTTCTTTTTTCCTGCAAACGCTTACCGGACATGTCTCGACCTAGTTCAATAGAATATTCCCACGAGTCTTTACCGCTTTTTAATCTACGCTTACGCACTGACATTAGGCTCTGCCTTCAACAATATGTGAATTTTTGAATTCGAGTACAGCATTTAAAAGTGCAACTTTTGTTTTTCCGTAGTTTATGTGGCTGACTTTCTTTTCTAGAACAATCCACTTATACGCAGTTGCATAGGGAACGCCAAGTATTCGAGCTGATTGTTTTATTGTAACTGTGTCTTCCATTTCTTTTCCTGTCTGGTTTAAATTTTGATTTTCATTCATTTTCTTTCTCCTCTTTTTTAAATTAAATATGTCTCTACTATTTAATATAAAAATTTCTGAGAAAGTTTTTAATTTTATTAATTTAGACAAAAAATTATAATAAAGTTTACTGGAAGTAAAGGCCTGAGCAGCATTCCAGGCTTACTACCCATCCTTTTTTAGCGCAGCATATTGGTTGAAACCCATGCCCAGTCATGCTTTAGCTTATATTTACAAGATATTAAATAATGTTAAGAATACTTTAACCTCTAAAACGTAGTTATCTTAAGAGATTTCGTAAAAGTGTACTTTTACGGTCATCGTATTTCGAGTAAATTTGATATTCGTAAATATTGTAAAATTATTTTACGAATATTCGTTTAATCTATTGTCTTTTACGAATATGTGTCGTATAATAATATTATTATTAGCTGACAAAAAGGGATTTATATGGAAAACAAAACTTTCGGATATTGCAGAGTATCCTCTTCAGAGCAAAATGAAGACAGACAGGTTCAGGCTATGCTTGATTTAGGAATTAAAGAACGGGACATTTTTGTAGATAAACAAAGCGGCAAAAATTTTGATCGTCCGATGTACCAGGCATTAAAAGCTCAGCTACGTAAGGGAGATATACTTGTTATTAAATCCATTGACAGACTCGGAAGAAATTACAAACAAATTTGTGAAGAGTGGCGTGATATTACAGGAGGACTAGGGGCATATATTAAAGTTATTGATTTGCCTTTATTGGATACAACAAGGACTGACGGACTAATAGGGCAAGTAATTTCTGATATAGTTTTGCAGCTGCTTGGATTTGTTGCGGAACAAGAAAGAGCTTTTATCAGACAAAGACAGGCTGAAGGTATTGCATGTGCAAAAGCAAAAGGGAAAAAGCTAGGCAGACCGGCCGTTCAGTTTCCTGACAATTGGGATGAAGTGTATGTGATATGGAAAGCCGGCGAGATTACGGCTCGTGAGGCCATGAAAAGGCTTTGCATGAAACCGACGTCGTTTTATAAACTGGCTAATATTTTTCAAAAGAAAACAGAGTGAGGACTCTCACTCTATTTAATCTCTAAACAAGTAATTTACGAATCCGGATTATACTGAAACAGTATAATGGTTATATTCTCACCATATTTCGATTCCCAGTCTTCAACAGCTTTTAGCAGTTTTCCGTCGTTTGTGTCCGGATAATCGTCCCATATAAAATATCCTATTTCCGGAGAGTAGGTGTTATACAACTCAAAAATATTTAATTTTAAAAAGTTAAATTTCTGGTCTAAAAGTTTGTCCTCGAAAATTGCCATTTTTTGTCTGTAATCATTCATTTTTTCGTCTGCCAGCGGGCATTTAAAAGTAACTATTGCGGAATTTGTACATGTTTCTAAAGCCGTTTTGAAAGAATTGAGCGGGTTGGAATAATCCTCGCAACTCAGGCATTCACGTAAGCGTTTACGGATTCGCAGAGTATTCATTCCGGCAAAAAGCTTTTCATATTCAGCATTTAGCTCTTTAAAAGTTTTTGATGTTGTTCTTCGTTCCATAATTTTCCCCTTTATTTAATATAAAAATTAAATTTCAGGAGGCTGCAGCTGCATAATTTTTGCGTTTTAGTGTAAAAAGATATTTATTTATTAATTTTTTATCTCTCAACAATCTGCCAAAAATAGAGTAGTTAAAGCATTCCAAGCCTGCTAATAAAAACTTCACAACCTTTTTTGAAATATCATACATAATAAACAAATGCCTCTTCAATCCGGCTGTTATAAGGGTTTTACTTTGTTTTATGTAAAAAATATATAGCCCTCACTTGACAACCGTAAGTTTACAGTTTATAATATTAATATGATTAAAAGCTTTAAACACAAAGGGCTTGAAAAGTTTTATAAAACCGGCAACACAAAAGGTATTCAGGCAATCCACGCTAAAAAACTAAAACAACTGTTATCAATGCTTGAGGCTATGACAACCACAGATGATTTAAAACTTCCTTCGCTAAGGTTTCACCAACTGCAAGGTGATAAACAAAATCTTTATTCAATAACAGTTCAAGCCAATTGGCGTTTAACTTTTGAATTTGACAACGAAAATGTGTACATTCTTGATTATACGGATTATCATTAACAGAAAGGATCAGCATTATGGATATGTATAACCCTTCACATCCAGGAGAAATTTTAAAAGATTTATATTTACCTGATTACAATTTATCGGTAACAGCTTTTGCGTTAAAACTCGGAGTTTCAAGAACCACCGCCTCTGAGCTTGTAAATTGCAAAAACGGGGTTTCGGCTGAAATGGCACTAAAACTTGCTAAAGCATTCGGAACATCCGCACAGTATTGGCTAAACCTTCAGCAGGCATACGACTTATGGCAGGCAAGACAGCGTGTAAACCTTGATAATGTTGAGGTTATTGCGCTGTAGCCTCCGTTACGTTATATTTTCCTAAACCTTTTTTAGAAAATCATACATAATAAAAATTATAAAGAATTTTGTTGTTTTTCGGAGCCGGATTCTTTGCCGAGCATATATCTTCCGCCGAAGGAGGCCGCTATACCGTTACGCCCGCCATTACGGAGCATTATCTGTGCGTATGCCGTAAATCTATCCTTGAATACCCTCTGAATGCCTAAACCATAACTGAAATATGGTTTGAGACTAAGCTCCGGAAGTGAAGTTGTATTGGCGGTTACGTTTGTGTCATCCATAATATTCCAGTGCATACCGAAAGCTGCATATGGCTGCCATCCATTTTGGGTGTTCATGATAAAACGAACATTCGGTGCAACCTGAATTGCGTGCAGAGGATCTGAATTTATTTTTACACCGACGCCGTTTGTATAGTCAAAAGCGTTTACAAAAGTATAGCTTAACATCAAGTTTGGCTGAATTATATATCTTCCGTCTTTAAATTCAAAATTATACCCTGTTTTGTTTGCGATACCGGCCATAAGCATCGGAAAGTTTTCGTTTCCGTACATGGTGCTTGCTTCTGAAATATTCATTCCGACACCTGCTGTTAAACCTGTGAAGAAGTTCCCTTTGTAGAAGGTTGCTGTTGCACCTAATGTTCCGCCGTTCTGGTAAATTGAATTGCCGGAGTAACTTTGATGAGCACCTTGATAAGCTACGTAAGGGCTTACGACACCGTAGAAACCATGTTTGGTTTTAAACATTTCTGTATCACCGCCGATAAATGAGCCATAGCTGAAATTATCTACTTTCGGGCCATTCTTTAATCCCACGCTGTCGTATGAGGCGTAAGGTCTGTACCACATCCCTTTTGAATTCATTTCATTGGAATTATATTCAACACCGAGAGTTTCTGTTAATGCATACTGATTAGCTTTTTGTTCGGCAAGCCTTATTGTGGAGGGTTTAAGCATGTACATATCCATATGCGTGAAAGCATTGTTATATGTATCAAGCATAGCCATATATCCTCCGAGCTGTGATGATACAGGAGAAGCCATAACAGCGGGGTTATATGAATCATAGTTGTTTCCGCCTTCTGGATTAGGATTATCCGGAGTCGGGGGTGTGACTCCGGGTCTTGTAAAGGTGAAATTCCCTGTATTTTTTTCGTAGGCTACATTGTATTTGTATATGGGTGAATAAGCTACTTCGGATATTGAAGTTGTTACGTTGTTTCTTAATCCTTCATCCGCAAACAATATATCTGTTTTGTAGCGGTCTGTACTTGTCAGCAAATTCATATTACTGACGTTTACATTATTATCTCCGAGGTTGTAGCTGTCTGCTGTAAGCCTGTCCATTGATTTGTTTGCCAGATCAACATCTACCGACATATTCAGATTGTCATTCAGAGTTAAATTATTGAGGTGCATAGTACCGACAGTGTTGTTTGCCATGTTAAGGTTTGAGGCAGAATTCACCGTCATATTATTTCCGTCAAACAAATCGTCCGAAGAGACATTCACATTCGCCCGCTCCATCATTATGTCAAGTGCAGACACTTTCTTTTCAAAATTTATTGTTCCTCCGCTAATATTCAATTTTGCCCCTGCAACACCTGTAAGTTTGTCCCGAAGTGTTATTTCGCCGTCTATTCCGCCGGTTAGTGTGATTACTGAAGTGTCTGATGTTACGTTAATGCCGTTCCCGTTATTTTCTATTACCGAGTTTCCTGAAATATTAACGGAACCTGCTGTTGTTATGCCATTAGTGTTGTTGGATATTTCAGAGTTGTTAATATTCACAACGGCATCTTTGTTTGTTCCCGAAACTACATTATTTGCATTTGTTATTTTCACATTATTCAAATTTAACTTTGTTTCATTGTCAAGCACAAACAGAGCAAGACTGTTAGCGTTCAGGGTAGAGCGGCTCGTTTCACTTGAAACCCCGTTAATATTCAATGTGCCCTTTGACGTTGTGCCTAAATCTGAACTTACTTCATATACATCCTCTGAAGTTTCAAAGTTGAAATTTCTGTCTTCTTTTGTTTCAAGCTGATTTACAAGCGCGAGAGTGTCACCCATAGAACCTTGATAGGTTTTATCCTCCCAGACAGTGTTTGTTACTGTCAGGGCAAGGCTGTCATTTGCAGTTTCTGTAGTTGCCAGACCTATGTTTCCGTAATTTATACCATTCTGTGAATAGTAATTGAACACGTCATTCCACTTAACTGTCGGGGTTATGGTATCGTAAACAGTTTGAGATACTGCTCCAAGTTCAATATTCTGTCCTGAAATTTCTGAATTCAGCGCAAGCTGTATTGCATTGCTGTCTGAGTCAATAAGCTGAACAATAAACTCTTTATCCGGCACGGCACCGTTAATGAAATCAATAGCAGAAACCGTTACTATTCCGCTTGAACCGTTTCCGACAATCAATTTGTCTGCTGATGCTGTTTCTCCAGACAAATCTATGTCAAATTTATAATTTGCGGCGGAAGATGAGGTTAATTTTCCGATATTGTAATCTGAAATGTTTTCATTCTGAAAGTTTACAGTTCCGCTCCGGGTATTTAGTGAAGCATCTTTGAAGGTATTGGAATTGAATTCGAGGTTTGAGCCTGTGAGCGTTGCATTTGCTTTAGCGGTAACTCCGTTAATTACGGTTGTATCATTCTTATTTCCGGAAATATTCATTTTGTATTCTGTTGAAGATGAAATATTGCCGTCTATGTGAGAGTTTTGCAAATTTACAACAGCATCGGAGTTAGAAACATTTATTAGAGTTTCGTTACCTGTAAGTTTCGTGTTATTTATGTTCAGTGTGGAATTATTGGCAAGTTCAAAGCCTGAATTTCCGTTTAAATTAATTTCTGAACGGTTTTCGTTTTCTGCAGCGCCGTTGATATTCAAGGTGCCGGCGGAAGTTTGCCCCAAATCTTCCGTTACATTGTATTTATCCTGAGCCGTGTCAAAGTTGAAGTGCCTATCTTCCTCTGTCTGAAGCTGATTTAAGAGCGCAAGTGTGTCGCCGAGCGTACCGGAGACAGTTTTGTCGTCATTCCATACAGTATCTTTTACAGCAAGTGCTATACTATCGTTAATAGTATTTGTTGCGGCCAGTTCCAGAGAACCGTAAACCGTTCCCGTTTGAGTGTAGGTATTAAATATATCCTTATAATTTACTGTTGAAGTTACGGTGTCATACAAAGTTCGGGATGTAGCTCCAAGATTGTAGCTGTTTTCTGATAATTCTTTATTCAGTGCAAGCTGAATGGCATCACTTTGCGTGTTTAGAATTTGGACTTTAAATGTATCTGACGGAACTGAATTTATGAAATTTATATCTGAAATTGTGACAGTACCGGTTGAATTTGTTCCGATATTTAAAACATCTGCTGTTTGATTTTGAGCATCAATATCTATCGTGTAATTTCCGTTTGCATTTGAATTGAGATTATTTATGTTATACGATTCTGTATTATTGTCAGCCAGTGAGACTGTTCCGGAGTTTACATTTAACGTATTTGTGTTTGCTGCAAAAGTGTTTGAGTTGAATTTTAAAGTTCCGTTGTTGAGAGTTGCATTTGCAGAAGTTACATTCCCGTTGATTGTCGTGGTGTCCGCTCCGTTTATATTTATATTGTAATTTTTATCCCCGTTTATGTTTCCGTCAATATATGCATTATTAAGTTCAACCACAGCATCTGAGTTTGTAACTGTAATCAAATTGTCACTTCCTGTTAATTTTGCATTGTTGACAACCAGTGTTGATTTATTTGCAAGCTCAAAGCCATTATTCCCGTTCAAATCTACTGTCGAACTGCTGTTCTCTGATTTAACCCCGTTGATATTTAACTTTCCTGCAGTTGTCTGACCTAAATCCGAATTAACAGTATATTTATCTTCTGCCGTATCGAAGTTAAAATTTCGCTCTTCAGTTGTCTGAAGTTGATTTACAAGTGCAAGTGTGTCGCCCATTGTACCGGTGACAGTCTTTTCGCCTTCGGTTGTTTTTGTAGAAAATTCTATACTGTCGTTTGTGGTGTTAGTGGTTGAAAGCTCCAAACCGGTCGTTGTAGTATTTGTTTGTTCATACTTGTTGAACGTATCTTTCCAGTTGACTGTAGGTATTACAGTATCGGTTGATGTAATTGTTTCTTCAGTAGTTTTATTGTATTTTTCTTTTAACTCATCTGAAAGTCCGAGTTGAATGTTACTATCTTGAGCTTTCAAAATCTGTGCGTTGAACTCTTTCAATTCTCCATTGAAGTTTATATCTGAGATTGTAACCGTGCCGGTTGAGCCTGTCCCTGTTGTAATTGTATCCGGAACCGGCGCAAGTTTTGTTAAATCTACATCCACGGTATAATTTGCATTTTCTGATGATGTAAGCCGGTTTATTTGATAATTCTCGGATGTTCCGTTTGCCAATTGAACAGTACCACTGTTTGTGTTAAGGTTTGTCGTTGAATCTGCAAACGCAGTTTCATTCATGTATAGGTTTGTATCGTTAAGGCTAGCGTTCGCATTGATTACGGAATTATTTAGTATTACTTTTGAGGTGTTATCCCCCGTAATACTTAAATTATATTGATAACCATCTCTTGTAGTTCCATAAACGCCAACATAACCTCCATCTATTTTATCTTCAAAATGAACCGTACCATTATTGATAGAATTAAGAGTTAATGTTGGATTTTGTATAACTGAACTGGATTGTGTTTCCACAAATATAGCATTATTATCATTTGAGGTATGATTTCCTTTAAAGAAGGAAAGGCCATTATCTGCAATTATATTTAAAGATTTATTTGTATATATGGCACCACCATTACCTCCAATTGTATAATTATCAAAAAATATTGAATTTTTTATTCCACCATTTAACTGACCGTTTTCATTTAATTCCCCTATTGTACCAGAATTAAAAATAGCACCACCAGAGCCAAAAGATACAGATGGAGATTGTGTATAATTATTAACAAACTTTCCAGTTATATTTTTTATAATCCCATTGTTAGAGATAGCACCACCATAACTAATGCTATCTGATATCGTATTATTACCATAGAAATTCCCGGAGATATTATTTATTGTTCCAATCCGATTATAAATTGCACCGCCATTAGCAGTACTAGATGAATTTATTGAGTTTTCAATAAATTCACCAATTATATTATTAATATTACCATCATTATAAATCGCTCCACCAATACCAAAATATCCATTACTATAATTTTTGATAAAATCTCCTGTGATATTATTTATTGAATTGCTATTATAAATTGCACCTCCACCAGAGGAAGCATATAAACTTATTGGACCATTTTTTTCTGTATTAGTATAATTCCCGATAAAATCGCCTGTTATATTGTTTATATTATTTGTATTATAGATAGCTCCACCTAGGGCATTCTTTGAAAAACTTTTTTTTGTGCCGCCAGTATAAATATGAGAAACATAATTATTTAAAAAATTACCAGTTATATTATAGATGTTTCCATTATTATTAATTGCCCCACCAAAAGAATCTTTATCCACCCCATTTGCTGAGTTATAGTCAGGAGAAAGACCATTAGAAATAAAATCTCCTGTTAAATTATTTATTGTCCCATCATTATAAATTGCTCCGCCATATCCTATTGCATTATCAATAGTATTCCTAATAAAATTACCTACAATATTGCCAATTTGACTTTTATTATAAATAGCACCCCCAAAGCCACTTGCTTCAGAACTAGAAATAATATAGTTAGCAACGAAGTCTCCTGTAATATCTTCTATAGAACCTTTATTTGATATTCCACCGCCATAAACAGGATAATAACCACTTGCTGAAGGGAAATTCCTTACCCCGTTCAGAATAAAATTACTTGCTAAACTTCCCAAGTTAATATTATTATTTATTGCTCCACCTTCATCGCCAATTTTATTGATATAATTACCGGTATCGTTATAGTTATAGTTATAAATAATATTGCTATTTATAATCGGAATACGACTTACTATTTGGGTATCACCTGCTCCATACTCATTTTTTTGTAAATTAACATCATAATTTAATGCTTCAAAAGTTTTTGTTTTATCATTTCATTGATATTGTATAATTGTATTGTTACCAATACTTTCTGCATCTGTAAGGTAATATAAACTATTTGGGAATTCTGAATAATCATAAGTATAATATGTAGTGGATTCACCATTCTTAAGATAAAATAAAGCGTTATCGGCTGTTGTTTCAATTAAATAACTATTCCCAATATTTGATAGTGAACTTAACAGTTTAAAATTATCTGTTGAATTAGGTGTAAAGTAATACGTTGTACCCGCAATCTCTAAGGGAATTGAGTTGTTGTTTTCTATTGTACTTAATTCATATACAGAGTGACTACCTGACAGATATTGAGCTGCAGAATCCTTCATATTAGTCAGTGTTCCATCTTCTGCATTTGAAATGTTCATGGTAAAGCAACAGGATACTGTTAATGCTAGTCTTAAAACATTTTTCAACAAACCATTTACTCTCTTTCTCATATGCGTTACCTTTTTTAAATACACCATAATATTCATTTTGGTGTATAATGCTGAAAAAAGAGATTAATCGCTTATTTTCAAAGTTAGATATTCTTTACATTTTGTAAAAAATACATCAAAAGTATTAAAGCTTTTTATTGTCATGTCCGTAAAAATATGCTATAAAAGGTAGATAATGTAGAAATTACATCAATATGAATAATTCTATGCCTTTTGAAATGGTGCATTTACAGCTCAAACTGGCGGTAGCTGTTATCAATTTGATCCTGATTTATTCCTATATAACGTAAAGTTATCTGAGGTGATGAATGATTAAATATCATTTGTAACATCGCAACATCTTTGAACTGGTTGTAATGGTGATAGCCAAAACTCTTGCGCATACTGTGTGTGCCGATATTCACATCAATTCCGACAGCTTTACACGCGTTATTCAGCATCCTGTAAACCTGAGAACGATCTAAGCGCATCTGCTTTTGACTCAGGAATAATGGTTCGTTGTCCGCTTTGTTTTTTATAAACTCATTGATAAGCTTTTTTAATTTATCATTTATCGGAAACCGCTTGCATTTTCCTGTTTTCTTTTCGGTTAGCTCTATGTGGGTTTTGTTTCGTACATCTTTTACGTCCAGCGCCAGAATATCCGATACCCTTAAGCCTGAATTACACCCCAGTACAAACAAAAGTCTGTTCCGTTTGCTTCTCTTTGCAAGATAATCCTCTACAGCTCTAACCTTTTTCTTATCCCTGATAGGTTCTACTAAATGTTTCATCATCCAATCCTTTCTTTTACACAAAACTGCACAATGTCGTGCATTTATTTAATATAAATTTCAGGATAGATTAAATAAAAAACAGGCTGTAAGCCTGCTTAATCTTTATGCTGATGGTACGGAGCACCAGTAGCCTCTGACTTCGGTACCTTCGCTACGTGTGTATAGAGGATGACATATTATTATCAAAACCCTTGACTAGGGTTTCTTTCAATTCTTGAATTGATAATTTTAATAAGGTCATTATTTGTCAAATCGCATACCCTTGCCTGCTCATCTATTCTAAACGTTAGGCCTTTTATAATCTGCATATATTCCTGCGGCTGCATATTGGCATACTGTTTTAATGTAGTAGAAAGATGTTCATGACCAATATTTTGAGAAATAGCTTTTATATCACGTCCGTTTCTTGCCAGACGAAAAGCGGTATCAACAGCCAGGTGTCTAAATTCGTGAGCGGAATACGGTGGTATATTTTTATCCTTGCATCTCTGTGCAATAATTTGATTTATTTTGTTTTGAGACGAATAATATTCGTTTGATAAAACATACAAAGTCATATTTTCTGTACTTGGCTCCAACTTCGGGAACAACGGATCCGTCTGCTTAAACTTTTTTTCTTCAATAAGGAATTTAAGCCAATCTCTTATTATATTAAGATATTGTTCATTAAAACGGAATAAGGTGCTTCTTATATATTTGTTCCGCTTAGTATGAACGCCCTCTGTTGGATCCTGAACTAAATCAAGTGTTTTTGGATTTAATGCTTTTAACGGCAAAGTCCTTACAGCATCAACCCTGCCTGCAGACAGCAACAGAAAACATAATAAAGCTTTATCACGTCTATCAACATCACTATTTACAGGGAAATCGATCATTTCATTAAATTCTTCCAAAGTCGGGTATTCCCGAATTTCTCGTTTAGACAGCAAACCTTTTTCTTTATCCGTAAGCGAAAAAACTTCCAAAGCTTCACTTATCACCGGAGACGTCAAATTCTTAGCAAAAAGCCATCTGAAAAATTCCGCAACTCTAACCATCTTTTGTCTTTTAGTCTGCATTGATGTTTGAATTGAATTGCGATAAAGTTTAGCCCGCTCCACATTGAAATCTTTTAAATTTCCAAAACCAGTCGTTTCCCAATAATGCCAAACATCATCTTTATATTGTTTTATTGTTTTTTCATCATAAGCTTTTCTTGTACCAACTCTTAAAAAAGTACAGAAATCCTCAATTAACTTATTCCCGGGTAGATTCGGTTTGTTTTCCATAAAGTTATTTTATCATGAATATGCATTAGGGAACATGATATACTTAAAAATGCCATACACTTTTTCCTTTGACTAAACACAATAAAGTACGCAAAAAAATAGAAGTAAAAATTTTTTACTTCTACAAAGCTCAAAATAAAATATATCAATTTAAATTTTCGACTACTTGAAATTTTTCCTTTAACTCAGGCAGGTGATTGCTCCAGCTAAATTTTACACAAATGCTGTCGCAATTTTGACATTTCCCTTTGAGCAGCAATTTGTAATGCCCCGATTTATTTACTTGTTCAGTGTATTCCTGAATTTTAATTATGTTATTCAAAACTTTAACAGGCATTTGGCATCGTTTGCAATAAAACTCATCAGCTTTAGCCTTTGGGGTACGCATTCTTACCTGCTCCGCATACCGTTTTAAATCTTTTCCCCATATATGTTGAAACAATTCATCCAGACATTCCAAACCGTCTCGAATATAAGCTGAAACACGTTGGCGAGAACATTTTAATGTATCCGCAAGCTCTTGTCTTGTGTAAATATGATTATTAATTACTAAATTTGAATTTGGCACTTTCCGTATCAATGATCCCTCGATTTTATTTAATATAAAATTCTCGAGGGAATGTTTGATCGAATAACAAAAACACCTGACTAGATGCCAGGTGTTAATTATCTGTGTTATATTATTTAGCCAATATTAATTCGTAAAAGAATTTCTTTTATCGTCCCGTTTTTAATAATGTTTGCAATCTGTGGTTTGACAATTTTACCTTCAGTAATTGCGTCATAAATGTTTTCGCAATGAATACTTTTAATATATCCCAAAATTTCTTTTTCAAATAAAACTTTCACAGCTTTTTTGTCATAGGAATTATCAGGTTCAGGTTCTAAAGAAATTTTTTCTTCAACTTCAATATTAGAAAGCTTGCGAATTGAGTCGACAACATATTGAGACTTAGTATTCAACCACGAAACATCTGTATTAAATCTTGCCGGATATTCATTATGCGGGGCAATGAATTCAAAGTTATCCGTTAACAATTTTGCACCGGTTAAACCTAACAATGCAAATGTGTCATCTTTATATCCGATAGCGCCCCAATAATTAAGAAAGTCATCATAATCACGACGCTGCGGATTAAGCAAACGTCGTTTAAAAACTTCCAAAACATTATCAGTATAAACTTTATCTACTTCATTAAAAGCCGGATAATATGTAAAGTCATCTTCTTGAGCGGCAACAGAAACATTTTTTTCTGAATACATAAAAGAATAATTGTTATCGGCCCTCTGCAAAATACCAATAATATGCCGAGGTCTATCAACATCCTTTCGCCAAGTTAGATAAATTTTATCAGTATCAAGAGTGCACATTTATCAAGTCCTTTAACTTTTCTTTTCTGCGTTCCAATATTTGTAGAATAACCTTACACCTAGTATCTGACAGTTTATAAATTTCAGGAACATCCATCTGCTGTATTTGAGCTAATACACCTTTAGTATAACTCAAATAATCTAAATTTAACATGTCACATATTAAATTCGCCATATCCGCTTCTGTCTCAATCAGATACTGCATTATTTCAAAATGCTTGTAATGTTTACTATCGGTTGAATTTAAGTATAAATTCGGAGGTTTACTATTGTTTACAAATTGTTCTAATTTATTTTTATCTGCAAGCAACCTCTCAACGGTTTCTTCTGTTTCCCCTGCTGTTAGACAGGAAGCATTATCATAAATTGGTGCCAGTTTCAGTTTTGTAATAGTTGAGCCATATAAAATCCCCCAATTCTCATCATGTCTGTCATTATTTCCAATTATACAGTCAAATATTAACATCTTCCGAAATTTCAGCCACATATCATCTTCCATGGCTTGATGTGAAGCTAAGACTTTAATTGTTTTCAAATTATGATATAATTTAATTTTTAACGCACCTAAAATATCTCTTGCCTCAGCTAATTCAACAGCCGGCATACCAGCTTCTCCACGCTTTAGAAAACTTCTTATGAAAATACCATAATGTTCACCATCGGTTGCGGGAATTGCTTCCGGAACATCTAAACCTAAAAAAGTTCCTATTTTATAAGCTAACAGTTCTGTCCAAATTTCCTTTGTTACAAAATTGATGCTTGAATATCTTTTTGGCTCCTTATATAAATACACCTCGCCATCAGAAATTCTTTCATACCAGCTTTTTACACGACGACCTTTTGACGAAAAACCTTGAATTTCTGTCCATTCCTCTGGATTAACCTGAATTAATTCAATTCCAGTCATGAGCAAATCATATCACATGAATTCCCCGATGCCATTGTCTATAACAAAATATTAACAAACTGTTCTTAGAATTAGTTTTGAGTATAATTGAAAGTATAGAACATGAATATTAGAGGTTCACACAATGTTCACCAAAATTATAATGATAATAAAAAAATATAAATTTTATTAAAAATCTTTATGGAGCGGAATGACGCTGTTATTGAGCTTTTGGCACTTGGTAGAAATAATTAATTAATGGAAGAATGTTGTTGCCAAGGAAGATGTCGCGAGTTCGAGCCTCGTCTCCCGCTAATTAAAAAGACTCACCTTATGGTGGGTCTTTTTAATTCATTGAGATAATGGATTGATGAAGCCTTTTTGCGAGTTGCGCGAGGGAGCTGAGGCTGGAGCGCTTTTGCGTTTGTGATGAAATCACATTAGCAAAACGCGGAATGCCGTTACACGCGACCGAGCAAGACACGAGCCTCGTCTCCCGCTAATTAAAAAGACTCACCTTATGGTGGGTCTTTTTAATTCATTGAGATAATGGATTGATGAAGCCTTTTTGCGAGTTGCGCGAGGGAGCTGAGGCTGGAGCGCTTTTGCGTTTGTGATGAAATCACATTAGCAAAACGCGGAATGCCGTTACACGCGACCGAGCAAGACACGAGCCTCGTCTCCCGCTCCATAAAAGACCGTTGGACTTGAGTCCTGACGGTCTTTTATTTTGTTCGGGACAGACAGAGGCAAGAACTTAAATTAAGTTCGAACGGGCTGCGAGCAGAGGGCGGAGGCTTGATGCCAATATGACAACGTCATGAAGGCATCAACCGAAGACCCGTTTAATGCGAGCAGCCCAAGACAGCCTCGTCTCCCGCTAATTAAAAAGAACTCACCTTATGGCGGGTCTTTTTAATTCGTTGAGATAATGGATTGACGAAGCCTTTTTGCGAGTTGCGCGAGGGAGCTGAGGCTGGGTAATTTAATCTCCGGTTTTGTTGTTAATACAATAAACTGTCGGTTGGGCATACTTGCCAACCAACAAAATTCTTTGCAAACTTCTGCCGGAGGTGCCTGTTATTTTAACCAGCCAAATAGTTTTTCAAAGAAAGTTTTCTTTTTAGATTCTACCGGTGAATCCTGTGTAAGAAGGCTATTTGTAATATCATCAACTTCTGCTCTGTACATATCCTTCTTTCCAGCTCTGTATTCTAGTTCTTTCATTTCTTTTAATGAGTCATTAAATTTATTTTTTAAATCTGAAAATTCTAATTTTTTAATTGTCTGAGTTAATTCTCTAAACAAAGTATAACACGTCACTAATTCTTTAGGATCCGCAGAGGCTCCAAATTTTAATTCAGGATACAAGTTGGGATTTTTTATTTCTGGAACTGCTGTTTTTAAGGTCATGTTAACAAACGCATGCTTGCCTATTTGATTATTAATAAATAAATCTACATCATATTGTTTGAAAAATTTATTGAAGCCTTTTGATTCTTTGATAGTCGTCAAAAGTTCTGCAATTTCTTTAGGGTAAAGGTCCTGACAAGTGTCATTACCGTATTTTATAGATTTCAGTCTTCCGAAATTCGGCTGTTTTTGTGTGTAATTATTGTCAATTCTCATTTATTAATATCTCCTATTCTGTGTTATATGAAAATATAAAAATCGTAAAAAAAGTTTTTGCTATTTCTAATAAAATAAATTTCTCAAAATTTACCAAATTGTTACAAAATTTATTTATACAATTGAAGTTTAAAAATAAAAGTTTCTGTGATAAAGTAAAAAATGTTAAGGAGGGTATAAATATGGAAACATATGGAATCGAAAAATTCGGCATCATTGGTCCGAAAGCAGTTTATCGCAATCTTACTCCGGCTCAGCTGACAGAAGCTGCCTTGCGCCGCGGAGAAGGTTCTTTGAGCAATACCGGTGCTCTTGTTGTAACAACAGGGAAATATACAGGAAGATCACCTAAAGACAAATTTATCGTTGATACGGACGGTATTCACAACGAAATTGCATGGGGTAAGGTAAACCGCCCGATAAGCAGAGAAAAATTCAATGCAATCAAAGGTAAAATTGCTGCGTATCTTCAAAACCGTGAAATATTTATTTTTGACGGATATGCAGGCGCTGACAAAACTTACACTCAAAAATTCAGAGTAATCAACGAACTTGCAAGCCAGAACTTATTTATTCATCAGCTTTTAATCAGACCAACAGCAGAAGAGCTTGCTTCTTACGGCGAACCTGATTATACAATTCTCTGCGCTCCAGGATTCAAGTGTGATCCTGAAGTTGACGGAGTAAATTCCGAAGCATGCATTGCTATTGACTATGAAGCGCATGAAATTATTATTTGCGGTTCACAGTACGCAGGCGAAATCAAAAAATCCGTATTTGCAACTATGAACTATATCATGACAAAGAAAAATGTTCTTCCAATGCACTGCAGCGCTAACATGGATCCTCAAACAGGAGAAACAGCCGTATTCTTCGGACTTTCCGGAACTGGAAAAACGACACTTTCTGCAGACCCGAACCGTAAACTTATAGGCGACGACGAGCATGGATGGTCACCTGACGGCATATTCAACTTTGAAGGCGGATGCTACGCAAAATGTATTCACCTTTCAAAAGAACATGAACCTGAAATTTACAACGCAATTAAATTTGGTTCGCTTGTAGAAAACGTAATTATGAATCCTGAAACCAGGGAATTTGACTTTGATGACGGCAGTCTTACAGAAAACACTCGTGTAGGCTATCCGATTAATTACATTGATAATGCTGAAATTCCGTCTAAAGGCGGCATTCCGAAAGTTGTTATTTTCTTAACAGCTGATGCTTTCGGCGTATTGCCTCCGATTTCCAGATTGGATAAAAACGCAGCAATGTACCATTTTGTAACAGGTTTCACATCAAAACTTGCCGGAACAGAAAGAGGAGTTACAGAGCCTCAGCCGACATTCTCAACTTTGTTCGGCGAACCGTTTATGCCGATGGATGCTTCTGTTTACGCTAAGATGCTCGGCGAAAAATTAGAAAAATACGGTACAAAAGTTTACCTGGTCAACACCGGCTGGGCAGGCGGAAGCGCTGCTTCAGGCGCAAAACGTATGAAACTTTCATACACCCGTGCAATGGTGACAGCTGCTCTTAACGGATACTTCGACAACGTTGAATTCAAACACCACGACGTATTCAATGTCGACTACCCGACAAGCTGCCCGAACGTTCCTGACGAACAACTCGATGCTCGCGGAATGTGGGCTGATAAAGCAGCTTACGACGAACAGGCTAACAAACTTGCTCAGATGTTTGCCGACAACTTTGCGGCTAAATATCCGAACATGCCGTCTGAAATCGTTAATGCAGGCCCGAAACCTAAAGCTCAACAGCTTATATAAATTTTCCCGAAATTTCGGGATTGCTAAGGAGGCGCCGGTTTTTATTAAAAGCCGGCGTTTTCGCATGACATTTTTCTGAATAGTTATATACTGTTGTCATGCATTTTATAATTATTCAGGATGAATTGAAAAAACAGTACTATGTACTCAAAACCCCGTTTTTGCCGGAGTTTTATTCAATAATTAAGAGAAAATACAGCAAAAATTATAAACTTAAAGTTTTTGAAAATACTTATCCTCAAAGACTTATGAAAATATTTTATGTTAAATTTCTTCTGAACAAAAAATATAAATACAGAAGAAAACTATTGTCTGATTTTCTAAGCGATGAAAGTTGAATTACCATTTTTTAAATATAAAAAACACCGCAAAGATGATAAAAACAAATCCGACAAGATAATTCCATTTAAATTCTTCTTTCAGATAAGCAACGGAAAAAACGCTGAAAACAAGAAGAGTAATAACTTCCTGAATAGTTTTTAGCTGAGCAGCACTGTAAAATTCATGTCCGATTCTGTTGGCAGGAACCTGAAAACAATATTCAAAAAAAGCAATTCCCCAGCTGACAAGAATTACCAGCAGAATAGGCGCAGCTTTAAATTTAAGATGTCCGTACCACGCGAAAGTCATAAAAATATTTGAAACTGTCAACAACAAAACCGGAAGAATTTGTCTAAACATACTTACCTCATCAATAATTTTCAAAATAATTATAAAACAAACAAAGAAACTTATATTGCAGTTTAGACTAAAGATATTGGCTTTAGACACCGGACTTGTTTCAAGATTTAACTATAGCGGTATGCTGAAACAAGTTCAGCGACAATATTTGTGCATCTGCGGCAAACTGCAATATGAAATCAAACAAAGGGAAGTTATATAGCAAATTCTGCCAAAAATTTTCAAAACAGCGTCATACTGAGCGTTAGCGAAGTATCTCAATATATATAAAATTCTTCGGACTAAAGTCCTCAGAATGACGGGCTTTTATTGTATCTGTGGAATTTGCTACATAAGTTCCAAAACAAAACTCTTGACAGTTGAATATGTTCTTAATAGAATAAGACATGTGACACGCCGGCATAGCTCAACGGTAGAGCAACGGTTTTGTAAACCGTAGGTTGTAGGTTCGATTCCTATTGCCGGCTTGTTTAATGAAAGAACATTGACAAACGAATAGCCTGTGGCAGATTGCATATAAAATTGGACTAAATCTTTTGAACCTTTGTGGCAAGGACTCCGCGTAGTCAACTGAATGTTGACGGAGTGGAGGGTGGGTAGACAAACGACCTTGGGCTTACCTGATTCTCAAAATTCAATGCAATTTTCTTTTGAGCCTTTGTGGCAAGGACTCCGCGTAGTCAACTGAATGTTGACGGAGTGGAGGGTGGGTAGACAAACGACCTTGGGCTTACCTGATTCTCAAAATTCAATGCAATTTTCTTTTGAGCCTTTGTGGCAAGGACTCCGCGTAGTCAACTGAATGTTGACGGAGTGGAGGGTGGGTAGACAAACGACCTTGGGTTTACCTGATTTTCAAAATTCAATGCAATTTTCTTTTGAGCCATTGTGGCAAGGACTCCGCGCTGTCAACTGAGTGTTGACGGAGTGGAGGGTGGGTAGCCAAACGACCTTGGGCTTACCTGATTCTCAAAATTCAATGCAATTTTCTTTTGAGCCTTTGTGGCGCAGGGGTAGCGCACTCCCTTGGTAAGGGAGAGGCCACGGGTTCAAATCCCGTCAAAGGCAATTTTTAAAATTTAATATAAAATACTATGGGTAGGTGGCCGAGTGGCTAAAGGCGACAGACTGTAAATCTGTTCCCGCGAGGGTACGGTGGTTCGAATCCACCCCTGCCCAAACTTTTTTGGGAAAATTCTTTAGAAGTTTGACAACTTAAGGGGTAGGATGAGAACCACCTGTTCGTGGTTCGAGCGGATTTGCGGACGGACGATGTGAAACGAGTCCGGATAGCGAGGAATTTGAGCGGGGTTGAACCGAAGGTTCAAACGCGAAACTTTCCAAGCGTGGAGCAAATCCAAGACAATCCACCCCTGCCCAAACTTTTTTAAAGAGTCTGTAAAGACTCTTTTTTAATATCAAATGAGAGGGAATAAAAATGATTTTGGTCACAGGCGGAGCCGGATATATTGGAAGCCATTGTGCACTTTCACTAATTGAACAGGGATATGAAGTCGTTGTTTTTGATAACCTTTCAACAGGGCATAAACAAACAGTTGAAACAATTAAAAACATTACCGGTAGTAATTTTAATTTTATCAATGGCAATCTGCTAAATCCTGAAGATTTAGACGAAACATTCTCCTCACGAAATATTGATGCCGTAATACATTTTGCAGCATTCTCGCAGGTTGCAGAGTCAGTTAAAGACCCTGCGAAATATTACCGGAATAATATTTGCGGAACCCTAAACCTTCTTGAGTCAATGAGAAAATATAATGTCAATAAAATTGTCTTTTCTTCTACCGCTGCCACATACGGAGAACCGGTCAGAATACCTATAGACGAAACACATCCGCAAAACCCTATAAATCCTTACGGATTTTCCAAGCTTGTTATTGAAAAAATAATGGATGACTATGACAGAGCGTATGGTATCAAATCAGTAAGACTAAGATATTTTAATGTAGCAGGCGCAGACGCAAAAGGCAGAGTTGGCGAATGGCATGATCCTGAAACACATTTAATTCCGAATATTTTAAAATCAACTTTTGCGAATTCAAAAACATTCCAGATGTTCGGAACCGATTACGACACAAAAGACGGCACCTGCGTCAGAGATTACATAAATATTGAAGATTTAATTTCCGCGCACATCCTTGCACTTAAATACCTTGAAGCGGGCGGAAAAACAGACTTTTTCAATCTTGGAACAAAATCCGGCAATACTGTTAAGGAAGTTTTTGCACTATGTGAAAAAGTTACAGGAAAACAAATTCAGGTAGAAACAAAACCCAGACGAGAAGGTGATCCTGCACAGCTTGTTGCAGATAATACAAAAGCTAGACAAATTTTGAACTGGAAACCGGATAAAACACTTGAAGACAGTATCAAATCAGCATATTTATGGGAAAAGAAGCTTCAGGAAAATCTTAAATCAAATTATTAATCTCACTATTTTTTCAGAAGATATTCTTTTCTTTTCGGCTGCGGAAAGCGTTCTATAGCATATCTTAAAGTTGTTCTGGGGATTAAAGAAATATTTTCTGTTAAGAAAATTTCAAGACGTTTTTCGTCTTTTTTACCAGCTTCCCTGAGCATCCAGCCTGATGCCTTCTGAATCAAATCATGCCTGTGGTAAAGAAAATGTTTGCAAAGTTCAAACGTCAAATCAAGGTTATTATGCTTTATAAAATATAAAGTCGCAACAATGCTAATCCTTTCACTCCAGAGGTTGCCTGAATTTGCAAGCATTCTCAAATCATTCTGACAATGGTAATTAAACGCGTAATCTCCCGCAATATACGGGGCAGAATTATCAACAAGATCCCAGTTGTTCACTTTATCAGAATTTTTAAGGTAAAAATCATAAATTCTCTTTTTTTCATCAGTATCGCCGTGAGCATATTTGAGGACAGCCGCCAGAATTGTGCAGGCACGGACTTCATGGTATTTACTGCTCAATAAATCTTCCAAATCGGCAATCGACAGAGTTTCATAATACCTTTTTGCAATTGTGCGGTTCTGCGGATATGTCAGACCTAAAAAAATATCCCCTTCTGCGTATTCACCCTTGCCGGTTTTATAGAACCTCATGTTATTGCGCGCTTTAACGTCGTCTTTTTCAGACAATATTGCATTTAGAAAATCTTTTTTCATATAAAAATTATACTATAAGCAATTTTTAAACAAATATTTTACTGAAAAATTATAATCCGCCATGCAAACGCGACAAAGGTTCTTTCCACTCCGGCGGAAGATACATCGTATTCGGATTTTGGAAAAATCTTAACGGAGAATTTGGCTCAAATTGATATTCTTCCCGCATATGAATAACATTTTTATAAAAAGGTTTAGATTCATTTTTTGCAATCAGTTTTATATTACCGCAGCAATTAGCTTCATCACTTCTTCTCTGCGCTATTTGGAGAAGCCTTGTGCCAATATCTTTATAATACGGAAGCGCACTATTATGGTACGGGGTACGGGGAGTTGAATAATTTCTCAAAGTATCCACAAATACGTGGCTTGGATCGGATTTATGCTCAAACCTGTCATAATTAGCAAATTTTTTTATCTTAATTTGCGCCTCTCCTATCAGATTATTAAAATCATCCATAACTTTATATTCTTCCCAATCACAATTTTTGTTTTTAAATACATTTAAAAAAGATTCGCCGCCTTCAGCAAGTCTGACCCTTATTTTGCCGATAAAACCTTCCGCACACATACCTATATTTGTATGAGTCAGGGTTTGAACTCCGCAAAAAGACGGATTTCTCTTTTGAAAACCTGTGTTTTGAATATTAAAATTATTTTTCACATACGGGTTAAAAGCTAAATTAGTTATCATAATCAATTGTCCTTCCTGATTTTTTAAAAATCAACAAATAGAAAAATTGTTATTAAAATAGTAAAATTTAACATTCCTTAAAAAACTTATTGAACAGAGTCAGATTTAAGTGTATTATATAAGAGGAACAGGTTATTAATAGGAGATAGAGTATGAAAAATATAACGCGTATGATGTTATCCACTCTTGCAGTGATAATAGCTGCGGGCTGTGCGTTTGCATTTCCTGACGTAAATGAAAATCACTGGGCAGCAAAACAGATTACAGAGCTGGGAGAAAGAGGAATTGTTGTAGGTTATCCTGACGGCACTTTTCAACCTGATGAAAATGTTACAAGAGCCGAATTTGCAAGCATGGCAATTAAAGCTCTCGGACAGGAAGATATAAGTGTTGCACAACCGGTAAATTTCACGGACATAACACCGGAGTTCTGGGCATATAGCGCTATTCAAAAAGCTCTCTACTTTGAATTAATATCCTATAATGCCTCTGACAAAATTTTCAGACCTGAAGATTCTGTATCAAGAGCAGAAGCAATTTCTATGGCGGTTAATGCTCTTACCACACAGGAAATCTCAGATGTTAAGGCTCTGGAAGTGCTGAAAGGCTATCAGGACTTAAAATCTACACCTATTGATTTTATTATTCCGGCAGGAAAAGCTGAAATTTTAAACATGCTCGTCACTATGCCTGCAGACAGCCAGAAAAAAATAGAAGCAACAAGACCTGCTACCAGAGCTGAAGTTGCTATGATATTATATAGAATGATTGAAGAAGCTAGACTCAATCCAAATGCTAAACTTGCAGAAGTTATGAGCAACAAACAAGGTAAAGGTTATATGATTGAAGGCGCTACAGTTCAAGGTTCTATCGGTACCATCCCCGCAGGAGCCGTTGTACCTGTCAATTTGACTAAAGCCGTAAGCTCCCAGTCAAATACATCCGGAGATCTTTACGAAGCTGTTGCTAACGCAAACTTTGTCACCCCGGGCGACAATTTTATCCTCATTTATAAAGATTCAAAATTTAAAGGACAGCTTCTTGATGTAAGAAAAGGAAAATGGTTTGTTAGAAACGGTGTATTAGTTCTTGATAACAGCCTTGTCGAAACTCCTAAAGGACAAACTGCTCCGTTTAGAGCTTCCGTTGAAATTACAAAAGACAGAAACTGGTTTATGAAGATAGTAAGAGCACTTCTTAAAGGTGAAAAATTAGATGCCTATCCGGACAACACTGTTGAAATGAAGCTGCTGAAACCTATTAAAATAGATTTAACAAATGGTTGGATTATTAAATAAAAGCTAAAACAAAGCCTTCTTGAAAATTCAGGAAGGCTTTGTTATTTGTTTTTATTTTCAAATTCGCTTCTTGTAAACCCTGTCTGAATTATATTTTTTCCAAATTTACTTTCCAGTTTGTCAATACTTTTTGCAAGACGCTCAGATTTTTCATTTTTACCCTTATCAGAAAACAAAAACATCTGTTCCTCTTCTGTAGACATAAAATCATCCAGTATTACTCCGGAACTTCGATAAATGATATTTGGATTATAAATTTTCTCAAGTAAATCAAAAACTATATCTGAAATTTCCCATTCATAACATGTTGCCTGCGGAATAGTAATCTTTTCATAATATACTTTAAATTCAACCTTAGTTCTTAACATCACACCGATGCCGCGGCATTTAAGATTAAGTTTCCGGAGTTTTTTGCAGGAATTGTGAATATGATAATTAAGCTGGTTTTTAATAAAATTCAAATCTGAGGTAAAACAGCCAAAAGCGCTTGTATTTTGTATCGACTTCGGCGGCTTAAATGTATCATCGACACGTGAAACAGTTTCACCGAGAAGTTCATGTTTCATCTCCAACCCCCTTATCCCGATTTGTTTATCAAGCCAGTGGTCGCTTTTTTGTACAAGTTCATAGGCGGTTAAAATCCCGTTTTGTCTTAATAATTTTGATAAATTTCTGCCAATTCCCCAAATTTCATCAATTGCAGTAGACTTAAGCAGTGTTTCGACTTTATTTGCACCAACAACAAAAATTCCGCCATTCATACTTTTTGCCTTATCGGAAGCCAACTTCGCAAGAGATTTTGAGGTGCTGACGCCTATTGAAACAGGTATGTCAACTTTATCCAGAACTTCCTGCCTTATCATTTTTGCAATTTCAAAATAATTTTTCTTATACAGACGCTCCAGACCAGACAACTCAACAAAAGCTTCATCAATAGAATATTCTTCAACCCTTGGACTGAAAGACTTTAAAATATTCATAACTTCTTCTGAAATTTCGCCGTACAAACCGTGAGAAGCCGTAATAAGAATAGCCTTTTCTTTCATATCTTTTGTCATTTTAAATGTCGGAATTCCCATAGGAATGCCGAGAGCTTTAGCTTCACGTGAACGGGAAATTACACACTCGCCGTGGCCTGATAAAACACAAACCGGCTTGCCTTTAAGTTCCGGATTAACCTTCTGTTCGCAGGAAACAAAAAACGAATCACAATCGACAAGAGCAATAACTGATTTATTCACATCAATATTATCTTTTGCTATTTGTAAGATTTCCAATTCGTCTTTCATAGAATCATTATACATAATAAATCGTACTGATATTTATAATTTCCTAGATTCAACTAATTGTTGTCCTCCGGACGGAGATTTGTTAACTTTTCATTAATTTCCCCCTCATCGAAATCAAAGATTTCGCTCCTCCCTTAAGGAGAAAACAATAATTTTTTAATACAAACCAACGAAATGTTAACAATGTCCTCCCGCAAGGGGAGAGAAAATTTATTTTACATTACGAACTTAACATCTTAGCGTCTTTTCGTCTTTTATTCCGTAACAAACCCTTCAACCATTCAACCGTTCAACACCCTTCCCATTACTTTACGCCCCATTTTGTCTTTCTCTGTCATCCTGAATTTATTTCAGGATCCCGTTGAGATACTGAGACTATCTTGGATTATTCGGGGTGCGGGCGGAGTAACGTCCGACCCGCACCTTACGGGTTCCGCTTTGCTTCACCCTACCGAAAATCCGCAAACTCAGCATGACAAAATAGGGTGCTCCTTACCGCCTTTATTCCGAAACCTCCTAGCGCCTTAGTATCTTTTTCCGAAACAAACCTTTCAACCATTCAACCATTCAACTTTTCAACTTCCTTCACTCTTCACTCTTCACTCCTCACTTTTTAGACCCCTCACCCGAATTTCTAAATTCGCTGCGCTCATTAAGAAATTCTACCCTCAGCCATTCGGCATACAGTCTCACTCGGCTCATTCTTCGCCGGTTCGAACTAGCATCCCAAAGGGAGAGGGGAAATATTTTACGAAACAAACATTTCAACTATTCAACCCTCTTCACACCTCACTCTGATAAGAACTTATCGCCTTATCGCCTTGCAGTCTTATCGCCTTTATCAACCCTCCTCATCCTTCACTTTTTGTAATCTCTGATTACCGAAACATTTTTGTTGCAGTAAATTAAAATTTAGCACAAACTGCGGACTTTTTTATACTAAAATGGCGTTCTAGTGTAAATTAACAGTTGGAAAAATTACCTTTAATTTACAAATCCTTACATTTACAAATCTTTACAAAATCAAAAATGCTGCGGATAAGCCTTCTAAAGATATTGCGCTGGATATTCTCAATGGAAACAGCAACAATGTAATGGATAAAGATTATTCAAAAAGAATCCAGAAAAAAGCATTAGGACTTGTTACAACTTTGCAAAAGATAGCGGAAATTGATGAGAATATGCGTAAGGGCGGTACTTCCGATGAAGATTATTACGACACGATAAAAAAAATTACAGAGTTATACTTCGGAGAAGAAGATACACCGGTAAATATGTCATATTCTGTTAAGGGCTTAAAACATATCAGAGACACAATTGCCAACGGAATGACAGATGAAGAATTGACTGAATTCTACAAAGAATATGATGAACAATTGAAACAATATATCGAAAATATTGACATTATCTACGACGACCAAAAAGAAAAGCATGTTGGTTTGGCTATTTTGGTGTTTATAGTCTTAACCTATTTGTTTGCCGGTGCCATATACAACATAGAATTCTGAGTTTAAAACAGTAGTTTCTGCAGATGAAATTTAGGGTTGTTGCGCAAGTATTCCCCAAACAGAATATTATATCGACAATGTACTGGACATTAGAGTACATTTATTGTGAAATATTCTTATGATTACGTTTGACAGCCTGACTTTAAAAGCGTGGATTGAAGAAAACAGAGAATTTCTGACCGGCGCAAGAATACAGAAAATTCAACAGCCGACAAGAAAGGATTTTGTGCTTTCCATACGCTCCGGCGGGCAGACTAAAAAACTTTATATTAATATAAATCCGCAGTTTCACCACGTTTGTTTTATGTCAAAAGAAAACGAAGAAAAACGGATGATTGAAATTCCGCAAAAACCGCCGATGTTTTGCATGCTGCTTAGGAAATACCTTGAAAACGCAGTGATTTCGAAAGTTAATCAACCGCCGTATGAGAGGATTTTAGAGTTTTACATTGAAACTTTTAACGAACTTTCCGAAAAAAATTACCTCTGCCTTGCAGTCGAATTGATGGGTAAACATTCAAATGTTGTTCTCTACAATGACGACACAAATATAATCCTCGGCTGTGCGCACAATGTCGGTGCCGAAAAAAGCAGAGAAAGAGAAATGGCAGGAACCCTTCCCTATGTTTATCCGCCCAAACAACTAAAAAATGATATTCTGGCTTATAATGGAGAAATTGATTATAAAACCATTTCAAAAGATTTTTACTGGTTTTCAACAGCATTTGCGGCTCAGGTTCAGGGCTGCACCATAGAACAGCTTCGGAATTTTGTTTTATTAAAAAATCTTTCGCCCTCAATCTCAAAAGATTACAGTGAATTTTCGCTTTTTTCAGAACTTCTGCCAGATGCGGAGATGCAAAAATCTGTTAATAGTATGCTGGATAATTACTATACTTTTTATCAGGCAAAAGAAAAGTTCAAAAATCTTAAATCACATCTTTTGACACTTGCCAGCGTTAGGCTTAATAAGCTTGAGAATTCTATAGAAAAGATGAAAATGCAGCTTCAGGACATTCAAAATTCAGACAAATACCGCCTTTGGGGAGATTTGATAATGGCGAATTTATATAACCTGAAGGATTTTGTGAGTGAAGTCACGGTTTTTGATTACGAGAACAATTCGGATTTGACGATTACACTTGACCCTGTAAAAACTCTGAAAGAAAACGCAAATAAATTTTATAAACTTTACAACAAATCAAAGACAAAAAAATCAAAACTTTCCGAGCTTTGCGAGCAGGCTGCTGCCGAAGCTGCATATTTACATGAAGTTATTTACACAATAGAAAGTTCAACTGACATTATGAATCTTTTAGAAATATCAGAGGAGCTTGAGCCGGAAAATCATTCAAAAGGAAAATTAAAAAAAGCTGTTGAGCCGGAAATGCTTACACTCGGTGAATATAAAGTTTACATCGGCAAAAATAACCGCCAAAACGATTATATAGTGTCAAAGCTTGCAAAAGATGAGGATTACTGGTTTCACACAAAAGACTGCGCAGGTTCGCATGTATTGTTAAAGTGTTCAAATCCGTCGGATGAGTTGATATTAGAATGTGCAAAACTGGCAAAAAGATATTCATCAGGCTCTGAAACCTCTAAAGTCGGGGTTATCTACACAAAGCGGAAGTATTTAAAAAAGCCGCCCGCCGCCAACCCGGGCTATGTAACCTACCGTAACGAAAAAGAAATCGTCGTAAAGTAATTTGTATATAAAAATATTATTGGCATCTTTTAAATAATATGTAAAATCTTCCTTTGCAGCAATGCCTAAGATAATATTTAGTAATGTCCTTCTGACAGGGGCACTTGCTTGGTTGCTCGCGTTATGCGGGTCTGCGCGGCAAGGCTCTTCGCCTTGACCGTTCCGCCCTCTGCTCGCAATCCGCTTTTGGTGGCAAAAGCGGCCGCCGTCCGCGCAGGATAAAATTAATTTATAAAAATTCAAATTTTCGTTTTTTTTTTTATGTTTTTGCTATGATATAAATAGACGTTTAAAATTAAGTAAGGAAATGGAAATGATAACAACAAAATTAAAAAATCACAATTGCGGAGAGCTTAATTTAAACAATTTGAATGAAGAAGTTACCCTTTCAGGCTGGGCCGCAACCATCAGGGATTTAGGCGGGATTTTGTTTGTGGAATTAAGAGACAGAACAGGCTTTTTCCAGCTTGTTGCAAACCCGCAGATTAACCCCGAAGTTCACAAAGTTTTTGAAAAATTGAGATCCGAATACGTAATTTGCGTAAAAGGAAAAGTTACAAGACGTCCCGAAGAAACTTACAACGAAAAATACGCAACCGGTCAGGTTGAAATGTATCCGGAATCCGTTGAAATTTTGTCTGAGGCAAAAACGTTGCCGTTTGTGCTTGATGACGAAAATGTTTCGGAGGATGTACGTTTAAAATACAGATATCTTGATATCAGACGCGAAAGTATGCTTCACAACTTGACTTTGCGCCACAAAATCTGTCAGGCTGCAAGAAGCTACTTAAACGGACAGGATTTTCTTGAAGTTGAAACTCCGATTTTGATTAAAACAACTCCGGAAGGCGCAAGGGATTATCTGGTTCCTTCACGTGTTCAGGAAGGCAAATTCTATGCGCTGCCGCAGTCACCGCAGATATTTAAACAATTATTGATGGTCGGCGGTATTGAAAGATATTATCAAATCGCAAAATGCTTCCGTGATGAAGACCTGCGTGCTGACAGACAGCCTGAATTTACCCAGATCGACCTTGAAATGTCTTTTGTTGAACAACAGGACGTTATCAAATGCGTCGAGGGCTTGATTGTAGAAACATTTAAAGCCGCAGGCGTCGAGGTTAAACCTCCGTTCATCCAGATGCCATGGCAGGAAGCTATGGACAGATACGGTTCCGACAAACCCGACACACGTTTTGGATTGGAACTTTTTGATATCGGCGATATCATTTTGAAATCAGAATTCCATATTGTCAGAAATACTCTTGAAAACGGCGGTATCGTCCGCGGTATCAGAATCCCCGGCGGCGCAAGCTTCTCAAGAAAAGATATCGACGATATTACAAAACTTGCTGTTTCATTTGGCGCTAAAGCTCTTGCAAATATTATTTATCTTGAGGACGGCACCGCAAAATCTCCTGTTATGAAGTTTGTAACTGAAGAACAGGCTAAACAAATTCAGGAACGTGCAGGCGCTGTTGCAGGCGACATAATCTTCTTTGTCGCTGACAAGCCGAAACTTGTTTACGATATTATGGGCAGATTAAGATTGTATTTCGGAAAACGCCTTAACCTGATTGACGAAAGCAAACATAATCTTCTATGGGTAGTTGACTTCCCGATGTTTGAATGGAGTGATGAAGAAGGCAGATTCATGGCAATGCACCACCCGTTCACATCACCCTGCCTTGCTGATCTTGACAAACTCGACAGCGGAGATCTAGGCAACGTTAAATCAATCGCTTATGATATTGTCTACAACGGCACGGAACTCGGCGGAGGCTCTGTCAGAATTCACTCGTCAGAAGTTCAGAAGAAAATCTTCAAGGCTCTCGGGCTTACAGAAGAAGAAGCTGTTGAAAAATTCGGATTTATGGTGAACGCTCTACAATACGGAACACCGCCGCATGCAGGGCTTGCAATCGGTTTAGACAGACTTGTTGCGCTTCTCTGCCGCACGGAAAGCATCCGTGACGTTATTGCATTCCCGAAAAACTCCGGCGCGAAAGACCTTATGAGCGACGCTCCGGGTGAAGCTTCCCTCCAGCAATTAAGAGAACTTCATCTTAAAAGCACCGCGCATAAATAAGTAAAACTTCATATAAAAAAAGCCCCCTGCAAAAACAAGGGGCTTTTTTATTATTTAAATATCAGGATTTGACTGTAGGAACGTAATATCGACGCGCGAATAATACACCTTTGTTAGTTGCATATTCGTTTACGTTATGAAGAACAGCCCTGAAATCCAGATCCGGATATTTTTCTTCAAATTTTTTCTGAACATATTCGGATATATTGTCTGATAATGAGGATTTATACTCTTTTCTCAAGGCTTTTTTCTCTTTTCGTCCTGAGGCTGCCTCAAGATTTTCTTCTAGTTCATCCTTTAAAATTTCTCTGGCTTCATCTTCCCAGGCATCAATATCTTTTTTATAAACTTTTGTTTCTGATTTTATTTCTTTTTTCTCGGCTCTTGTGTAATTCATACTTTTGGAGATTGCCTTGTAAGTATCAAAATTGTTATAAGTATCCTCAAACGCGTTATCTGTTGTCGGAAGGTCATAAGAGTAAGTCTTTCTGCTATTTGAAACAGAAGCCGAAGTTTTAGTTTCTGATGCAGAAGTTGAATTTGAAGAAGATTTAGATGATTTTTTTGCGGAAATTGAAATGTTGTTTTCTTCTGCAAATTTTCTGACTGCATCGTCGCCCTGTGCAATCACATGATGCGGAATTCCTTTATCTAAAAGATCTTTGACCTCGGGTGGTATTTCATTACCAGCGGGGAAAGGTGCTGCCGGAAAGTTCGCTTGCATCATCGGCATTGGCGGCATTCCCATAGCCTGTGCCATAGCCGGCAGTTGCATAGGCATTGGCATTGGCGGCTGCATAGGCATCATTCCGTTCATAATAGATACACTGCTTAAATCTACAGGCCCGTTGTATCCGGTTGTAAATACAGGCGGCATTGAGGCTGCCCCCTGCGGTGCTTGAGGATCTCCGAATTTATTCCGCATAATATTGCGCAGTTCTTCCATACTGCTGTATTCAATACCGTTTGCTTTTGCATATTGAATCGCAAAATCATCCGGATTTTGTCCTGCGGGCGGAACGCCCCCGATACCCATGTTTCCTGACATATTTCTCAATCTCCTTTCTTGTTTAATAAAAAATCCTCATATTTTATTAAACAAAAGCAGACTGAAAAAATTGCTCCGCGCCTATCCTATCCTATCCTATCCTATCCTATCCTATCCTATCCTATCCTATCTTATCCTATCCTATGAGGCATTATAACAGGATTTCAGCTATTTATAATTGGTCTTTACATTTCTTTATAATTGTATTTAAATTTTTGATTCTTTGACAAATCATCACTGAGCTGCTGCATATTTCAAGGCTAAATTACATAATTCGCAAGTTCGCCTGTGGCAGCTTCAACCATGTCTGACTTTGCTTCTTTATATGCTTTCAATATTCCGGCGACAGAAAAAGTATCTGACAGCTGAAATCCGACATAGGCAGAATCGCCTTTCATTTCTTTAACCTGCAGAAGATATTTGTCCTGAGTATCCTCCTGCGAAAGCGCTTTCAATGTAACAACATCTTTTTCGCCGTTAGTTTCTAATTTTTTTATTGCCTGTTTTAAAACTTTTTGGTCAAAACCGCTGCCCTCGGCTGCCATATTGTAGCTGTAAGTTCCGCAATAATCATCATCTACTAAATAAACTTTTGATGTGAATGCAGGCGACATGCTTAATTTATTTATCATATTTTTCTCCTTTGGATTTTATGAATTCTGCTGTTTTTATAAAACACGTAAAATATTTTTTTTGCTAATTATATAAAAAAGGAGGATTTTTATCTTATCCTCCTTTAATTGTAAGTATATTGATTTTCGGAATTATATCTAAAATTTCTAAACCGATAAACAAGATTCTCGGGCTAAAGCCTCAGAATGACGAGAAGATTGAACTACGGTTTAGATTGATTTTAGTTAAGCGCACACCCGCATGCAAGAATCTCCGATTTCAACTCGTCAGCCTTGTCTGTCTGCTCCCACGGAACAAAGAAGTCTGTCCTTCCCATATGTCCGTAAGCTGCAAGTCTTTGGTAGAATTTGCCGCCGTTTTTAGCCGGAAGTCCGCGCAGGTCAAACTGATTGATGATTGCTGCCGGTCTTAAATCAAAGTGTTTTGAAACAAGCTTTGAAATTTCATCATCTGAAATTTTTCCGGTTCCGAAAGTATCAACCATGATTGAAACAGGTTCCGCAACGCCGATTGCATAAGCAAGTTCAATTTCGCATTTTTCTGCCAGACCTGCTGCCACAACATTTTTAGCGACATATCTTGCAGCATAAGCAGCTGATCTGTCGACTTTTGTCGGGTCTTTACCTGAGAATGCACCGCCGCCGTGGCGTGAATATCCGCCGTAAGTATCAACGATAATTTTACGTCCGGTTAAGCCAGCATCTCCCTGAGGGCCGCCTACTACAAATCTTCCTGACGGGTTTACCAGAATTTTTGTTTCGCTGTCTAGTTTGATTTCTTCGTGTGCAAAAACTTCATCTATAACGAAAGCTGTGATATCACGTCTTATAATTTCCTGAACCTTTTCATTGTCACTAACACCGTTAATTTCAGGGTCGTGCTGGGTTGAAATAAGAACTGTATGAATTCTTGAAGGTTTGCCGTCAACATATTCTACAGTAACCTGAGATTTGCCATCCGGTCTCAAGTAGTTTAAAATTCCCTGCTTTCTTACCTGAGCAAGTCTATAGGACAATTTATGCGCAAGGCTAATCGGCAGAGGCATCAATTCAGGTGTTTCGTTACACGCATAACCAAACATTATACCCTGATCGCCGGCACCGATGTTTTCGGTTTCTGATACTGACGTTGCGGCGTTGTTTGAACGCGATTCAAGAGCTTTATTTACACCGCCTGCGATATCAGGTGATTGTTCGTCAATACTTGTTAAGACTGCGCAGGTTTTATAATCAAAACCGCCGCCTGAAGTTCCAACGTAACCGATGTTTTTTATTGTATCTCTGACTACTGACGGAATATCAACATAACAGTCTGCTGTAATTTCTCCGCATACAAGCGCCATGCCTGTCGTTACAGTTGTTTCTGCTGCAACTCGCGCCTGAGGATATTTTGTCAAAAATTCATCAAGAATAGCATCAGAAATCTGATCGCATACTTTGTCGGGGTGTCCTTCCGTTACTGATTCGGAAGTAAATAAAAAGTTTTTTGGTGTCATTTTTTTCTCCTTAATTTGTTTTGTCCGGAGGCTGGTAATCAACTTAGAATACCTGCACCGCCGAAGTTTGCCGGTAAGTTTTTTCATTCCGACCCGGCCTGTTCCATTAAGAAACAGTGTACAACCAAAAATTTTTAAAAGCAAATAAAGTATTAATATATATTACGACATTAGTAATTTTTCATAAAATATGAAACACTTATTTCAAGAATACCATTTTCAACTTTGACTATTGCCCAGCGCAGCGGCTCTATGCCCTGTTTGCGCATATATTCTTCAATTTCGGTATTATCTGAACTATAAGGCATTTTTATTATTTCTGATTTAATCATGATTTTATATTGCAATAAGCCGATAGCTAAACTCGAAGTGACGAAGTCACCTCTACACTATATATTAAATCAACCGATAAAGGGACTCGAAGCGACAAAGCCGCCTTCCTGCATACTTATATTAGTCAGCCGATAGCTAAACTCGAAGTGACGAAGTCACCTCTACACTATATATTAAGTCAGCCGATAAAGGGACTCAAAACGGCAAAGCCGTCTTCCATGTATACTTTTATTAGTCAGCCGATAGCGAGACTCGAACTCGCGACCTACTCATTACGAATGAGTTGCTCTACCAACTGAGCTATATCGGCATCCTTATTCACTTTTCATCCGGTGCGTTGGTAGAGCAAGCTCTACTGAATTATTAACACCGTTCCGTTTCACTCCACTGGGGGAGCTATATCGGCATCCTTATTCACTTTTCATACGGTGCGTTGCAAGAGCAAGCTCTACTGAATTATTAACACCGTTCCGTTTCACTCCACCGGAAAGCTATACCGGCTTCCATAAAATTATTCTACTCCACGGTAACTGATTTTGCAAGGTTTCTCGGCTGGTCAACATCTTTGCCTAAAAATTCAGCGATGTAATATGCCAGAAGCTGAAGCGGAACTATTGCTACAAGCGGTGAAAACAACTCATCTACATCCGGAACCCTTATTATATTTTCAAACAAATCGTCAAGTTTTGCATCTTTTGAATTCGTCAGTGCTATCATTCTGGCGTTACGCGCCTTTGCTTCTTCGCTGTTTGAAAGCAGTTTTTCATAAACAATACCTTTCATCAAAATTGACAATACCGGCATTGTTTCATCAAGCATTGCAATTGGCCCGTGCTTAAGTTCGCCTGCAGGATAACCTGTTGCATTAATGTAGCTAATCTCTTTTAACTTTAATGCACCCTCAAGCGCTGTCGGATAATTTATGCCCCTTGCGACAAATATAAAGTCTTTTGTGGATGAATAAATCCTTGCACATTTTTGAATACTGTCAGTATTTGCAAGAATTTGTTCAATTTTTTGCGGGAGAAGCATCAATTCCGTTTTTAAATTAGCAAGTTCTTCTTTAGACGCACTTGCTTTTATCTCAGCCATATACAAGGCTAGCAGATAAAATGCCATCAATTGTGCCGTATAAGATTTTGTAGCGGCAACAGAAACTTCAATACCTGCATTTACAGGGACAAGACTGTCTGCTTCACGTGCCATCGCGCTGTCCGGACGGTTTGTAATTATCAGGATGTGCGAGCCTTTTGCTTTTGCCTGTTTTATGGCGGTCAATGTATCTGCTGTTTCACCTGATTGGGAAACTCCGATTACAAGAGTATGCTCGTCAGTTACATTTCTGCGGTAAATATATTCGCTTGAGGCCTCAACATCAACTGCAATTCCGCAATAACTTTCTATTACATATTTACCTATCATCGCGGCATGCAATGAGGTTCCGCAGGCGATAATCTGAATTCGGTTTAAATTTTTCAAATGCTCTTTTGTAAGTTTAACCTCATTCAAAATTATATCTTCATCCGGCGCATGAAGCTTTCCGACAAGAATATTTCTAATAACATCCGGCTGTTCATGGATTTCTTTAAGCATATAATGTTTGTAACCCATTTTGCTTAATGCCACAGGCTCCCACGGAAGAACCTCTATTTTTGGTTTGATTTCCTGACCATTTGCGTCTGTCAGAACCATTTTTTCCGGAGTTAAAACCGCAATCTGGTTGTCGCTTAAATATACTGCTTTTTTGGTATGTTTAATAATTGCCGGCACATCAGAAGCCGCAAAAAATTCATTTTCACCGATTCCGACAAGCAGCGGAGCGTTTCGTTTTGTAATAACCAGAGTTTGTTTGCAGTCATTATGCATTACGCAAAGAGCATAAGCTCCTTCAATTTCTTTTGCAGCTTCTCTTACTGCTGCTGCTAAATCTTTTGTTTGTGCATATTTTTTAGCTACAAGATGCGCCACAACTTCGGTATCTGTTTGCGAACGGAAAATACAGCCTTCTTTTGACAATGCTTCTCTTAACTCTTTGTAATTTTCAATAATTCCGTTATGAACGATAACCAGATTACCGCATGTACATGTGTGCGGATGTGCATTCAAAACCGTCGGAGCACCGTGTGTTGCCCAGCGGATGTGGCCGATTCCCATAGTTGCTTTTTCAAACTCGCCTCTGTGTTTTTGAAGTTCTTCTCTAAGGTTATTCAACTTGCCGACAGCTTTATAAACCTTGATTTCATCTTCGCACATAACAGCAACGCCTGATGAATCATATCCTCTGTATTCAAGCTGTTCCAGCCCGTCAAGAAGAATATCCATTACTGATTTATGACCTACATATCCTACTATTCCGCACATATTAAATCTCTCCAAAAAATATCGTCTGTAATTAAAATTATAACATTAAAATATTTATTTTAAATTACGTTTATAAAAGTTTTATATCAAAATAAAAGCGGTTTAACAAAATACAAAACTTATTTTTCTTTCAAAAAATCTTCGACAGGCATTCCGTAGTAATTACAAAATTTCAACGCATTAACAAGAGATATATTATGTTTTCCGCTTTCCACATTCGAAACATAAACAGTACTAAAATTAAGGGCTTCAGCAACATTCTCCTGCGACATTTTACGTTTCATCCGCTCTATTTTCAAATTAAAGCCAAAAGTTTTTAACAATGATTTTTCATCCATAGTTTAAATTTATATTCTTGACTTTATAGAGGAGTCAAAATATGAAACTTTTTTATACTTACAAAGGCTTTACAATGGCGGAAGTTTTGATAACTATCGGCATAATCGGAGTAGTTGCGGCCATGACACTCCCGCCGCTGATTAATAAAACACAGCACAAGGAACTGCAGACCGCTTTTTTAAAAACCTACTCTGAACTTAATCAGGCCTCGCAGCTGTTTATGGTAAAAGAAAGCATGTCGGTTGCTGAATACGCTGCGATTGATAACAGCAATACTATGGAAAAGTTTATGAAATATTTTAAAGGTGTCACGAATTATAACAAGGGGTATTGGGGGAATACAGATGATGATACTATTGCAAGACCCTACAAAATTAAATCACTTAATGGCAAATCTGAATATGAAGGCCTTTGCAACAATTCAGGAAGATATGCTGATATTGCAGGGAGAGTATATTCTATGAATGATGCCCCTGCAAATGCCGATACAAACGGCCCTGTTATATGTGTAGATGTAAATGGTCAGAAGGGGCCGAATAAAATCGGATATGATTATTTTTTGTTTATATTTACCTTAGATGGCTATGTTATTCCAATGGGGCAGGCACATAAAAACAATTCAGATAAGGATGGCTCAAACAGTACATATGGAGCATTAAATGGAAATGGTTTTGTATCAGGAGAGGATTATTGTACATATTCAAAATCGAATTTTAGCAGCGGGTATTCCTGCGCATACTATGCCTTGCAAAATGTAAGCCCAACAGGAAAAGGTGACTACTGGAACTATTTCCTTTACTAAAGTTTTTAAGGCAGAAATTGTGAAATTTTATCGAAAAATACTCTTGAGGCATCCATTGTAACATTTATTGTATTTTGTGCAATTTCCGGCCATTTAGCCCGGTTACTGTTGTTAGGATATTCAGTATTTTTCACATAATTTGCAACACTCATAAAAATATCGTCAAAACTGTCGGTTTTAAATTCAACCGGAGATCTTTTGGCATTTTTTATGAAAGTATCCTGATTACTTAATATAAACTTTTCAAAATTTTCATGCATCTTTTTGTCACGCCACTTTTGAAGAATATTACCCCTCTGAACATGAAGCCCGACACTCATATCATCTAGAAAATGTTTCGCGCGTCCTGCTTCGTCAGCCATTTCGCTATAACGGCAATATTTTTTGGCTTCGAAAAATTTATTCATGTGCTCGTTAAACTTTGCTCTTGCGTTATGCTGCCCGTCAAAATCAAAAAAGCTTTCTCGCGGCCGGAACATATTTTCATCCGGATAATAAAAATGCGTATTCGAATGAAACCCAACCTCGTCAAAATCAGGTTTCACGACTGCATTTTTAATCATCGGGGCATAATTTTGCAGTTTGGGGTATTCGTCTCTTATAAGCTTTTCAGCAATTCTTTTGTGGGTTCCTGCGTTCAATCCGAAATTTATACCGTTTTGTACTTTTGTTGTTTTCATACAACAATCTTACATCTTAATTAAATATTCCACAAATTGTTAAGAAAATAACTTAATATTTTACGCCCACTCTAGATTACTCTCTCGCGCAGGAGGAGAGGAATTTATTTTACGTAACGAATTTAACGTCTTTATTTAAGGTGAATAAGTGAATAGGTGATGAAGTTAATAAGTTCTTTGCGGCGCTTCGCGCAAATTTTAATTAAACGTTACGCACTTATTCACCTATTAATTTTCAACTCTCCTCACCATTCGCTTCCGCACCATTTTGTCTTTCTCTGTCATCCTAAATTTATTTCAGGATCTCATCGGGATACTGAAACTATCTTGGATTATTCGGGGTGCGGGCGGAGTAACGTCTGACCCGCACCTTACGGGTTCCGCTTTGCTTCACCCTACCGAAAATCCGCAAACTCAGCATGACAAAATGGGGCGCTCCTTATCGCCTTTATGCAAAAACTAACCTTTCAACCCTTGAACTTTTCTACTGTTCAACCCTCTTCACCCTTCACGCGTCACTTTGTTAGAACCTGACTTACAAATCACCCACACCCGAATTTCTAAATTCGCTGCGCGCATTAAGAAGTTCTTCCCTCTCCCCTCAAGGGAGAGGGAAATTATTTTACGTAAAGAACTTTTCAACCATTCAACCATTCACCCCTTCAACTCCCCTCACACTTCACCCTTCACGCTTCACACCTCACTCTGATAAAAACTTAACGCCCTATCGTCTTTTATTGACGTTACCCGTTTTCCGCCGGTATCCGCTCAAATTTGATTTCGTCGTTCTCAACATCAATCTTGACTTTATCACCGCTTAAGAAATTCTGAGAAAGTATCATTTTTGAAAGCGGGTTTTCTACCATCTGGCGGATTACTCGTTTAAGCGGTCTTGCGCCGTAAACAGGATTGTAGCCCCTTGTTGCAAGAAATTCTTTGGCTTCCGGAGTAACCTCAAGCCCGAGTTCCTGATCTTTCAAAAGACGTCTTAAGTAATCCATCTGAATATCGACGATTTGTGATAAATCCTGAAGCGACAAGGCTTTGAAGAATATAGTTTCATCAATTCTGTTCAAAAATTCCGGTTTAAACCGGCTTCTTAAAACAGCCATGACTTTTTCTTTTGTTTCGTCAAATTCGTTCGGTGAAACCATGCTGTTCAAAGTGTTTTCAAGAATTATGTCGCTTCCGATGTTTGACGTCATAATTATCAGAGTGTTTTTAAAGTCTACAGTTCTGCCTTTTGAATCGGTCAAACGTCCGTCATCAAAGATTTGAAGCATTATGTTGAACACATCCGGATGAGCCTTTTCGATTTCATCAAAAAGTACGACGGAATAGGGTTTTCTTCTGACAGCTTCGGTCAACTGACCGCCTTCTTCGTATCCCACATATCCCGGAGGCGCTCCGACTAACCTTGCGACATTATGTTTTTCCATATATTCAGACATATCAATACGAATAAGCGCATCTTCATCGTTGAACATAAATTCCGCAAGGGATTTGGCAAGTTCAGTTTTGCCCACACCCGTAGGCCCTAAAAACAGGAAAGTTCCTATCGGTCGTTTCGGGTCTTTTAAGCCGGAACGTGCACGGCGGATTGCGTCTGAAACTGTTTCTACTGCTTCCTCCTGACCGATTAGACGTTTGTGAAGGATATCTTCCATATTAACTAACTTTTGCTTTTCGCTTTCTACAAGTTTGTTTACCGGAATTCCAGTCCATTTGCTTACGACATTTGCAATATCTTCATCGTCAATCTCTTCTTTCAGAAGTTTATTATCGGTTTTTTCTTTTGACTGGCAGGCTTTCAACTGCTTTTCAAGTTCAAGAAGTTTGCCGTACTTGAGTTCGGCTGCTGTCTGCAAATCAGTATTTCTTTCGGCTTCTTCGATTTTCTTCTTAACCTGATCTATTTCATCCTTTATTGCGGCTTCGCCTGTTATTGAAGCCTTTTCTTTTTCCCACTGAACTTTCAGAACATTAATTTTGCCTTCCAGCTCGTTGATTTGCTTTGTTATATTTTCAATTTTTTCTTCAACAGGAGTTCTCCCCTCCCCTTGGGGGAGGGTGGAAATCTCTGATTTCCGGGTGGGGTCAACTTCTTTTCTGAGCGCCTCGCGTTCAATTTCAAGCTGGATTTTCTGACGCATCATTGTATCAATTTCTTCAGGCATTGAATCTATTTCAATTCTGAGAGCCGAAGCTGCTTCATCAATCAAATCTATCGCTTTATCAGGCAAAAATCTGTCGGTTATATAACGATCTGAAAGTTTTGCAGCCTGAATAAGAGCGCTGTCAAGGATACGAATTCCGTGGTGAACTTCGTATTTCTCTTTTAAGCCTCTTAAAATGCTTATTGTATCCTCAACTGACGGTTCATCAACCAGCACAGGCTGAAATCTTCTTTCAAGTGCGGGGTCTTTTTCAATGTATTTGCGGTATTCGTTAATCGTTGTTGCACCGATTGTTCTTAAAACCCCGCGCGCAAGCATCGGTTTTAAGAGGTTTCCGGCATCCATAGAGCCTTCTGTTGCACCCGCACCGACAACGGTGTGAAGTTCATCAATAAACATTACAATCTCGCCGTTTGAGTCTTCAACTTCTTTCAATACCGCTTTCAAACGCTCTTCAAATTCTCCTCTGAATTTTGCACCGGCAACAAGCGCGCCCATATCAAGAGAAACGAGTTTTACATCTTTCAAACTTTCAGGAACATCGCCTCTGACAATTCTCTGAGCCAGACCTTCTACAATCGCCGTCTTTCCGACTCCCGGTTCACCTATCAAAACAGGGTTGTTTTTTGTTCTTCTGTTTAAAACCTGAATAATACGGCGGACTTCTTCATCACGGCCGATTACAGGGTCTAATTTCCCTTTTCTTGCAAGCGCTGTCAGGTCTGTTGAATATTTTTCAAGCGCTTTCATATTTTCTTCTGCGTTTTTATTATCCACTTTTTTATTACCTCTTATCTTTTTCATTGCATTTAAAACTTTGTTTGAATCAACTCCGAAGCTTCTTAAAACCGTTTGAATATTGCTATTGTCAAGCTTTGTCATCGCAAGAAGAATTGATTCAATGCTTACAAACTCATCCTTCATTTCCGCCGACTGCTGCTCAGCAATATCCAGAAGTCTGTAAGTCTGGTTTGACAAAAACATCTGCTGTGCGTTCACAGGCCCCGAAACCTTCGGAAAAGAATTTACAGCCCCTACGATTTTGTCAATAAAGCTTTGATTTAAAAGCTTCAATTCGGTTAAGTAATCCTTGATAATCCCGTTATCCTTAATCATCGCAAGCATAATGTGCTCAGGCTGCAATTCTGAATTGCTGTGAGAATTCATAATTGCGCTTGCTGACGACAATACTTCCTGCGAATAATTTGTGAATTTATTTATATCTGCCATAAAATCAACTCCTTTTTACAAACAAAATAGGGATTCTTCGCATTCGCTCCGAATGACATACGAAATCTTATATTCTTATTTTAACGTTGATTTAAAAAAAGTCAGAGATTGTTAATGTTTAATTAATGATTGTCCCCAAAATCGTCAACGAAACTTGCAGCCTGCAACGGATTTGATAAAAATACTAAAACTGTAGTATAATAACTTTGCGCTTTTTTCAGTATTTAACATCAAATGTTGTCCTCGCAAACAAAGAAAGCGAGGCTATATGGCTTGGATATAACCATAAAATATTGATTATGTTTAACCATATTGATGGAAAAACCAAAAACGTATAACTTTATACAGCGCATACCACGCAAAACAAGAGGTAAAAGGATATAGTACACTTGATACTATTTGAATAATTGTTGGTTTCATTTTAGCACAAAATATCGAAAGGATGGTTTTTATGGCTTGATTTTGCTTTATTAAAAAAACAACTTATAAATAAAAAAAGAATATAACGGAACCGTAATTATCGGAAATATTACGGATGATATTTTTTGCAGTTTTGTCAGCGGCTGTAATTTTATTAGATTTTTGGTTGCTCTTAGTGATAAAAAATTAATAATTAAATATCCGATTAAAGCTAAGGCAACTAAAATAATAATGCTCCAGAATATAATATGCTCCCAAATCATTCTTTTATACTCTAAAAATAATATAAATAAATAAAGAGGGACTTTTGCTAACATTATAAATAAAACGCAATTGATTATCGCGACAAAACTCTGAAAAACAAAATAAAAAATTTGCAGATAATGCATAAACTTACTCATATTTAAATTATACAACAAAAAACGGAAATATAATTAAATAGAAAGTTGACAAAATACTAATTCTGTAGTATAATTACTCCTGCCTTATCAGTATTTAAAACATCAAATGTTGTCCTCGCAAGCAAAGAAAGCGAGACTATTATGATTTGGATTTGCAAACTTTATTAACCCGATTACAGGCGACGGGCGGATTTTTTCACGCGAAGACATCGGACAAATGTCCGGAGATGAATATTCCACAAACGAATCTGCTATTATGGCACAGTTAAAGAGTATAGGAATTCCTACAGGCGGTGAACTTGAAGCCTCTTCTATTTTTGGAGGCGGAACCGTTTACGTAAGACCCTACACAAGATCCGACGGCACGGAAGTCAGAGGTTACTGGAGAAGTCTGCCGGCTTATTAATTTCCTAAATTACAAAACACAGGAGTTTTTTATTAAATCTCCTGTGTTTTAATATATTTAATTTTTACGTTTTTCTACTATCAAATCATAGCCTAAAATATCGCAAATTAACTTCAATTCTTTAAAAGTCAAATGCTCACGCTTGAGTTTACAGGAAAAATTTGAGGCCTTGGTTTCTTTTCCCAAACGCTCGTTCAATTTTTCATTCAATGTTTTCTGCAATATATATTCTTTGTTTAAAAGATACTTTACAAGCTGAAAATCGTTCAGGTCGTTAATAATCATACCTACAATTATATCGTCTTGACATTTTGTTTCAAAAATATCATCATTAGATTGATTATTATCAAACTAAATTAAATATAATCAATCTAATTTAACATTGTAAACAGGGATAATCATGTTGGAAGAAGAAACAAAAAACAAAACATTCAAAAATATTCAAAAAGCACAAAAGGTATTCAATTTTACAAGAATACACAACAGAATTTGCGTCTATTTATTTAATTGCTATCTGAGCTTTTGCCTGCCGGCAAAAAAGAAAAAGAACTACTACATAAGCCTCGGCACAAATTGCTATGCCAGATTCAGACTTTCACATGCCGGAATAAAACCGAGAAAAAAAGAAGGAGAACTAAGCGGCCCTTTTGATTTATGTTTAACTAAGACAAGCAGTATCGCGCAAATTCTTGAAAATAACTTTGATGATTATATAGAAAACATCAAATTTGCGACAACTCAGGAAGAAGGATTCGACAAATATATTTATAGAAATGATAAATATAACATAAATTACGTACACGACACAGACCTTGAAACCCTTGCCCAAATGAAAAAACGCTACGAAAAACGTATCAAAAATTTTTTGACAATATCAAAAAATGCAGAAGAACTGGTGTATCTTCAATTTATCTTCAATAACGACTTTACACCTGAGGATCTTAGCAGCATATACAATTCCTTAAAAAGATTGAGAAATAATAAGCCCTTCAAATTCGCAGTATTTTCATTTGTTGACAACTATACAAATATAAAAGAAAAACTTAATCCGAATATAATTTTTGAGGAATATATTCCGGATTGCGGTGTAAAGACATATTCTCAAATATGGTTCAAGAGAGATACTATATTTAAAGACTCAATTTTACCATTAATTTTAAAACAAATTGATAAATTGTAAAAAATTTGCCCTGAATTATCTAAAATGTTAAAAATATTGTATGAAAAAGACAGTCATTGCATATTTGCATACCCACTGGGACAGGGAATGGTACAGGGAATTTGAAGTTTTCAGGCTCCGTCTTTTGAGAGTTTTTGATAATGTTCTTGATATGCTTGTTAAGGGGCAAATTCCGTCTTTTTACTTTGACGGACAGGTTTCGGCCCTTCTTGACTACCTTGAAATCAGACCTGAAAAAACACACCTCGTACGTAACCTTATCGGAGAAAAAAAACTTTTTATCGGTCCTTTTTACTGTTTGATTGATGAGTATCTGACTGACAGAACAGTTTTTGAAAAGAACATTGAAATAGGCTTAAAAATTGCAAGGTCTTTTGGCTGTGAAGATTTCATCGGATATTTTGCCGACACGTTCGGACACAGCAAAAACATTCCGCCGATTATGAAAAAATACGGAATTGACAAAATCATGGTATGGCGCGGAGTGCCTGATTTGCCTTCAGAATTCATTTTTAACGGCGTAAATACAGTAAACCTTGTGCGCGGATATTTTATGGACACTTTTTCCGCGCAAAAAACAATAAAAGAAAAAGCCGAAGATTTACGTGTTAATCTTGACAAAATCGCCGCAAAATCAGGAGATTATATTCTTCTGCCCATAGGAGCGGATCATCTGGGCATAGAACCTGATATTGCAGAACAAATAACTAAAGTAAATGAAATTTTAAAAAACTCAAAAGATGGTAAAAACACCTATGAAATAAGACTTTCAAACCCGTTTGAATATTTCAGGCTCGTTTTTGACGGCTTAACAAAGGATGAAAACGGGCAGACAATAAGGAATACAGACGGAAAAGAAATTCCGGAATGGAGTGATGAATTGAGGGATAATTCAAAAACATTCATTCTTCCGGGCTGTTATTCCGCCAGAATGCGGCTTAAACAATATAGAGCCGAAGCTTCTTACAGACTGGAACAGGCCGACAAACTCCAAAAACATTTCAATGCAAATTATGACGGAATAATTGAATATGCTTACAAACTTCTAATCCAAAATCAGGCACACGACAGCATTTGCGGATGTTCGACCGATGCGGTTCACCTTGAAAACTATACAAGATACGAAAAAATCCTGCAAATTGCAGATACAATTATTGAAGAAATGCGGCTTAACTATCAGGAAGCAGACAAACTCGTAAAAGAAAGCGGTTATAAATTCCGCTCAACCGAGCCTGAAAAAGGGTTTGATATAATTTCTGTTTCCCGCGGATTTGACAGCAAAATTCTTTATGATACGCAGAAAATACCGGTTACCGAGGATTATAGAGATATTTATACTCTGAAAAAAAGCCTCACTGAAAAACCTGAAGTTAACATGGATGTTTCAGCCGACAGAATTACAATAAACGGTATCGGCATAAGTTTTGTCAGATGCAGGGATTTCGGAGATACATATAACTTCGGGCCTTTAAGAAACGATTCAGGAGAAACAGCGCAATTTTTTGAAATTACAAAACTAGAAGATAAAGATGCTTTTTTAATAAAATCCTCTTTCTTTGACATAATACTGACAAGAACGCAAAGCCTTGTGAACTTCCGCATAGAATGGAATAATGAGTTTACAGACATGCTCTGGCAGGCAAAAATTATTCTGCCTAATCCGGTAACTAAAACTTACTCTGAAGATATGGATTCTATAATTGAAAGAACATTTGACCCGTATTATGATATCCGCCAGCATTTTCCGCAGACAAGAGGATTTGAAACAAGAACGAACTTTGCACCGATGCAAAGATATGTCGGCGCACAGGGGGTTGGAATTATCACGAAAGGCTTAACAGAATACGAAGTTAAAGAAAATTCAATCCTGATTACTCTTTTAAGAAGCACAGGCATAATATCAAATCCGAAAAACACAACCCGCTCAACACCTGCAGGTCCGCCGATAGAAGTTCCGGGTGCACAGCAGCTTGGCTTCAACAGGGCAGAATTTGCAATCGGCACATTTGCACCGGATGATTACTTGAAATATGTCCATGAAATCTATCCGCAGATAATAAAATAAATTTTTATGGTTTACATTGCAAAAAGAATCCAGCTTCCAGCGCTACTTCTAATTTTGGTAAGACTTTAGGTGCCTCTATAAAAGCGCCTTCAACCTAATTCCGTTCCAATGTATAGATGTGCCTCAGGCACCTCAGGCACCTCAGGCAAAAAAAAACTCTATCTTTCGATAGAGTTCGGAATTCTTTTAGTAATTCCTCGTGTGTAGAAGGTTAGTGTGTAGTAGGTAGTGTAAATAGTAAGTGTGTGTTTGTATATATCTCGTGTTTATTTAAGTCTTTGTTAATACATATCGCTTACATATTAATAAAGTATTTTTGCAGTATATAATTGCTATATCAGAATTATTTTGTTACATAACTTAATATTTTCGTGAGAAATACCTGAATACGGGAGTTTTTAAAAAATTTTTATAAAAAATGCAGATAAAATCCTATCCAGAAAAAACATTTCAAAGATTTTAATAGTTTTCAATTAAATAATACCCGTTTTTATAAAAAAAATCACACTTTTATAAAAAGCCGGAAACACCTATCTTTACTTAATCTTAATATGAAGAAGCTTGACCTTTTAGAAAAAAAGTATTCTAATTAAAAGGTAATTTTAAATTTTGGAGGACATTTATGAAAGAATTCAGCCACACACGTTTGGATAACAAAGAGTTTACAAATGAAGAGATTAAAAAAATAATAAAGGAATACAATATCAAATTTATAAAACTTCAGTTTGTAGACCTGAACGGACAGGTAAAAAACATGACAATACCGTCACAGCACATAGAAAAAGCTTTGAACAATGAAATTATGCTTGATGGTTCGTCCATCAAGGGATTTAGAAGCATTGAAACTTCCGACATGTTTTTCCATCCTGACAAGAATTCTTTCCAGATACTTCCATGGCGTGGAGATGAAGGCATAAATTCCGCACGATTAATTTGCGACATCTACAACTCTGACGGCACACCGTTTGAAGGCTGTCCGAGATGCAACTTAAAAAGAGTGATGGCAGAAGCAGAGAAAATGGGATTTTCAATGAATATAGGTCCTGAAGCTGAATTTTTCCTTTTTGCAAGAGATAAGGACGGAAAAGTTACAACAACCACTCAGGATAAAGCGGGGTATTATGATGTCGGGCCGGAAGATTTAGGGGAAGACGTACGTTCTGATATTGTCCTTGCATTACAGGAAATGGGTTTTGATATTGAAGCCTCCCATCACGAAGTTGCCGACGGGCAGCATGAAGTTGATTTTAGATATGCAGATATTTTGACTGCCGCAGACAATGTCGCAACATTCAAAATTGCAGTGAAAGCAATTGCCGCAAAGCACAATCTTCATGCGACATTTATGCCAAAACCGATTTACGGAATTAACGGTTCCGGCATGCATTGCAACATTTCGCTTTTCAAAAACGGGAAGAACGCATTCTTTGATGAAAAGTCAGAATATCAGCTTTCAGACGTTGCCAAATACTCTATTGGCGGATTATTAAAGCATGTTAAAGGAATTACAGCAGCATTGAACCCTACAGTTAACAGTTTTAAGCGTCTTGTTCCGGGATACGAAGCACCAGTATATCTTGCATGGTCGCTTGCAAACAGAAGCGCCCTGCTTAGAGTTCCGGCCAAAAGAGGCAATGCGACAAGAGTCGAGCTAAGATCTCCGGATCCGGCCTGCAATCCTTATATAGCATTTGCAGCAATTCTTCAGGCTTGCCTTGACGGGGTTAAGAACAAAATTGACCCGCCGGCTCCTGTTGAAAGCAACATCTATAAATTAACAACAAAAGAACGCAAAAAACAGAGAATAGATTCTTTGCCCGGAAGTCTTGCAGAAGCTTTAGAATATCTTGATAAATCACTTGTTGCAAGAGCAGCTCTAGGAGATCATATTTTCAATGAATTTATGTCCACAAAACAAAAAGAATGGGATGCATTCAGAACTTATGTTTCTCAGTGGGAAATAGAGAAATATCTTGAAAGATACTAATCTACATAACAAACACACTAAAAAGCCCCTTATTATTACAAGGGGCTTCTTTTTTACTTACTTAAAAAGATTAGCAACTAAAAACTATTTCTTTTCATCCCATTCGCCGGATTTAACCAGTGCTACAGCTTTAGACAGCGCACTCTGGGCAGAAGGAGCTACAACCATAAATTCAGATTTTCTTGGGTTCACAATACAAATTCTTCTGTCACACTGTTCACACAAAAACTGCTGAGGAACAGTAGCTTCGCATCTTTCCTTTTTATTCTTCGCGGTATAAAGCAATGAATCTACAGCAAGCGTCCCGCGCAAATCTCTTTTTTCAATACCGGCACTGATATCAGCGATGATTTTGTTAGCTGCACTGCCTTCCGGATAAACAAGGAATAAAGTTTTAGGCTTTCCTCTGAAAACATAATATGTAGGGTCATAAGTATTTACAGCTTTACGCACATATAGCGGAATAGTTTTTGAACCCTTGATAGATCCGTCATAAATTAAGTCAGGATCTTTTTCGGGTTTTTTAGGTTCCGGAGCCTTAACAACTTCTTCTGTTTTTACTTCTTTTTTATTTGCATTTCTTAAATCTTCAAAAAGCCTTCCTTGCTGCCAGTATTCAGGATTTGCCTGATATGCCAGAAAGCCGATTATTGCAATTACTAAAACCGGTAAAATATTGCCTTTCTTTTTCTTAGCGGCCGTATTACCCTTCTTATTCTTATTTGTAGCCATGTATCCTCCATTTTTGCAGTTAACATTATTATCTAACTAGATATTATACAATTTGTCAATAAACTCTTTGATTGAATAATTATTCTTTAATACAGCAAATGATTTACCGGACTGTTTCCGCACGTAATCAAGAGTCTTTCCGTCGAGAAAATCCTCGCTGTAAGGCCTTAACATAACAGATGGTATAACAACAGCATCACATTCCTTATTTTTAACGGTATTAATCAAATCCTCCGATGTTATAAGCCCTGCTACAGTAATATTTTGCCCCCAGTATTTTGATTTTACAGGCGCAAGTTCAATTTCAAGATTGTTAACCTTTTTGTTTAAATCATCTGCTATAAATTTAAAAGCCTCCAGAGCTGCATAAGAAACTGCAAAAACAAATTTCGACGGTTTAGAAATTTTTTCGGGAAGTTTTTGTGCTTTATAATCGTCGATAAGAAGCCTAATTGCGCCGACTCCGTCCTCTAACTGCGCAAAATTACCGTAATATTTTGCTGGTGGAATTTTTTCTCCAGCCAGCAGGAAAAATTCATCCGAAAGACAAACTCTCTTAAATTTTGAGGCAATTTTCAAAGTTTCTTTTGCAACTTTTTCATCAACCTGTTTTAAAACTTCTTTCCTGAATTGCGTAACTCCCACAGGGACAACTGCGGTTGATAAAACCGTATTTTTTAATGACGCAAGATCATTTAATGTTCTTTCAAGTTCCTCTCCGTCGTTGTAACCCGGACACAAGACAATTTGAGCATGGAAAGGAATTTTATTTTTTCTGAACCATTTAAGATTGTCCATAATTTTTGCGGCATTAGGGTTTCTTAACATTTTAACCCTGAGGTCGGGATTTGTAGTATGAACAGAAACATAAAACGGCCCGAGATGCATTTTCTTTATACGTTCCCTGTCCTTGTCCGTTAAATTTGTAAGAGTAATATATGTTCCCTGAAGGTAAGATAACCTGTAATCATCATCTTTTATGTAAAGAGTTCTCCGGAGCCCCTCCGGCTGCTGGTCGACAAAGCAAAATATACACTTGTTTAAACAAGGTTTCACTCTGTCAAAAACTGCGCTTTCAAAAACAATTCCAAGCTCTTCATCATAGTCTTTTTCTAGTTCAATAACTTCAATGTCCCCGCTTGTTTTTTTTACTTCAAGAGTGAGAAAATCCGATTTGCAATAAAAATTATAATCAATCATATCCGACATCTTCTCTCCGTCTATTGAGAGAATTTCGTCACCTTTTTCTATCCCGAGTTCTTCAGCAATAGAACCCTGCAAAACATCACTAACGAGAGCCGGCATTATCTTTTTCTAACCCTTCTATTAAATTAATCAAATTTTTATATTCGCAAACTGTATTATCCAGAACTATTTTTTGATAGAAAGACAATTTTATATATTCATCATCCAGAATATTACTTGCTTCAGACTTAAATTTCAGAGCAAGTGTCTTTAGATGAAGAAACATATCCTGCTTCTCAACAGGTTCAAGACAGTCTGCAAGCGAAAGTTTCACACGGCAGTTTGAGAGAAACTGGAGCGGATTGTCGCTTAACTCTTCAAGAAGCAGCTTTTTCAAAAGTTTTTGTCCATCTTTTGTGACAGAATAAAACACAGAAAGTTTTCCGCCCTCAGACATTATCCGGCTTGAAGTCACAGCGCCGCTAAATTCCAAACGCCTCAATGCAGGTTTTAAAGCCCCGAAACTTGGCGATGTGTACGGTGCAAACTCTCTTTCTATAGCCTTGTGAATTCCGTACATTGTAACTTCACGCTTTATCAATACATATAAAATGAGTAACTCAATCATAGTTTAAGGATAGCACAAAACGTTATAAAATGGAAATTTAAATAAAATTGACTTTATACTGTTCTTTAAATTATAATAAGGCAATGAGAGCGCTTCAAAAATATTACAAACAATCTGCGACATATAAAATATTCAGCGGAATATTCACGCTTTTAGAAGATTTTTTAAACACGCTCGGGCAGATAACAATTAAAGGCTTTCAGCTGTTAAAGGCACTTTTGACTTCTCCTGTGGACAAAAAAGAACTTGTTGAACAGTGTGACAGATTTGGCATAAGTTCTCTGCCCATAACACTTTCGATAGTCGGGATGACCTCAATCATTGTTGCTTCTCAGGTAGCAAACGAAATGGTTAAACAAGGCGGCGGACATTTTATAGGACTTTTAATGACAATGCTGATTGTAAGAGAAGTAGGTTCAATCATGTCAGGTTTTGCCATAATTTCTATGATAGGTTCTTCGCTTGCCTCAGAAATCGCAACAATGAGAGTAACCGAACAAATAGACGCAATCAAGGTATTAAAAGTTAATCCGGTTGAATATCTTTTTGTTCCAAGAGTTTTATCAGGAATACTGATGATGCCTGTTATTGTAATAATAGCCTCTGTAGTCGGGGTTCTGGCAGGTGCGGTAGCTACAGCACTCACAACAGACTTAAGTTTCAGAGCATATTTTGAATCCGCATGGCTCGGAATATACATGAAAGATCTTGGAGTAAGCCTGCTGAAAGGTCTGACCTTTGGCGGAACTATCGCACTTATCAGCTGTACCTGCGGATACCATGCCTCGGGAGGTGCAAAAGGGGTAGGACTTGCGACTACAAAGGCCGTAGTCTGGTCGTTTGTGGCAATTGTAATCTGGGACATGATTTTTGCCATAATATTTTTCTTTTAATAATTAAAAAATAAGGATTAAACTAAATGAGTATTGAAGTTAAAAATCTTGTAAAAGTATTTGATGAAAAAAGGGTTATAGACGATATCTCGTTTACTGTTCACAACAGCGAAACCCTTGCAATCGTCGGGTTCAGCGGGTCGGGAAAAAGTACAATTCTAAAGCTTATCTGCGGACTTTTAACCCCTGACAGCGGAGAAATTATAACGTCTGAAGGAGATACTGCAATGGTTTTTCAATACTCTGCGCTTTTTGATTCCCTGAACGTTGCGGACAATATTTCTTTTGCACTCAGGGAAAGAAAAGATTTAAGAAAAAAATACAAAGAAAAAGACCTTAAAGAAATAGTCGCCCAAAAGCTGGAACTTGTAGGACTTAAGGGGATAGAAAACAAGTTTCCGGCAGAGCTTTCGGGCGGCATGCAAAAAAGGGTAAGCTTTGCACGCGCAATTGTGACAGAACCAAAATCAATACTTTATGATGAGCCGACTTCAGGATTAGACCCGATTTCCTCCACATTGATAGAAGATTATATTGTACGCCTTAAGGAAGAAACAAAAGCCGCATCAATTGTTGTAACCCACCAGATGTCAACGATTACGAGGACAGCGGACAGGGTTATAATGCTATATGACGGCAAAATCGTTTTTGAAGGAACTCCTGAGGATATGTTAAGGCAGGAAACTCCTTATACAAAACAGTTTGTAACTGCCTCTCTGGAAGGGCCGATGAAAATGATTGCATAATTTACTCAAACATTAATAACCTGTATATTTCTATATTTAAGGCATTTGCAATACGGTTTGCGGGCTGGGACAAAACTCGGGAGCAAATGCTTTCATCCGATAACCGTCAAGGCTGCAGCGTTAATGCAGGCGACTACTCAGGTGATTACTGCGGAGCTCTTATTATGTATGACGGCTGGAAAATCAGCAAGGATTATCCCTGGAAGTAAATTCTGCCTGCTGCTATGCCCGGGAGTTATGTAGCAAATTCCACTGATACTATAAAAATCCGTCATTCTGAGAACTTTAGTCCGAAGAATCTTTTTTTGAGATACTTCGCTAACGCTCAGTATGACGCTGTTTTGAAAATTTTTGGTAAAATTTGCTACATAACTCCCCTATATCTGAATTTGCAACGTTAAATTTTTTGTGCTATAATTGCGAACGTATTAGCAAAATGAGGATATGTGAATGACTACACTGGAAGAAAAACTGTTTAATGAGCACGTGATGACATTAGACACTTATATAATGTTCAAAATAAAAGAAAAACAAACAAAACTTACGCCGGAGCTTACGGCCAAAAACAGAGCGCCGATTTCCCTGTCGATGGGCGCTCCGACAGCAGCTCCGCCTGAATTTGTCATAAATAAACTCAAAGAATGCCTTGACGAAGACGGTATTCATACCTATTCCGTTCCTAAAGGCGAAGTTTACTTTAGAAAAGCAATTGCGGAAAGGATGAAAACCCGCTTTGGCGTTGAGATGAACCCTGATACGGAAATATTCTCTCTAATCGGCTCAAAAGAAGGTATCGCAAACATGATGCGCGCCCTCATCAACCCGAAACACGACGAAAAAGACAAAGATATAATATTAGTGCCGGATCCGGGATATGCTTCGTACTTTGAATTTATCAAATGCTCTGGCGGGCACGCTTATTCTGTTCCGCTTACTGCCCAAAATAACTATATGCCGGATATGGAAAGTATTTTGAAACAGCTTGAAAATGACGGATTTGACAAAAACAAAGTCAAAGCTCTTATTGTAAACTATCCGAACAACCCGCTCGGGGTCACAGCTACAAAAGAATACCTTCAATCAGTAATTGAATTCTGCAAAAAACATCAGATACTCTTAATATCAGATGCGGCTTATTCTGACCTGTATTACGGCTCTGAGGCTGAAAAACCCTTTAGTATTTTTGAATTAAACGGTGCAAAAGACATTGCGGTTGAATTTTTCTCATTCTCCAAACCTTACGCAATGACAGGCTGGAGGCTTGGCTGGATTTGCGGAAACTCTGCTATTGTTCAGAGATTCGGCAAAGTTAAATCCACCATTGATAACGGGATTTACAAACCTCTCCAAAAAGCCGCGGCTGCAGTTCTTAATTCAAAAGAAGGGGACGAATACATCGCAAAAATGAACAAAGGCTTTAAGCATAAGCAGGAAATTATGGTGAAAGGCTTGAAAGAACTCGGCTGGCCGATTGATGAAAATAAAGTTCCGCATACAACTTTCTACCTCTGGCTTCCGATACCGCCAAGATACAAATCTTCCGTAGATTTCTGCGAAGAATTGCTTGAAAAATCAGGCATTGTTGTTGTTCCGGGAAATGCTTTCGGAAGATACGGAGAAGGATTTTTTAGAATTTCTTTTGTCTGCAGCGACGAAAAGCTTGAGGAAGTAATCGCACGTATGAAAGCTGACGGCTTCAATTTTGAGTAACAACAGCTATATTTTTAAGTGATTAACACATAAAAAGAGCCTTTTTAATAAGGCTCTTTTATTATCTATATATAAAATCGGCAAATTTATATTTTCCCAATATGTTCTAAGAAAGTGCCATTAATGCTTTGATAGAACGGGCGTTATCTCTAACTTCCTCGTCAGAATTATTTTCTACAGTGTCTTCAAGAATTCTGACGGCTTCAGTTTTGTCCTCAAGGGATAACAATTCGTTAATTGTGCACATTGCAACCCCTGTTGACATGTCATTAATACCTTTACCTTTGTTAGTAATGACGACCTTCAAAGATTCCGGCATATTCTTCTGCACTAGCGCTTTTGCAGTCATTTCTCTTATTTCATCGACCGGTGAATTTGTTCCTATATCTTCTAAGATAGCAACAGATTCTGGATTTTGATGCATAGCCAACCCATCAATAATATTTTTTACGTTTTTAACTACTTTCTTATCTACCATTTTACAAACCCTCCTATGCTCTCAGTCCTGCCTGAATAGCCCAGGTTTCCGAATTATCCATAAACAGCTGTCTTGCAACTGACAAATCTTCCATCTTTGCAATCTGATTTTTGGATATTCCGGGTTCAAACATTGAGTGAAGGGCATCCGTCATTCTTTCACCGGCTCTTGAAATTGCCTGTTTTGCAGGTTCAAAAGTAATTTCCGTGTTGTTTAATTTATTCCAGCAGTTAACAACATTATCCTTAATTCTGTTTGCAAATGCTGCTACTGACTCAATACCGGCTTTAATCCTGTCACCGATTCCGGCAATAGAACCTACAAGAGCACTTGCTTTCAATTTACCGGTAAAGCTAATTCCATTGTTGTTCTGAGCTTTTTCATTATTTTGATTTTCGCTTACAAAAACATCAGCTGTCAGAACATTTCCTTTGAATGATGTCTGCGCAAACGGATTTGAAGACCTTGCAACTGATTTTTCATGCTTGGTAGGATTAAAAATTCGTTCGCGGATACTTGAGATAGATAATAAATCTGCCATTTGTAGTAATCCTTTCTTTTAGTAAACTTTTCTACACTATTAGGATACCATAGCATTTTAGAATGTTATCAACCTTTTGGTGTATTATTGGGAAGAAAAACATATACAAAAGTTGGACTTAATGCGTCAAAAAATCAACGGAAGGATTTTTCACAAGAGTTGACTATATATTTTTGTGATATTATACAGATATGGGATATTTAGAAAAACTTGTTGACCTGATAGGAGTACTCCGCTCGGAGAACGGCTGCCCGTGGGACAGAGAGCAAACCCATGCAACTTTAAGACCAAATATGCTTGAAGAAGCTTACGAGGCTGTTGATGCAATCAACGACAACGATATGCCTCACTTAAAAGAAGAACTGGGCGATGTTCTTCTGCAGGTAATTCTGCATTCCCAAATAGCCAAAGAAGAAGGAGCCTTTGACATTGAAGATGTTGCAAAAGGCTTGCATGACAAAATAATCCACAGGCATCCGCATGTTTTCGGAAATATAAAAGTTAATTCACCGGAAGAAGCACTAAAAAGCTGGGACAAAATCAAAAAAGAAGAAAAATCCCACAGAAAATCCGCAATGGACGGAGTTTCAAAATCCCAGTCGGCGTTAATGAGCGCCCAGAAAATCAGCAAAAAAGCCGTCAAATGCGGTTTTGAATGGCCTGATGAAAACTCGCTTTATGACTGCATAAAAAGCGAATTTAAGGAGTTTAAAGAGGCTTCCAAAGCAGATGACAGGGCAAATATGGAAGAAGAAATGGGAGACATCCTTTTTGCCGTTGTAAATCTTGCAAGATGGAACAAAATAGACGCAGAGCAAGCCTTGATTAAGGCAAATCAAAAATTCATGACCCGCTTCCGCAAAATGGAAGAACTGGCGCAAAAACCGCTTGAAGAATACAACTTCAAAGAATACGACTCTCTCTGGCAGGCGGCAAAACTTGCGCTGAAAGAACAAAACACCAATTGTTAATTATTGTAAACACAATTCACACAAAAAAAGCAATTATTCCACCCTAAAATTTTTTATATAAATATACAGGAAAGAGGTTTGAATTATGAAAGAACAAGAATTAAACACATTGATGTCAGTAGTTTCAGATCCGATAAAAAACGTATATAAAATCGAATCAAGAAAAGATTTAGAGGAAATTCAAAGAATTATCCGCATTTTCAACATTGCAGATGAACAGCACAACAAACACACAATGCTGTCAATCAAAAATCTTGCAACATTCAAACTTGTATTGAGCAACAACTAATTATTGACTATAACTTTTCTGTATAATCAAGCGCCGATAAAGTAATTTATCGGCGCTTTTTAAATTAAATCAGAGCATATAGTTCAGAACCAAACATTATAAGCCCGATTGCAACAGCAATAAACGTCGCAAACATTACGGCTCCGGCTGAAATATCCTTTGCCATTCCGACAAGGCGGGAATATTTGTTATGAAACATTGCATCAAGTGTAAATTCGATTGCTGAATTAAGCATCTCCGCCACAACGACAAGCCCGATTGCAAGAAGCAATATACATAACTTTGCCACACTCAAATCAAGCACAATGCCTAAAACGATTACAAAAATTGCTACAAAAAAATGTACTCTTATATTATTTTCACTTTTTAAAACTATTCTTATACCTTTTCCGGCATTTTTAAAAGTATTTCCGAGTCCCTGCGCTTTAAACCTGCTCATACTTAATCCCTATACTTTGCAAAGCTTCTTTCTGCAATGCTACAACAAAATTATAATCCGCTTCGGTCTGATGGTCAAATCCAAGCAAATGCAAAATTCCGTGACTTATCAAGAAAGCCAGTTCATCTTCCGGTTTCACACTCTTTTTAGAGGCTTCCTCCTGAACTTTATCCAATGCAATAATCACTTCCCCGAGGTTAATTTCACCGTCAAATATAAATTTTTCATCACTATCCGCAAATATCGCAAAAGTTATTATATCAGCCGGATAATCCTTATGCCTGTATTCTCTGTTTATCTCGTGAGTTTTAAGGCTGTCGCAAAAAAGGAAATCAAAAGATACCGTATTATACTCATGCCCGAAAAGTGCTGATTTTTCATAAACCTCAGACTTTGAAAGATAATATTTTAAAACTTTGCGGGCAATCGTTATAAACTTTTTCTCATCAATTTCCCAATCAGGGTAAATATTCTCGCTGAAAATATGAAATTTAGTTGCCATTGCCGTCCTTTTTGTCTTCATCTGAATGTTGTTCCTCAAGTTTGGCGATTTTATTTTCAAGATCTTCATCTAAAGTTTTTGCCGGCATTTTGATTTTATTTTTGCTGAATTCTTCGACGATGTTTTCCTGATACTTAATCCTGTTATGCTGCATACCTCTTAATATTCTGCTGAAAGTAGCCGCAATAACTTTTATATCATGCAATGTCAGAGGGCTGTCCGCAAGCTGTGTATCATTAAGTCTTTCAACAATAATTTTATCAATAATATTATCAATTTCCTCCGGTGTTGGATTTTTTAAGGATCTTACGGCAGACTCTACAGCATCAGCAATCATCAAAATAGCGGTTTCTTTCATATTAGGCTTTGGCCCTGTGTAGCGGAACTGGTCTTCTTTAACATTTTCAATACCTTCTTCCTGAACAGCCTGATTGTAGAAGTATTTTGCAAGCCCTTCACCGTGATGTTGTAATATAAAGTTATTTATAACAGCAGGAAGATGATATTCTTTAGCCAGTTCTACACCGTCTTTCGGGTGTGCTGTAATAACCATTTTACTTAATCTCGGATTTAATTTTGTATGAGGATTTTCAATCCCGAAATATGACTGGTTTTCAACGAAAAATAACGGACGTTTAAGTTTTCCGATATCATGATAAAACGCACCGACTCTGGCCAGAATAGGATTTGCCCCGATAGCTTCAGCAGCCGCCTCGCACAAATTGGAAACCATAAGGCTGTGATGATAGGTTCCCGGAGCTTCTATCTGCAAACGCTTCAACAAAGGCTGATTGTGGTCTGCCAATTCTGCAAGCCCGTAAGGAGTAATTATCTGAAATGCGCTTTCAAACAACGGCAAAGTGCCCAGTGCAATCATAGAACTGATAATTCCGTTCAAAAGAATAAATGCACTGTTTTTAACAATAAGCATGCTGCTGACATCTATCAAACATTTTTCCAGCATATAAATACTTAATACGATAATAAGCCCCGCAAGCGATATTACAAACCCGGCTTTTATCAAATCAAACCGCCGTGAATAGCGAATTCTTGAAATAGTTATCATTGAAATCAACCCAAGAAGCAGGAATGTAATCAAAAACTGTGTGTCATACTGAACTCCGACCGTGAGCACCGTCAAAAGGACAGTTGCCGCAACAAATGCAATTCTTGAATTTGTGAAAATTGCAAGAAGAAGAATATATGCAGGAATAGGAAGTACATAAGGAGAAAATCCGGTCGGTAAAACAACCGCAATCATCGCAAGCATTAACGACAAAACCGCTGATATTGCCATATACCTCGGCTCTAAAAAAGGTTTTTCAAAAAACTTCATGTAACTCAGGAATATCAGTGTGCTTATAAACACAAGCACATATATTGCAAGAAGCCCCTGCCAGTTAAGTTCATAAACATTGTAACCGGCCTGTCTTAAGGCATCACGCTTCAGCCTTGTAACCGGCTCTCCTTCAAACACAATTTTATCACCTTTGTGAATTGTAATTTCATAAGGCTTAACCGAGTTTTCCGCATTTTTACGGGCAATTTCCGTTGCAAACTCATCAACCACAAGATTAGGCACTATGACCTGTTCCAGAATTCCTTTTATCACAGACACCTGACGCTTTGAGACGTTTGAAATCATATTGTCTGTAATAATCTGGTCTATATTATTTCTTTCATAGTCTTTTTCCGTAATCCCGACACGCAATATATTTGCAAGTGTAAGGTTTGCCTTGTCATAAACTTCTCTTAATACGGAATCCTCAGAACGTAACAAAAAATCTATTACAAAATCCTTGCGTTCTTTATTCGAAATATCCAGAAGTATTGATAATTCATCTTTTTTGACGCTCTCTTCAACGTCTTTTTTACGTATTTGCAAGATAGAATTTTCCAAAGTTTCCAAATTGGTTCTGATAAAATCGTCCTCCGCAGGAGTCAGAACATAATCAACTTTCTGCGCAACTTCCTTTTTATGCTGTTCGGTTCTTTTAACGTCAATTACCGTAAAAGTTTTCTGCGCTATTATATCCTTTTTGCTTATTCCATTTTCAATAATACTCTGGAAAAAATAATTTTGAGAAGAAATAATCGCTGTCATAACAATCGTGAAACTTAGAAAAGCCAGTACTTTCAACGTTCGGGATGCCATGAAAAATGCTTTTATTTTTTCAAAAAATCCTGTATTTTGCATATATTAAAAACCCTCATAAATAAATCTGACTTATTATGCAGTATTTAAAACTTTTTTTCAAGTCTTTACAAAACTGCTGTTATTAAAAATATTTTTATTATATAATTAAATCATAAAAATGACAATTTTAATAGAATTTGCTGGTTACAGTGCAAATTAGAGACGGTGTATAAAAATAGCCTTTGCATCCTTTATTTTTTATAAAACGTTTCCGCAGTGACAAATAACAATTGTCTGAAACACAATTAATATACGGAAATAACGGTGATGAAACTATTCTTAATAAAACTTAACAATTGACTCAAAAATAGCAATTTTTATTATTTTTGAAACTATATATATATGGAAGGTTTCATTATTTGGTGAAGTGGCATGAAAGTAGAAAGCATTAAAAACAATTTAAATACTCCGGGCGCAATACCGCCCAAAAAGAAGTACAGAGCGAATTTTACTTCTTCCAGATTCAACCCGGCAGACTATATATCAGAAATTAAAATGGAAAATGAAATTAAAGATTTCATGCCATCCGCTGTAAAAGGGATGAAAAGATTATGCGATAATATGGGCGAAACTCAGAACATAATTATTAATGCACTTGGTACAGGTCTGGTAGCGCCTATTTTTATTAAATGGAACCCGCTTTCTAAAACAGATGAAGATACAAGAACATACTCAGCCTGGCGGCAGCCGGTATCTGCGGTTCTGGCGGTAGTAACACAGGTCGGTGTTACAATTCCGTTTAATAAAATGATAGAAAACCGTGCTAACTCAGGATTCTATGATGCAAAATACAACAAAACCCTGTTTCAGGATGATAAATTCATCACAAAACAACTCAAACAGATTTATCCATATGCCTCAAAAAAACAAATAGAAGAAATGACAAAAAATAAAATGGCTGAACAATATCAAAACCTGATACATATGATTCAGGATAACAAAGTCATTATGAGTAAAGAAGACGGCAGCCCGCTTCCGCTGGATGACAAAAAATTCAAAGAACTGGTAGAAAATGTTATTCAGAAAAAAATAGATTTTGAAAACGGAGAATTGACTAAATGCAAAGAAATTACAATACCCAGAAAGCTTAAACGAGGGGAATACTATAGAACGCACAAACAAGAAGCTTTAAATATATTTAATGATCTGAACAATAAACTTGAAAAAACATCAAACCCTCAATCCATAAAATCAGAAGTAAAACGCCTGAAAAAACAATATAAAAACGGCGACAAGGAATTGATTGCAATATTTAATGACATTCTCGGCAGACGAGGAAACGATGATGCCGAACTTAAAATTGCACTTAAAGATAAACTTTCAGGTATTTTGAGAGATATTGATTATCACACAGGATTTTCAAGTACAGAAGAATGGAAAAAAGGAATTATTAAATATGAAATAGATTCCAGAATTAATCCATTAAACGAAGCTATCACACACTTAAAAGAGATGAAAAAGATGATAGCTGAAAATCAAACAGTCGGCCAGATTGAAGATTATCTTGACGAAATTGTAACACAACAGAATGAACACAGACTGTTCAAATTCAAACTATCAAAAGAAGTTGCAGCGGAATTGCAGAAGGTTGTGAAAAATAACTTAAAGGCACACAAACAGATAACAGGATTAATTGTTTCATTCCTGATGCTGCCAATATCCTGCTCGCTTTTGAACTGGTGTTACCCGAGGTTTATGGATGCTGTATTCCCGAACCTTTCTAACAAAAAACACCCGAAAGAAATTAAAAGTCTTGTAAATCAGGCTAATAATCAAACGGAGGTGAAATCATGAGTTTTATTTCTCCGATAACAAACAGAATAAATGCCGGAATGAAGGCTTGTTATAATTACTGCCTCAAAAAACCTGATCTTATGCTTTCAAGAACAGAATTTCTGGATAAAGCATGCAAAAGATTTCAGGATCCTAAAGTCAACGCAGCATGGATTGCAGGGTTGGGGGTAGCATCAGTCATACTAAAAGACGGTTTTGGATGTTATTTGTATGTAAAACAAAGCTTAAATAACAAAAAAATTCCGGAAGATAAAAGAAAATTTGTAGCGGCACTGGATCTTGCAAACGGCGGATTGATGATATTGCTTCAAATCCTGCTTACATACACAATTTCCAAGAAAGCATTCCAGGAAAAAATGTTCAACAAATTATTCGGGAAACTATTTAACAGACAATCCTCAAAAAGCATTCAGGCTGTTATGGAGCAAAAACTTTCCGGAAAAGTCAAAGGAAATCAAGATTTTCACAGAGCCTTTGAAAGTTATAAGGACGCTTCAATTGCAGCATTTGGCTCTTTAACAACATTGATTGCGGCAACAACAGTTGGTAAACGTATAATTACTCCGTTTATAGCAACACCGCTTGCAGACAAAACTAAAGAATGGATGTGCAGAAATGATAAACCTGTACATATTCATAAAGATACCAGAAACACATATGACGCAAACATTTCTGCAGGCGAAAAGGCTGAAATACAAAATAACAAACAAACTGCATCTCAGCCTGTGCAATCTAATCTTCTGAAACAAGCAGTTGAAAAGAGTGATACGCAAAAGCCAGAAACGGAACCACAAACTCAACAGTCTAATCTTCTGAAACTAGCAGTCGAAAAATCAAAAAATTAGTTTATTTTATTAACAGGCGTCTTTGGCAGTTTGCCTGAGAGCACATCAACAACCTGACGGCTGACATCATCTGCAACCTTGACCTGTGCTTCAATTGTACTTGCTCCCAGATGAGGCACCATAATTAATTTTTCATTGCAGTTGTATAATTTTGATTTTTGAATATCCGGCTCGTCAACAAACACATCAAGCGCCGCTCCTGCTATATGTCCGTTGTTTAGCGCTTCTTTCAATGCTGATTCATTAATAATTCCACCCCGCGCACAATTTATAAGCCGTGCACCTTTTTTAATTTTATAAATATTATCAGAATTAATTAAATCAATTGTATCCTTATTTTTGGGAACATGAACTGTAATGAAATCACAAACAGGCAAAAGATTATCAATATTTTCAATTTTTTCATAGCCTTTTGCGCAAACCACCTGCTCATCAGCAAACGGGTCATAGACAAGAACTTGCATACCAAAAACCTTAGCAATCTCTGCAACACGTGATCCTATTTTACCAAAACCGATAATACCGAGCGTTTTACCGTACAGTTCAACGCCCACAAACTTTGCCCGCTCATAATTTCCAGAATGCAGGCATTCGCAGCCTTGAGGAATATTTCTTGCACAAGCAAGCATCATTGCAATTGTATGCTCTGCAGTCGCCTCTGTATTACCGTTTGGAGAATTTACAACCCAGATGCCTTTTGATGTTGCGGCTTCCACATCAATATTATCAACACCCACTCCCGCACGTGCGATAATCTTAAGGTTTGAAGATTGTTCCATAACTTTTTTGGTTATTTTAGTTGAATTTCTTACAATTACAGCATCATAATCATTTATAATTCCGCATAATGCATCTTCGGTTTGAGACGGCATTACGACAGCTTCAAACCCTGCATTTTTGATAATTTTTGCTGAAATCTCATTAACCTTATCCAAAATTAAAACTTTCATTACCCCTCCATATTTTTTAACTAATCAATTAACAAAAAAAGGTGCTTTACGCACCTTTCATAAACTTTAAAACGGTTTTGTCTGATTTAACTTCATCCGCAAATCTCTGAAACGTGCAATATCTTCCTGTGTCTTGCCCGAGTCTTTGAAAACTGCCTGTGTCGACGGATGAACCATCAAAACATAATCCATATGAATTTCTAAAAAGTTATATTTTCTGGGCGACTGACCTGCATTTCGAGGATAAATTTCTGCATTTGTAACGGCTAGAAAACGTCTTTCTCTGTCATTCAATAAATCCGTCAATTCTCTGTTTGTATTTGTATATTTTGACACATAAACAACCCCTTTAATATCATGGTCAACAGTCAAAATACTTACTTCTATAGGAACCATATCTGTATTTTTTGCCATTTTTTAATCCTTCCGAACTATTTTTAAGTTCTTCTGTCATACAACTTTTAGTATTATATTATATTCTGAAAATCTTGTCTATATGTTAAATTTTATCAATATGCTTACCGATTCTTGAACCGTAAGTTTCATGAACATCGACAATTGACATAAAAGCTTTTGTATCAAATTCTTTTACAACTTCTTTCACTTTTGTAAGCTCAAGTCTTGATACAACGCAATATATAAGAGTCTTTTCCTGTTTTGAATACCCGCCGACTCCTTTAAGGTATGTAACGCTTATTTCGAATTTATCAATAAGTTCCTGACCTATTTCGTAGGCCTTATCACTAATAATCCGAACGGATTTAGAAGAATTAAGACCTTCCAGCACAACATCAATAACCCTGTAGGCAATGAAGTAAGTTAAAACAGAATACATAGCTTTATTCCAGCCAAGAACCAGCCCGCCGCAGAAATAAATTACAACATTAAAAGCCATAATAATTTCACCGACAGAAAGCCCGAATTTTTTAGACAGAACAAGCGACATAATTTCGGTACCGTCAAGAGAGCCTTCATTTTTCAAAACAATCCCGACCCCTGTACCCAAAATAATTCCTCCAAAAACAGTCGCCAGCAGCTGGTCATTTGTTATATGGTAAGGCTGAAACAGGTTAATTCCAAGTGCAAGCATTGTGACAGCATAAAGCGTCTGGAACACAAAATACTTACCCATTTTAGTAAATGCCAGACATAAAAAAGGTATATTCAATATCAAAATCAAAAGACCGAGGTTAAACTTTGTCATATAGCTCAAAATCATTGAAATACCGACAACCCCGCCGTCAATAATGTTGTTCGGAACAAGAAAGCATTCAAGAGCAAATGCTGCAATAAATGCCCCTAACGACAAAAAAAACAATTTGTTTATTAAAAATAAAATCCGGTCTTTAATTGCAATTTTTCGTTCAGGCATAATATTTAGTCTTCTTTCTTTTAATCTGCTTTGGAATCAGTTTTTCTGATAGCCAAAAGGTTATTAATTTTAAATATAGTTTTTTTATCATCAGACTCTTCGGAATTTTTGTAACCGAGAATTTTTTCAAGATCCTGCTTAAGAGATACAAGATCCTCATATTTTTTCAATGTTCCGTCAAGCGCTATTGAAACATCTCCAGTTTCTTCAGACACAACAAGACAAGCCGCATTGCTTGTTTCCGTCATACCTATTGCTGCTCTGTGGCGGGTTCCGTATTTCCAGCTTAACTTCGGATCTTCAGTCAGCGGAAGCAGCACCCCTGCAGAAATTATTTTACTGCCGTTAATAACAACGGCACCGTCATGAAGCGGCGTATTCGGGTGGAATATCGTCAACAGCAACTCCGTTGAAACATCAGCATTGAGCTTTGTTCCGACATCGTAATAAGTATTGCTCAAATCACTCTGAAATACTATCAATGCTCCTGTATGTGTTTTTGACAGAAATTTTACAGCTTCAATCAACTCTTTCATAACATCAATTTTTTCATCATTATGTCTGCTGTTTCCGCCAAAAACTTTTGAAATCCAATCTGCCTGCCCGAGATACCCGAGAAACCTTCTCAACTCAGGCTGGAATATGACAATCAAACTTAATGAAACAAGCGTTACAATTGATTTTAAAAACACCCCGAGAATTTTCAAATCAAATCTTATAAGAATTTCTGAGAAAATCCATAAGAAAACAAGAACAAATGCACCTTTTACAAACTTTTCAGACTGTGTATTTTTGATGAATTTTTTATAAAACACAAACAGAATAAATGCTATTATGAAAATTTCGACAAAATTTGTTCCGCTGAAGGACAAATCCAGCATTCCTATTTGCATTTGAAGGTATTTTAAAAGCTCATCAACCATTATTTTAACCTATCGGGAATTACATCATGAGAAATCAAATCATCTAATGTCTCTCTACTTACTATAATATCAGATTTTGAATTATTTACAATAACCATTTGAGATTTTTGTACTCTGTTATAATTTGACGCCATGGAATAATTGTAAGCTCCGGTATTATAAACACACAAAATATTTCCTTCAAAGAGTTCCGGAAGAGTAATATCTTTAATTAAAATATCTCCGCTTTCGCAAAATCTTCCTGCAATTGTAACGGTTTGTAAAGGAATATCTTCTTTATAATTTGCAGACTCTGCAAAATATTGAGCCTGATACATTGACGGCCTCGGATTGTCAGCCATACCGCCGTCCACAGCAACGTATTTTTTGCCTTTCGGAACCTGCTTTGAACTTCCGACAGTGTACAGTGTAACTCCGGCTGTCGAAATTATGCTTCTCCCCGGCTCTATAAACAAGGAAGGAGGCTCTACTCCGTATTTTTCAATATTTTCTTGAAGACTTTCTATTATGACATCTGCGATTTCATAAGTTGACGGAGGAAGGTCGGAATCGGTATATTTCACGCCAAGCCCGCCTCCTACGTTAATTTCATCAAGCTTTAGACCGAATTTTTCATCAAGTCTTGCAATTTCTTTTATCAGAATATGGATTTCATCACTGTAAACTTTGGTTTCAAAAATCTGAGAGCCTATATGAGCATGAAGCCCGTGAAGTTTCAGATTTTTACAGCGGCTTAATATCAACTCGACAGCATCATCAATCTGCGTTAAATCAAACCCGAATTTTGAATCAAGGTGGCCGGTTTGAATGTATTCGTGCGTATGACATTCAATGCCGGGGGTAATTCTCAACAGAATATCCACGGTTTTGTCATGAGATTTGGCAACTTCATTGAGCAAATCTATTTCAAAAAAGTTGTCGACTGAAATACGACCGACACCAAGCTCAACAGCAAGCGTAAGTTCATCAAAGGACTTGTTGTTACCGTTAAAAAGCACTTTCGACATATCAGCACCCGCTTTATAAACAGTATAAATTTCGCCCGCCGACACAACGTCAAACCCGAAGCCTTCACTGTTCAGAATTGCTGAAGTTGCCATTGTACAGAGAGATTTTGAGGCAAACATCATATTTACTTTTTCATACTTAGAAAAAGCCTTTTTGTAATCCGCACAAATACTTCTTAATGTCGCCTCATCAATTACATATAAAGGGGTTCCGTATTTTTCAGCAAGTTCAACAAGGTCACACCCGCCGATTTCAAGATTTCCGGCGTCGTTTCTTTTTGTCGTAAGCGGTTTTAAAAACTGATTTGTGCTCTCCATTGTCCGTCCTCAAATTTAAATATTATTATGTTATGAGAATACCACAGAGAAAATATTTTTTGAATATTTTTATTTTTTGCGGATAAATCCTGCAAGTTCATCCAGAGAAACTTCGAATATTTCGGCTAATTTTATAAAGAACACAAGACTTATACTATCCTTACCGGATTCCATTCTGTTAATATGCTCACGGCTGCTGTCAAGCAATTCAGCAAGTTTTTCCTGAGAAAGCCCGCGTTGTTTTCTTAAATTTCTAATATTTAAGCGAATTTGAGCATCATAGTTTTTCGTATCTTGCATAAATTTGATTATAAGTTTATAATCATGATTATTCTGTGATTAATTAATCACAAATAAGAGAGATTTTTTTTCGGAGGATTTTATGAGAAAAGCGTTTACAATGGCGGAAGTATTAATAACACTCGGAATAATCGGCATAGTTGCAGCTATGACATTTCCCGCTATGATTCAGGGCTACAGGAAAGCTGTTGTTGAAACAGAACTAAGAAGTTAAATCACAATCGGCTCTGTCAGATAGAATTTAACCAGCAGATTAAAAAACAATCCGACAGCAACCAGAAAAGCAAAAAAGGCCATTACTCTTGCCGAACTTTTTAAAACTCTAAGATAAGCCTCATCTCTCATATAATTTTCCGGAGAATTGTATCCTCTGAGCGCTTTATACAACGTTAAGACAAACGGAAAAGAAAACAATCCCGCAAGACAAAAATAATTTTTCTCCAGAATTGAAAATATAATAAGAAAACAATAACCTGAAATATAAATTACCCAAAACGCTTTATACGCACGCTCTTTGTCATTCAGCCTCAGCGCAAGGGTATATTTTCCTGCGGCTCTGTCGCCTTCATAGTCCAGAAGAGTGTGAACATACATAACACCGATTGTAAACATGACAACAGAAAGGCCTAAAATCATTACTCCTGCTGAAAAACTTCCGGTCATTACATAATACATTCCCTCAAAGAGTAAAGGGCCGAAAGCTATTCCGACAGCAGCTTCGCTCAGTCCGACTCTGGAAAATACCGGATACAAAAGGACAATAGCTCCGCCTGCAAGAGCAAGCCATATTACCGGCACACCAGTCAGGAAAAACAAAACAATACCAGTCTCAAGCGCTATAAGACAATACAAAAAAATTACAAACAACAAATCTTTAGTAGACGCAAAATTTTTACGCAGATAATCGCACTTCACATCCGGCGCAAATTCACTGGCTCTCGGGTTTTGAGATAGAACACCGTAATCTGAATAATCATCATACAAATTAGTTGCCATATGAGCAAACAGAATTCCGACAAAAGCAATAATGCCATTGACAACACTGCCGCCATACTCCAACGCATATAAAAAACAAACCAGACAAGAAAACACCGTCATGTCAGAAGAATACCATCTGGAATTTTTAACAACGTTCAAAATACCCTTAAAACCCATTAACCTAAAAGACCTCCAAGACCTTTTACAGCTTCGTAGCTTGCGCCTGCCTCAAGAAGTTCTTCCGCAGTAATCCCGAACAATGTCACAAGTGCATAAATATCTTCATTGGCGCCTTTTTTAAGTGCGTCAACAACATGATCTACAGCCTCGCTCCGGCTCAATTTGCTAAAGCGGTCATGAATACCCAAATGCAGACTTCTCTTTTTTGCCTTTCCCATTTAGAAAATTCCCCGTTCCTAAAGACCGATGCCCATTGCAAGAAGCGCTGCCCCTATCATTCCTGAATAATTGCCCGTGGAAGCCTTTTTTACTTCTGTAAATGTTGTCACTATTTCTTTATTTAATTCTTTTTGAATATATTCAACATCGACAAACTCGGCCATTGAACCTGACAGAACTATTACATCAGGATCAAAAAGATCCGCAAGCCCGATACAACCGATTAAAATATCATCCTGCCACCTCAAAAAAGCTTCAACATACTTTGAAGATAAACCGAGAGTAAGTCTTTCTGTTTTTGTTTTCTCGCTCTGTAAAGCTTTTGTCTGTTCCAGTACGGCATTTACCTCAGAAATAACATCATAAGTTGTCACATTCGGAACATTTGTAATATCAGCCGCAGTTGTCATTAATCCTGTACCCGAGGCATAAGCTTCAAAACAATCGTAAGCCCCGCAGGTACACTTGCGGCGTTTGTCGCGGTATAATTTAAAGTGCATTTCGCCGGCAGCGCCGCTCTTACCTTTCATAAGTTTATTATCCACGATTATTCCGCCGCCAACACCGGTTCCCAAAGTCAGCATAACACTGTTCGCACAACCTTTTGAGGCGCCGAGAATATGTTCAGCCCACGCCGCGGCATTTGCGTCGTTTTCAACAAAAACTTTTTTACTGCTTAAATTCACAAAATCCATATCCGGATATCCGGCTGCAATATTTCCGGTTGAACCGATGACGCCTGTATTTTCGTTATTAACCGCACCTGCGGTTGCAAATGCAATCACATCTGCTTTATCTTCATGCTTTTTTACAATTTCTGACAAAACTTCGCGGATTTCATCAAAAGTTTTCGGAGTTGGTTGTTTTTCAACTTCTGCAACAATTTTTCCTGTTTCGTCAACAATTGTGTTATAAATTTTGGTGCCGCCGACATCTATTGCAAGCGCTCTCATAAATCAAACTCCTTATTTTTTCCTCTGTACAAAGCGTTTTGTAATCAATTGCGGGCGCGTAATTGCCGAACCGATAACAACGCAGTGCGCACCGAGTTCAAAAGCTCTGTCAACCTGTTCCGGCTCCCATATTCTGCCCTCTAGCACAACCGGAACTTCAACTTTTTTAACCAGTTCTTCGAGAAGTTCAAAATCCGGCCCGTCGTTTTTCAGGGGAGATTCAAGGGTATAGCCGGAAAGAGTTGTTGATAGAATATCTGCGCCTGCTTCCGCTGCCTTAATTCCTTCTTCCACGGTTGAAATATCAGCCATGGAAACTCTTTTGTTAATTTTAATATATTTTATAATTTCACCGAGAGTTGCGCCGTTCGGACGTTTTCTCTGGGTTCCGTCGAATGCAATAATATCGGCACCCGCTTCGACAAGCGCAATTACGTCTTTAAGTTCGGGGGTTATATAAACAATTTCCTGCCAGTTCGGCGGGATAACTTCCGGTTTTGTAATTCCGATTACCGGAATATCGAAAAGCTGCTTTGCATTTTTAACATCCCTGACACCCGCAACCCTCAAGCCGCCGGCGCCGCCTTTTACAACAGATTTCATCATTGCAGCCATGCACTTTTCAAGATACAAAGGCTCTGACGGCATTGCCTGAACAGAAACCACTACTTTATTCTTCAAACGATTAATCATGAGATTATGATACTACAAAAACAATTTTTATTGTATAATTAAGTAAAGGAAATTATATAGCAAATTCCACAAACAATATTAAACGCCGGTCATTCTGAGGGCTTTAGCCCGAAGAATCTCATTTATTTAGATACTTCGCTTACGCTCAGTATGACGTAGTTTTGAAAATTTTTAGCGGAATTTGCTATATAAATCCCTAAGTAAAAATTATCAGGAGAAAGTTTTATGAAGAAATCAACCGTTAAATATCCGTATCTTACAAGAGAAGTTGAGATTTACGAGCGCGAAAACGGACACAAGATTGTCCTTGCACATAAAGAGGGCGAACTTGTCAACATAAGTTCGTGGGTAAAGACAGGCTCTATCAATGAAGATGACAGGATTAACGGGATTTCACATTTTCTTGAACATTTGATGTTCAAAGGAACACACAAACACAAAGCCGGCGAATTTGACAAAATTCTTGAAGCTAAAGGCGCTATCGTAAACGCAGCCACCTGGAAAGATTATACCTTCTATTACGTAACCCTTCCGAAAGGCGAGAATGGCGAAAATCTTAATCTTGCACTTGAACTCCATGCCGATATGATGCTTGATCCGGTTTTGCCCGAGGAAGAAATAGGGCCTGCGTTTGATGTAAATTCAACAGAAGTTAAACAAAAACGTGAACGCCACGTTGTTATAGAAGAAATCAGAATGCGCAAAGATCAGCCGTGGACAAAGGTTTACAACACCTGCAACTACAACATGTACACCGTTCACCCCTACAAACGCGACGTTATCGGAACACCGGAAATCATTTCACAGGTTACGCGCGATGACATTATGAACTATTACCGGACTTTCTATTCACCCGAGAATATCACAACAATTGTTGTCGGAGATTTTGACAGCGAAGAAGTTTTGAAAAAAGTTGAAAAAGAATTTGATTTTAAAGGCCGCCCGAATGCCCCGAAACATACAAACCCGATGGACACTCCGGTTCAGGAAACAAATTATTTTGAGCAAAAAGCTCACGTTAATACCTCTTATGCAATATTTGGCTGGCTCGGCCCTAAAGCATGCGACATTAAAGCTTCAATAGAACTTGATTTGATAAGCATAATTCTCGGTGACAGCACAAGTTCCAGAATGTATCAGAACTTAATCGAAAAAAGAACGGATGCACTTTTTAATATGGTAAGTTCAGAACACTATCAGTTCAAAGACGGCGACAACTTCTTTATTCAGGCAAACTTCAAACCAGAAGGTAAGGAACAGGCGCTTGAACTTATAAAAGAAGAACTTAAAAATCTTACAGAAAAAAGAATTACTGAAAAAGAACTTGAAAAAGCCAAAAAGAGAATAAAAACACGTTTTGCCTATTCTGCGGAAACAGTTTCCGAAATCGGCGAAACAATCGGGTATTATATGACAGTCTGTGAGGATTTAAAGCTTGTGGAACAGTATCTTGCAGACCTTGACAGCGTAACTATTGACGATTTGAACAAAACTATCAAAAAATATCTCGACATCAAAAACTGTGTTATTTCTGTTTTAGTACCGGAAAAATAGGTTTTACAAGACAGGTTTCAAAAAAATCCGACAATATTGATTAATTTATGTCATTCTGAGCCTGAGAAGAGGATTCTTCGGGCAAAAAACTCAGAGTGACAGGCAAGGCGAAGAATCTCATCGAAAATCTGACAATATGACCTTATTAACAGAAAAAGAAAATATAGAACTTGATAAAATTAAAGAAAAGTGTATTCACTGTCAGAAGTGCCCGCTTTCTAAAACCCGCACAAACGTTGTGTTTTCCGGCGGGATTCCAAATCACAAAATGATGCTGATAGGCGAAGCTCCGGGATTTTATGAAGACAAGCAGGGCGAACCTTTTGTCGGAAAAGCAGGTCAGCTTCTTGATAAAATTCTGGCCTCAGTCGGGTTTTCAAGAAAAGAACACCTTTACATCTGTAATACCCTCAAATGCAGTCCGCCCGAAAACCGCGACCCGCTTCCCGAAGAAGAAACTGCCTGCAGAGAATACTTAGACGCCCAGATTGAAATTCTCAAGCCTAAAATTATTCTGCTCTGCGGAAGAATTGCGGCTCATGCAATGCTCGGCACAAATCAGGGGATTACAAAAATCCGCGGCAGATGGTTTGAAGGCCCGAATTTCTCAAAAATGATGCCGATTTATCATCCGTCATATCTTTTAAGAAATGATTCCAGAGAAAAAGGCAGCCCTAAATGGCAGATGTGGCAGGACATTCAGGAAATCCAAAAAGTCTATGACCAGATGGATTAGACTGTTTCATTCTTCCCAACTTTAAACTCAACAAGATAAGGCGAATTACCAGAAAACGCCCTTTCCAGAGCATCTTTTGCTCCTGAAATGCTATCTATGCTCTCTCCGTCTATCCCGTAACTTTTGGCTATCAATACGAAATCAGGATTTGTAAGAGAAGTTTCAAAGCGCCTTCCTCCGTACAACTCATCCTGAAGCTGTCTTACCATACCTAACTCACTGTTATTGATAACTATAATCTTAACCGGAATTCCATATCTCCGGCAAACAGCAAGTTCCGGCAAATCCATTTGAAAAGAGCCGTCTCCCGTAAAAAGAACTACAGGCTTTTTACCCTGCGCTACAGACGCCCCGATTGCTGCTCCGAAACCAAATCCCATTGTTCCTAAACCGCCCGATGTCAAAAGCTGATTTGGATAATTAAACCCGAAGTTTTTAATTAAACTAATCTGGTGCTGGCCGACATCTGTTACTATACACATATTTTTTGCGTAGTAATTCAATAATTTTGCAGCACTTTTTGATGTTAAATATTCGCTATCATCTTCAATCTCAACATTAACACTTACAAAATCATCATATTTGTAGTTGAAATCACAAATATTTGTATCAGAAATCTTTGATAAAAGTGATTGTAAAAAACATTTTACATCAGCTTGAACCGCCAGGTCAGATGACAAATTTCTTATAAGTTCTTTAGAATTAATATCAATCTGAATAATAGTTTTGCTGTTAAGATTGTTTATGTCGAAAGCGGAGGTTACTCTGTCATTAAACCTTGCTCCAAGAACAAATAAAACATCAGCATTTTGGATGAGTTTGTTTGCGTTTTTGTGTCCGTACCCGCCTATCATGCCTGCATTCAAATTGTCTGAATACGGGAAAGCCCCAATACCCATCATTGTCGAAACAACAGGAATTTTCAATAAATGCACCAATTCATATAATTCTTCATCGGCTCTGGCATGTATAACGCCGCCGCCGCAGACAACAACAGGGGAAGATGCATTTTTTAAAATTTCAAAAGCCCTTGAAACATCAAAATCCGATACGGTTTCTGCCTTGTCAACAGGAAGAACAAGATCTTTATATTCAGCTTTCTGCGAAAAGATATCACAGGGAATATCAATTACAACAGGGCCTTTTTTACCGCTCATCGCAATTAAGTATGCCTGTAAAACCGTACTTTCAATGTCTGCCGGATGAGAAATTTTGAATACTGATTTTGCACAGGGTTTGACAATCTCAACAAAATTAATTTCCTGAAAAGAAGATTTGCCGGCAAGTTCAGAAGAAATATCACCGGCTATCACAATTAGCGGAAATCCGTCAAGATAAGCATTTGCAATACCCGTAACCGTATTGGTTACGCCAGGGCCTGCTGTCACAAGCACAACTCCGCATTCATTCGTGACTCTTGCATACCCTTCCGCTGCATGAACCGCACTCTGTTCACTCTGCATTAAGTAATGCTTTATCTCTGACTGTTTGGAAAGTTCATCATAAAACCATAGCACAGAACTTCCCGGATAGCCGAAAATATCAGTAACTTTGAGCTTTTGCAAAGTTCTTAATAAAATCTGAGATGCCGTAATTGTTTCGTTGTCTGTTTTTTGCATTATAAACTTCCTTAAATCATTTGTAGCACAATTTTAATGATATTGCCACTCAAAAAATAGGACTTTTCTGTTTTTAAAAAAGGAACGGATTTCGGCTCCGTTCCTCTAATATTATTTAAAGTCAAAATCAGGTTTAATCAAATGTGAAAAGTTCTTTCCAAAGTTTTTTCTTTTTCTCTACTTTTTGTTTACGTTCTTTTTGACGCTGTTCAGCTTTCCTTTTTGCTTCTGCCTGTTTTTTCTTCTGTTTTTGAATTTTTTCCTGACGTTTTTTCTCTCTTTCTGCGGCTTTCTGAGCTGCTGATTTTTCCTTTTGTGTTATTTTAGAAGTTTTGCTGTTAATCCAGTCAGATATAGGTGTGTCTGAAGCATACACAGCTGTTGAACTTAAAATAACCAATGCTAATAACGCTACAAATCCTTTTTTCATTTCTTAACTTCCTTTCTTTTATTCTGAAATTAGTTCATTAAATAATTGTTTTTTCTTTTCCAATTTTTGCTGCCGTTCTGTTGTAGCTTCCTGATGCTGCTGTTTTGCCTCTTCTATGGCTTTATCTATTTTATCAAGTTTTTTGTTGAATTCAGCTTTTTGTTCTTCCTGTTGCTGCTGGAATTCTTCTATTTTTTTAGCCCTTTCTGCTTCTCTTTGTTCTTTTTGCTGTTGAAGTTCTTCAAGTTTATTATTTATTGAATTATTGAATTCCTGCTGCTTTTCTTCAATTGCTCGTTGATTTTCTTCAATTTTTTGTGCTCTTTCAGCTTCTCTTTGTTCTTTTTGCTGCTGAAGTTCTTCAAGCTTATTTTCTATGGCTTCGTTTCTTTGCTGCTTTGCTTCTTCCATTGAATTCTGAACATCTTCCATTTTGTCATTCAGCTTTTGCTCGGTTTCGGTTATTCTTTTTGTATGCTGTTCGAGAAGCTGATCCATATATGTATCATTTTCATCAGCCCAAACGCCGGCAGAAGCTGTCACCATTAAAACCATTGACAGAATTAAAAGTTTCTTCATAAACATATCTCCTTTCTCTATTCTTTGATTATACTAAACTAAATTATATTTAGCAATTATTTTTTCTATTCCTGATTTTGCAACATTAAAAATTTCAAGCATAAGTTTTTCTTCATAAGGCGCTCCTTCTGCAGTTGTCTGAAATTCTATAATTTTACCGCTTTTTGTAAGCACAATATTTGCATCAACCTGCGCATGTGAATCTTCTTCATATTCAAGATCCAGACGGACTTCTCCGTCAACAATTCCTGCTGAAATTGCTGCAACCGGTTCTATTATTGGATTTTCTTTTATTACACCTTCTTTCATCAAACGCAAAACAGCATCCCTGAGCGCAAGATATCCGCCGCAAATACTTGCGGTTCTTGTTCCTCCGTCTGCCTGAATTACATCAGCATCAATTGTTATTGTTAAATCCGGAATTTTGTTTAAATCAAGACACGCTCTGAGACTTCTTCCGATTAAACGCTGAATTTCCTGAGTACGGCCGGAAATTTTCATCCTCTCACGCTGGCATCTTGTATTGGTTGAGGCAGGAAGAAGAGAATATTCCGCAGTCAGCCAACCTCTTGAATCATCTTTTTCCATCCATTTTGGTTTTCCTGTTTCAACAGAGGCCGTCACGATAACCTTTGTGTCGCCGAATTCGGCTAACACACTGCCGTAAGCATGTTTTGTGTAATGATTTGTAAATTTAATTTCTCTTAATTCATTATTTTTTCTGTTAGTTCGCATTTTATTATCCTCACGCATAATCCCACATGTAAATTTGACCGCAGTATCTGCAAACTGCATGTTCATTCATAAATCTTAAATCCGGTATAAATGTATATCCGTCAACTGAAATTTCGATTTCGCCTTTTGAATTATATTTTTGGGCAAAACGTCTTTCTCCTTGATAGTCCGGCGAAAACATCAATTCAAATTTATCAATTGATTTACAATTTTTACAAATAAACATTTAACCGCCTTTATCTAACTTTATTCGTCTTTGTTTTTCGCGCGTCTGATTATTTCTGGATCAAGTTTTTTAGACGATTTATGCGAAATTTTTGACGGAACACCGTCTTTCTCGCTCAAACTTTTATACCACAATGTCCAGACAATACTTCTCAAAGGCAGGGTAAACCCGACAACAAGGAAAAACACAATCTGCTGTACAACAGACTTTGAAATATCAAGAGGAGTAATCTGCGCGCCTCCGCCCATTGCAAGTATTGCGTTCACACTGTCAAGAGGTATTGAAGATGCCCAGCCTTCAAGCAGGCCGTAAAATAACTGCGAAATTTTCAAAGCATCAAAAATTACGGATACTCCTATTTCCAGAAAATAATACGTAACAGCAAATAGCACAACCATTACAGCCAGCGTTCTTGCAAAATTACCCTTTACAAGCATCAGGCTTCTCTTAAAACATCCGGAGGGAGAAACATCTTCCTCAAACGTAAATACCTGAAATATCAAAACAAAATACACAAAGAATATTAAGCCTAAAACCCAGCAAAAAGGGATTGCGGCAACAAGCGAAAACAAACTGAACAAAAGCCATATACAAATAAATTTTCCGGCTCTTTTTGTCACAACAGCATTGTAAGCCGGAAAGTCATAAATCTTTCCTGTAGACATTGCGGCTTCCGTCATAGAGTTTAAAGCCCCGTACGACACAAGATAATCCCAGAATGCCTTCATCCACAAAATAAGCCCCGGCAACGTAATAAGCATCAGACAAATCATAATTGTCATAAAATTATCCAAAGCAGGGATTTCCCGGGCGAGATAGTCAAGATTTTTGGAAAACAAATAACTTGTTCCAAACACCCAGAACAGGCCAACAAATTGGCCCAACACAGGGAATAGCATGTACAAAAAATATTTTCTGAAATGAACGCAAAATATCTTCACGCCATCCCACAATACCCCTAAAACTGTACCATTCTGCTTTTGTTTAGCCATATTCTCTCCTTTGTTGTATAATAATTTTATTACAAATATATTTACAAAAACAATGATAAATTACAAAGACTTAATCAAAAATTTAAAAGAAGAAGACTTTACCCGAAGCCGCGTGAATTTACACATTCATACAACCTTTTCCGACGGAGAAGGAAGTTTTGATAACATCTTAAATCAGGCAGAAAATTCAGGATACAAATACATCTCAATAACTGACCACAACACGATGGACGGTTACAGATTAAGCAAAAATATAAATTCTGCTATATTAATTCCCGGTGTTGAATTTGATGTATGGTGCGGGTATGTGTTTATGCATCTTTTGGCATACGGCGCAGACAAAGAGAATCCGGAGTTAAAAAAATTCTTTGCAAAAGACAAAAAAGGCACAGAATGGGATATTGCAAGACTTTTTTCAACAAGGAACCTGAAAAAACTTATTGACGCAATACACTCAGCCGGAGGGATTGCTGTCCTTGCGCATCCTGCCTGCTGCTGGTGCATTTCAATGGACAGATTTGTCGGAAAACTCGTAAAATTAGGATTAGACGGTATTGAAGTTTACTATCCTTACCCGAGACTCCGCGGGATTTTAAAATTTCATAGCGAAGACTCTGTCAAAAATGCAGCATACAAATACAATCTCATAAAAACCGGCGGAACCGACTGCCATTCCGCAAATTTAGACTAAACTGCCGATGCCTGGCTTTTAAGGAAACTATCTATAAAAATATCAATATCTCCGTCCATAACAGCGTCAACATTACCGGCTTCGCAGCCTGTTCTGTGATCCTTAACCATTTTATACGGATGGAATACGTAAGAACGGATTTGAGAACCGAAATTTATATCAACGTTTTCGCCCTTTAATTCGGCTAACTTTTTCTCGTGCTCTGCCTGACGGATTGCAAGAAGTTTTGAGGCAAGTATCTGCATGGCGTTTTCTTTGTTCTGAAGCTGGGAGCGCTCCTGCTGACACTTTACGACAATTCCTGTCGGTTTGTGCAAAATTCTGACTGCTGTTTCAACTTTATTAACATTCTGACCGCCGGCGCCGCCGGAGCGCATTGTGTCAATTTCTAGTTCTTCAGGAGGAATTGTTATAGTTTTTTCAAAATCCTCTATTATCGGAGAAACTTCAACAGAAGCAAAGCTTGTCTGCCGTTTTCCGTTTGCATTAAAAGGTGAAATTCGAACAAGCCTGTGCACGCCTTTTTCTGCTTTTGAATACCCGTAGGCGTATTTGCCGGAAAGTTTAATTGTTGCTGACTTTATTCCGGCTTCCTCTCCGTCAAGTTTGTCGAGCAGGTCGACTTTCCAGCCTTTGTTTTCTGCCCAGCGCATGTACATTCTGAGAAGCAGGCTTGCCCAATCCTGTGCATCGGTTCCGCCGGCACCTGAATTTATCGTCAAGATTGCATCGGCTTCATCATACTCTCCGCTGAGCATCAGACGAATTTCAAAACTATCTATCTCACGTTCAGCCTTTTGAAGATTTTCAAAACTCTCTTTTATTAATTCTGCATCCCCGACTTCAAGAGAAACTTCGGCATCTTCTATCTTCTCATTCCAGGCATCAAGAAGCTCAAGGTTCTCTTTGATTTCTTTTATCCTTGCCCCTATCTTTGAAACCTTTGATTTATCTGACCAGATATCCGGGTTTTGCATATCTGATTCCAGAGAAGATAATTCTGCGTCAAGCTTGGCAGGGTCAAAGACACTCCTTTATTTTATTATAACGGCTTTTTAAATTTGGGATTAATTGCTTTAATTCTGTTTCCATAACTTTAATCCTACCATAAAAAACCTACTGTGAACAGAGTATGTAAATATTATATAAAATGGTAAAATTAATTTATTATTCAAAATTTGAAAATTATAAATAAAGGAGGTTTTATGGCCGGAGGTTTAATTGAAGGGCTTAAAAAATGTTACACAGGAAATAATGTTTTTACAAAACACGCATTTTTAGCACTACTTGGACTGTTAATATCTGTTCCAACCTGCATTGCGACAATTAGCACTAACGGAAAAGAAGCTGACGTTTATCTTTATATGTTTTTCATAGCTCCTTTTCTCGGAATTGTATCTATGCTTGCAAGCTTTATTTTAGGATATTATATGGTGTTGTTTACAAGGAATGCTATAAAATTCTGCTTCTGGAAAGAAACACAAAATGACGAAGGAAAAATTAAAGCTCTGCAGATTATGCCGGAAATCGACTCCGGATTATTTAATATTAACACACTTAAATGGCTTGCTTTTTGTATTATCTGGATACTGATTATCTCAATAATATCAATGATATTACTTCTATTTTCTCTTATTCCGGTTATCAAAATTCCGGCTATTTTAGTTTTAATAACATTTATTGTAATAAGCGTAATTTCAATGCCGTATATTTTTTGTAATTTTATAAAAGATTTTAACATTACAAAAAACATCAATCCTTTATTGTTATTTACATATTTACCGAAAATTCTTACACCTACAATAATCCTTGATTTAAAATATTTTGGATTTGCAATTGGGATAGGCGTTTCAGGTATAATTGCTATTATTCTACTTTCTATAGTATTATATTTATCAGCTTCACTTGCAGGGGTAGAGATTGATCTGGCAAACAATGTCATATTTCTTGCAATTTTCACAACTGCCTATATGTATGTATCTACAATAATGGGACTCGCTTATTACTACGCAATTGCGCATATCTATTACGAAAATATTGCCAAAACTCCGGAAGAAAATCCCCTCCAAACAAATAAAGAACTCTAAATTTTTAGATACGTAAATTTAAAGACTAAGCCTCATTAAAATTAATGAGGCTTTTTAATTTGAGGAATTGGTTTTTATAAATTTAATTCTTCCGTCATCTTTAATTTCAACAGGGGTTTTATCATGCTGGAAGTGTTTTTTAACGCAGTTCGTAAAATCAAAATCATAAATTTTTTCAGCCCAATCAATTTTATCAAGCATTTTTAAATTATCTTTACCCATTGCATAGTAATCATTTATAACTGTTCTGTAAATTTTATCTTCTCTTGGATGTTCAATATCAATTTTTGTTTCTTTGCCATCCTTATCGACAAAATAGAGGTCTGAAATATCTCCGTTCTGGTCAATGTTGTATCTTAAACCCGACGGATGAAGAATTCCGGGTTTGTTATTCAAATTTATAACGGATTTTGCCGTAGCCTTAAGAGCTTCTACAATTTCTTTTTCAGTATAAGGAACAATGGTGAGATTATTCTTAAACGGCGACATATCCTCCAGAACTCTGGTATCAAGATTTCCGCTTTCGAAGTATCCTCTCACATTTGCAGCACTCAAAAGCGCAATATCTGCACCGAGTTCTCTGCGCATGCAATCAACTATAAACTGCGCATGAGGATTAGGATCAATCAAATCATTTGTTATTGGAGGCACTGCTGATTTTATAACACCCACAACCTGAGGTTTGCCGAGAATTTTTTCAAACATATATCTTAAAGGGGCGTTTCGCTTAAATCCTCTTGTTGGTGTCACGTTATTTTGAACTTTCGTTATAACGCCATTTTCATCAAACTCCAGATTCAAAATTCCGAAGTATTTTCCGTCACGCCCTGCCTGCGTAATAATTACAGGTTCTCCGGACTTGTTATAGAGAAGATTTTCGCCTTCTTTAACCCCTTGAATAAGATTATGAGAATGTCCGCCGAGAATTACGTCAATACCGTCTGTTTTTTGGGCAACCCTGCGGTCATACCCGTAACCAAGGTGTGAAAGTAAAATTATCTTATCGACTCCCTGTGCCTTTAATTTATCAACTTCTGTCTGAATGTCTTTTATTGTTGTATCTATATTATGAATTTCATTTTCATTAAACAAAACACTATACTTAAGCCTTGAAATCAAATCTGTGGGAGAAGTGCCGATAACCCCGTATCTGTGTCCGTTCACATCCTGAATGTACGATTTTTGAACCTTTTTAGACAAGGGATACTCGGGTCTTATATCAATATTGCAGGCAAGCAGGTTATACTTCATATCCGGAATCAGTTTACCAATGCTTTTAGGCATGTCATACTCGTGATTTCCCATAGCTGATGCCATTATTCCAAGAGCATTTTCGCCGGCTACAGCGACCCTGTTAACATTTTCAACTTCTCCAAGCTGAATATCTCCGGATGAAAACTTTAGTTTATCGGTCGGGGTGGACGGTTTAAAATTATCAAAAGCATTGGATGCTGTCATCGTCCTCTCTATATTTATTGATTTACCATGAAAATCGTTTATATAAAAAATACTTGTCCTTACAGGCGGCTCGGATTTCTTTCTATAAGGCTCCGGATCCGGAAGATGCGCCGGTCTGTTTAAATTTTTGTTGGAATGATTGGCCGGAGGCTCCTGACTATCCTTCCTTTGCGGCGGCTTTGTAAAGAGTGCACGCTGAATTAGATTTGTATTTGTCGAGTTTACGGGCGTTATCATTTTTCTTCCCGACAAATAGAAACCTCCTGAATATTTTTTTTTGCCAGTTTAAATTATGATTTTTACAATTCTTAAAAAGAATTCTACTCAAAATGCATTGTTTGAATTTCCCAGTGTTTTTTGAGTTCTGCGGCAAGTTCGGCTCCATCGCCTATTACTTCAAGTAAAATAATACCTTTATTTGAACATAATTCTTCAGGACAAGAATGCAAACCTATTCTGGTTCTTATATCACAGCCAAATTTTGTAATAATTTTTTGAAACTCAATTGCTGATTCAATACGATTTTCAAGGTTAACCCCGATGATTGTAATTGCCATAATTTCTAAACTCCTTTCTCAATAGGATAAACTCTTTTAAAATTAAATAATACCCCGCAGATGGGGGTATTATATTTGCTGGCAGATATACTGCCGGATGATAACATTTAAACTGCAGATTTTTATGAAAAATCAATGTTATCGGTGGCTTGAAGCTGTTTTTTCTTCAAATTATGCATCACTGCATCGACTAGTAACTCATAAGATTGCATGTTTTCAATATTTGGAAACTCTTCTTTGAGTTGTTCTCTGACCATTGCTTCCAGCCTCATTTCGTCAGAACTTGATTTCAAATCACCTATACCGGTTATCATTTTTAAATATTCGGAAGATGATTTGTCATTATTATCATTGGCAAACATCAGCCATCTTAGTTTTGGAGAAAGTTGATTTTTTAAATTTCTTACTATCTTGAGATTTCTAAGCCTGTTGAGCATGACGCTACCTCTACGTTTTTCCTTTACCTTATTGTACTATAATAAAATTCCCTGAAAAAAATAATTTACCTTTTTTCAAAGTTTATTTACAATTCTTTATAATTTACTGAAATCGCAGATATAATCATACTTTTGCTTCAATTGAGCCAGAAGCGCCAGTCTGTTTTGTTTAACTTTTTCATCTTTATCCATAACAAGAACATCATTGAAGAATTTTTCCACTGACGGATTAATTGATTCAAGCTGTTTTAGATATTCCCCGTAATCTTTTGCATTCACAGTTTCGATTTGTTCTAAAAGCATAGCTTCTGCCGGAAGATTAAAGAGGTCTTTTTTAACCTGAGCAAAAACAGGTTCTTTCAGAAGTCTTGAAACACGATTAGCACTTTCAAGAACTTCAGGTGAATTAAATTCAGATACAACTTTGACTCTTTCAATATAATCAGCAAGATCTTTAAGCGGATTTTTGTTCGAAGCGCATGCTTCAAGAACGTTTTTAGCGTATTTGTCGCCAAGATAAATAATCAGTCTTTGAACTATAAACTCATTAATTTCATCAGTAACTTTGCCCGACATTCTGCCGACACAATCGCCTGCGGCTTTTTTAATTTTGTCGGTAATGGAAGAACCTTCAAACTGAACTGGAAGATTTAATAATGTTTCATCAATAAGTTTTGTCAAATCTATTTTCAAATTATTGGCAAGAATAGTTCTGATAATACCGAGAGCAGCACGTCTGACGCCGAGCGGGTCAGAAGATCCTGTAGGTTTTTTACCTTCTGCAAACACAGCAGCAATAGTGTCAATTTTATCGGCAATACCGACAATCTGTCCTTCAATACTTTTTGCTGTTTCGCTTTCGGCATTGAGCGGGAAGTAATGTTCTTTAATCCCTTCCGCAACAGAATCTAACTCGCCGGAAACTCTTGCATAATCTGCGCCGATGTATCCTTGAAGTTCTGTAAATTCAAACACAAGATTTGTAGCCAGATCTGCCTTGCAGAGAAGTGCCGTTCTTTCAACAGATCTTGAGTCTTTAATTCCTAATTGATTACAAATTGTACGGGACAAAGAAGTCAATCTCTGTGCCTTGTCGTACATACTGCCCATGCCCTTCTGGAAAGTAATACCTTTAAGATTTTCGACATAAGCTTCAAGCGGCTGCTTTGTATCCTCATTAAAAAAGAACACCGCGTCATCAAGACGAGCCTTAATAACTCTGACATTTCCCGCCTTAATATTTTCAAAATCATCGCCGAGGTAGTTTGTCATAGTTATAAATTTATTAATAAGTTTGCCGTCTTTGTAGAGTGCGAAATATCTCTGATGAACGGCCATGACAGTAACGACAAGTTCTTCCGGAAGTTTAAGATATTCTTCTGAGAAATCGCAGACAGCCGGAACAGGATATTCCGTAATGTACGTAACCTCTTCAAGCAAATCGTCCGTGTAATAAGGTTCAGCGCCGAATTTAGCAGCTTCTTCATGCGCTTTGTCGATAATTCTCTGTCGTCTTTCGTTCTGGTCAACGATAACACAGCAGTTGCGCATCAGTTCAACGTAATCATCGGGGCTTCCGATAATAACCGACGGCTGGGCGAACCTGTGGCCGCGTGAAACATTTGAACTTTCTTTGTCAATAATTTTTATTTTAACTTCATCCTTGTCCAGCATAGAAACAATCCATCTGATAGGACGGGAGAATTTCTGGTCATTGTCAGCCCATCTCATAAAATGAGAGCCTTGAAGTTTCAGAACAAGCGACGGCACATTCTGCTGCAGAAGTTCGACAACAGATTTACCTTTAACCAGAATTTTGGCATGGAGATAATCATCTTCGATATACAAATCCTCCGGCGAAACGCCGTTTTTATTTGCAAAACCCAGACCGGCCTTTGAGAGATTACCGTTTTCATCATAGGCAACTTTTTTAATCGGGCCTTTAACGATTTTAACTTCATCGGGACTTGAAGCCTCAAGCCCGTCAACAATAACAGCAAGTCTGCGCGGGGTTGCGTAAACTTTGACGGATGAAAACCCGACTTTATTGTCATTCAAAAAATCTTCAAAAAGTTTTTGCAGCTGATTAATAGCAGATGGTATAAACCTGTACGGTAATTCTTCAGTTCCTATTTCCAATAAATATTTACTCATATCTCGCCTTCTGGTTAATTTCTACTGGCGCCTGCACTGCAGGCATAACATCAAGAATATTATATCCGCTGAAAAATTAAAGTAAAGGAGAAAAGACGTAAAGGCGCAAGGACGATAAATTTTATCAAAGTGAATAAGTAAATAAGTGAATAGGTAAATAAGTGCATTACGGTTAATTAAAATTTGCGCGGAGCGCCGAAAAGAACTTATTCACTTCATCACCTATTCACCTATTCACTTTAAATAAAGATGTTAGGATGATAAGACGATAGGACGTTAAGTGCGTTACGAAAAATAAATTCCCTCTCCCCTTGTGGGATGCTAGTTCGAACCGGCGAAGACTGAGCCGTGTGAGACTGTATGCCGTATGGCTGAGGGTCAAGGTGAGGGGTAAGAAAAGTGAGGCGTGAAGTGTGAAGTGTGAAGTGTGAAGAGAGTTGAAAAGTTGAAAAGTTGAAAGGGTGAATGGTTGAAAGGGTTGTTACGTAAAATAAATTCCCTCTCCCTTGAGGGGAGAGGGAAGAAATTGTTAGTGAGCATTAGCGAACTTACAATTTCGGGTGTGGGTGATTTGTAAGTCAGGTTCTAACAAAGTGAGGGGTGAAGGGTGAAGAGAGTTGAAAAGTTGAAAGGGTGAATGGTTGAAAGGATTGTTACGTAAAATAAATTCCCTCTCCCTTGAGGGGAGAGGGAAGAAATTGTTAGTGAGCAGTAGCGAACTTACAAT
>CALVAX010000007.1 GCA_944325605.1 Candidatus Gastranaerophilales bacterium
ACCACATGCCCATATATTTATTTGTCAATCAATCCTTCGGATTGAGGCGTGTCTACCACCTCTCACAAATTGATACTTAATCAATTTGTTCGGCACAGTACCACATGCCCATATATTTATTTGTCAATCAATCCTTCCAGATTGCAATATTAATAAATTATCCTAACTAAAGTCAATTGTCAAGGTTTTTGCTTGCCTAAATTTTCAGGATGGGCGGAATTTGACAATATAATTTCATAATACTCATTCTTGTCTATATTAACGCCCATTGTTTTTGTATTGCAATAACTCTTACGCTTCCGGCTTTTCTTAAGTATATCTTTGATGAAACTGTCCATAACTTCAATCTATCACAACCATACCGGAACCGCAATTTCTCGCTTTGCAATCCCGCTGTATCTCTAATCTTGCGGAATAGTAAACATTTATTACATCACAGCTTGCAAAAAAAAGTTCTTTGGTTTACGATAGTTCTTACGAACGTGCGTCGGTGTGTTTTTGTGTGGAAAAAGCGTTCAACACCGATTAAGGAATTTAAAAAGTACGAAATATAAACATATAAAGGAAAAAGAAAATGAACCCTATTATTGATGAATTAGAAAAAGCTTACATGGAAAAAGAAGTTCCGGACGTAAACCCCGGCGATACCGTTAAAGTTTTTGTAAGAATTATTGAAGGCAACAAAGAAAGAACTCAGGCTTTCGAAGGCACTATTATTAAAAAACACGGCGAAGGCATCAACAAAACTATTACTGTCAGAAAAGTTTTTCAGGGTGTCGGCGTTGAACGTGTATTCTTAATGCACTCTCCGAGAATTGAAAAAATTACTCTTCTCAGACGCGGTGACGTTAGACGTTCTAAACTCTACTATTTGAGAGAACGTTCAGGTAAAGCTACTCGTATCAAGGAAAAAATTGAAAAAAGATAAAATTCATATCCACTGGTATCCAGGGCATATAGCAAAAGCTGAAAAAAAGCTGAAAGAGCAATTGTCACTTGTGGATGCAGTGATAGAAGTACTTGATGCAAGAATTCCGCTCTCCAGCGGATACGAAAATATTGCGGGGCTGTTGAATGACAAGCCCCGTTTAATATTGTTTAATAAATCTGATCTGGCTGATAAGTCAAAACTCCTGCCCTTTGCAGAAAAAATCGAAAATGACTCCGGTTATCCTGTTATTTTATCTGATGCAAAAAATTCTAAAGACCTGAATTTAATTGTAAAAAAAGCCGTTGAACTTTCTGAACCTCGCATTCAGGCAATTATGCAAAAAGGGCTTCTTCGCCGTCCGGCGCGGGTTATGGTTGTCGGAATGCCTAATGTCGGAAAATCAAGCATTATAAACAAACTTACCCGTTCCTCTAAGACCAAAACCGGTGCTAAAGCCGGAGTTACAAGGCAGCAGCAATGGGTGAGAATTAATCCGCAGCTTGAACTTCTTGACACTCCGGGGATTATTCCTATGCGGCAGGACGACCAGACTAAAGCTTTGAAACTTGCATTTGTAAATTCCGTATCGGAAAACGCTTATTCAAACGAAGCCGCAGCTTATGAACTTTTAAAGCTGCTTGGTGAAAAGTATCCGGAAATCGTAAGAAATTATTACAATTTGGAAGATGTTGAAATCTCGCTTGAAAACATAGCAAAATCGCGGAACTGGCTTGTAACAGGAGGCAATCCGGACATTGAAAGAACGTCTATTTATATTTTAAGAGATTTCAGGGACGGAAAAATCGGGAAATTTGTTCTTGATGATTTGGAGGCATAAGTGGAATTACAGGGAAATTCGCACATTATAGAACTTTTTAATTATGATTTTTCTTTCAAAAACAACCTGATTATAGGGACTGATGAGGCCGGAAGAGGGCCTACGGCAGGCGGGGTTTTTGCAAGCGCGGTGTTTTTCAGCGACAAATCAGAAAAGTTAATCGAACAGCTTTCAATTCTCAACGACAGCAAACAACTTTCAAAGAAAAAGCGGGAACTTCTCTTTGACGTAATAAAAGAAAACACTATTAATTCAACAGTTTGCATAGAAGTTGATGAAATAGAAAAAATCAACATACTTAATGCTTCCTTAAAGGCGATGAAGCTTGCGGTAGAGGATGTTCTTGAACATGCGGCTAAAACTGCAAATGAGGATTATGTCAAATTTCTTGTACTTGTTGACGGAAATAAAATGATAAAAAACTTCACTAAATGCCCGCAAAAATGGGTTGTGAAAGGGGACAGCACTTCAGCATCAATTGCCGCGGCAAGCATCTTAGCCAAAGTTACACGTGACAGGTATATGGAAAAACTGGATAATGAATTTCCCGAATACGGCTGGTCAAAAAATGCCGGATATTTGACAAAAGAGCACCTTGAAGCAATTGACAAATACGGGCTTTGCAAGTATCACAGAAAATCTTTTTTAACCAAACACTTTGCAAAGCAGGAACAGCTGAGTCTGTTTTAATTAATTCACTACTTATTTAATTTTCAAGCCCTCTTACTCCCAATCTTAACCGTAGGGAACTATTCTATTATTGATGATATGACTTTTTTCTTAAACTTCAAAAAGCGAGCGCAGCCTGTTTTCGATATCTTCTTCATCCAAATCCTGAGTGATTTTATTCAGGTCAATAGCCATCTGGTAATAGTGTGCAGCATCATTTGTGAAGCCCATCTGCTGGCTTGCACGACCTGCGTTGAAGTAGGCAAGGGTATAACTTGGATTTAATTCTATTGCTTCTTCAAAATATTCTAAAGCTTCCTCTGCATCCATCAACCCGTCAAGATAAAGTATGCCCAGATTGTTATGCGCAAATTCATTCTCCGGATTAAGTTCAATTGCCTTGTGATAAGATACAAGTGCTTCTTCAAGAAAATCCTTTTCCCACAACGCAATTCCGCATTTTGAATAACCTCTGTAGTCATTCGGATTGAGAGTTATAGCATCGCAATATGTCTTGATAGCTTTGTCAAGATCATATTCGGCCATATAAATATCACCTAAAGCAAGGTAAATATCATAATTTTTCGGATCAAGAATTATGCCGGCCTGATAAGTTGCCACAGCAGCCTCCATATTGCCCTGCACTTCACCGTAAATTGAACCTAAAGCCTGACACACAATAGATGTCCATTCACTGTCAGGATTTAATTCGATTGCCTTTTTGTAATGCTCAATTGCATCATCGTAAAGTTCGGCTTTCGAATATGCATAGGCTAAAGAATTATTATAAAAGGGGTTTTCTGGATTTTCTTCAACCGCAAGCTTGAATGCGCTTATAGAATTTATCTTGTCTTCTTTTCTAAGGTACAAATGCCCGAGTTCATAATAAATCTGAGCTTTATCAATATCAAAGGATAACAATTTTTCATAACAATCAATTGTTTCGTCAGTATTTTCAGGGAAATACGTCTGAAGAACAGTTGCAAGCTTGACAAGCACATCTCTGTTAAGCGGATTTGCCTCTAAAACTCTTCTATAGCAATCAACCGCCATTTCAAGCTCATTGTTTTTAAGTGCAAGATCACCCATTTTGCCGTAGAAAATATCACCGTGATTTGTATTTGAAACAGCTTTTTTGTAAATATTTTCAGCAATCGGGTAAAGTTTAAATTTTTCAAGAAACTTGCCGACAGTATTATACGTAAATACCGAAAAATCATCCGACATGCTTTTGCAGAACATTTTTATACTTGGTCTGTCCCAGGCAAGCATTAAACTGCCGGAAAGAAAATAATACAAAAAGTTCAAATAATCAGAAGCTGTACCGTTTTTCGAATTAATCTTCTGCAATATAGCCTGCGAAAGTATAAGCCTTGGACGGGCTGAATTTAATTTACCCATTTTAATGGCTGACTTAAACTCTTTTTCAGCGGAATTAAAATCCTCGGCCATCTTCATAAAAAAGCCGGTGTACATGTGTGCATTCATATTTTTAGGAGCGAGTGACACAGCGGTTTTGCACTGCTCAATCGCCGTATCAAGACTAATCTGCCCCTGTTCAAACATAAGACTTGCAAGCCGGTAATAAGCTTCAGGCATAGTCGGATCAAGCTTAACGGCATCAATATAATATTCAATGGCTTCGTTAAGATCCTGGCTGTTTTGCCGGATAAGATACCTTTCATGGGCTACACGAGCTTTTTCTAAAGAATTTCTGGCTTTTTCGGCATTTGTATTTTCGGTAGCCAACAGAGGCTGTGCAAGAATTTGTTCTGACATTATGAGCTCCATATAAGATGTATAATACTTTTCCTCGTCATATATATATTAAACTTTATCCAACTATTTAAAAATCGTATGAATGTACCAGATGAAAGAATAATTTATACTAAAGTTGGAAGATTTTTTCATAAAAAATATTATAAGAAGTAAAATTTTATTTTTTAGCCTTCAACTGAATTTCGGGAGTAATCATTTTTGAGTAATTAATTTAATCTGGTACTTTCTTGTACCGACAAGAAAGTACCGCAAAGAAACTCCCGACCTGTGCTACGTTCGTTAATCAATTGTAACTGTTTTGCAAAAAGCAAGTGAACTCGTGCTTCGCACTCAAACAACACTTGCTTTGTAGTCGCTAAACAGAACATTGATTACTCACTACGCAAAGGTCGGATTTTTTATTCAACTACAATATTTTGTCATGCTGAGTTTGCGGATTTTCGGTAGGGTGAAGCAAAGCGGAACCCGCAAGGTGCGGGTCGGACGTTACTCCGCCCGCACCCCGAATAATCCAAGATAGTTTCAGCATCTCAAAGGAATTCAGTGGGAAACCAGACATTTTGCACGAAATCAAAGATTTCGGCAAAAGTAGTCAAATAAATTCAGAATGACAGTAAAAGACAAAATATTGTAGTTGAACCAAACGCCACGATAGCGGAGTGAACAATAATTGCAGGCGAGGCAGATATCAAAGGCGGGTATTGTTTGAGCATAAAAATTCACGTCATTCTGAGCCGATTTAATTAGATTCTTCGCTGTGCTCAGAATGACATAATACGGCGAAGAATCCATTAAAAAGTATTTTTGTTAAGCGAGTTTACCCGCCTTAATGCCGAGCCTTTTGCATATTATTAGCGAACGAAGCGTGTGGCTGGTTTTCCGCCGCTTTTGCCACCAAAAGCGGCCGCCGTCCGCGCAGGACAAAATACCGTCAAAAGAATGAACTTAATAAAAAAATATATTCTCATCACAATATACTATAATTGCAAAACTGTTACAATTGATTAGCGAATGAAGCTCCGGTCGGGAGCTTCTTTGCGGAATTTTTTTGTAGTATAATTCTGGTATGGATTACCTTAAAAACAGTTATGATTGTATAGTTGTCGGCGCAGGACATGCCGGATGCGAAGCCGCAATTGCTGCTGCAAGGCTCGGTGCAAACGTTCTCTTATGTTCGCTGAACCTTGACAACATTGCACTTATGCCCTGCAATCCCGCAATCGGAGGCCCCGCAAAATCCACCATCGTCAGAGAAATCGACGCTCTCGGCGGAGTTATGGGCGAAGCGGCAGACGCAACTTACATCCAGATGAGAATGTTAAATTCTTCAAAAGGCCCTGCTGTACGCGCACTCAGAGCTCAATCCGATAAAAAACAGTATATGAATTATATGCGAAATGTAATTGAGGGGATTGAAAATATTCACCTGAGGCAGGCCTGCATTACGGATTTAATCGCTGAAAACGGAGTGATTACCGGTGCCGTTGATGAGTTCGGTATTGAATTCAAAGCAAGAAGCGTAATCCTTACAACAGGAACTTCACTTTCAGGGCGGATTTTTGTCGGGCTAAAATCATACAGCGCAGGCAGACTCGGAGAAATGGCTGCAATCGGGCTTTCGGACTCTTTAAGAAAACTCGGGATTAATCTTAAAAAACTTAAAACAGGCACCCCGCCAAGAGTGGACAAACGCACGATTGATTATTCTAAAATGACAATCCAGCCGGGTGACGAGGAACTTTATTTTTATTCGTTCAAACCTGACAGACCCGTAAGAAATCAGGTTCCATGTTATCTAACCCGCACAAATGACGAAACACACAGAATTATCAGGGAAAATCTGGATAAATCCCCGATGTTTCAAGGATTGATAGAAGGAGTCGGGCCAAGATACTGTCCGTCAATTGAGGATAAAGTGGTGCGTTTTGCAGCCAATCCTTCTCACCATATTTTTGTTGAGCCGGAAGGTTTAGGAACTTATGAAGTTTATATTCAAGGGTTTTCAAGCAGTCTGCCGGCGGACGTTCAGGTTAAGATGCTTCATACACTTCCGGGACTGGAAAAAGCTCACGTTATAAAACCGGCTTATGCTGTTGAATACGATTATGTTCCGGCGGTTCAAACGAGTCATTCTCTTATGTCAAAAACAATTAAAGGATTATTTTTTGCCGGACAAATTAACGGAACAAGCGGATATGAAGAAGCCGCTGGACAGGGGCTTGTGGCAGGGATTAATGCCGTAAATTACTTAAACAATTCAGAAATGCTTGAACTTTCAAGAAGTTCTTCTTATATAGGGACACTGATTGACGATCTTGTGACAAAAGATATTCAGGATCCCTATCGAATGCTTACATCACGCTCGGAATACAGACTTCTGCTCCGTCAGGATAATGCTGATGCTAGACTGACTCCGCTCGGGCATAAAATCGGACTTGTAAGCGATGAACAGTTTAAAATTTTCACGGAAAAACAGCAAAATATTGAAAAAGAAATGACCCGACTTTTTGAACACAAAATTTCGGCAACTGAAAAAGTAAACGAAATTCTCTCAAAATACGGAGAGCACATGGAACGCGGGATGAAAGCCTCTGAACTTCTTAAGCGCCCGAATATTACATATAAAATTCTGCAGGAAATTGACGAAGAAACTGCTGCGCTGAATTTGCCAAAAGATGTTTATGAACAGGCTGAAGTTTTAATAAAATACGACGGATATCTGAAACGTCAGGAATTTCAGGTTGAACAGGCCGGAAAACTCGACAAATACAAAATTCCGGATGACATTGACTATGACAAAATTGACCATATTTCATCAGAAACAAAAGACAAATTAAACAAAATTCGTCCGAAAACACTTGCTCAGGCTTCACGAATAGGCGGAGTAAAACCTGCAGACATATCAATTCTTATGGTGCTGCTGGAGCGTCACACGATTGCCCGCAAGGTGCTTTAGACAAGAATCGGTTTTCTTTCCATTCTATGAGTTTAGTTTTTATTTTGTTTCCTGTAAAATGCAAAAATTCGCCGATATAGGTACATATTACTAAAGCACCGAAGGTATAAATAAATTTGTATTTATACATTTTATAATAAGCACCGAGCACTGCTTTTGGCCATGCTGATAATTCAGTTTTTCCGTCAATGTATAATATGCATAAATCAAGCAAAAACATTACGAATACATGATTCGACATAATATGAAGAGTATTTTTGCCTATTTTATCTACAAATGAGTCCTGTAGAACTAAAGGAGCTAGCAGTTTTGAAAGAAAAATAACAAAATAAATTCCGATTAGTGGACATATTATAGCTGAAATATTATGATGCAACCGAGCCCACTTTAAATCAACATTAGTTTCATTATTTACAATAATTATTAAAACAGCTTGTGTTAGAAGAATAATACATAATGTTTTTATATTGTATTTTATCTTGGATTCCCCAAAAATTTTATATAAATATCCCATATAAATATAAAATAATGATATTAAAATTTTTATTATAATTTGTTTAACTCCATGACATAACTCAAAATCATTTGGAGAAAGCAGAATTGCCAACGTTGCAAAAAATAAAAATATTAAAAAGGTATATATTGTTTCTAATTTAATTTTACGAAATATTGTAATTAATACGGCAAAACAAGAAAGAGAAATTGTAAGTTGATACAAATACCAGTTTGGTGCATTAAAGTTAAAAGGGGTTGAATCAACAGGCGCTAAAATTAATAATTTTAGAGTGGGTAATGCCCCATATAATTTATTTGTTAAAAGATAAATTAATACAACAACACCACCATAAAACCAATGGTAGCAATAAAAAGGAATTAAATATCTACATATAGATTTCTTGATATATAAAATCAAAATTTTTATTACATTATCATCATTAAAATTTTTCATTGAAAAGAAATATCCGGCAATAAAGAAGAAAAAAGCCATGTGCCAGCTATAAGTTCTACAAAAATCACCGAATATATTCCAGTTTGTATGTCCTGCAACAACAGCCAAAATTCCGATTGCCTTTGCTATATTCATTTCCATGTTAAAAGTTTTAGCCATACTTTTCCCCAAGATAATATCTAAGCAATATTTACTATTTATGAAATCATAAATAATCATATTTAACAATATTGCATACCATTTTTATTAAAAAATATAAACTTTATAATGTCTAAAAAGGAGTATTTGTGGACGAGAACACGATTAAAAAGCAGGTTGGATCAAAAATAAAAAAATATCGCCAGAATTTGAAGCTTACACAGTTTAAACTGGGCGAACTTATTGATATTAATCAAAGACAGGTTGCCCTCCTTGAAGCAGGAAAATCGTTTCCGTCACTGACTACTCTTTCTAAAATGTCAAATATTTTTGGCTGTAAAGTGTCAGATCTTTTTGAGTCTGATAATGATTTATCAGAAGAGGAATTGAAAACCAGACTTATCAAAATAATTAAAAGCTCCTCTTTGGAAGACTGCAGGCGTCTGTATTCGATTGCAAAAACCTTTATTCTCTCCTAATAATAATAGCCGTAATAACTGCGGTCATCTTTTTTAGTAAATTTGATATTGTTTCTTTTCATAGCTTCTTCAAAGGCTTTATCCCGCATATCATTAACCTTTACTGTAAATTTTCCCATGACATTTTTACGCTTTATATCAAAAAATGTGTTTCGCGTATCATAAAGCCAGAAGTTATTCATCAGAGTTCCGAATGCAAAAATCTGTTCTCTGGAGATAATACTATTTCCGTCAACCTCGTACTGGCTCGTGAAAGCGGGTTGAACAGAGGCTGAATGCCCGTCACGTTCTTTGTTAACCTTAGAAACCCCTGAAATGTTTTGAATATAGCCAATCGGATTTAATTTCATAACAGTCCTTAAATTTACTAACTAATATTTTAAAAACAAACAAATCCGAAATTGCCCGTAAATCTAAATTAATTTATAAAAATTTACATTTTTAGTGATGACTTTTCATAAATTGGCACTAAAAAATTCCCGGAGATGGATTTCAGCTCAGCTGCCGGCGAGCAGCACGAGCCGGGCAGATGAGGGTACCCGAAGGGTAAAACCATAAAGATTTTTTCAACAAAAAAATCTTTGTGGTTCGAAGACTCTCCACTATACAATAATATTCCCTTAAACACTAAAAAATTCCCGGAGATGGATTCGAACCACCGTTGGAAGAGCCAGAATCTTCAGTCCTGCCACTAGACGATCCGGGAATAAAATAACCTTTTGCATGTCGATTTTATAACAAAGATATCCTCATTGTCAATCAAATAAGCAAAATTTGTCTTTTTTATTTTATAATATACAGCATAAGGAGTATAATATGAAAATATCAAAAGTTGGCATCAGGGATAGTATTTATGACTCACTTGAAAGCATTATTGAATTAAATAAGCAAAATGGTGTTTCCAGAGAAATAATAAAGCGGGATTTTGGACAAACAGGCGCCGATATTTTTGATGGCAAAAAGAATATTTGTCTGGTCAATGACAAAAATTACATCAAAGACGACAAATTTATGAATGCTGTCAAGGTATTTTTCGGCATTGATAAACCCAAATATAACTATGAAAGCGGAGATTCCCTCAAAAAAACAATGATGAAATATCTTATGAACAATGAAACAATTAAAGACAGTCAGATTCAGGCTCAATTCGGCAAAAAAGGATTTGAAGTTCTTGACCTTTTTAAAGTTCTTGGATACGTAAAGAAAATATTCTAATAATTATTAAACAATACAAAACCCTTTCAGAGCTGCTGCTTATAAGGGAAATAAAGACCGGACAAGCTGTTATTTTTCGGCTGCCATCTGTTCTATTTTAGAAATCTCATCAGCAATAGCTGCTACTGTACGGGGGAAATATCTCTGCAGGTAGTATGCTCTTGTTGCTGCCATTTCGTGAGGATTACTGCGAAGAAGCATATTGGTTTCCGCAACACGCTCTTCTGCGCCGCGATCTGCCCCTTGCAATGAGCCTGTAAAATAGTCTACAAAACCTTCTTCTTCTGTTGTTGCAACCTGCAAAAATGCTTCATATTCTTTCCGGAAGATTTTTTCAAGATTTTGATTTGATGAAATACTTGCAGATGATTGCTGTTCTGCGGTTGTATCAATAAAATGCCCGTATTCATGGCTTAAAACCGAGAAATTTCGTCTTATAAAAGCATCCTGAGAATCTGTAACAGTTGTTTCCCCAAGAAAAATTTCATTTTTTTCAGAGCTCCAGTAGGCATTGTTTAACCATTCGGAATTCAATCCGTTATATGTAAAGGATTCAACATCTCTAAGTTTCATCACAAGAAGCTGTGCTGCGTCTACTTTTTTCAGAACGTTCATTATACTGCTGCGATTTTCTGATTTTATATTGTCGCCGATTGAAATATCTGAAACCTTGCCTGTCTGCATATCTGTAATTCTTATGGAATCGTCAGAATATTCAATTTCATAATTGTATCCATTCAAACCCGACTGAAATTTATTTTCGCCGAGAACTTTGAAGGTTCGTGTCTGATTAAGCAGAACATTTCCGTCTTTGTCTGTAATTTTGTAGATAGAACGACGGTTTCCGACTGAATCTTCTATATTTTGCACCTGTGTTCTTGTGCCGTCAGGTGATTCAAAATCTTTTTCTACTCTTGCCGTACCATTTTGGTCTACCGTTGATTTTTGCAGAACACGCTTTGTTCCGTCCGGAAAACTTTCTACGATGTCAGGCACTCCGGTTAAATCTCCCAGCGTGTAGGTTTCTGTTTTTATAAGTCTGCCATCCCCGTCAAAAGTGTCTATTTTCTGACTGTCAACCCAATCTGTTCTGCCGGCATAATCAGGGATTCGTTTGTAATTTATTTCCTGACGTCTTTTAATATTGTTGTTTACAACTGTCTTTTCACTTGTATGGGTTTCTGCCTCTTTTGCTATTATATCAAAATATTTTCCTATCTTATTATATCTGATAAAATCATCACTTTCTCCTGACGGTCTAATCTCTACGGATTCTTTAAGGTCATTCACATGATAATTATAATCAGAATGATTCTTAACAAAACTAATAAGCCTGTCATCCCCTGCCTCTGCCATAAAAGTAAGAAGTTCAGGTGTTATATTTGTGTCTTTTGTCGGGATGTCTTTAATTTTTTCAACATTTTCCGCTGCACATCTCGTAAGTTTTATACGGCAGGCGGTGTTAAGAGGCTCGTTATTGCATTTAATATCCGAAAGCTCATCAAAACGTTTAAGATCTTCCTCATTAAATTGGCAAAACTCGCTGAAATCCCACGGATTCATTTTTATATCGTTTGATTTAAGATAATCTTTAATCTTTACGCGCATATTCTCATCAATATTTACAAGTTCAGCAATATTAAGTCCTTCATATTCGGAATTTAAATACAATGCTTTTGCCTGTTCGTATTTTTCTCCGTCAAGTGCAGATATAGATAAAATCTGGAAATTATCAATATTTTCTTTTTGTTTCGCATTTATAAGCTCAATAGCCTTACCGGTATCATCATTAGAGATATTTTTACCAATTGTCTCTATAGATAGCAGATTGTCCGGAGTCAGCAAATCTTTACATCCGTCAATAATTGTCTTTATTCTGGCATAAGTATCTTCATCGTTCTCAAAAAGGGTAATAATTTTATCCGAATTCTCATAAATTAACTTTTTCGCTTCATCTTCAGATTTTCCTTCAGTTAAAACAGATATTAACCCTTCAATATCTTCAGCTCTGTCCGGCACAACAAGCGTAGCTGTTGAAGCATTTAAAGGTGTCATTCCTTTTTGTACCAGAGCTTTTGCTTTTTCAAACTGGTTGTCATCAAGATCTGACGAAGCTAAACTTACCAGAGAATATATATCATACATCTCCGGCATCTCATCCTTAGCACTCTGCTCTTCAGGAAGAAGTTTGATAAGTTCATCAAATCTTTTTAGACCTGTTTCGTTCATAGTTGTAATTGCACGCAGTTGATAAATATCCCAGGAATTTCCAAACTCACCGAAAACTTTTGAATACTTTTGTGCAAAAGCGAGCTCTTCTTTTGTCGGCTCAAGATCTTGCGGAGTCTCTGAAACATCCCGCTGATTTTCTACCGGAACCAGTTTGCCGCTTTCGCTTGGAATTTCGGAATTTTCTGCCTCATTCATTGATTCTGCCAGTAACATACTGAACTCTGCAAGCCCATATTGTTTATCTTTTTTATCTACCTTTGAGTTGTAAAGCTGGATTAATTCGGACATTGAAATATCTTTTTCATTGAAATCAATACCCGCGTAAGCAGTCAAATCCTTTTTCAACGCTTCAAAATCTTTTTCTGTAAACACTGAATTGCGTTTTTGCCGGTATTTATTCAGAAAAACATCGTCATCTTTAAGTGTGGTATTTATTTTAGTTTCAAAAAACTTTAACAGTCTGTCAAGTTCCATAAACCTTCTCCATAACGAACTGACATAAATAACGACACATAGCGGTATTAACTTTAACAGTAATCTTTTTTTTGTAAAAAAAGTTAACATTAACACCTAAAAAGAATCCTACTGTATGTTGGATTTTTTTGAATAATAAAAAACTCCCCAGGTTCTCTTGCTGCGCTCGTATTAAACGTGCCTACAGATTTTCATTTCAGAAACTTCGTTTCTTCCAAAGAGAAGTCCTCCGCACTCTGCTCGCTCGCGCTGGACTCTCACAATTGCTTCAAGCCCTAACCACAAAAACTTAAACATAAAAAAGGACTGGTATAAACCAGTCCTTTTTTATGTAAAAACTCCCCAGGTTGGACTCGAACCAACAGCCTACCGGTTAACAGCCGGTTGCTCCGCCATTGAGCTACTGAGGATTATTTCTCTTTATATTTCTCGTTTTGTAAACCTCTGATGGCCATGCATCTTTTGCTTACTTTTTTATTATATATTAAAAAGATTTATTGTAAAGTACTTTTTTTAATCATTTTTATCTTTTCAGCTTTTTTATAATCGTATTTTGTGGGACATATGTAGCAAATTTCACCAAAAATTTTCAAAACAGCGTCATACTGAGCGTTAGCGAACTATCTCTATAAAAAAATTCTTCGGAATTTAGTCCTCAGAATGACAGATTTTTATAGTATCAGTGGAATTTGTTACATATGTCCCTATTTTGTACTATGGTTTATTTTCAGTATGTATGCTATAATGTTTTTGATATGATATGTGTAAAGGAGGTTTTTATGTCAAATCCGGCTTTAAATAACAGAATGCTTGAAGGGGAACGGGTGCTTGACAGCGCGCCGATGACCGTTTTAGGGGCTATTAATAAAACTTTCATTTTGCTTTTAACTCTGCTTATTCCGGCCGTTTATACTTTTTCTCTGGTATTTTCCGGTTATACGGATAAGGCACAGATGCTTACTGTGGGAGGCGCTTTTGCCGGTCTTGCAATTGCACTTGTCATGATTTTCAGCAGAAAGCCTGCTGTTTTTAAATTTTTGGCTCCGGCTTACGCGATTGCGGAAGGGTTCTTTGTCGGCGGGATTTCGGCATTTTTTGAAGCTTCGTGGACCGGAATTGTATTGCAGGCGGTTATTGCAACCCTTGTTACAGTATTTTTAATGCTCGGACTGTTCAGAGCAGGCATTATCAGAGCTACTGAAAAATTCCGTTCTGTGGTTGTATTGTCTACGGTTTCAATTGCTGCGATTTATTTAATCCAGATTATTGCGTCATTTTTCGGACGTTCTATTCCGCAGATATTTACGGCAACTCCGATTGGTATAGCTTTCAGTCTTTTTGTTGTTGCGATTGCAGCGCTGAACCTTATTCTGGATTTTGATTTTATCCGGATGGGTGAAGAAAGAATGCTTGACAAAGAATACGAATGGTACGGGGCTTTCGGGCTTATGGTTACTGTTGTATGGCTTTATATTGAATTATTAAAACTTATTGCAAAGCTTAACAGCAGAGAGTAATTCTAAGATTAACCTGCAATCAAAATTTAATAGCTGTAAGGCGGCGGATTTTTCAATAAAAATCCGTCGCCTTATAATTACATAAACTATCAAATCAGTTCTGAATAAATTTTGCCGTCCTGATATTTTTTTATTCTTACTTTTGCCAGAGTGTTCAGCAGATTTTCGTTTTGCGAATTTATAAGAACAGTCAAATAATTTTTTGTAACACCTTTAAGAAATCCCGTTTTTTTGTCGGGATGTTTTTCGATTAAAACTTCACGCTCGGTGCCGATGTTTTTATTTATAAATTCAGTAAGTTTTCGGGCTGAAATTTCTTTCACTATTGAGGCGCGCTGCTCTTTAATTTGCTCATCAACCTGATTTGGAAGCGAAGCGCCTATTGTGCCTTTACGTTTTGAATACGGGAAAGTGTGAATTTGAGATAAACCTGAAAGTTCAAGATTTTGGCGGGTTACTTCAAAATCTTCATCACTTTCGCCCGCAAACCCTGTAATTATGTCGCTTCCGAGAAACGGCATGTCAAAGATTTCATTTATGTGTTCAATTTGTTCAAGATAATCTTCAACTTTGTAAAATCTGTTCATTGATCTTAATGTCTTGTTGCAGGCTGATTGAAGCGAAAGGTGAAAATGCGGGCAGAACTTTTCGGATTGGCTTAATAATTCAAGCAGGCTGTCGTTAATTTCCGTCGGATTAAGAGAACCGAGCCGGTAGCGTTCGATTGTTGTGTTGTCCTCAATATACTTTAAAAGGTCAATCAAGCTTTCGCCTGTATCTTTTCCCCACTGCCCGATGTGAATTCCCGTAAAAACAACCTCTTTAAATCCGTGTTTTGAAAAATTGTTTATTTGCTCAGCCACGAACTTTTTGTCGGCGCTGCGGCTTTTTCCGCGGGCAAAAGGAATTATGCAGTAAGTGCAGCGGCTGTCGCAGCCGTCCTGAATTTTTAAGCTTGCGCGGGTTTTTGTAGTGTCATCAAGTACGATTTTATGAAAAACGTCGAGATTCATAATATCACCTGCAAGGCATCCTGAAGAAGAAGCAGAAAGTTTTTGAAAAGTTTCAAAGAAATTCAACTTTTCGTCATTTCCGATTACATAGTCAACAAAATCATTTTCAAGAAGTTTTTCTTTCTCAACCTGCGCTATACAGCCGGTCAAAACGGTTATAATTCCCGGTTTTTTATGTTTTATGTTTCTCAGGATGTAAAAAGCTTCACTGTCGCTTTTTGATGTGACAGAGCAGGAATTCAGAATAAAAATATCGGCATCTTCCGGCTTTTTAGCTTGTTCAAAAGAATTGTTTTCAAGATTTTGTATTATAATCGAGCCTTCAAACTGGTTTGACTTGCAGCCCATAGAGTGAATGTAAAACCTTTTCATACGACAATAATATTATAAAAATGTCAAAATTGTAAATAAAAATTAACAAATGTTACTTTTATAGCAAAAAAAAATATTTTTGGACATTATAATGTTATAATAAAATTGTAAAATGTGAAAGGTGTGTGTTTATGAATATTCATTCAATTGATAATACAAGCTTTAATTCACGATCTGACAAGGATCTTACGCAATATAATCCCCGCAAAAATCGTCGCCATAACATTGATACAATAATTGCAATGGACGATAATCAGGTAAAACGTCTAGCATATATAAAAACGCTAAACAAGATTGAAGATAAAAAGCATCATGATGCAACCAGAGCAATGATTATGGCAACTCCGCTTGCTGCAGGAGCAGCATCTGCACTTTTAGGCTCCAACAGAGTAACCCTTTGTTCAAATATAGTAACAGGCCCGTTTGCCAGAGTCTTGAAAGGCTTAGGTGGAGCCGGAAGCTGGAGTATTTTATTAGGTGTGGCTTACGGTATAAATAAGGCAAGACAGTATTTTGAAAACAAATCACCTAATTTTGACAGATTTACAAGCGAAAATCCATTACTGACAGCCGGAGCTTCAATTGCAGCATTTGCAGGCGCTATTGCTCTCGGAGCTAAAGGAATTTCAAAAATAGCAGAAAAATCATTGAAGTATATTAACCCCAAAACTATAATCAGGCTTGACAACAAAATTGTAAGCGCAGCAAATAAATTTAACAGCAACATTATAGTTTCAAAAACTGCAAAACATGCTAATAAGGTTAAAAATCTGCAAGGCATTGAACCGCTTCAGGTTATAGCAAAGAAAGCTCTTTCCTGGTCACCAACAATTTTGCTTGGCGGAGCATTCCTCAATGAATGGATTCATGGAAGAACTGCCGATACCGAGTTTGTCAAAAATTACACAGATATGAAAAACATTCAAACAAGACTCGCGCAGGCCAGAATCAACGAACTTGCACTGCAAAACAGAGCTTTGAAAGAAGAACTCGCAGAACAAAATGCATAATTTAAAACCAAAATAAAAAAAATACCGGAATTAATAAAATTCCGGTATTTTTTTGTTATAAATTTTTATATAATTGTTTTATCATTTCGGTAGAACGTGTGTAAATAGTCCTTAAAGAATTTACAAAATCATCCCGGGTTTCTGTTTTTAAATTAAGCGCCATAGCTTTTTCTTCATAACTTACTTTTTTTAAGACTGTCATTTTTGTATTGTGAAATATATCTGATGGCAAATACGAAAAAAATATTAGGGCATTATTTTTTTCTAAATAATTATTGAGTGTTGTCATACTGTTTTCGTTAAAAATTTTGGGCAAATGAGTCTGCAGTTCTTTTGTGTACAAAATATTTGGACTTTTGTAAAACTGAAACAGTTGCTTGTCATATTGCATGTTGCTTAATGCACCTAATTTTATCATATCCAGACTCCTTTATGCGTAAAGAAAGGATAGCATGCTTTGTTTTTCATGTCAATAAAAACGGAATACCCTTGAAAAGAGTATCCCGTCTTGTGTTTGTTTTGTTTTAATGAATTACTTCATCAATTCGCCGACTGCTTTGTAAACAGCCATACGTTTTGCGGCATCTTCTTCTGCCTGAGCATAAAGTTCAGCAGCATGATCAGGGTTCGTTTTCAACAGAGATTTGTAACGACCTTCTGATTTAATGAAATCCTGATAGCTTTCTTTAGGTTCTTTAGCATCCCATGTGAACGGAGCATCAGGATTTGCCGGATTGTATCTGTAAAGCGGGAAGTATCCTGCTTCAACCGCACGTTTTTGTTCTGTCTGAGTCTTAGACATATCAATACCGTGAGCGATACAAGGAGCATAAGCAAAGATGATTGACGGTCCGTTGTATGCTTCAGCTTCCTGGAATGCTTTCAGAGTCTGAGCTCTGTCAGCACCCAAAGCAACTGATGCTACATAAACATAACCGTAAGACATGCTCATCAAGCCCATGTTTTTCTTGTAAGTTTTCTTACCGCCTGTAGCGAATTTAGCAACTGCACCGGTCGGAGTAGACTTAGAAGCCTGACCGCCTGTGTTTGAGTAAACTTCTGTATCAAGTACAAGAATATTTACATTCTGATTTTGTGCGATTACGTGGTCAATACCGCCGTAGCCGATATCATTTGCCCAGCCGTCGCCGCCGATAATCCAAACTGATTTATCTGTGAAGTAATCTTGAAGTTCTCTTACTTTTGCTAAATCAGGACATCCGCAGTCAGCGTATTTTGCGATAACTTTCTTAGCATTTTCCTGAGCTTTAACAGCTTCTTCAGTTTTTGAGTTATCCCAGTGTGACATTGCTTCAGTCAAAGCTTCTTTCAAATCAGCAGGTGATTTTTCGTTTTCGAGAACTTTTTCAACGTAAGTTTTCAAAGTATCTCTGTTCTGGTCAACTGCCAATCTCATACCGAAGCCGAATTCAGCGTTGTCTTCAAACAGTGAGTTAGCCCATGCCGGCCCTCTTCCGTCTTTGTTTGTTGTGTACGGAATTGTCGGGAATGTACCTGAGTAAATTGAAGAACATCCGGTTGCGTTTGCAACGATTGCATTTTCACCAAATAATTGTGAAACCAATTTTACATAAGGTGTTTCACCACAGCCTGCGCATGCGCCTGAGAATTCAAACAACGGTTTTCTGAGCATTGCACCTTTAATTGTTTTTGTAGTATTTTTGCCCATTACGTTGTCCGGAAGTTCGTCAAAGAATTTTTCATTGACAACTTCTCCGACAGCTTCTTCATCCTCGATTGTAGACCATGTAAGTGCTGCTTTTTCAGGATTTTTAGCCATCGGGCACTGGTCGATACAAACACCGCAGCCTGTACAATCTTTGCAGTAAACCTGAACTTTGAATTTTTCATCAGCAAGAGCAGGTTTTGCAGGGATTGTCTTGAAGGAAGCCGGTGCGTTTGCAAGGTCTTTTTCTTCAATCAATTTAGTTCTGATTGCAGCGTGCGGGCATGCTGAAGCGCAGATTCCGCACTGAATACAATTTTCAGGATTCCACTTAGGAACACGTGGCGCAATACCGCGTTTTTCAAGACATGCAGTTCCAGTCGGAATTACACCGTCATTTGACATAGCTGATACCGGAATATCGTCGCCTTTCTGTCTCATTGAAGGTTCAATGATTTTCTTCGCAAAGTCAGATGCGTTGTCCGGGATAAGTTTAATGTCATCTGCGTGTTCAACACCGCTCAATGAAGCCGGTACAACAACTTCTTCAGTTGCATTGACCGCTGCATCAATAAGTGCAAGGTTCATATTTACAACATCGTCGCCTTTTTTCTTGAAGGTTTTCTTAGTCATTTCTCTCATTCCTTCAAGAGCCTGATCGAACGGAATAATGCCTGAAACTTTGAAGTATGCAACCATCATAACTGTGTTTGCACCTTTACCTCTCAAGCCTGGCTGTTGTTCGATAAGTTTTTCAGCGTCAACATTGTAGAATTTGATTTTCTTGTTGATAATTGTTTCCTGCATATCTTTAGTCAAATGAGAGAAAGCTTCTTCTTTTGACCACGGGCTGTTAAGAAGGAATGTACCGCCTTCTTTGATGCCTTTCAAAATATCATATCTGCCGATGTAAGCGTGAGCAGAGCATGATACAAAGTCAGGTGCCGTAATCAGATATGTAGATTTAATCGGTTTGTCGCCGAATCTCAAGTGAGAAACGGTTACGCCGAAAGATTTTTTAGAGTCATAAGCAAAGTATGCCTGCGCATCTTTGTTTGTGTATTGACCGATAATTTTGATTGAGTTTTTGTTAGCGCCGACTGTACCGTCAGAACCTAAGCCCCAGAACATGCAGTTTGTAGTTCCTTCTGGTTCTGTTACGATGTGTTCGGTAACTTTCAAAGATTTGTGGGTTACATCGTCTTCAATACCTACTGTGAAACCGTGGAAGCCGTTGTTTTCAGCGTGTTTGTAAACAGCGTAAACCATTGACGGAGTGAATTCTTTTGAAGCTAGACCGTAGCGGCCGCCGATTACTCTGATGTCTTTGTTTTCGATAGCTGTAACAACATCCATATACAAAGGTTCGCCGATTGAACCGGGTTCTTTCGTTCTGTCAAGAACAGTTACGCGTTTTACAGTTGAAGGCAATGCTGCGTTGAAGCGTTTTACGTCAAACGGTCTGTACAATCTTACTTTAACAAGACCGTATTTAGTGCCGCGTTTTGCGTTCAGGTATTCGATAGTTTCTTCGATAGTTTCGCAGCTTGAACCGATTGCAACGATTACATCAGTTGCATCAGGTGCACCGACATAATCAAACGGATGATATTGTCTGCCTGTAACTTTTGCAACTTTGTCCATATATTCCTGAACAATATCCGGAACTGCATCATAGTATTTGTTGACAGTTTCTCGTCCCTGGAAGTAAACGTCAGTATTCTGAGCGCCGACTTTGCAAACCGGAGCTTCCGGTCTCATTGCTCTGTTGCGGAATTCTTCAATATATTTAGGTTCAACGAGGCTTGCAATGTCTTCATAAGAAATTTCTTCAATTTTGTGTACTTCGTGAGAAGTTCTGAAGCCGTCGAAGAACTGAAGGAACGGAACTTTAGACTTGTAAGTTGCAAGGTGTGCAACTAAAGCCATATCCATTTCTTCCTGAACAGAGTTTGCGGCCAGCATTGCATAACCTGTGTTGCGGCATCCCATAACGTCTGTATGGTCGCCGAAAATTGCTAATGATTGTGCGGCAAGTGCACGTGCTGAAACGTGGATTACGTGCGGAAGCATTTCACCTGCTGCTTTGTGCATTACAGGAATCATCAAAAGCAAGCCCTGTGATGCCGTGTAAGTTGAAGTTAAAGCACCTGCTGCAAGTGATCCGTGAACAGCGCCTGCTGCACCAGCTTCTGATTGCATTTCCGCAACTTTTACGGTTTTGCCCCAGATGTTTTTCTTGCCCTGTGATGCCCATTCATCAATCCATTCTCCCATTGTAGAAGAAGGCGTAATCGGATAGATTGCTGACACTTCGCTCAATGCATACGCAACATGCGCTGCGGCGTAGTTGCCGTCAACCGTTATTGTTTTTCCTGGCATAATTAAATAACCTCCTTATTGATTTACTATTTCTTAATTATTAATTATACGCTCTTAACTTTAATCATAATACAAACAAAACTTTTTAACAAAGGAACTTCTTTGTAAATTATTGTAAAGATTTTTGCTGATTTTTACGGCTGCAAGTAAAATTTTTCATTCAGGAGTATTATAAAATGTAGCTGTCTTAAGGAGGCTTAAATATGAATTTAACAATTACCCCGAAATTTCAAATTTTTCAAAACAAACAGGAATGGGAGCATAACAGATCTGTTATGCATTCAAACCTTAATGGTTTGAATGCCGATACCGTATCTTTCTCTGGTAAAATTCCGCAGAAGACTGCAAATATATTCAGCGATGCTGTTGAACAATCTTATTTTGCCCAGCTTCACAAGTTTATAGATTATGCAAAAGCTTTTCATATCGGTTTGAGAAATGCCTGTGCAAAAGTGGCTGATGATGGTTTTGTTTATGACAAAGCATATAATGAAAAACATCCGGTAAAATCCAGCGAATCTTATGTCGATAAATTTGAAAGACAGGGGTTTGTACAGGATGCAATAAGAGGCACTGTCTACTGGCTTGATCAGCAAAATATACCTGCATTAAAAAAATTTCTTGCAGCTATGCGTGAAGAAGGTTACGAAATCGCAATGCTGAAAAAATATAATTCTGAAACAAATAAATTTTACAGAGTTCCGGATCTTGAAATCCGCCAGAACGGCATTAAACCTGAAGACCTTGAAATTCTGGATCCGTCTTTGCATAAAGCTGAAATCTCAAAACCCCGAAGCAGCACTTATTCCGACTATCAGATGAGATTTATTCCTATCAATCAAAAGGGGAGGGATATCAACAAACAGCCGCTTGAACTGATAATTCTCTACGGCCCTCACTATGCTAAAGCAAAAGAACTTGAGTCTAAATATGTTTATAATATTACAAGAAAACTGAATAAATTACATATTAATCTGGAAGCTAATTACCATGAAAAAAGCCCCGGAAGAAGGATTGCAAACAATATTGACGTTATAAAAACAAGACTTCGCGAAGATATTTCAAAACCGCTTTTTACAAACGCTTATATTACCGATGCAAAACTCCGCGGAGAAGAAAAACTTCCGGTCGTAATAAGTAAAATTCACGCAGATATGCTAAACGGTTATATGTCAGGTATCAGACAAAAAATCCCGATGTATTACAAAGAAGCCAGACATAAGCTCAAATCCAATGAATATATTGAAAACTTAATAAAAAACTCCACTGAATATCAGGAGCGTAAAGATAAAACTATTACCGCAAAAGAACTTAAAGAACGCAAAAAGTTTTACACAGAGCGTCTGAAAATTATGGAAGCCGAAGACACGGCTCTGCTCGTAGAAGCTCAGGAAATGCTTCAAAAAACAATAGAAAAATTCGGCGAAAAATTTAAACCTGAATAATTGCTACATTTTCCACATGGAATGTATGGCAGAACATATCGAAAGGCTGTATGCTTATCACGCTGCAGCCTTTTTCGCATAAATATTTTAAATCCCTTGCAAGCGTTGCAGGGTTGCAGCTTACATAAATTATTTTTCCTTTTGTCAGGCGCAAAACTTCATCTAAAGACTCTTTTGTACAGCCTTTTCGCGGAGGGTCTACGATTGAAACATCAAATTTTCTCTTTTCTGTTTTAAAAAATTCCGCCGCATCTCCGCTGTGAATTTCAACATTGTTTATTTTATTTATCACAAAACTTTCTTCCGCCTTCCTGCAGGATTCGGGGTTTTCTTCAATCGTCACAACCTTTTCCGCCGCATCAGAAAGACAAATTCCAAACGCCGAAATCCCCGCATAAGCATCAAGGATAAGAGGTGATTGGAAATTCTTTTTCACATAATCTCTCACATACGCAAAAATATTTTCCGCACTTGAAGGATTTATCTGGAAAAATGTGTCTGCTCCTATCTTGAAAACTTTATCAAGAAGTTTTTCTTCAATATAATCGCAGCCTTTCACGCATTCTGTCTTTTGACCGAGAATTACGTTTGTTTTTTTAGGGTTAAAGTTTAAGCAGACACCTGATATTTCATCAAAATTATCAAAAACCTTCTCCGCAAAAGCCCTGATGTTTGTTTGAATTTTCTCCGAATTAATCACAAGCGCAAGAAGAATTTTGCCGCTGTATTTTGAAACTCTTAGCACAATATGCCGCAAATCGCCTGTGTGAGTTTTTTCATCGTAACCTGAAACATTAAATTCCGCCGCATTGTTTCTTATAAAATCAATTATCCTGTCGCAGATTTCAGGATGTACCGGACAGTATTTTATATTAACAATTTCATGAGTTTTGTTCTTGTAGTATCCCGCAAGAAGCCGCTTTGAAACTTTTGTCTGAGAAACCGGATACTGTACTTTCATCCTGTAATTTTTAATTTCAGGGCCTGGAATTGTCAGCGGAATTTCAATATCAAGTCCGCCGATTTTCCTGATTGCATCCTCAACCATCTGTCTTTTAAGTTCAAGCTGGTAATCATAATCAATCATCTGCATCTGGCAGGCTCCGCAAACCTTTTGCATCGGACAGAAAGGCTTTACCCTATGCTCAGAAGGCTCAAGAATATCAACAATTTCAGCCGTCGCAAAATTTTTATTAACCTTGACAATTTTTGCCCTGACTTTGTCACAGGGAACAGCGTTTTCAACAAAAACAACAAGACCGTCCGCTCTTGCAATACCTGTTCCAAGGTTTGAAAGTTTTTCTATATCAAGTGTTAAAATCTCATCTTTCTGCATAATATGATTTTAACATAAATTTTTAATGCAGATTTTTAAAATAGAACTTGTCCGTCAACGCCTTGTAAGTGCAGCCGGCTCCGTTCATACTGTTTGTTGATGTAGGAGAACAGTATTCATCAGTTTCACTGTAGTAATCAGTTCCTTCAACACCCATTGGCCGAAGATTACCGGTTTTATCTATCTGAAACATAAATAGATCATGCCCCAGACGGTTTGGATTTTTATGAAAACCGTTTATATCAACGGAAATATATAAAGTGGAAGTTCCTTCATTGTTCTCCAGCAAAATTAAGCTGCCGTCATTCAGCACAAACTGCCCGTCATCCAAATATTTCATATAAATATCTGCTTTGTTGTTATAGGTTCTGTATTTATTAATTTTCTGTCCGTTGTCTTGAAAGCCGGGATTTAATGTGTTTGGAATACAGGCCTCGTTGACATCGCTATGTCCAAACCCGCAATCATGTACAACATTCAAATATTTCAGAAATACCGGTTTCAACTCGTGTAATCCAGTAATTTCCGGAGTTAGTTTTTCACCGGTTTGCGCATAATACATGTCAAGCGCCTGTGATAATACTGAATAGCTCCTCTTAAGTCCGGCTTCAAGCGCTTTGTTTCTGTGGTTATTCATCAATGCCGGCAGGGTCATAGCGGCTACAACACCGATGATACCGAGTGTTATCAAAACTTCTGCCATAGTAAATGCATTTATTTTCATTATCGCTCTCAAAAATTTAACCTAGCTATATTTTATTAGATATAACTTATTTACTATAGCTAATTTAACATATAAACCTAAGATTGTAAACATGGCTTATATAAGAAAAATTAATGACACTAAAAAAGCAGAGTTACTTGCTGTAATCGGTCAAATCATCAAAGAAAAACGAAAAGAAAAAGCCAAAGGCATTCTTTTGTTAGGATATGAGTACGATATATCAGGAAGTTCCATAATGCAGCTGGAAAAAGGGAAACGCGACGTGCAGATTACGACACTGTGGAAACTTGCAAATGCTCTTGGCATGACTTTTTCTGAGTTTATAAAAGAAGTTGAAAGCCGGCTGCCTGAGGATTTCAAACTTATTGAGGATTAAAAACAAAAAGGGACTTAATAGCAAAAAAAACATCATTCTGAGGGCGAAAGCCCGAAGAATCTCCTTACTTTTTTAGAGGATCCTTCGCCTGCGTACTCGCGATAAACGGGTACGGCTAACGCCTTTCACCCCCTGCTCGTGCGGCTCAAGATGATGCCGTTTTTAAATTTTAAGTGAAATTTGTTATATAAACTTCAATAAAAAGTTCTTGACAGCAAAAGTTTTTTTGATACGATAATAAATGTCGTCAGGGACAGTCAAAACCGGTCAGGTCTGACGGAGCTGGCAGACAGGGCTGACAGGCAAAACACAGAAACCGGCAGACAAAACGTAAAATATGCCGGCAATGAAAATCAAATAGAAAAGAGGGCGTTTAGCTCAGTTGGTAGAGCGTCTCCCTTACAAGGAGAGGGTCAAAAGTTCGAGTCTTTTAACGCCCACCATAAAAAAGACCGTCGCAAGCGGTCTTTTTTAATAGGGAAAGGATGTCATCCTGAGCGGTGCCGGCAAAAGATTAAAGCGGCAATCAAACAGGATGCAAAGCGAAGGATCTCATTAAGATGTTAAGGGGATTCTTCGGCTGAAGCCTAAGAATGACAGTGATTTTAGATGACGTTTAAAAAGAGTTTTTCTTAAATCACGGGGCGCCCGCCCCTAAAGGTTTTGATAACTGAATAACTTCTTCACATGAGGCTTTTGCAGGCACTCTCAAATCCAATTGAATATTGAATTTGAAGGAGGATGTCGCAGGGCTAAAAGCTTTGATAATTAAGCTTAGGGGCGTTGGCAGGGTACCCGCAAATTCGATTAAGTATCGAATTTGAAGGGGGGCTGCGCCCGCCCCTAAAGGTTTTGATAACTGAATAACTTCTTCGCATGGGGCGTTGGCGCAGTTGGTAGCGCGTGACACTGGCAGTGTCAAGGTCAGGGGTTCGAATCCCCTACGCTCCATATCTAAAGACTTTGCTAAAGTTTAATAGTTCTAAAACCCTGCTATAGACAACCTTGAATATTTTATTTTGCCCTACCAGTTTTTATATCTTGTAATTATTGCAACAAAAGAGGCATGAGCAAGTTCTGTAGCCTTTATTACCCTGTTATTGAAACTGTTTCTTAGTCTGGCTATCGGGTTTATGGTATTCGCATTCTTTATTCTTCTGTTAAAGTATTTCTGGCTGTAAAAATGCTTATTTAAAACCTGCTGAACTCTATCAGCATAAGATACAGGATCAGTTTGAGAATAAAATTTTTCTATACTTTCGCCGCCTGTCAGGTCATAAAAAGCTGCCATATGTGCTGTTCTGTGACTTCCGGAGTTGCAATGGAATAAAGTTTTTCCGCCATTTTCACCGTTTTGTTTAACATTTTTTGCAATAGATGCAAAATCATTAAGGGTTGGATACTTTCCTTCAAGATAGCTGTAGGGAGTTCTTATGTACTTAATACCAAGCTCTTTACAAAAATATTTTTCGACGAATTTAAACCCTCGCATACCAACATGCCTGAAGTCATAAATTTGATTGACTCCGGCATTTTTCAACTCTAATAAATCCGAAATTCCGGGATGCGGCCCGCGGATTAAATAGTCATCAACTTTTTTATATTTTGTGTTCAAGCCTTGCGGGGTATAGAATTTTTTATACAGATTAATTAGTTTCATCAGTTTACCATTTAAAAGTATTACACAAAATTACAAAACAACTCAAAAAAATTTTTGCGTATTTTTTCAGCACAAATATTTTAATTTAACAAGCTTATAATCATTCTCAGCATCCTTAATCTCTTTAACACCGGTGCATTCAAACCTTGAACTCCGCGGAAAAACAACTTCGTCATATTTTCCGATGTCGCCTTTTCTTGAAATCCTTGCACCTTCCGGAACTTCAATTTCGTAGAAAATACCTTTATTATTTACAAGATAAAAATGCGCATAACCCTTATCTGATGTGGCATAAGCGTATTCTCTCATCATCATAACATCGCCTTTTTGGATATCCCTTGCTTTTTGATAGAGTTTATATTCCGAGAAAAATTCCGGTTTTTCACCAATAGCACGATAAACATGCATTTTTTGCTCAAGAGGTTTAAGCCTTTTAAATTCAAAATCCGTCATTGATATCATTTCTCTGGGCGTCATATTTGTCTGCCAGTGAACACTATCCATCAATTTCGGCTGCCCGGGAATTATGAAATTGTGATTTATCGAATTCAAGTATCCGTGCATTTCAACAGAAGTTTTGCGGCTCTGATTTAAAAGCCCTTCTTCTGCAGCATCATGCCAGTATCTGCGGCAGAAAAGATCTTTTTCCGGCACGGTTTTCAAGGCATTTTGCGCTGGTTTTGATTTGCCAGCAATCCTGCCGGCTATTGAACTGCCAAGTTTTATTAAACCTTTTATCATAAAACCATTCCCCTTTTGAAACTTTTACTTATATAAAGTATTCAGAAAAGAAAAAATTGCCTGTTTATAAAACTTTAATTAAACTGATACGTTTTTGAAATTACGGCCAATACAATAGTACTCAAAGCCTCTTTGCAGCATCCGGTCAACTTCATATTGATTTCGACCGTCAAAAATAATCGGATTTTTCAATAAAAACTTCATTTTGTCAAAATCAGGGCGGCGGAATTCGTTCCATTCAGTCAGGAGAAGCATTGCATCCGCACCTTCCAGAGTATCGTAGGAGTTTTTTGCATAATAAATCTGTCCTCCCCAGATGTTGTAAGCGGATTCTATTGCCTTCGGGTCAAAGGCACGGATTTTTGCACCGCGCTTTAGAAGTTCATTAATGATTGTGATAGAAGGCGCCATACGCATATCATTAGTCTTTGGCTTAAATGCAAGCCCCCACACCGCAAAAGTCTTTCCTGACAAATCAGTGCCGAAACGATTAAAAATCTTATTCAAAAATAAAACTCTCTGAGTCTTATTAACCTCATTTATAGCGTCAAGAATTCTATGCCCGCAGCCGCAGTCTCTGGCCGTTTTAAGAAGAGCTTTGACATCTTTAGGAAAACAGCTTCCGCCGTATCCGAGCCCCGGAAAGAAAAACTGGGTCCCGATACGTTTATCCGAGCACATTCCGTTTCTGACCATTTCAGCGTCTGCCCCCAAAACTTCACATAGATTTGCAATTTCGTTTGCAAAAGAAATTTTCAAAGCCAGAAAAGAATTCGCCGCATATTTCGTCATCTCTGCAGATTTCACATCCATTATTACAAACCGGCTCGCTGTTCTAAAAAAAGAAGCATACAATTCCTGCATAACAGCAGTTGCCTTTGGAGAATTTGAGCCGATAACAATTCTGTCAGGTTTTAAGAAATCATCAACCGCTGCGCCCTGTTTCAAAAATTCAGGGTTTGAAACAACGTCAAACTCTCCGCTGTAATGTTTTTTAATTATGGAAACAACCTTATCAGCGGTTCCGACAGGCACAGTAGATTTGTTTACAATAACTTTATAGCCGTTCATGGCTTTTGCAATACTTTCCGCCACCTGCAATACAAAGCTTAAGTCTGCAGATCCGTCTGCGCTTTGCGGAGTTCCGACAGCAATAAAACAAACAAGTGCATTTTTAACCGCAGACTCCAAATCAGTTGAAAATGATAACCTTTTGTCCGTCACATTTGATTTTATTAATTCTTCAAGCCCAGGTTCATAAATAGGGACAAGACCTTCATTTAATTGTTTAATTTTTTCACTATCCGTATCAACGCAGACAACGTCATTCCCCATATCGGCAAGACAGGTTCCTGCTACCAAACCGACATATCCTGTTCCGATTACACAAATTTGCATGCACTAAAGCTCCGATTGACTATTATATTGATTACTATACATTATAAATATTTTTTGTAAATTAGACATATTTATGCAATAATCAAATAATAAAGAGGGGTATGGAATGGAATATAAACTAAAAGAAACAACATCTAAAGACGCTTTTAACTACGGATATCTTTTAAAACGACTTTATCCTTATATAAAACCTGTCATGGGCAGAGCATTGATAAATCTTTTAATTGCAATTCCTTTAGGGTTGCTGGACGGAGTCATGGCGCTGGCACTTAAACCATATATGGATTACGTTGTAAACGGAAGCCCGGAACAAACCTGGACATTTTTAGGATTTACAGTGCATATCCAAACATTTTTAGCTTCAATAATTCCGTTTGGTATAGTTGCATTTGCGGTTTTTCAGGGAGTCTTGAAGTATGCAAGCAACTACCTGACAGACTGGACCGGAAACAAAATTTCAAATTCCTTGAAAGTGGATTTATTTAAAAAACTGACAGGGCTTGACCCGCAGTTTTATGACGTGAATTCTTCAGGTCTGGTGCTTCAAAGATTTCTTACAGACCCTGAAACAGCGTCAAAAACAATTATTGAAAGCCTGAAATCCTTTATTGCAACTGTATTCGGACTCGTCGGACTTGTGGCGGTTCTGCTTTATACATCATGGAAACTTGCAATAATAGGTGTTACGGTCATGGCAATCGCGATTACACCTGTTGTTTTTATCAGAAAAAAAATCAAAAAGGTTTCCAATGCAACAATGGTTGTAGGCGGAAATATGACAACTAATTTCAACGAAACATTTGCCGGCAACAAGATAATTACGGCATACAACCTTCAGGAAATGCAGAATAAGAAATTTGAAGGTCAAATTCATGAACAATTTGATCTTGCTATGTCTTTAAGCAAACGTGTCGGCTGGATGTCGCCTATTATGTATTCTGTTTGTTCTGTCGGAATTGCGCTTGTTATGGCTTACGGAAACCACCTGATACTTACCGGCCAGCTTTCAGCAGGAAGTTTTGCGTCATTCGTAACCTCGCTTTTGCTTCTTTACAAGCCGACAAAAAACCTCGGAAATACACTGACATCATTACAGACAACCTTCGTTGCGATGGGCAGAACATTTGAACTCTTTGACCTTGTGCCGCAGATTACTTCCCCGGAAAAACCCTACGCTATGCACAGCCTTGAAAAATCAATAGAATTTAAAAATGTTTGCTTCGAATACGAAAAAGACAAACCTGTTTTGAAAAATCTTAATCTTTCCGTGAATAGAAATGAAACCATTGCACTTGTCGGAAATTCAGGAGGCGGAAAGAGCACTGTTGTAAATCTTTTGCCGAGATTTTACGATGTAACATCAGGCTCTATTGAATTCGACGGTATTGATATAAGAAAATTCGACCTTAAATCTCTTCGTGACAATATTTCATTTGTTTTTCAGGACAATTTTCTGTTTTCAGGCACAATCAGAGATAACATAATGATGGGCAATGAAGATGCTACGCAGGAAGAACTTGACAGAGCAATTGAAATGGCACATCTTGACGAATTCATTGACGCTCTGGAAAAAGGGCTTGATACTATCGTCGGAGAACGAGGGACAACATTATCAGGCGGACAGCGCCAGAGGGTTGCAATAGCACGCGCCATATTAAAAAACGCTCCGATTGTTATTCTTGATGAAGCAACGTCTGCCCTCGACAATAAATCCGAAGCTATCGTTCAAAAAGCACTGGATAACTTAATCCAAAACCGAACAGTTTTTGTAATTGCTCACAGGCTTTCTACGATTAAAAATGCCGACAGAATCGCTGTTATCAACGACGGAGAACTTGCTGAACTCGGGACTCATGACCAGTTGATGATGCTTCCGGACGGAATTTACAGAAAATTATACGAAATGCAGTTTCAAAGTAATCAGGAAAAAGCTCTTGTTTAATAAGAAAGAGGGATTATGGCAATAGAAATCAAACCGCTTAATGCACTTGTTTACAATCAGGAAAAAATAAACATTAAAGATGTTATCGCACCGCCTTATGATGTAATAAGCGAAAAATACCGTGATGAGCTTTACCAAAGAAGCCCTTACAACATCACACGGCTTATACTCTCAAATGCCGAAAATCCTTACAATGATGCGGCTGAAAGCTTTCACAAATGGATTGAAGAAAATATTCTGATAAAAACAGACAAGCCTGTTATCCTCTATCTTCTTCAAAAATATCGCCTGAACGGAAAAGAAATTACCCGCAAAGGCTTCATTGCCAGAAATAAAATTGAAGATTTTTCAACCGGAAATATTCTCCCGCATGAATTCACTATGAGCGGGCCGAAAGAAGACAGACTTAAACTCACCAAAGCCTGCAGGGCGAATTTCTCCCAGATTTTCATGGTCTACTCGGATCCTGAAAAACAGATTGAAAATGCCGTAGATATTTCATCAAACCCATTTATTGACGTCACTGATGACAACGGTGTAAGAAATATTGTCTGGAAAATTGAAGACGAAAAAACTATCAGTTTAGTTGAAAATGTTTTGAAAGATAAAACTTTATTGATTGCAGACGGACACCACAGGTATGAAACGGCGCTTAATTACAGAAACTTCTTAGGCGAAAACGCTGGAGAAGCGAATTATGTCATGAGTTATTTTACCAATATGGATGATGATTTGCTTATCTATCCGACCCACAGGATTATTACAAAATGGATAGAACCTTACGTTCTGCTTGAAACTGTCAAAAAATATTTTGATGTTAAAGACTACACCTTTACCGGAGCAAACAAAGCGGAAGTTAAACAAGAATTTCTAAAAGCTATTGAAAAATCTTCTAAAGATAAAATTTCAATGGGTCTGTATATGAAAAACGTCAACAAATTCTACCTTCTTGCGCTCCGCGAGGATGTAAATTCAATTCTTGATGAATACAACGTGCCTGATGTACTTAAAACCCTTGATTTAACGGTTCTTCACAAAGTAATTCTTACAAAAGAACTCGGATTTACGGAAGATGAACAGATGGCGCAGGACGGCATAAAATATATCAAAGTCGAAAATGAAGCCTTTGACATGATTGATCTTGGCAAAGCTGAAGCCTCCTTCATTATGGCTTATCCAAAAATCGAGGATATAAAACGAATTTCTACTGCCGGATACAGAATGCCGCAAAAATCTACCTACTTTTATCCGAAACTTCTGTCAGGAATTGTTATAAATCCGTTACAAAATTAACAATTCTGACAAAATTAAGGCAATTTTTCTCTTTAAAAATACTTTATATAAATAAGAGGAAATTAAGGGGACAATTGTTTTGGCGTTTGAGTTTTTACATTTTAACAGTTTTAATAATTTTGGAAACACGAATTTTTTGGGATTCGGCATGCCGCAACTTTTCTCAATGCCAATGACCTTTAGAATGCCAACAGTATTTTCTTTACCGGTCTTGCAACCTGTATTTCCAGCATTTACAAGGCAGACACCTGCACCGAATCCGGAAATAAAATCTTTGTATAAGGAAGATATTTACAATGAGCTTTACCCCCAAACTACAGGCACACGCTTTGACAGCAGCAATTTTATGAACCTTAATATTATGGATATACCTCTTGACGGATTTCAGCCTGTTAATTATGTAATTGAACCAATGAAGTTTAACCTGCCGTCTTTTAACTTATTAACAGTTTCAAAAACAAAAAACAAATCAAATTATTCTCTTGCACCCAAAACAAACACAACAATCACTGAAGTTGAAAAGATTTATAATAAAGAAAAAGGCAAAAAGCTTGCCCAGGAAACAATTGACGGCTTAAAATACGCACAAAAAGGATACTGCGCAAGAGCAGTAAAAACAGGGATAGAAAAAGCCGGACTCGGTTCATACCAATCTGGAGATGCCTATCAGATGCCTTCTATACTAAGACAAAACACCAACTTTAAAGAAGTTAAAGTCAAATCGGAAGATCTGGACAAACTGCCTGCCGGATGTATAATCTGTTACGCTCCCGGCGACTGCAACTATGACAGCAGGTTTGGACACGTTGAAACTACAGACGGCAACGGTAATGCAATAAGCTTCTTTGTAAATAACAATATCAAAAAATCAGATAATGTCAGAGTATTCGTCCCCGTTTAGGATCCATACGCTTATATTCACTCAAAAGATAAGTAATTCTTACTTTTAACTCGCTGATTGTGCCGTCATTTTCAATACAATCATCGCACAAAAGCAGTTTGTCAACCTGCGACATCTGCGCACTTATTCTGGTTGAGGCGTATTCTTCAGTATATCCGTCGCGTTTGAGAAGGCGTCTGTAACGGTATTTATCCTCAGAAAATACCAGAATAACTTTATCAAACATATACTGCATTTCAGCCTCATAAAGCTGGGGAACAGAAACAAACACAACCGTTTCATCCTTGTGTTCCTCAAAGAATTCATAAATTTTAAGCCTTACAAGCGGATGAAGAATAGATTCAAGCTTTTTGAGCATTTTTTTATCATGAAAAACTATTCTGCCGACTTTTGGACGGGAAATATTTCCGTTTTCATCAAAAATATCATAACCCTTAAAAGCTTTCATAACTTCCGCTTTGACATCAAGAAATTCACAGCCCTTAAATTCCGGTAAAATTTTTTTACCTTCTAAAAGTTCATGAGTTACAGTATCTGTATTCAGCGCCGAATACCCCCAGGATACTAATATTTTCTCAACCGTTGATTTTCCTGCCGCAATATTGCCTGTAATAGCTACCTTAATCATTTGTATTCACCTTACTTAAAAACATTTTTAATTCTTTAACCTGTTTCGGTTTAATAGCCTTAACTTCGCCGCGCTTTAAGCCGTCAAGAGTTATCACACCGTGCTGTATCCTTTTTAATGTTTTTACTTCATGCCCGAAATACTCAAACATTTTTCTAATCTGTCTGTTCATCCCTTGATACAGGGTTATTTGCATATAAGTATGATTTTTATCCGCTTCCAGAACAGTTATATCCGCATAAGCCTTCTTGCCGGCTTCAATCTCAATTCCGGCTGCCATCTGTTCCAATTCATGCGGATGAACAACCGAATCAACGGATACAAGATAAACTTTCGGAATTTTTATTGACGGATGCGTGAGTTGATTTATCAAATCGCCATCGTTCGTCAATATCAAAAGCCCTGTTGAATCTTTATCAAGACGCCCGACAGGCTTCAGGTGGTTCAAATTTTCCGGCAGAATGTCGTAAATAGTTTTTCTGCCTTTCTCGTCATCAGCGGTAGTTATATACCCTGCGGGCTTATAAAATCTGTAATATTCGTGCTTAACAGGCTTTATAAGCTTCTGATTTACAACAACTTTGTCCTTTTCCTGCACCAGAAACCCAAGTTCCGTAACCTTCTTTCCGTTGACAAAGACAACTCCGCTTTCAATAAGTTCATCAGCCTTCCGGCGGGAGCACAAACCTGAGGATGCAATAAACTTATTTAAACGGGAAGCAGGCATTCTACCTCCTTATTAAACACATCAGCAAGAACAGCCGGCATACGTCTGTACAACTTTCCGGAAGTCTTGCTTATTGCAACAACTTCCACATCAGCTTCTATAAAAACTTTCAGGTTATCTTCAGACCTGATAGCCTGATGGAATGTAACCGAAAGACCGTTGAATTTGGAAACACCGGTTTCTATAATCAAGTTATCATTAAGTTTTGCAGAAGCTTTGTATCGGACATTGAGGTTAACAACCGGCAGCACGATATCCTGATTTTCAAGTTCCAGAAGGTTATGCCCGGACATTTCGCACCATTGAACCCGTCCCATTTCAAGCCATCTGAGATAAGAACCGTGCCAGACGACCCCATAGGCATCAGTATCCGAATAATAAACTTTCTGCTTAAAATAATTAATCGTTCCCATAGGCACATAATACCACAGATTACAATATTAGAAAAGGAGGTTAATAAAATGAAATATATTTGCAAATTATGCGGCTACATATACGATGAAGAAAAAGAGGACAAAAAATTTGCAGACCTGCCGGATGAGTGGGTATGTCCGCTTTGCGGAGCAGAAAAGTCCGACTTTGAAGAAGTTTAACACGAACAAAATTTAATATCAGACACCAAAATTGCGGCTTCATACCGGAAATTAGTACAAAACATCAGTAATTGTCAGTTAAAATCTGCAAATATTGACTTACAGAAATATTTGCCCTAAAATGAATTTGAGCGCAAATGTGACTCGTGACAATTTTATATCGGGATGTAGCACTCTGCCGGGCAAAACGATTGAGTATCGTTTTGTGAGAGGCTTGGGAGCGTCATTCCATAAACTTCGGGATGTAGCAAGGACTCCGCTTTTTTGATTGAGTATCAAAAAAGATGGAGGGGTGGTAGCGTAGCTGCCAAGCTGCGGAACGAATCTTGACAATTTTATTCTTTATCGGGATGTAGCACTCTGCCGAGCAAAACGATTGAGTATCGTTTTGCGAGAGGTTTGGGAGCGTCATTCCATAAACTTCGGGATGTAGCGCAGCTTGGTAGCGTACCTCGCTTGGGACGAGGGGGTCGCAGGTTCAAATCCTGTCATCCCGACCATTGATAAATAAAGGCTTTAGAGATTTTCTAAAGCCTTTATTTTATGTTTAAATTTTATTTTGCGACTGATTTTCGACTGGTCTGATTAAAATACGTTATAATACATTAGTATGTTTCAAGAATGTTTACTGCGTCTAAAATATTCTTTCTTGGAATATGTGTATATTGTTGTGTCGTTTTTAAATCTGCGTGGTCGAGTATTTCTTTAATTGTAAGTATATCTACACCTTTTTCGTTTAATCTGGAAGCTGTTGTATGTCTTAGCTCATAAAATGTTATATGTGGAATGCCGGCTCTTGCTACTGTTCTTGAAAATGTCTTTTTAATGTTTTTATATTTTGTTTTCGTTGTTGGATTTGAAAAACATATTCGCTTATTCTCGGCAATTTCTCCAATTCTGATTTTAAAGTTATTTATAACTTCCACTTTCTTGATGTATGTAAAACTCTCAAAATATAAATAACATCATCTCTCACCTGATAAGGAACAATATATGGATATTTTGAAATTACAAGTTCTCTTGTTCGTAATACTCTTCCTGCTCTGCCAGCTGCCGGATTAGGTATTATAACAGTTTCTATTTTTTCAATAATGTGTGCAACAACCTTTTGGGCTGCTTCTCTATTATTTTCATAAATATACTCTTGTATGGATTTTAAATCTTTTAAAGATGATGATGTAAATTTAACTTTATAAGCCACTATTCAATGCCCCAATCCTTTTTCACATCATCTATTGAAACATAGTTATTTTCATCAATATCTTTTATTCCTTGCTGAATTGCACTAATTTGCCAAGCTTCCATATCAAGGTATTTTTCAATAGCATCTATAGCCAAATATGCTTTAGTCCTGCCGGTAGCCTTTGCAAGTTCTTCAAGGCGGCATTTAGTATCTTTTGATAATCTTAGTGAAAATTGTTCAGAAGCCATATTATCTCCTTGTATTGCATTATACTACATAATAACACATTGAACTACAAATTTCAAGACATTATTTACTATTGTGAAACAACTTATATTTACTCCCATATCCCTATAAAAAGTTTCCAATGACTCTTACACCGTCTAGCAGATATTATTGTATTCACTGTATTATTTACTCCTGTATTAAACTTCTGTATCTTAGTCTGGTGTTTTGAATTTTGGTAAGCATTAACAGCCTTGTATTCATCTTCAGATGTACAATAGCCATAACTACCATTATCACACACACACATTTGCACAATCTCTCCGTTGTTCAACTTTTGCTCTTGAACAACCATTGGTTGAGCCTGTACTGTTTGTATTGATAAAATTTTCTTTTTTTAATTGGGTGCATCATATTTTTGATAAAATACATTTATGAATATTTTAAAATATTATTGGAATGACGTAATTATAGTTTTGGCGGTTAATTATTTTTTAATTGATTACAAAGCCACTCTTTTGTTTTTTACGATTTTTGCTTTACTAAGTGAATCTACACCTGATTATATTTTATATTTCCTTTTGTTATTGATGTTATTAACTACTATTATTCGGGTTGTTGCACTGCCGATATTGTACGGATATATGGAAAAACATAGCAAAGAAGCTATATTGTTAAAGTTTATCCATAATCTAAAGCACAGTTGGAAATGGAAAATCGGAATTTTGTTAATTACAATGATATCCCCAATTATCTTTGATTTTAACTGTCCGGAACGATTTCCGTTTAATATAATTTGCCTGACCGGATTTACAAGTTATGTTATTTTGTATATTTGGTGGTGGATTAAAGATAAATTCTTAAGTGACAGATAAAGAATTTATTTGAATTTTATTCCTGCAAAACGGAACATCTTTTTTATTTTTAATCCGGAGAACTGTAATAATATAATATTTCATTTAACTTGTTGTTTACGGCAATCCCGTATGAAAAACATCTCCTTCGCTCATTACAGCCTTTCTTAATTATATAAAGGTTATAAGTATATAAACTTATGTTTCCGGGAGATAAGGACAAAAATTCCAAGTTGCGATTTCTTTCTTCCGGGTTTTCAACTTCCACAAAATCATATTTTGATAATTCATTCTGAATATATTGTTTATTTGTTATGAATTTAAGATAAATTTTTTCACTTCCAAAATAACCGGCATCTTTATATATTTTTATATTTCTGGCATTTTCAGGTATTTTTGCAGGAAAATGCTTAACTCCTGATTGATTGGTTATATATTTCAATGATTTTTGATAGTTTTTCTCGACATCAGATATATTTGAATTATTAGTAATTTTTACGAAAATAAACACTAAAACCAAAATAGTAAGAATGATTATAATTAAGCCGATTTGTAACACCTTCTGTTTCATGTTTTTATTATAGCACAAGTTATATTAGCGTTATTATTTTATTGTAATTACTTATCGTATATTTGTATCGCTGTTCAATATCCCGACTTCGATAAAATGGTTGTACCAATGAACACATACTCAACGTCAGAAAGTCTTTAAATACCGTTCAATATTTTTTGACCTGTCTATTAATTTCAGGATCCCGATGAGATTCTGAGATAAACTCAGAATGACAGTGAGAGACAAAATGGGGCGATTTCTTATCGTCTTTATTTAAGGTAAATAAGTGAATAGGTGATAAAGTGAATAAGTTCTTTGCGGCGCTCCGCGCAAATTTTAATTAAACATAACGCACCTATTCACTTATTTACTTATTCACTTTGTTTTGAACTTATCGTCTTAACGTCTTATCGTCTTTTATTCCGTAACCTCCTAGTGCCTTAGTGCCCTAGCGCCTTAGCTTCTTTTTCAGTAACAAACTTTTCAACCATTCCACCGTTCAACTATTCAACTCTCCTCACACTTCACTCTTCACTCCTCACTTTAAAACTATTTGACGATAAGTATTTTTGTTATAAGATTATTTATATACATTTATATTTATTATGAGGATTAGGGAAATTGGATTTTACAACGTTAACCATTGAAGCATTGAAAATGCTCGCACAGTTTGTCGGAAGCTATGGAATAGCAATTATTGTTTTAACTATCATCATCAGAATGTTTTTGTGGCCGCTGAACGTGTCGCAGCAACGCTCTATGCGTCAGATGCAGACTCTTCAGCCTAAACTGAAAGCCATTCAGGAACGCTATAAAAACGATCCGCAAAGAATGCAGCAAAAATTGATGGAATTCTACAAAGAACACAAGTTTAACCCGATGGGCGGATGTCTGCCGCTGCTTATTCAGATGCCGGTTTTCATTTTGTTATATTCAGCGTTAATGAGTCCGCAGTTTATCCAAATTGCAGGTGATTCAAGTTTTATGTTCATAAACAGCCTTGCAACAACGCTCAGAGCAACAGCCGGAATTTCTAACGACGGTGTTATGGGGGCTTCTAAGTACGATACATTTATTTTAGGGAAAACTGCAACGGTTTACCTGCCGACAGAAACTCTTCAAAATGTGAAAGTTGACAAACCGAATAAAGCGCTTGAAATCCAAGGAGAACTTGTACCGGGAGAAAATATTGACTTTAAAGTAAGTCTTGACCAGTTAGACTTAAAGTTCAGCCAGCTTGACCAGATTCAAAAGGCTGATATGACAATAACTGATATTAACACCAAAGAAACAGAAAAAGTTACATTTGAACGTCATGACGGGCTTTTGACAGCATCAGTTCCTTCAAAAGCTGTTGAACGGTCTTTCCATTGGGATGTGCTTGTTTTGATTGCATTATTCGGACTTACGATGTGGCTGTCGCAGAAACTGATGATGGCGCAAAATCAAAAGAATATTCCGGAAGATCCGACCCAGCAGGCCATACAGAAATCAATGGGCACATTTATGCCGATAATGATTATTGCAACTTTTGTAATAATCCCGATTCCTGCCGGTGTTTTGATTTACCTGATTGTGTCTAACATAATTCAGGTACTGCAAACAATCATTGTAAACAAACAGATTGATGCCGAAGAAGAAGCAAAAAAAGTTCAGGCAACTGACGGCTCTAAAGTTATTGAAGCTGAAATTGTTGACAACAACACTAAAGTTCCTGATGTTAACGGCTCTATCCTCGACACTTTGAAGAAAAAATTCGGGATGAAATAGAGGTTAAAAAATGCTTGTATCGGATTTTGATTATGACTTGCCGGAAGAATTAATTGCACAGCTTCCGGCAGACAAGCGGGAAAATTCAAGAATGCTGGTTCTTGACAGGTCGTCACACAAAATTCAGCACAAGCATTTTTATGATATTGTCGATTTTATTGACGAAAATTCAATCCTTGTTCTGAACAATACAAAAGTTATGCCGGCGCGGCTTATCGGGCACAAGGACACGGGGGCAAAAATAGAAGTATTTTTGCTTAAAAACCTCGGTACAATCCAAAATTCAGACTCTCCGGCAGTTCAGCCGGCACACGGTTCTTACTGGGAAGTTCTGATAAAACCTTCAAAACGAATTAAGCCGGATACTATAATCAAAATAAGCGGCGAACTTTCGGTCAAAGCAATTGAAAAAACAGAAGAAGACGGCGGCTGGATCGTTGAACTTCTTTATGAAGGAGATGTTTTGGACGTTCTGCACAGAAACGGCAACATTCCTCTTCCGCCATATATTGAGAGAAAACTGGCAAATGAAGACATAAAAAAGCTTGATTTTGAACGCTACCAGACAGTTTACGCAAAAGATGAAGGTTCTGTTGCGGCTCCGACCGCAGGGTTGCATTTTACGCAAGAAATTTTAGAAAAACTCAAAGATAAAGGTGTTGAAATAGCTTACGTAACACTTGACGTAGGATTGGGCACTTTCCGCCCTGTCAAATGCGAAAATATTCTTGACCACAAAATGCACTCCGAAACCTTTGAGATTACGGAAGAAACGGCAGCGCAAATCAACAGAGCCAAAGCAAACGGCAAAAAGCTTGTGGCAGTCGGCACAACAACCGTCCGAACTTTAGAAACTGCATATCAAAAATTCGGCTGTATAAAGGCTTGCCGCGATCACTCCGAACTTTTCATTTACCCGCCGTATGAGTTCAAGGTTATTGACGAACTTATTACAAACTTTCACCTGCCCAAATCTACGCTTTTGATGCTTGTGTCTGCACTCGCAGGCAAGGATTTTATTTTTGAGGCTTACAGAGAAGCAATCGAAAATAAATACAGATTTTTCTCATACGGGGATTGCATGTTTATTAAATAATTACGTCTTTAATCCTGCAAACTGAAAAGCATACAGCCCGCACAGGAGTAAGAGAACAGGCTGAGCGTTTAAATAATTTTTGACATTTGAAGAAAAATCATTAATTCAAATAGAGGATAACAAAGAAGGTTACAGGTTATAGAATAATAATGCGGGACAGAGTCATGATTTTATCCTGCAAAGACAAGGGGACGAAAAAATGTTTTCGGAAATGATACAGGGATTATTAAATTCAGGCGGCAAAGCGCAGGCTATGCAAAGATATGCACAGCTTCAAAACCGTGTTGCCAATTTCAGAAACCAGATTAACGGGCCTGAAATTCCGCAAAACCAGAACCCCATTGATACAATTTACCCAAACACGCGAGCAAATGTCCAGTCTTTTGAAAATATTTTGAAGGCTTCGACAACGGATTTCGGCTCACTTTTGCGCGGGCCGCAGGGAATGAACGTTAATGCAAATCTTCTCAAAAACACAAATCCCGTGAATACTCTGAATACTGCGCTTGAAGAACTTCAGGAAGTAAAACTTCCGCAAGGAATGCCTTCTATAGAAAATCCGCAGCAAATGCAAAAGCACCAAATATTGGGAATGATTTCCCAGATTGCTGAAAAACACGGGGTTGATGAGGATTTGATTAAAGCTGTAATCAAGCAGGAATCAGGATTTAACACAAGAGCCAAGTCAAAAGCGGGCGCCATGGGGCTTATGCAGCTTATGCCGGCAACAGCCTCAAGCCTCGGGGTTAAAGATCCGTTTAACCCTGTTCAAAATGTTGACGGCGGCACAAGATACCTCAAATCAATGCTCGACAAATATAATGGGAATATAATACTTGCGCTTGCGGCATACAATGCCGGCCCCGGCGCAGTTGACAAGTACGACGGGGTTCCTCCGTATAAGGAAACTCAGAATTACATACGGAATATTCTGGCGAATTATCTTGAGTAGAGAGATAGGATTAAATTTTTACGTAACGCGCATTGCAGGTTGTGGTAAATTTTAATTTCATTCAATTATATTTGGTACTTTCTTGTACCGACAAGAAAGTACCGCAAAGAAGCTCCCGACCGGCGCTTCACTCTCTAATCAATTGTAACCGTTTCAATTGAAGCAAGTGAACTTGTGCTTCGCACTCAAACCGCACTTGCTTTGTTGTTCTGAAACGGAACATTGATTGTTCGCTGCGCAATGGTCGGATTTAAAAATTTCAACTACAATATTTTGTCTTTCACTGTCATTCTGAATTTATTTCAGAATCTCATAGAGCTACAGAGATGAACTCAGCATGACAAAATATTGTAGTTGAACCCATCGCCGCAATAGCGGAGCGGTAAATTCCGCCACACTTTGTCATCCTGAGTTTGCGGATTTCGGTAGGGTGAAGCAAAGCGGAACCCGTAAGGTGCGGGGCGGACGTTACTCCGCACGCACCCCGAATAATCCAAGATAGTTTCAGGCACCCAACGTCATCCTGAGGCGCACGAGCAGAGGGTGAAAGGCGTTAGCCGTACCCGTTTACTGCGAGTGCGAAAAGCCGAAGAATCTTCTGAAAACGCAAAAGGATTCTTCGGTCGTTTCACTCCCTCAGAATGACAGTGATAGACACAATGGACGATTTCTTATCACCTTTATTTAAGGTGAATAAGTGAATAGGTGATAAAGTGAATAAGTTCTTTTCTGTGCTACGCACTGTTAAACAATTCCCCTTTTCACCCTCATCGGAATTTATAAAAAACTCCTATTGCCTTTTATTTCGTTACGAACTTATTCACCTATTTACTTATTCACTTATTCACTTTGTTTTGAACTTTTCGTCTTAACGCCTTTACGTCTTATCGTCTTTTATTCCGTAACTTCCTAGTGCCCTATCGCATTAGTATCGTTTTCCGCAACAAACATTTCAACTTTTCAACCTTTCACCCCTTCAACTCTCCTCACTCTTCACCCTTCACGCTTCACTTTACCGTCCCCCCTCACCCTAGTCTGTAGGTTGGGCATAATTGTCCAACAAAAAAGTCTTGTCATGCAAAGGCTATTAAAAAAGCAAATCACCCACACCCGAATTTCTAAACTCGCTACGCTCATTAAGAAATTATTCCCTCTCCCCTCAAGGGAGAGTGAAACTCTTTTACGTAACGAACTTTTCGTCTTATCGTCTTCTTTAACATTTTTGCAATAATTATTTTTTCTGATACAATAACTTTAGCTATATTAAAGAAAGGGATTTAATGAGATTTTCATCATCTTTTAAAGTCGGGCTTTTGACTCTGTTATCACTGGTTTTGCTTGTGGGAGTTGTTCTTAAGGTAAAAGGAAGGGCTCTTACTTCTGCCAAACGTATTGAAATAACTTTCAAAGATGTCAATGGCATGCGCCCCGGTGCAGGCGTTCAGATGATGGGATTGAAAGTCGGGCAGGTTGAAGAAATTAAACCTGTCATTGACAACGAAAACAGTCATGTTGATGTTAAATTTGTTATTACTGAACCCGGAATTGAAATTCCAAAAGCTTCAGTGTTTTCAATTCAGCAGTCCGGCTTAATCGGCGAACTTTTCCTTGAAATTACTCCGCCTAAAACACGTACAATTTTTATTCCGATGAAAAACAAAGATGTTTTATATAAAGATGATGATGTAAAAATGAAACTTGATGATAAAATTTACAATGTCGGAAAAATTAAAAATATCGAAATCGTTTCACGAGAAGTTTTGCCATACAATATCAAGGATACAATTAAGACAAATAATGCATACAAGATTGATTATATAATCAATCTTCCGGGGCTTATTCTGCCGGAATTTCTGAAAGGGGAAACGGTTACGGAAAAAGGAGAAAAAGCTCTTCTTGTCTCAACCTTAGATGATATAACCCTTCCTTATCCGACTCAAACTTCTCCTTATACAATTGTTGAACCGATGCGAATATCAGACTTTATGGAATGGCAGTATAAGGCAGCTGAATCTTTGACTGAAACAAATAAGAAAGTTAATAATCTGCTGTCAGATGAAGTTATTGCAGAATTGAAAGATTCTGTCACAAACATCAATGATTTAACCGCCAAAACAGCGGATACTATGAGCAAAATCGACGCTATTGTGGAATCTTCAAGAGAAGATATCGATACGTTGATGGCTCTGCTGGATCAAACTTCAAAAGACTTCAACAAAATGTCTGAAAATATCAATACAATTATAGGCGATCCGGAATTCAAAACGACAATGCTTTCTACGGCAAATTCGCTTGATCAGCTTGCACAGAATATAAATAAAATTATAGGAAACGATGAAGAAGCCACACAGATGGCTGCTGATATAAGAGAAATCGCACATAATGCAAATGAAATCAGTACTTATATTAATGGATTTACAAAAGATGAACAGTTGAAAAAAGATTTGACAAGTGCTGTATCAAATGCAAACAAAGCAATGATTAACCTTAATATGGCGCTTTCAACAGTAAACCAGATGACGCCAGAAAAGAAAACCGAATTACAAACAATTATTGACGATACAAAAGTTACAACATGCAATTTGAAAAAATTCTCTGAAAAATTAAATAAGAGATTTTTACTCTGGCGGCTGATGTTCTAAAAAAGAAAGGAAAAATAATGAAAATTACCCCTGTTAATACAACAAAATTCACAGGATTCGGCACATCCGACATGAAAAAATTTGTACATTACACGCTAAGAAAACAACAGGGCTCAATGTATGAACTTCATAAAAAGTTTGAGCCGGATTTAATTAATGTATTTTCTAATTCCGGCAAAATCCATATTGATAAAGCTGTTCAGAATTGGAAAGCTGATGATTCTTTAAGGGGCTTTGTTTTTAAATCTGAGGAAAAAACTCTTGAACAAAAAATCAAAGATGACAAAAAACTGATTGCATCATTGAAAGTAAGAGGGAAAATTAACTTCTGATGAGTTTAAAAACAGAAATAACCAAAATTCATTATGACAAAAACGCAGGCGGAATACTTTTTGGAGTTCTGAAATTTTGTTCGTTGTTTTACGGGGCTGGAAGCGGATTAAAGAATTATCTTTATGACAAAAAAATTTTAAAGCAGAAAGAAGTAAATGCTTTTGTAGTTTCAGTCGGGAACGTGACGACAGGCGGGGTTGGCAAAACTCCTGTAGTGTCGCAGATTGCAAAATATTTTATATCTCAGGGCGAAAAAACAGCAATAATTTCACGCGGTTACGGCGGTGCGCTTTCAAACAAACAAATTAATATCATTTCTGACGGAAAAGAAATTTTTTATAACGCAAGGCTTGCGGGAGATGAACCCTTCTGGCTTGCGCAGAATACAACTGGTGCTGTTGTAATAACGTCTAAAAACAGGGTTGAGGCCGCAAAATACGCAATCGAAAAATACGGCGTGACAAAAATCGTTTTAGACGACGGATTTCAGCACAGAAAACTTAAACGCGACCTTGATATAGTGCTTGTCGACAGCGAAAAGCTTTACGGAAACGAAAACCTTCTTCCGGCAGGTCCTTTAAGAGAAGGAAAAGAAGCCTTCAAAAGAATAGACAGAATGGTAATTGTGAGCAAAAATACGAACCACGAAAAGGCTGAAAAACTTGCAAAAATTACGGACAAAAAGATGAAAATTCCGACAATTCTCTGCTATACGGAACCTGATTACGTTTACAATATAAAAACCGGCGAAATTCTGCCCGATGACTCGGAAGCCTCGGCAATTTCTGCAATCGGTCAGCCGGAACAGTTTTATAAATTTTTGGGCAATTTCAGAATTACAAAAACTCTGACTTTTGACGACCATCACAGATACGAAGAAGACGAACTTCCCGAAGGCACCATCATCACAACGGAAAAAGACGCGGTCAAACTTAAAAATTTCAACCGCGACAACATTTATGCGCTCAAACTCAGAACAAAAATTGACGTTGAGGATTTGCTGGCAAATAAAAACGCCTGATTTTTAGAAGTGCATTTCAAAAATTTACCACAGAAAATCTTCGTCCTCATTGTTAAATTTCTGATTTCTAAGGATAGTTCGCGGATATTTTCCGCCTTTCTCAATAATTGAACAGAATTCGTCAGTCAGATAAATCTGGTTATCCATGCTTGTATACTTGTTATGATTTGAAAGAGCAAGCATAAATACGTCATAACCCCATTTATTAGGCCCGCCCTCAGCGTTTACATCAAGGATAATCTGCAAAACATCGCCTTTTAAATCAAACATCAGAATTGTACCGTCATTTGTTCTGTAAACATTGGCATTTCTGACAATATGACTGTAATTGCAATATCTATTTACAGACTCACCGCCCTGCGCATAAACAGTTTCCTGATCCGCATATTTTGTTTTTAAGTCATCACCGTCATACTCTTTCAAATTTAAAGATTCAATAAGATATTTTTCAAGCAATAAACATTCATCAGTCCGGTATTCATAAGACATCTGGGTTCCTGTATAATATATGTAACACGCACCTATCCCGTACTCTGCAGTTATATAGTTCAGGGCATTTTGTAAAACTGAATACTGTTTTTTGAAAGCCACTTCAAAGGCCTTCATTTTATACTTGCCCATAAGCCCGGGGATAGTCATAGCAGCAACGATACCGATAATGCCTAAAGTTATCAAAACTTCGGCCATCGTAAACCCTCTCAGGAGCTTATTTGCGGGTGCCCCCCCCCCCCCTAAAACCTTGTCCTGTCATACTTTTCAGCTCCTATAATATTCTACACTAACATACTACCATATATTTTTTATATTTTCAAGATTATTAATATTGGAGCTATATAGCAAATTCCACTGATACTATAATAATCCGTCATTCTGAGGACTAAAGTCCGAAGAATCTTGTTATTGAGATACTTCACTAACGTTCAGTATGACGCTGTTTTGAAGATTTTTGACGAAATTTGCGACATAACTTCCATTAATACTTTATTGAAACTACAAAATTTTAATTATAAAATTATTTTATGATTGACGAAATTGTAGAAAAATTAAAACAGGCAGACCAGCCAAGAAGCGATTTTGTAAACTTTATGGAAGATATTCGCGACCCGTATATTGTTTTAATCGCCTGCATTTTAAGCCTCAGAACTAACGACAAAACAACATATCCTGCGACATTAAGAATGCTGGAGATCGGGCGTACTCCGGAAGATTTTGCAAAATGCGACGTCAAAACTTTAGAAAAAGCGATTTATCCTGTCGGATTTTACGCAAACAAAGCGCGCCAGATTGTGGAGCTTTCGCGCACCCTTGTTGAAAAATACAATTCTAAAGTTCCGGACTCAATTGAAGAAATGACAAAATTCAACGGAGTAGGGAGAAAAACCGCAAATTTAGTTATGGCAAAAGGATTTCAAAAACCAGCAATCTGCGTAGACGTACACGTGCATAGAATTTTCAACCGCCTCGGTTATATAAAAACCAGAACTCCTGAAGAAACTGAATTTGCCCTGAGAAAAAAATTACCGGAAAAATACTGGATGGATATAAATACTCTTCTTGTCACCCACGGGCAGAACATCTGCAAACCGGTCAACCCAAAATGTGATATTTGTCCTGTTAAGGACTACTGTGCAAAAAACATTTAACAAATTGACATTTAGAACAGTAATAAACTATTCATTATTTTATAATTATGTCCTGCGCGGACAGCGGTCGCTTTTTCAACTACAATATTTTGTCCTTCACTGTCATTCTGAATTTATTTCAGAATCCAGTTGAGATACTGAGATAAACTCAGCATGACAAAATATTGTAGTTGAAAGTTTTTAATCCGACCATTGCAGAATGAGCAATCAATGTTCAGTTTCAGGACATCAAAGCAAGTGTTGTTTGAGCGTAAGCGAGTTCACTCGCTTCGATTGAAACGGTTACAATTGATTAGCGAATGAAGCACAGGTCGGGAGCTTCTTTGCGGTACTTTCTTGTCGGTACAAGAAAGTACCATATTTCAACAAAAGAAAAGAACGAACATTATAATAAAATTTCCATGTCATTCTGAGGGAGTGAAACGACCGAAGAATCCCATCGGTTTTTGAGGAGATTCTTCGCTTACGCTCAGAATGACATATTTTTTATTTGTCGGATTAGTAAATCCGAACTACTCGTTGAATGACATATTTCAATGCAAGGAGATTCTTCGGCCGCTTCGCGCCCTAAGAATGACAGACTTTTATTGTATCTGCGGAATTTGTCATATAAGTACCTTATTTAACAAATTGACATTTGCCGCAGCATCAGGTTATTATAAATAAAAAAGTAAAGGGGATATGATGACTGTAATTGGAATTATTTTGATAGCAATCTGGCTTTTTATAATCCAGAATAAATTAACACAGCTTTCGGACACTGTTCAGGCGCTGAAAGAAAATTTTTTGACTGACAAAATCAGGACAAAAGAACTGTCTTCAAATATTGAGCCTGCTAATACACAGGCAGTCGAAAAGCCGGAACCGCCTCAGGCATCAATGGAACCGGAATCCATAAGTGATATTCCCGATGAATGTTTATTTTCTACCTGTGCAAAAACTGAAACGCACCAACCTGACTCAAAAATTGTCCAAAAAGAAAAACAGACTTCCTCTTTTGAAAATATATTTTTAGGAAATATCTTCAACAAAATCGGCGCCGTTGCAATACTCATCGGGCTTGTTATACTAATAAAAATCGTATCTCCGTATTTCGTATTCACGGATGGATTAAAAACTGCACTGGGGTATTTAGCGGGATTTGCGATGATGATAGGGGCGTTAAAACTTAATGCAAAACCCAATATGCGTAGTTTTTCGGAAGTTCTTTTAGGAACAGGTTTTGGCGCACTGTTTATTTCGACATACTGCGCCGGAATTTTGTTCAAGTTTTTCGATCTTCCGCAAACTGTAATTGTAGCCTCAGCGCTTCTTCTTGCGGCATTTTATCTTGCGGATAAACTTAAGACTGTTTCAATGCTTGTGATAAGCCTTATTGCAGCTTACATAACGCCTTTTTTGCTGAATGCGGAGTTTGAAACGTCATCAAACTTTTTGTTCGGATATTTTATTTTCATAAACATTCTGACACTTTTGTACACTTACAGAAACAAATCCAGAGGGATTACAAACAACATAAACCTTTGCGTGACATTTATATCGGCGCTTATTCTATGCGGCAGTGACTCTAATATTTTGATGCCTCTTGTTCTGTGGGGTGTATATGTAATTTACGATTTAATGACACAGTCGGATACAGAAAAAGGCTGCGTATTATCTTACATAAACCTCGGCGTTTTGACAGGACTTTTGCTTTTGATAGAGTCTGATAACAACACTTACATTCATTTTGGTTACATTAATCTTGCTGCAGCGTTTATTTATGCGGTATTCACATATTTAAACAAATCCAGAGAACAAGAGTTTAAAAAATATCTGAATTTGAGCCTTGCTGCGGCATTTTTGGCGGTATGCTTTATATGTGATGAATCTCCGACAACAAAATGCTATGTCTGGGCTGTTGAGGCTGCTGCTCTTGCATATTATGCCTGCAAATACAAATTAAAAATGCTTGCAATCTGGACAATATTAATCTGGGCGGTTGCAACATTTTCAATAATTCCTGTTGACGGAGTGTTTGCAATCAAGAGTATCAAAGACTTTACACCGGTATGGAACGTAAGATTATTGATGTTTACACCGGTAATATTATCATCTGCGGCTTCATATTATCTGCTGTCAAAATCAGACGACAAAAAATTCATTGACATTGCAGAATCCTTCAAATTTGCCTGCATAACATCCATTTATTTTTATATGGGACTTGAATTGAACAATATAATCACTCAGCGCTTTATCGGCGAAAACACCTCACCTGATTTTATAAACAACATGACAAATTCCATTCTCGGATTTGCTTATACGATAAACTTAAAACGTCTTAATACGATTGACTCTAACTGCAAACCGTTTGTTTCAATTGTTGCGGCGATTGCCGGAATATTCTCCACAATATATCTTATTGTCACAGGAACCCGTTATTTTCCTGTTGAAGCATACATACCGGTAATTAACATAAGATGTGCGGCATTTTTATCAGGCATTGCAGCCTGCATTGTTTTCAACAGACTGACCGGAAAAATTTTTTACAAATATCTTGCAATAATTTTCGGCTTTATTCTGATGAATTACGAAACAGCAGATATCATTTCAAAATACACACTTGATTCGGGGCTTATATCCGTCGGCTGGATTTTGTACTCCGGAATAATCACAACTATCGGAATATTCAAAAACACAAACTGGCTCAAGGCTTCCGGTATTGTATTGTGCATAATTTCGATTTTAAGAATATTTTTCCATGACCTTAGAGAGGTTGATCTTATATACAAATTCATCGCAATACTCACACTCGGAGTTTGCTTAATGATTTTGTCATATCTTTATAACAAAAAATCATCCAAATAAACCACGCTCAGGGCAAACCGGAGATTTAAAAACTTGCTTTTTAAATACCATTGTGCGATAATTTTTATAAGATTAAGTTGTAAAAAATACACTAATCGGGGTTAATAGTAAATCACAATAGGAGTCGAAAAATGAGTGTAGGAAATCCTCATGGTATTGACACATCTAAATTGGATACTATTATCGCAGATTGCGGTGGTAAGAAGTCCAATTTGATTGCAATGCTTCAAAAGGTTCAGGAAGTTTACCGGTATCTTCCTGAAGATGCAATGATTTATATCGGTACAAAAGTAGAAGGGTTATCTCCGGCAACAGTTTTCGGAGTTGCGACATTTTACGCACAGTTTTCTCTGGAACCGAAAGGTAAATTTGAAATCAAAGTCTGCGACGGAACAGCCTGCCACGTTAGAGGTTCAATGCCTGTTCTTAACGCAATCAGAGCAAAATTAAATATGCAGGCCGGACAACTCACAAGCGAAAACGGTTTATTCTCGCTTGAAACAGTAAGCTGCCTCGGTGCATGCGGACTTGCACCTGTTGTCGTAATCAACGACAAAGTTTACCCGCAGATGACCTCCGATGCCATCACAATTGTTCTGGATACATTGATTAAGGAGGGCAACTAATGGAGAAAACAGCATTGAATATTAATATACTTGATGAACAAAAGAAAGCTCAGGAAAATATTAAAACTCAGGGCTTGAGAGTTCTGGTCTGCGCCGGAACAGGATGCGTTGCAAACGGTTCTTTAAAAGTTATTGAAAAATTTAAAGAACTCGGAGCTGATGTTTCTGTTTTGACGGATTACGACAAAATGACAGTTGTTCCGACAGGCTGCCACGGCTTTTGCGAACAGGGAGTTCTCGTTGTAATTCCGGATAAACACGTAACTTATGTAAAAGTTAAGGAAAAAGACGTTGAAGAAATCTACGAAAGCCACATCAAAAACAACAAACCAGTAGAAAGACTTCTCTACGTTGACCCCAAAACCCACCAGCATGTTCAGGATGATGAGCACATAAACTTCTACGCAAAACAAACCCGTACGGCTCTTGCAAACTGCGGAAACATTAACGCTGAATCAATTGACGAAGCAATTGCGGTCAGAGGTTATGAAGCATTAGCAAAAGTTCTTGAAGAAAACAATCCTGATGCTGTAATTGATACAATCGAAAAATCAGGCTTAAGAGGCCGAGGCGGCGGAGGATTTCCGACAGGCAGAAAATGGAGATTTACGGCAGCCAACAGAGGCGGCAAATCTTACGTTGTATGTAACGGTGACGAAGGCGACCCGGGCGCTTTCATGGATCGCTCAGTTATGGAAGGAGATCCGCACAAACTTCTTGAAGGTATTGCAATTGCAGCATTCGCAATCGGCGCTGATGAAGCTTACATCTATGTACGTGCCGAATACCCGCTTGCAATCAAACGTTTAAGAAAAGCAATTGCAGACGCTGAAGAAAGAAACTTCTTAGGCAAAAATATTATGGGAAGCAACTTCTCACTTGAAATTCATATCAAAGAAGGCGCCGGCGCATTTGTTTGCGGCGAAGAAACCGCTCTTATGGCGTCAATTGAAGGCGAACGCGGTATGCCAAGACCAAAACCGCCGTTTCCGGCAAACAAAGGTCTGTTTGGCAGACCCACGTTAATCAACAACGTTGAAACTTTAGCCAACGTTCCGGTAATTCTTCTTAAAGGCGCTGACTGGTTCTCGCAAATGGGAACAGAAACTTCAAAAGGCACAAAAACTTTTGCACTCACAGGCGAAGTTAACAACACAGGTCTTATTGAAGTTCCGATGGGCACAACCCTCCGTGAAATCGTATTCGATATCGGCGGCGGCATGCGTGACGGCAAGAAATTCAAAGCTGTTCAAATCGGCGGCCCTTCAGGCGGATGTTTAACGGAAGAACATCTTGATATTCCAATGGATTATGACAACCTGATTAAAGCCGGCGCAATGGTCGGTTCTGGCGGACTTGTTGTTATGAGCGACAAAACTTGTATCGTTGAAGTTGCAAGATTCTTTATGAACTTTACGCAGAACGAAAGCTGCGGAAAGTGCGTTCCATGCCGTGAAGGTACAAAAAATATGCTCAAAATCCTTGAAAAAATCGTTGCAGGCAAAGGCGAAATGAAGGATTTGGATACATTGGAAGAACTTGCGCACGCTGTTAAAGACGGGTCGCTCTGCGGACTCGGTAAAACAGCTCCGAATCCTGTTCTTTCAACACTCAAATACTTCAGGGAAGAATATATCGCACACATTAAAGACAAAAAATGCCCTGCAGGCGTTTGTACGGCTATGAAAAAGGTCAAAATTAACGAAGAACTTTGCAAAGGCTGTACAAAATGTGCAAGAATCTGCCCTGTCGGCGCAATTTCAGGAACAGTTAAGCAGCCGCACCATATTGATCAGTCTAAATGTATCAAGTGCGAAGCCTGCTTTGCAAGCTGCCCGTTCAGAGCAATAGTATTAGAGTAAGTTGAAAGGTTGAACGGTTGAAGTGTTGAAGGGTTTGGTTTAAAAAGCTGTTCATCACCGTTCAACTTACAGCCAATCAACCGGAACCATAAAGGAATAACAAAATGACAGATAAAAAAACATTATTTATAGACGGCAGGGAAGTTGAATTCACAGACGAGCCAAACATTCTGGAAGTAATCAGAAAAGCCGGCATGAATGTTCCGACTTTCTGCTACCGTCCTGATTTAACATCATTCGGCGCCTGCCGTATGTGCGTTGTGGAAATCGAAGGCAGAGGAATTCAATCCTCCTGCACAATGCCGCCGGAGGCAGGATTAAAAATTCATCTTAATACAGAAAGAACAAGAAGAATCAGAAAAACAGTTCTTGAACTTCTTCTTGCAAATCACGACAAAGAATGCCTGACCTGCGACAAATCAGGCAATTGCGAACTTCAAAAATATTCAGAAGAATACGGTATCAAAAAAATCAGATACCCGGAAAAATCAATTGAAGATTATCTTCCTGTTGACGACAGTTCACCCTCGCTTGTCAGAGATCCGAACAAATGTATTCTTTGCGGTGCATGTGTCAGAGCCTGCTCGGAATTTCAGGGACATGCTGTTCTAGGTTTTGCAAACAGAGGCTCAAAAACCGTTGTTCAGCCTATGAACGGCAGACCTTTAGGACAGGTTGACTGCGTAAACTGCGGTCAGTGCGCGGCTGTTTGCCCGACAGGTGCTCTTACAATAAAATCTGATGTTGAAAAAGTCTGGGGTGAAATTACAAACACGAATAAAAAAATTGCAGTCCAGATGGCGCCTGCAACACGTGTTGCAATCGGTGAAATGTTCGGGCTTGAACCGGGTGAAAATTCAATCAAAAAAATGAACGAAGCTTTAAGAAGAATCGGATTTGACTTGATTTTTGATACGAATTTCTCCGCAGACTTGACTATTATGGAAGAAGCAACAGAATTTCTTGAAAGACTTAAAACAGGCAAAAATCTTCCGCTGTTTACCTCATGCTGTCCTGCGTGGGTTAAATATCTTGAAGACCAGCATCCGGATATGCTGCCTCATCTTTCAAGCTGCAAATCTCCGATGTCAATGTTGTCGCCGGTTCTTGTTGAACTTGTGCCGAAACACTTTAATATAGAAAGAGAAAATCTTGTAGTTGTTGCGATTATGCCTTGTACGGCGAAGAAATACGAGTGCAAGCGCTCTGAACTTTCGCATAACGGACGCCCGGACACGGATTACGTCCTGACAACTCAGGAACTCGGCAGAATGATAAGAGAAGCCGGAATTGACTTTAATGCGCTTAAAGGTGAAGATGCAGACAGTCCGTTCGGCGAATACACCGGTGCCGGCACAATCTTCGGCGCATCAGGCGGTGTTGCGGAAGCTGCTGTCAGAACAGCTTACGAATTTGCAACAGGCGAAATTTTGCAAAACGTTGATATCAAACAAATGAGAGGCACAACAAACCGCTCCCGTGATATTGAACTTGATTTAAAAGGAACAAAACTTGTTGTAAGAGTAGTTTCAACGCTCAAAGAAGCCGAAAAATCTCTTCAGGAAATTAAATCCGGTAAAGCACAATTCCAGATGCTTGAAGTTATGGCTTGCCCCGGCGGCTGCATCAACGGCGGCGGACAACCAAGAAGCTGCGATAACAGCAAAATTAAACAGGAGCGCGCCGAAGGGCTTTATAAAGAAGACACCGAACTTCCTCTGAGAAAGTCGCATATGAATCCTTCAATTCAAAAGCTTTATCAGGAATTCCTCGAACATCCGAATTCCCATAAAGCTCACGAAATCCTTCATACTGTTTATACAAACAGATTTGCAGGTTCATACAAGGATATTTAAAATTAACAAACATAAAAAAGAGCCGGTTTTAAAACCGGCTCTTTTGGGTATAAAAAGAAAAGAACCCAAAAATTCAAGAGTTTAACGTATTGAAAAAATAAACAAACGCCGTTAAAATAATTAGCAAAAATAAAGGAGCCAGAATGCAAAACAACAAAATAAAAATACTTTCCCTTATGATTATTATAGCCTTAAGCACAGTTGCAGCAAGTGCCGCCCCGTCTTCAAACAATTATTTAAAAATCAAAAATATGGGTAAACTTTATGTAAAAGCGGAACTTGAAGGCAGCAGCTACGCATCAAAGCAACAAATTTTAAAGAGTATGGCAGAAGCCGGGGCTTCTAATTTTAAAATACATGAATACACCCCGTGCCCTTACAGAGGGAAGATTAAAATTGACGGCAAAATGGTTGACGGAACAAACAAACGCTGTTTTATTTTAGGTTATAAATACAACGGCAAAGATTACGAAACCGGCACATGCCAAACCCCTGACAATTTCAAAAAATAAAAATAAGGCTTAGTATAAACTAAGCCTTATTTTTGTATTATTCACATTTTCAAAAGTCTACTTTTCAGCAGAAACAGCTTTTATAATAGCTGATGTTATGTCTTCACCGCCGTAGAGCACCGTTCCTTTAGAAAGAATCAGGTCATAGTTATTGTCTTTTGCATAATTTTCGACGGTTTTTGAAATATTTTTATCTATACCTGCAAGTTTTTTAATGTATTCTTTATCTATTTTTTCTTTCTTGCTAATAAGTTGTTTCTGGAATTTTTCTTCCAATTTTTTCTTCTTTTTTTCATCAGACTGAAGCGCAACATCTTTTCTTACTTTTTCAATATACTTAATCAACTCATCAACTTTAGCCTGCTGTTCCTGCTTAAGTTTTTTTATCTGCGCAGACTCTTCGACAACCTGCTGAACATCAATTACAGCAACGTCGTACGCGGCATCTTCCGCACGCACAAGATTAACTCCGGCTGATACAAAAGCAAACACTGCTAATAAAAATATTACAAATTTCCTGCTATTCATAACTCCTCCTTAAAATTTATACAAACTTTTCTACAACATCCGAATGATATTTATCAAATCAAATAAATCAGAAGTGTGAACTTTATTTAAGTGCCTTTACACAGCTAATAATATACTATATAATAAAAGGAACAGAATAAAGAAATTTATAAAAATATTAATTTTTGTAAATTTTATAGCAAAAAAATAAATCCGGCTGTTTTTATCCTAATATTAGGAATGAAAACAATAATTTATTAATCGATTAATAAAGTTGATAAAGGTGAATGATGGAAAAGATAAAACTTAACAGACGAGTTACAAAAGCTATTTTAGGAATTTCAGCTTTTTGTGCTATTGCTTTACCGTCAGCCATACATCCTGCACAGGCCGCAGATCCTGTATTGCCTGTTTCTATTCAGCAGATGATGATGGAAGGCGGAGCAGCTGGAAGTATCAAGCACGATACAGATATGATGCGTTTCAAGCGTGATGAAAAAGAAATAAATGAAGATTACAAACAATTCACGCAGGACAGAAACTTTGAAGGCAGCGGCGGCGCTCAGGTAATTCAAAATAATACAGGCACACAACCGTCTGAATATATGCAGGGACAGGTTCAGGATATTGATACAAAAGGTGTGTATATTAATTCTATTGATGTTTCACCTTCTTCAATTTTAACCGCTGAGGAAATTAACTCCGTTGTTCAGCCGCTTGTAGGTAAAAATGTATTTATCAGTGATATTCAAAAAGTTATAGACCAGTTGAACAGTTTATATGCACAGAAAGGGTTTGTTACAGCAAAGGCATTTTTGCCTGAACAAACAGTAGAAAACGGCAACATTCACATTGAACTTATTGAAAGTAAAGTCGGCAATATTTCAGTATCAGACAACAAATGGACAAGAACAAAATACATTACAGACAGAATAGAACAGGAACCCGGCCAATTATTTGATATTGTTGAATTAGAACAGGATATTCTTGATTTCAACAGATACAATGAAGGGGTTAACCTGACAGCAAACCTTACAGCCGGTGCAACCCCCGGAACAACAGATATTGCAATCAAAGCACATGAAAACTTCCCGTTCCATATCGTAGGTATTATGGATAACGCAGGCCGTTACCAGACAGGTCACTTAAGAGGCGGTGCAATGATTTATGCAGACAGCTTGTTCCATAACAGAGACCGCCTGTCTATCGGTTCATATTTCTCAGGCGGTGCAATAAGCCCGTTTGCTGATTACAACTTCCCCGTAAACAAAAAAGACGGCCGTATAGGTTTTATGTATGCCTCAACCTTCGCCAAAATCAAATGGGGACCTTTAACAGACTTAGATCTTAAAAGTAAATCATATATCTATTCATTGTACTACTCTCAACCGCTTGTCAGAAAGCCCGGATTTGAGTTGAAAAGCTACTTAGCCGGCAACTACAAACGTGCAAGAACCAGTATTTTTGATGACGCTATCGACCTTGGCGTAGATGAAATCACAAGTGTTGATCTGGCATTAAACATGAGAAAAGATACCAAATACGGTATTTGGTATGCAAACCAGGGTGTGTCAATGGCATTTCCGATATTCGACAGCCAGTCAAGCTATGTCAAAATTAACGGTAGTGCTGTCAGACTGCATGACTTCTCACATGGTGTAATCGGTCAATTGAGAGGTAATTATCAGGTAATACCGAATAACAAACATATTCCGTATCTTGATCAGTTCCAGGTCGGTGGTCTTGCAACAGTCAGAGGGTATTCTGAAGGTATCTTGATGGGTAAAAACGGTTACTACTTAAGCGGTGAATTGATGTTCCCGTTGCTTCCGAGAGAAATTACAAGCCCGCGTTCAGGCGAAAAAATACCGTTCCTTGGAAAATATGTTAAAGGTGCAATTTTTGCAGACCATGCAGGCGTATTCCCGACAGCAAGCGAAGACTATTATGATGGAAGTTACTTCCTCGCTTCACTCGGTATGGGCTTAAGAGTACAACTTCCGGGCGACTTGAGTGCAAGACTGTACTGGGGTTATCCGCTCATCAACAACCGTTACGAAACAGATAGAAAATACGGAAGATTCCACTTTGAACTTACTCTTGAACCAAATATCGATGCTCTTCTCAGACACAGAAGCACGGCTCCGGCAAGAGTTGAAAAACACGTTGAAGCTGACTATAACTACGATGACGTAAGACATTACGACTACTTCAATGACGGTGCATTATAAGAATAAGACTTGAATATTAATAATTATGCGGTAACTTTATAAATAAAGTTACCGCATTTTTGATTGAGGAGCAGGAAGTTGACAAAAAGTATTTTTATAACCGCGACAGGCACTGATACAGGTAAGACTTACGTGTCAGCACTTATAGTTAAAGCAATGCGAAATGCAGGATTGAATTGCGGATACTACAAGCCTGCACTCAGCGGAGCTGAAATCAGCGAAGATGGAAAAATAATTCCGGGCGACTGCGCTTATGTACTAAAAAACGCTGGGATTAACAGGCTGCCTGAAAACTATGTTTCGTATATATTTAAACCGGCAGTTTCACCCCATCTTGCCTCTGAAATGGAAAATAATCCGATTAAACTAAAAAAAATAAAATCGGATTTTGAAAGAATTAAAAAGGAATTTGACTACCTACTGGTAGAAGGCGCCGGCGGAATTGTATGCCCTTTTAATATTAAAGAAGGCATTCTTCTGCCTGATGTAATAAAGGCTCTGAACCTTGATACCCTGCTTGTTGCAGACGCAGGACTCGGAACAATAAATTCAACCGTTCTGACCGCTGAATACGCCAAATATCACGGCATAAATATTAAAGGGATTATCCTGAACAATTATGACAAAACAGATATAATGCACAGAGATAACAAAAATCAAATTGAAAATCTGACAGGAATAAAAGTTCTGACAGAAGTTAAAAAGAATTCTGAATTGATTGATATTACTAAAATCGAACCACTATTTAAAGACATATAAAAAGACCGGAGCAAAAATTATGAATGAATTGGCACAAAAAGATTTAAAATACATCTGGCACCCGTGCTCACAGATGAAGGATTACGAAACTCTCTTACCGATTGTAATTGACCATGGTGAAGGGATTTACCTTTATGACACGGACGGCAAACGCTATGTTGATGTAATAAGTTCATGGTGGTGCAACCTTCTCGGGCACTGCAACCCGAAGATTAATGAGGCTGTAAAAAAACAAATCGACAGCCTTGAGCACGTAATTTTTGCTAATTTTACTCACAAACCGGCAATCACGTTATGCGAAAAACTTTCTAAAATTCTGCCTGTGGGGTTGTGCAAATTTAATTTTACGGACAACGGCTCGTCAGCCATTGAGGCCGCAATGAAAGTAAGTTTTCAATACCACGCACAGACAGGAAACCCGAAAAAAACAAAATTTATGGCACTCTCGGACGCTTATCACGGAGAAACAATCGGGGCGTTGTCCGCCGGCGACTGCGACCTTTATACAAAATTATACAAACCGATTTTGATGGACATAATAAGGATTAAAGGCCCTGACTGCTTCCGCTGCCCGTACGGCAAAACAAGAGAAAACTGCAATTGCGAATGCTTTGAAGATGCAGAAAAACAGTTTGAGAAATACGGCCAAGAAACCGCCGCAATCCTTGTCGAACCGATGCTGCAAGGCTCTGCCGGAATGAAAATTTATCCTCCGCTTTACCTGAAAAAACTCCGCCGGATTTGTGACAAATACAACGTTCATCTTCTGGCTGACGAAATCGCAACAGGATTTGGCAGAACAGGAAAAATGTTTGCCTTTGACCATGCCGGAGTGTCCCCTGACATAATGTGTCTTTCAAAAGGTCTGACCGGCGGGTATATGCCGTGTGCGATGTTTGTGACAACGCAGAAGATTTATGATGCATTTTATTCGGACTACAACGAGGGAAAAGCCTTTATGCACTCCCACACTTACAGCGGAAACCCGCTTGCATGTGCTGCTGCAAACGCAGTACTGGATATTCTCTCGGACGGAAGCGTATTAAAACAGGCTCAGGAAAATGCAAAATACTTTAATAAAATAATTAAAGAAAAATTTCTGCCGCACAAAAACGTAGGAGAAGTCCGCTCTATTGGTCTTATTAATGCAATAGAACTTGTAAAAGACAAAACAACCAAAGAACCGCTTGACGGCAAGCTCCGCACAGGCTATCAGATTTACAAAAAAGCACTTCAAAAAGGCGTGATACTCCGCCCATTAGGCGATGTTATATATTTTAATCCGCCATTAATAATTGGCCGCAAAGATATGGACTTTGTGACCGATATTGCGCTTGAATGCCTCAAAGAAGTTTTGCCCGAATAATCATTTTTATCTTTTTCAGGGTTTAAAGCATATCAAATTAAACGTTAAATTAATTAACGTAATTTATACACTAATCAAAACCTAAATTTCACTAACCGGCGACTGAAAAATTTTTAAAGAAACTTTTTATCCGCACACAACGTCTGCTAAATTGTAAATGGCTTAACCTTCTGTCGTTAATTCTTCCCAGATGCTTGGGACTACGATTAACGCAGTGTAAACGATAAACCCGAATAAGATTAAATTAATAGCTTCCATATAAACTCTCCTATAGTTTACATGTATATTATACCCATGCCGGCTGTTAAATTAACATAATTTTACAAAAAAGAATTAAAATTTTTGATAACATAAGAAGTGAGGAACGTAATGAAAAAAAATCTGGAAAAACTATTTAAAAACCTGTGCTGTTCAGTCTGTAAAGAAGGATTTGACGAGAACTCTTTTACGGTAAAACGTGACGAAGCCGGACTTTTAGTTGTGAATCTTCAATGCAAACATTGCGGAAAAAATTACGGAATAGCATTTTTAGGATTTTCTGATATTAACGTAAAGGAACCGGAGCCTTTTGAGGTCACAGAAGGGCCGGATCCGATAAGCTATGATGACGTAATTGATGCGCACAGATTTATAAAAAACCTTGACGAAAACTGGAGCAAATATCTTCACAAAGATGTTTAATTATCCCATCAAAATACCTGCAATCGCTGCTGACATATAGCAGGTCAAAGTTCCGCAAATGAGTGCTCTTACACCAAGACGTGCCAGATTTTTTCTCTGGTTAGGAGCCATCTCGCCAATCCCGCCCATCTGAATTGCTATTGAGCCGAAGTTGCCGAAACTGCAAAGCGCAATACTTGCAATCAGAAAGCTCTTTTCCGACAGCGCCTGCGGTAAAGTACTCAAATCCACATAAGCCACCATCTCATTCAACACAAGCTTTGTACCCATAAGACTACCGACTGTAGTTGCCTCATTCCCCGGAACCCCCATAAAATAAGCAAATATTGCAAAAATTTTGCCTAAAATCATTCTCAGAGAAAGCTGTGAAAGGTCAAACGAGGCAAAATTTATATGCGCATAATTAACAATCAGCCTTCCAATCCCGCCGAGCACCCAGTCAACAAATGCAACAAGAGCAACAAGAGCAAGAATCATCGCAATAACATTTATCGCAACTTTCATCCCCTCAGATGCTCCCTGAGATATTGCATCAAAGAGATTTATATAAGGCCTGCGGCGCTTGCTGAAATGGATTTTAATATCCTCGCTTGTTTCAGGAGTACCGGTTTCAGGATAAACGATTTTAGAAATAACAAGAGCGCCGGGTGCCGCCATAACCGACGCTGCCAGAAGATACTGCGCCGGAACCCCGAGCCCTATATAAATAGGCATTGTTGCCGCAGAAATACAAGCCATACTTCCTGTCATTGAAGCAAGAAGCTCTGATCTTGTAAGTTTTGCAAGGTAAGGTCTTATCATTATCTGGGCTGCAATCTGTCCGACAAATGCACTTGCAACATTAGAAAGAGCCTCGGCCCCGCTGACTGACATAATCTTATTCATAGCTTTGCCAAGAAGCGGAACAATACGCTGCATAATTCCGTAGTAATACAGAATATTCACAAGTATCATCATAAATATCAAAGACGCAATAAGCTGCAACGCAAAAATTTGCGCGCCTGCGCCAAATATTTCACTCAGTTTTTCAGAACTCATCAAATGCCCGAAAACAAAATTTCCGCCTTCCTTTGCAAAATCAAGAATTTTCGAAACAAATTCACCCAATTTCAAAAACATTGTCCTTCCCAACGGAACCTTAAATATAAATACCGCAAGCAATATCTGCAGCAAAAATCCAGTTCCGACAGTTTTGTAGTTGATAGCCTTTCTGTTGTTTGACATTCCAAAAGCTATCAAAAATATGAAAATTATCCCGAAAATCCCGAAAAATCTGTCCATGAAAATTCCTTATTTAAACTACTTAATAATAATACTTTAAAGGTGTTCAAAATTCTTTAAACTATAAAAAATCTTTACTTAATATATCTTAACTTTTTTAACAATATCTATTGAAAAAATTTTTGTCCGTATTTTAGAATAATAGAAGGAGATTATCTCTTTTCTGCAAAACATTAATATTATTAGGGAACAAGGATATACTTATGCGTGTAGAAGCTATCATGCCCGCCAATATTCATCGGGTGCATCAGAGCCGAAAACATTACGGACAAAAAGTCAGAACAAACTCAATACAAGCCGATACAGTGAGTTTTAAACCGCAATTTTCTATGATTACATTCACCGGAGGAGAACGCAATCTAAATCAGATAGCTTCATTTGCATACGAAAACAGAGGAACAGGACTTTCCGAAGATTATCAGGGCGGGCTTGGTGTTGTTACCTATGAAGCTCCGCAGAGTTTTATTAAACACGAAAATCTTGATGCCAGAAGTTTCATGCCTGCACACGAATTTAACAACCCGAAAGGCGGCTATGTATTTCTATGGACAAAAGACCTTCGTGACAAAAACGGCAAACTGCCGGAGCAAATCCCAGCCAACAGATTTCTGCATGCCTCCCCCGGAGTCAATCTTGATGAATTTGCAAAACAGCATAACTTCGACAAAAATGATTTGAAATATGTCATAATGAGTGAGCCGGATGGCAAAGAGGCTACAAGTTTAACCAAATATTGTATCATTGAACCAACAAGTGCCAGAGGCGAGATTGAAAGAATGTCCGATGATGACCTCGGGCAAATGCAGAAAGTATCTTTCGAAATTTTCAAGATTTCAAAAGAAAATCCGTCATACAACAAACTTAAAGATACTCCAAACTACTGGATATGGACAAAAGAACTTGCGAAAACTCCGAAACCTTACACGTACGGCTCCGGCGGAAATGACGGTATTGATGCCGAAATTAACAACTCTGACTACTGCCGTGCATATCTGCAAGCCGAAAGAATGATGGATACCGAAGAATTCGGCCACTGGAAACCTGCAAACCTCTGGGGACATGACAGACCGATTGCATCTTTGTATTCCCATATCGCAAGTCTTTCTGCAAGCGGAGATGACTACTACAACGGAACCCGTACACACTTTTCAGCTCACAACCCCGGACTAAACTATCAAGGACATACGGACAACCCGTTTGCTTTTGCTAGAATTCTCTTTGACAAAGATGATATTGAAGCTTTAAAACAGGTGCCGGAATTTGAACTTATCAATTCCTTCAGCAAAAAAGGCTGGCATAATCTTACAGATGAAGAAAAAGCGTTTACAAACAAAATTTTTGCTCCTTTTATCGGAAAATTCAAGGACTTTTTCAATACATATAACCTGACAAAAATTCCTATTTTAGCCGCAAAAATAAATCCGCAAAATGTTACATTCGGAACAGTTTCGCCAAATTTTGACAAAGAAATGAAAAACCCTGATATGGATGTAGCTGCCGGAATTGGTGCTGAACTTAGAGAAATAGAAACCATCAGCCCTCTTAACGGTTCAACACCGGCTAATTTAGGTATTGATAACAATACATCTAATTTTGGACGCGGCAATAACGGTCTTTCCGAACATAAATCCGGATTTACACCAATCAAATATAACGGAAATAATATTGAAGAAGTAATTGCGAACAGAATAAAAAATGCGCAATGGCTGACAGGACTTCTGGAAGATGCAGAAAAAGAAGGACGCGATGCTTTAAATAAAGTTTTCTTCAGCGATGCCCAAATTGAAGGCGGAAGAAGCGTGTTTGGAAGTTTATCCAGATTCAAGCCTGATGAAATGCTTATCATGGGCTGGGGGCGTCCGGATGAACAAAAAGGCTATCCGTACATGTACAAAGGGTTCCTTAAATTTTTGAAACGTGAAGATGTACCGGAAGAAATTAAACTCAAAGTTAAACTGCTTAACGGTGCTGGCGATTTGCCATGGGATAAAAATGCGAAAGATTTCAGACTTATTCAGGAAATTTTAAAAGAAATCGCAGAACTTGATGGCGGCAAATACAAACATAACGCAATGTATGTTGACGGACTGTTTCCGAACAAACTGGTTGCCTGTGCAACTCACTGCGGATTCACCTCAAGACGTGAGATGTGCGGAATTACACCGCTGGAAGCTAAAACTGCCGGTGTTCCTTACCTTGCAACAAAAACAGGCGGACCTGTTGATTATACAAATGAATCAAACGGCTGGCTTACTAAAACAGCACCGGAAATGAACCCGCCTTTTGACGGTCTTGACTGGGGTGCTTCTGCAGACGAAATTGACAACAAACGAATTGAACGTATTTCAGATGAAGTTTCAGACCTTTTAAAAGAGATAACTGATGAATATTACAACCATAATGAAAAATACGTTGCTAAATGTAAGAAAAACATTGAAGAAAAACTTGACTGGCACAACAACAGTGAATTTAATAACGGAAAATCCGCAAACAAAATGTACCGTGAAAATGTCTGGAAAGTCGACGAAGGCTGGGAGGCAAGAAATACTAAGCCTTTAAAACGACTTGTTGACAGAGTTAATCCGGCAAAAAAATCTGCTGCTGAAAATACTGAAAGCCTTGATGCTGCACTTAATGCATTTGCACAAAAGATTCAGGAAATAATGAATAAAACAATGACCACGGTAGAAGAAAACATGAAGAAACTATCAGAAGACATGATATCAAAATTTGAAACTACGGTTAAGACAACCGCAGAAAAAGCAGTTGAAGAAATTACAAATACAGTTAAAACGACAACAGCAAAAGCTATTGAAGAAATCAGCAGCACTTCAGTACAGAATGCAGCAGACACTGTTGAAAAGAGTGTAAAAGGAACTAAAGGCGGAAAACTTCTTGCATTTGGCGGAGGAATTGCGGCAGCAGCACTTGGAGGCGGAGCATGGTTCTTCGTCAAAGGCAAAAACATGCTGGAAAAAGCTGAAAAAATTATGACAACAGCCTCTCCTGTTTCACCAGCCGCCACAGCAACATCAGGTTCAGCCTATGGAACCCAATCCACAATACCTTCTGCCGGACAGAATTCTCTGAACTTTGCAAACTTCTCAAAAGTTGAAACTCCCTCATCCAATACAGCACGATAATACTCAATCCCCATAATCTTCATATTATCAGGTGTTTCATACTTCAATCTGAGAATTGTACGCTTTGTATCGGGAGTTAATCGACTTTGAATTCTTCCGGCGATGTTTTCAAAGTATCCGTGATATTTTGAATTAAGAGGCATGTGGATTATATCAATCTGCCAATCACGGCTGCTTTCGTCTGTATAAATCAAATGCCATTCAAGACAATTCTCGTCAGTATTTAAAAGATTTTTAAACCGGAATGATTTTACCTGTGGATTTTTAGAAATTTTAAGAATTGCACTAAAGCTTTCAGAAATAGAAACATTCTCAGTATAAACATGAAAATCTATATCAAGATGTTTCATCAAAAGTCCCATTTTCAAGGAGCCAACAAGATTAATTTCGGCACCGAGAGATTTCCAGATGTTTTCTATATCAAGTTTTTTAATAATTTCCCGGGCTTCGCGCTGATTTTGTTCAGCAATTTGTAAAAAATTGTCCATAGGATAATTATAACTTAAAATTTAAAATGGTTCAGATATTTTAATTGCGGGAGTTATATAGCAAATTCCACAAAAAATTTCAAAACAACGTCATCCTGAGCCTTAGGCGAAGGATCCAAATAAATGAGATTCTTCGGGCTAAAGCCCTCAGAATGACGTGCTTTTTATAATATTAGTAGAATTTGCTACATAAGTCCCGCAGGAATTGGTAAATGAATTTGATAATTTATAAATTTAGATAAATATTAGTCAAGATTATATCAAGTGGACAAAATATGGACAACAGAGTAAATATAGATAAAAATAAAAAGGGGCTGAAACCCTTTTCCTATAAAAATATGCGCTTGGCGCGATTCGAACGCGCGACCTATCCCTTAAAATGTTAATAAGTCTTTTTATATAGTTTGCTCGATTTGCCCTAAACGCTTGCTACGACATTATTATACATCTTGATATAAATTTGTCAAACTTAATAAAAAATACACAAACTACACAAAATGTACACAAAAAAATTTAAAACAAATTATTTTTTTGAAGTTTTTACAGTTTTTATCTGTTTTAAATATTGTAATCCTTTTTCCGTAAGCTGTATAAATTCTCCAACTCCACCTTTTACCATTTTTGCAGGATAAATTTTTATTAATCCTTGTGATAAAAATTGAATTTTTATTGTGTTAGCATCGTCATCATCCAAATATATAGAAGAATATCCTCCATTGCCAATTTTATTAACAAAATCTTTGTTTATTTGATGCTTTAATAAATTTGCATTTAATGGGTTAATCATGTTAGGTGCAATATATGAAAAAAGTTGGTTCCATGTTACTTGTAAACTGCTATGTGAATAACCATGTCCATAGGAACATTCATAATGAATTTTAAATACTTCATCCATATCTGCAATATTATCAATCTGTTTAGTTAATGAATTTTGATATTCTTTTACTTGTTGTTCTAGTTCTTCATTTCTTTTTCGCAGAGAATTTATTTCAGTTAATAATTCTGTATTGTCAAATTCATCAGGTCTTATCCAGCCTCTTTGAGGTTTTTCTTCAAAAATTTTATGCAAACTATTGATTACACTTAAAATTAATCCGTCTTTCGTATTCCAAAATCTACACATTCTATCTTTTGAAGCAATTTTAATAAATTCACTTACATTTTTTAAATCATCATCTCTTTTTTCATTAGGTAAAGTTTTAATATCTTCAAACGGAAATACTAAAACAGGTATTTTCTTTTCTATGGCATATTCATATTCCATTTGTGTATAACTTTTACCTGTTTGCGGACTAACTGAACCATATCTTCCGCCTAATATTAAGACGTAATAATCACAATTATCAATAACTCTTTTTATATATTCAAATTGTTCATCATCAGAAGCGACAAAAAGCTCCATACCGACAGGTAAGTGCCCCATTGTCGATATATTTTCAATTATAGCTTTCCGTTCATCTTTTAAATCTTCATATGTTGAACTTACAAATATTTGATATTTTTTATTTTGCAAAATCTTATACTCCCAGTATTATTTTATAAATCTATTATAACAAAAAAATCCAACCTAAGCCGATTGTACGGTGTATTAAGTCGGAGAAAATTTAATATAAATGTAAAACCACAATGGTGTTAAAATTTGTCACCATTTACACATTTATTTTAAACTCTTTCCAGTCTTTTACCGGTTGTTCTGAGAATTGAATACCGTCTTGCAAGGCGTCAAAGTGTTGTTTCCCGCAATGAATTTTTAATCTTTCAGGACTTCTCAAATCAAACAGGCTTGTTGTACCTTTTGTTTCAAGAACAAAATAAAGTTTTTGTTCGCCGTCTTTTTCTAAGAACACCGCCCAATCAGGATTATAACTTCCTATAGGTGTTTCAATTTTAAACCTTGGCGGGATTTTGAAGAACATTTTTACATCCGGATCCTCATCAAGAGATTTTGCAAACCTGCTTTCAACTCCGCTATCATAAATCAGGTAATCGTAAACACTGTGTTCTACCTGAACAGCATTTCTGTCAAGATTTGCAAGAAGTTCGGCACTGTCAAAAATTTCCTGAACATAATATTCTTCGCCTGCAAGTTTAACATATTTTATGCCGTCAATAGCCAGACTGTGGCGGTTGCGTGAGATTATCTCAAGTGCTTTTTCATAAAATCCTTGAGGGTTGTTTATAAAATCTTTTATTCTGCCGCTTTCTTGCAATATACGGATTATGTCGCTCCGTTTTAAAAGTGTTTCGGCTGAAATTAATCTGACAATATCCGGCAGAACTTCATAAAAGCCTGCAATATCCAAACTTCTTCTGTGCATTTCGGTTGAGGATACTCCGGCATTTTCGAGTTGTATTTCAGCTGTTGATGAAACAAGTTTTGCTTTTGGAATAACCGGCATTTCAGACAGCTCTTTCACGCAGTTTTTAATTAAAGTTTCAGTGTCTATATTTACTCTGTATGTTGTTTTTTGCTTAATTTTATCCCACAGATCTCTAAATTCAGGGGATAAAATTGCCTGTTTTTTCAGTCTAACAGTAACTTCTTTATTTGCATCACGAATAACAGGGCGGTTATCGGCTTTTTCTAATGCCTGAATAATTGCACGCTGTGCGGCTTTTGAATAACGTTCACTCAAATCAAGTTTACCGGCTTTAAGCTGTGCTTTCATTGTATCTTTTATTTTACCCTCTTTTGAGATTACTTTCATTTCTTTGAGTTCTTCCATAATCTCTGAGGCTTGCTCGTGCGTAAAAGTTTTTTCTTCAATACGGGTTTCGACGCATTTAACTTCTTTGAGCTTTTCAAAAGTTACAGGTTCTTGCTGTTTAAGAATTTTTTTAATTTCTTGTTTAAGTGGCTCTTCGATTTTAGGCAGTTCAAAGTTATCAATTTCACTCTCTACTCTTAAAACTCCTCTCTCATCTATGACGTCATTTGCTACAAGTGCCTCATAGACATCAAAGGCAGAGGCTTCATCCATTTGATGTTCAATTTCGACTTTTTCCTCGTAAGTCAAATCCATCAAAGCACTAAGCTGTAATACACCAAATTTCATACCGGTTTCCTGTTCAATTTCTTTTTGCAGAGTTTCGGCGAATTCAGCAAAACTTTCGTTTGCCATTACGTGCAGGATGTTTATATTTCTATCTTCAATCCGTTCACCCTGCTGATTTACGCAAAGTCTTAAACCACGTCCGACTTTTTGGCGGCAGGTAAATGTTGATTTCTGTTCAATTAATGTACAAACCTGAAAAACATTCGGGTTGTCCCAGCCCTCTTTTAAAGCAGAGTGGGAGAAAATAAACCGTAAAGGACAATCAAAAGACAATAGCCACTCTTTATCACGCATAATTGTGTTATACGTGTCATCATCTGCAAGGGTATCGCCTTTAGTGTTTTTGTAAATTCCTTTTTTGTCCTGTGAAAAGTAGCCGTTGTGGGCTTTTTCAATATCTGTATTAAAATAAGTTTTCAGCGGAGCATACTTTTCTTTGCTCATAAGTTCGTTATAGCATTCTTCAAACATCTGAGCATAAATCCCTTTTTCGCCAGTTTCAGTACGGTATTTTTTAACCTCATCAATAAAAAATAATGATAAAACTTTTATACCTTTGTCGTGGTAGCGGAGTTCTTTTTCAAGATGTGCTTCTATTGTTCTGTATATTTGAGCACGCTTAATTATATTTTCATCAATACTTCCGATAGATTTGCCTAGTTTAACTGTTTCGGAGTTCGTAAATTCCACACATTCAAAACCTTTTGTGCAATCAATGCCTTCAATTGTATAGCCTTCGTACAAACTACGTTTTCCTGAAAGCATAAACAAATCATCACTGGGCTTGACAGTAATTGTTTTACGTTCTACTTCCCCTGCTTTGCTTTCAATATCCATTTCGATTTTTGCCGTAAATCCGTTTTGGTTTGAAACTGATTTTAAGTGAATATATGGTTTATTAAAGTCATTAGTTACAGAGTTTGACGAAACACAAATCTGTTTTACAAGTCCCATTTGATATGCATCAACAGGAGTTAAGCGATAAAGCAGGTTTATTTTTTCTCTGTGAGTTGCACTGTAGCGGAGAACACAAAGCGGATTTAATGATTGAATTGCCTCTTTTGCTTTCGGCGTATTGTCAACGGATTGCGGTTCGTCAATAATTACAACGGGATTTGTGTCCTGAATGTATCTCATAGCAGTTTCGCCGTTGAGTTTGTCCTGTTCCTGATTGATTATGTTTTCTGCTTTTTTAAATGCGTCAATATTTATAATCATTATTTCAATGTTGCCGGATGTTGCAAACTGGCGGACATCCGAAAGTTTAGCAGAGTTATAAATAAAATATCTGTATGGTATTCCGTCATAAAGGTTTTTAAAATGTTCTTCTGTTACCTGCAAAGATTTAAAAACACCTTCCCTGATAGCAACGGATGGAACAACAACAATAAATTTTGAAAATCCGTAACGCTTATTGAGTTCAAGAATTGTTTTTGTGTAAACGTATGTTTTACCCGTTCCGGTTTCCATTTCAATAGAAAACTGGCGGCTGTCGTAATCACGAGATAGCTGGAGTTTGTTACGTCTTTGAATTGCGTGCATATTTGCAAGCAGTGTGTCGTTATCTATTTCAAGTTTATTGCCGAAACCAAAATCATTTTGAATTAACTTCATCTGATCAGGGTTTCTGTCGATAGAAAATGTAGTTGTTGATTTTTCCTGACCTGTAAATAAATCAGCAACCGCATTTACTGCCTCTGTTTGAAATTCTTGATGTTTAAATTTTAGTTTCATTTTCCTCTACCAGTTTTATTTCACTAACTAGGCTGCTAACTCCTTTTTTTAGTTTTACTAAAGTACCTTGCTTTGTATATAAATATACATTTTGTTCTGGAGAATATAGGCTCGATTGATAAGTGTTTTCAGATATCGCATAATGAATACCACAGGAAAATTTTGGCGGAATAATTTGTGTATTTTCTAGGGGCATTGTCTGTAATTCAACTGTATCTTTTCCCATCGTCAGCCACAGATAACTACCCTTCTCCAATATACAATTTCTTGAAGATTTATTAGTTAAATGAACTCTTATAAAATTTTTATAAACCCAGTATGTACCTTCTAGTTTTTCTTTTTCTTTAAAAAATCCAAGCGATACAAAAACTGCACCACAAGTGCCTAATGCTATAAAAATATTAATTATCAAATTTAATATATTGTATAATTCCATATTTTTACCTTACAATAACTTCATCTCAATATCTTTATCTTTCAGGATGTAATATGCGTTTGAAAGGGCGGTGCTGTCTTTGAAGGCTTGTTCTGAGGAGACAATTTTTGCTGGAACAAGCTCGCACATTTCTTTTATATCTTCAGGAGTTATTCCGTCTTTGCCATAGTCAAGACAAATAAGCACTAAGCAATCTTCTCCTATTGAATACGCTTTTTTGTCGTTAATTTCTGTCGGGATTACTTTGTAATCAAGTGGAATTCCCATTTTTAGCATTACTTCATAGACAACATCCAAGTCGTTACGGTCGGGCTTGATAGTTTCGTTCAGTAATGAAAATCTTTGGGCAACAACCTGTTCATCTTGTGTAGGTGTGCTGTCCCACTCTACCAAATTGGATGTATCTAGTTTAAATACTTTAAAACCTATATCAAGCGGTTTCTTTTCTTCAAATGCAAGTTGACCGTTATTTTCAGTAAGCTTTTTGCCTGCACGTCTTATGCGTTCTTTGCCGATGTCACAAATATTTTTGTAGCCGGCTTTGTAGGCTTCGGATTTCTCGTCACAAAGTTCAGGCAGCTGAACTAAAATGAACTGGCGGTTTCCGCCGTCTTCGGCATTCAACTGCATCACAGCATGGGCGGTTGTTGCTGAGCCTGAGAAAAAATCGAGAATTATGTCATTGTCCTTTGTTGTTGCTTCAAGAAAAACTTTTACAAGTTCAATTGGTTTTGGATTTTCAAACATATCTTTTGTACTGAACAAGCCGGTTAAAACATTTGAGCCGTCGCCAGTATTTGCTATATCATATAAAATACTTCTTTGTTTCAAGACTTTCACTTGGTTGGCAAAATATTCTTTTTCGTAAGGTATCCATTTCCCTTCTTTCATTTCCCAATGTACAAGGTCATTTTGTAATAATTCATTCATTCGTTCTCTACCAACTCTCCAACGTCCATCATTCCCATCTGGAGCTATTGGGAAAGCCTCTGTACCATCAGGAGCAATTAAACTAAAATACATAGAAGGTCTATCTTCCCTTCTTGCTGTATTCCCCCATTTTGCTAATTTCGTAATTTTAAAATTCCCGCGTTCATCTGATTTATTATATTGAGCAACATCTCGAGCTTCTTCTTTGTCATACCATACAAGTTGTTGACTTTTGCGATAAACTACTATGAACTCATGTTCAATTACAAAATATTCTTTTGCTTGTCCACCGCCGTCCTTTTTTCTCCATATAAACGAGCCTATATAATTTTCTTCTCCAAAAACTTCATTACAAATTTTTTTTAAATTTGTTACTTCATTTTCATCAATGGAAATAAATATTACACCGTCATCACGCAAAAGATTTGCTGCCAATCGCAACCTTGGGTACATCATATTCAGCCAGTTTGTATGAAATCTGCCCATTGTTTCAGGATTTGACTTTGTTGTCTGCTGTGTTACTTCTTTATACTTTGCCATCGGGTCTTTGAAATCATCTTCATATACAAAGTCGTTGCCCGTATTATACGGCGGGTCGATATAAATCATCTTTACCTTGTTGTAATATGACGACTGCAAAAGTTTCAGCACTTCAAGGTTATCCCCCTCAATATAAATATTGTTTGTTGTGTCAAAATTTACACTTTCTTCGGGACATGGTCTTAATGTACCTGTTGAACGTTTTCCCGCTATACGGTAGCATTCAGATTTGCCTTTCCACTCAAACTTATATTTCTCAAAGTCGTTATCATCATATTCTCCGAATAAAGCCAATAATTTGCTAATATCTAACTTCCCTTCAGAAAAACACTGAGGAAAAACAGCTCTAAACTTTTCTAAATCCGCTTTTTCAATATCCATACTCTGTGACGGTATTCTTTCAATATCCTGTGTCATATAAATTCCTATATCTTGCACAAAACCATTCTATCACAAAAAAGTTATTATTGTGCTATAATCAATGTATGATAAAGTCTTTTAAATGCAAAGAAACAGAGAAAATATGGAATGAAGAGTTTTCAAAAAAACTTCCTCACGATATCCAAAAACGTGCTTTGCAAAAACTAAGAATGTTAAATGCCTCCAATGCCGTAGAAGATTTGAAAATACCGCCGAGCAACAGGCTGGAAACTTTATCAGGTGATAGACAGGGGCAATATTCTATCAGAATAAATGATCAGTATCGTATCTGTTTTCGCTGGCTTGATAATCATGCGTTTGATGTTGAAATAGTCGACTATCATTAAGTTTTACGAAGTGTAAAATTAGTTCTTAAGAGGGGTTGATTTTACGTGGTACGTACCGTATAATATAAATAGGAGGTCAAAATTATGGCAGAACTAATTGAACTCACGACAGTCGGCGAAATGCTTAAAGAAGAATTTATTGACGCATTCGGTATTACACAGAATGCTTTAGCTGCTGCAATTTTTGTACCGCCTAACAGAATTCATCAAATAGTTAAGGGGCAAAGACGAGTTACAGCCGATACTGATTTGCGTCTGACTAAATACTTTGGTCTTACGCAAGGGTATTTTTTACGTTATCAAGAAGATTACGAACTCCGTATTGCTAAGCGTAATATCGCTGACGACATTGAAAAAATTGTCCCGATTAAAGCTTAGAAAACATTTGCACTTTGAAATGCGGGCTCATCAGAACATTAAAGTTGTATTCATCCGTCAAATCCGCTATTTCTTTTTCTGTTTCAACGTCAATCTGTGCTTTATCGTAAAATAGTTTTTCTTCTCGCTGCAACAGGTCTTTTTCCAAAACCTTTATCTGTTTTGTTGTTTTCAGCTCCTCAAGTTTGTTTGCACAAGCCTGTTTTTTCAAATCTTTTATTTCTGTTTTTATATCGTTCAAATCCGTTTCAAGCTGAGTTTTCTTTCTGCCCGCAACAAGTTTTATTTTTTCAACCTCAAAAGCAAATGAGCCTTCCTGACTTTTTATATACTCTTTTATTATCTCATCTTTAGATATTTTTTCATCCAAATTCCCGAAATCTTCAAGCAAACTGCCAAGCCTTATTTTTTCAAGACTTGTTCGTTCTTCAATTTCAATTACGGGCAAACTTAACAGTTGTCTGCACTTTTCATCCGGCAAAATCTCTCCGCTTTTTGTCTGTCCGATTAATAAACAACGGCTTGACGAAACATCTTTTGAAGTTATTGCAACGTTATAAAATCCAATCTCGCAAGGCTCAATGTCCGCATTTACATAAATTTTCGCCTCGGGTGCAATGTTTGTGTCAATTTCTCTCAAAATCCCTTTTGCAAAAGTTGATGTAAAACTTATTCTGCCTGTTTGAGGTTTGAAATCCTTGCCTAATCCGTATCTTTTGTACCCCTCATAATTTCTCATTCGTCCGTTATCGTTGAACGAAAACAAATACGGGCGTTTATAACCCTCAACAAGTGTCAAAGTTTTGTTTTCGTCGTCTATTTCGTACCAGTCGGGCTTTATTGTTTCAAAGTAATATTTCACAAGTTCCCAAAGGTCTTTGTTTAGTTCCTCTGTTTTTTCTTCGATATATGCAGGAGTAACCGTAACTTTATCGGCAATAGATTTTGTAAATGTCGTAAACAATATATCTTCCGAATTTTCAACAAGCGGTTCATTTGATTGGCGGTGGGTGGAAAGGTTTTCTTTGAATGCCTGTGCAACTTCATCTCTGTGTCTGAAATCTTTTAGGACTTCTTTTATCTTTACATCAAAGTTACCGACAATATCATCCGACATCCCGAAAATCCCGTTAAACTGCAAAGTACGTTTGTTTATAAGTTCCAGCATTCTGACATCTGCAAAATTTTCATGGCTTAAAAGATTTATTACAAGCACATCAGAATTCTGTCCCTGTCTGTGACACCTGCAAATCCTCTGCTCCATCTGAATTGAATTGTAAATCATATCGTAATTCACAACTACAGGACAGTATTCTATATCCAGTCCTTTTGCCGCTGTATCCGTTGTTACAAGGATTTCGACATCTTCATCATTACGGAAATTTTCAAGTGTGTCATTATCTTTGTATTTAAGCGTGTTATACCCGTTTTGTCTGAAAATCATATAAAGGTTATCAAGCGTTGTGTTATTATCAACAAAAACAATCGCCTTTTGATTAACTTTCGTTGCTTTCAGGTGGTTAAAAACTGTTTTTAAAATTTTCAAAAGCTGTGTGGTTTTTGAATTAATTTTTATTTCTGATGCAAATTTTTGAATATGCAGCAGAGCAGCTTTTTCAAGTCCATAAGTTCTTTGAATTGCAGGTGTAAGCATGTTGACAAACGCCTGCGGTGAAGATGAAAGTGTTTTGAAAAATAACAGGTTAAGGTTGTATTCATCTATTTCGGGGTAGGCAACCTTATCGTCAGAGGCAATATATGTTGAAATAAGTTTATACAGTTCTTTTTCTTCCTGTATAAGCGGATAATCCACAGTAATCGGCAGTCTGCGTGGAAAATTTACATACTCAGTTGCCTGAGTTTTCAGTGTCCTGAAACAGAATTGCGAAACCCAGCCTGTTAATTCGGGGTAATTTTCAGGCTTTCTGAAATATCGCTTGTAAAACCAATCAACATCCGGCAAAATACTTTCATCTATAAAATGAATTAGCCCGTAAATGTCCCGAATGTCTTTCGTGATAGGTGTCGGAGTTAAAAGTAACTTGTATGCCTCACGTACTGCATCTTTTAATATAACAGTGGTGTCTTTTGCGTAATTTGCAAGTACATCCGCCTCATCAAAAACCACCAAGTCCCAATCACGTTCTTTTATTTTATCTGCATGCCTAATTGCACAATCGTATGTTGTCAAAACAATTCCGTCTTCATCAGGGATATTTTTTGTATTATTCCAAAAGACATAAGGGAGTGCAAAATCTGTATCAAGTTTCCGCTTCCACTGTGTTACAAGATTTGGCGGAAGAACAACCAAAATGTTTTCCTTGCCCTCATACCACTTTTGTCCTGCAACAAGCAACGCCTCATAAGTTTTACCAAGAGAACCCTCGTCGCAGAGAATACAACCTTTTAAAAAGTCTGACCTTAATGCAAAACGTGCCGCCGCTATCTGATATGGCAAAATCTTTGCAGTTGATGAGGCATAAACAGGCAACAAATTTTTGTCTTTTGACATATCTTCAAGACGCTTCGCCTCTATTAATGCAGAATACCTTGTTAAAAATTTACTGCCCATACTTAGAATATAGCATAAACATCTGAAAAATTTACCTAATTAGCATTTCTGCCAATGCCTGCATGCACTCTTTATATGTTGATTGCAGTTGTTTTTGCTCTTTTTCTCTTGCACGTTTATCTTTTATTCTTTGCTTTTGTTGTCGCAACTGTTCTATTCTACGTCTATGCCTGTCGTTTTCACTTGCTATCTGACGGTCAACTGATTCTAATTCAGAATTATCGGACATAAAAACTCCTTTATTTAATAAAAAAAGTATAAACCAAAAACGACCGTTAACCGTTGGTAAATCTATAAACCGAAAAGGGTCGTGTTTTGGTTGATAGATGTGTAAAATAAAAGTAGGAATAATGCGTTTTTAGTTCACAGGAGGCATTTTTATGACAAATTATGCATATTTAAGAGTTAGTACAGTACTGCAAGATACAGAAAAGAACAAACTTGAAATACTTAAGTTTGCAAATTCTCACAAACTCGGAAATGTCGAATTTATTGAAGAACACATAACAAGTAAAAAACATTACAAACAAAGGCTAATAGGTCAACTGCTTGAAAATATTAAACAGGGAGATGTGTTAATTGTTCCTGAACTTTCAAGGCTTGCACGTTCTGTTTCTCAAATATTTGAAATTATTGATATGTCGCAACAGAAAGGTTTTACGCTCTACTCTTTGAAAGAAAATTTTTGTACATCCGACAAAACTATAACTTCTATAGTAACATCAACGGTTTTCGCACTTGTTGCTCAAATCGAAAGAGAATTAATAAGCCTTAGAACAAAAGAGGCTTTACACGCAAAACAATTAAACGGTTTAAAACTCGGTCGCCCGCAAGGCAAAGGTAAATCTAAACTTGATGAGCATAAAGACACTATTATAAAATTACTTGACTGTGGTGTGCCCAAAACTGTTATCGCAAAACAATTCAAGACTTCTGCTGTTAATCTGTATAAATTTCTGAATAATGTTGCATAGCCTTGTTATTACTGACGTTGCTACTCGAAAAAATTAAATTTTTAGCGGATGTTTACTTATAGAATATTTGTTTTATTTATCCGTATTATATCTGCATTTTCTTTATAGCCCCCAAAGTACAAGAAAAACGGCACGTTTCTTGTGCCGTAAATAAGGATTGAATGGGTATCGTACGTTATTCTTCTATATATTTTTTATAATTTAACATTCCTTGTAATGTTTGCATTTCCTTAGGTGATAAATCTTTTTTATTCTGTAAAACAACTATTGACTTACGTAGCTTATTATCTATACTGCATTTCCCGTTTTTATCAATATGGATATTCATGATACGTTTTTTCGCTCCGTAAATTCGTAACTTTTTATAATTCAGCACTAAACCTGCCTTTTGAAGTGTTTTTTGAACATTCGAAATCACCTCCGGCGGATTGAGGATGTTCCCTGAGATTACTATATCATCCGCATAAATGGTTATATTGTAGCCTAAATCTTTGCAATAATTGTAAAGTTCATCAAATACATCCTTACAGACTAAAAAACTCAGCAGATTACTTGTCGGAATACCAAGTGGGATTTGATCTTTATATGTTGTTAATTTATATAATACTTCCGCAGCCTTATCATCAAAATCACAAGAATGCTTATAAAAATTTTTAATCCGATTTGCAGGTATGCTTTTGTAGTGATTTTTTATATCCATAACGATACACATCTTTGATTTTTTGTGAATATTTAATACGTTCTTAACACTGCATTTTTTATAACCCGTATGCAGATATTCAGGACGAACAAACTTTTGTTGCAGAAAATTATTTATTACTTGTTGTTGAGTTTTAAGTGTTTTGTTCGGGATTGTCAAAAATCTTACTTTGCCCTTTCTTTTTAAAACCCTTGTGCTGTAAGAATACTGTATTTCATTAATGTCCTTGCATGTTTCAATTATTTTTTCTACGTTTAGCTTCATTATATATCCCCTTTCTAAATTTTTATTTTCCAAAAAAGGGGCTTTGTAGCGGCTCTAATTAGCTTTTCACAGTGCATTAGCTTTATAAAGCCTTGCCCCTTTATTGCGTTGTACACCGCAAGAGTGTACAATCCAAAAGGTGAAATTGTTTACTTCCTTAATAGTTAATACCTATAAAGAACAAATAAACCTCCCTTTTGTATACCGTAATCCTACGGTAGCACCGTTATTATATCCTCCTTTCTATTTCGTCAGAAAATTTTGTTACTTTTGAAACTCCACCGTTATTTCTTCCAAAAACTTCCGCTAAATAGCATCTGAGAACAAAACGTCCATTTATCAGACCGTTTATTTTGTTAACAAGCTCTATAGCTTGAGTGTAGTATTCGTAAGCTTCTTCTTGGGATGTATTCCTGATATTTTTCATCTGCCTTTCCTCCTTTATTTCCTTGTTACTAATTCCGCTCCGTTTGTAAGCCATATATCAACTTCGTTTTTTAAAAATACAAGTTTGCGATTCCCGACTTTTCTGTAAAGAACTTTGGGCAGCTTATCGAAGCATTTCCACTTGTAAACCGTACCTTTTTTAACCCCTACAAAGTCTGCAAATTCCTTTACAGTCATAGTTTTTATCTCCGTTGCAGCCATTTTTACTCCTTTCTTTGCAATAATTAAAAGCTGATATTTTTGTTATATCAGCTTTCAAAAAAATATGTGTTGCCAGATTGCTAACCAGTTGCCAGCAATTAATATTTCTTAATAAATCCTTTTAAATTCCCTTTATTAATGAGCAGAAGTCATCATTTATGGTATATATCCCCTCATCATTTTTGGGGTTAATTAAGTGTTTTGTGTCAAAAATTCCATGCTGTTTTTGAAATTCCTTAAAAGCACTATTTATTTTACTAACTTGTGACGATAATGAATTTGACCCTATGTCATCAGGGTCCTTTGTTTTTAGGATGTCCCTAAGAACCTTTAGCTTACCGGCTGGTAATTTTAAAATTTCTCCGTTAATTATGACATTTTTGAGTTGTTCATAATTGTCAAATTCGAAATTTATACTATCAATTTTTTCAAAACGTTTTATTTCCTTATTTATATATTTGAAATATATTTTTATTTTATTCAAGTTTCCAAGAACAAACGTATTCTTTTCGTATTTAATATCTGTAATACTAATCTTACCCATGATAGATTGATATTGCAAATATTCTAGTAATGCAACTTCATTTTCTTCACTGAATGATTTTATTTTGTCATACGTCAGAGAATAAGTTCCATTGGTGTATTTTTTTAATGTTTCAATATATCGATTAATTCTTGCCTCTTGAAACTCAAAATCAAATAAGTACCTGCCTGTTAATTTGTTCTGTTTATAATTTTCAATATATTCGTCGTAATTTTCCATAAAAGCCGCGTTATCTGTTGGTATCTGCATAGCTATCCTTGAAGGAATTGGATCATATTCAGCCCCAGGATAGTCATCAATTACTTCTCCGTACCCATTTTCATAGTTAAACGGTATTGGGTGTTCATCTAGTGTAAAGTCTAGTTCTAATACGTCCTTTAAATCCGGAAATATTTTATTTCGTAATTTTTGTTCATATTTGGTGTCCATTTTTAACCATTTTTTCCCTACATGTCTACAGTACGGGTTCCAGTTTAATTTATAAAAATGGAGAAAAAACCAGTTGGCTTCACTCCTGTTAATCAAGTTATAGATTATAAATGCAAATAAATTTGTTTCATAATCTAATGCCTTGATTCTTTTGTCTGGCAATAAATTTCTTAACTCTTGTTGTGCTGTTTGTTGGTTTTTTGTCATAAATTTCTCCTTTCCCCTTTATATGTTTACTTTTTTTAAATTTTCAGCCTTTCTTGAAAATTTGCACTCATATATTATTATACCGCTTTTTTTCAAAAGACCGTTCAACCGGCTTCCTGCTTAGCTTTTCATCTTTTGCAGTCCTTTTTAAGCTTTTTACTAAAATTTGGGCACAAAATATTATTATACCGCAAACCTTGAACAAAAAATTCGAAAAAAGCCGCTTTTTTTTGTAAATTTTGGTTAAGTTTTTTTTTAATTTTCTATATTGAGATTTAGTTTTCTTTTGTTTTATTAAATTTGCCGTAAACACAACAAGGGTAAAGTTTTTAACCGATTTTGGTTGACATTAAAACACCGTTTTGTTAGAAACAAAAGTATGTCAGTTTACAAGAAAAATAACAGATGGTATTATAATTTTCAAATTCGCGGGATACGTTATCATCGTGCTGTGCCGGAAGCTACTACACAGAAAATGGCAGAGCAGGCTGAAACTAAAGTAAAAGCTGAGTTGCTCGGCGGTCGGTATGATTTGGTTGAATATAAAAAGCAGGAAACATTTTTTACTCTTGGCGAGAGATTTGAACAATACGTTAAATCAAACTGTAAAGGGTATATCAACGACCTTTCAGCATTGAAAAAGTTAAAAGAGTTCTTTGGCGATAAAAAACTGAAAGAATTTACGCCTTTCATTATTGAACAATATCGTCAACACCGTAAAAAGCTCGGAATGAAAGGAGCTACAATTAATCGTGAAATCGGTGTCCTACGCCGTATGATGACAATGGCTGAAAATTATGGCTGGATTAAATACAATCCTGCTGTTAAACGTTATATAAAGCCGCTTAAAGTGGAAAATAAAAAAATTAAAATTCTTGACAAACAGGAAGTGGCAACTCTTTTAAAATGTTGTTATGGCGAATGCGAGTTTTTAAAACCAATTTTCCTATGTGCCTTGCATACAGGAATGCGTAAAAGCGAAATCTTACAGCTTGAGTGGGAAAATGTTGACCTTGAGCAAAAGTTAATTACAATTCTTACACAAAAAAACGGTAAAAAATCAGAAATCCCAATTTCATCACCGTTACTGCTTGAATTCAAAAAACTTAAATTACAGAAGTCCTCAAAATATGTTTTTGTAAATCCATTAACTAATGCTCCGTACGTAAATATTCGCTACAGCATTCAAAAAGTATTCAAACGTGCCGGCATTAAAAATTTTACATTTCATGGATTACGTCATACAGCCTGCACGCGTTTAATTGAATTAGATGTTCCGCTTGATGTTGTTAAAGATATCATGCGTCATTCAAATATTAATATTACCCTTGAGGTATATAACCATATCAAGCAGGAACGGAAACGCGAGGCTATAGAACGGCTTAGCAACTATTAAAATTCCGTTTCAAAAATAAAAAGTTTTAAATATTCTCATGTCCAACATATTAACTTAAGTATTTTAACTATGTTTCTTTATTATCAATGAAAATATTATTATAGTGATATTGAATGTAATTTGCTTTTTTTTCAGAAGTTATTTTGATTTGACTATCACTATTGATATTTAACAAAGCCCATTCTTCTTCGGGAAGTTTTTTCGATATAAATATTTTTCCATCTGAATTAAATGTTATAAAGCCTTTATCAAATAAAGCATCATGCATTGGGCATAATAATAATATATTCTCTTTATCAAGCTTTTCATAGTTTGTAGAATTACACCAAGGTTTTATATGACTTGCAATCAATAACTCTGTTGTTGTTATACCACATAGCTCACAACATTTAGTATCTTGTAATTTTTGTTGTTTTAAACCTGATTGTCCTACTCTTGTCTTAATAATAGAAGTTTTTTCAGTTTCAACGCCATCAATATTTTCAATTTCCTCTATGAATGATATTTCATCATTAGACAAAATTTTATTGCTCCCTTTATTGGGTATAATCCAGTATTTTTTGTCATTCAACAATTTAAAAGTTTCGACTATTTCATTAAAATTATCTGTTATTTTTTTATCTATATCTTCAATTATTGCCTCTTTTGCTAAATTTGATAATTTTTTTAATGCTGTCTGATTGGTGGGCAAATTATATTTATATACATCATTATATTTAGCCAAAGACTTGAAAAAACCTATTTGTGGAATATATTTATTTTGCTGTTTTTGTTCATTAGAAACAATTTTACCTGTAATAAAAGGTAAAGCATATTTGGCACAAAAATCATTTATGTCATCAGAATATCCGCCAATGGATTTGTTTTCATAATGAATTCCCTTTTTATCCTGTTTATATTGTGCATTTGGAGAAATATTGATTTTATATCTGGCGAGTATATTTCGTGATACATCACCATAGGTTACTTCTGTTGTTTTCGTTGAAGTTCTGTTGAAACACCATAAAATATAATTTGCTATCATCTTGGCTTGTTTTGAAATTTCAATATTATTTATTAAAGAATCATAATTACAAGATTCTTCCGAAATAATATCGTTTAAAAAATCTTCACTAAAACCTTTTTGCAAGCCATTATACATATTAATAATAGTGTCTCCTTTGGTAAAACTATATTATAAACATATTAAATTTTGAAGTGCATGCTTAACTTGCAATAAAATTTCGACAAAATCAGAAATTATTCAAACATTAATATTTCTTTGAATTTACTAATGTATAGCTATATTTTAAGTTTGTATTTCACGTAAATCATCTAATACACAAAATATACACAAAGCCCCTGTTTTTTTATTATTTTTTGCAAAATAAAAGAGGGCTCAAACCCTCTGTATATTTAAAAAATGCGCTTGGCGCGATTCGAACGCGCGACCTATCCCTTAAAAGGGGAGTGCTCTACCTGCTGAGCTACAAGCGCAAATATTTTGCTATTCATTTCGTCAATGTCTTTATGCTATCAGGAACATATTTTGATGTCAACTGTTTTATTAAATATTTTTATTTGTTTATTTGTTATAAAATTCTCTTTTTGTTGCTGCACCGGTCATTTGCGCGTTTTCACAATTTTGACAGCAAAAACCGCCTTTAAAATATAAGACGGTCAGAGAAAATTAATTATTTATTTTTCGAAAATTTTAACCCAAATCTATGTATTTTTTTGCACAATCAAACATGGCATTTACAAGTGCGGCATTTGAATATATATTCATGCCGTTTGTTTCAAGCACCTGTTTCATCCGTTTTTCCCACATATTATACAGATCATCCTTATCTATATCCAGAACCTGCGCTATCATGCTCAATTCTTTATAGTCAATCGGTATTGGAATATGCCCTCTTAATATGTCAACAATTTCCAATCTTTTTTTACGGGGAAAAGCTTTTAGAAAATTAACGGTATTTATGCCTTTTTCTTTCATCACGCTTTTTAAAAACTCCACGGTTTCATCTATCAGCACAGGCTCCTGCGGGATTTTGTATTCTTCAAATTCTTCAGGTTCAATTTCCATGACTGTTGCAATTCTTTCTAATGTTGTTCCGCGTGTTGAAAACGGGATTGTATCATCTATCAGGTTGTAAACATAGGAAAGGGTTACACCAATCATCTCTGCAAAATCTTTTTTATGAATGCCGTTCTTCTCCAAAAATCTTGCAACTTTTTCTGAACTTTTTTGCTGAATTATCGGTTTGTCTTTTGCACTCATATTTTTATCCTCACTTTTGTTTTAATTCACTATCAAAATACGTGTTTTCTATCATTTTGTTAAGCGAAAAGCCGGTAAATCAAGGCGGTAATATTTATTTGCGTTAAAATAATAAATATAAAGGTGAAATAGATGAAATTAATTACAGGACTAGGCAACGTAGGGGAAAAATATCTTTTTACAAGACACAACGCAGGGTTTATGGCGGTTGATAAGATTGCTCTTGATAACAATCTTGAGTTCAAGGAAGAGAGGAAACTTAAATCTTTGATTACAAAGTTCAAACACAATTCCGAAGATATTCTTCTTGTGAAGCCAACGACATTCATGAACCTTTCCGGCGAAGCAGTGAGTGCTGTTATGAACTATTACAAAATTGATATCAACGATATTTTGATAATTTATGATGATATTTCGCTTGATTTAGGCAGAATGAGATTCAGAGCAAACGGGTCTGACGGCGGGCATAACGGGATTAAGTCAATAATCAAACATCTCGGAACAAAAGACTTTAACCGCCTCAAAATAGGAATAGGCCCCCAGCCGCCTGTGCCTTCCGAGGTGTTTGTTCTCCAAAACTTTTCTAAAGAACAGCTTCCTGAATTAAAAAACATTCTGACAAAAGCTTCAGAAGCCGCACTTTTTGCACTGGACAACGGAATAGATAAAGCCCAGAATAATTACAATCACTAACAGGGCTGTTTTCATACAAAAATTTTCAAGTATAATTTTTTAATAAGGAGTATTTAATGAGCATACAAATCGCAGAACAATTTGAAGAAAACGAACAATACGACAAAGCTTTTGAAGAATACAAAAAGCTTTACGACAAAAACCCGAAGGATATGAATATTATCGAACGTCTCGGACATCTGGCAATGATGCTAGGGCATAAAGAAGAGGCTGCAGACTATTATTCCAAAATTCTTGAATTTGATGCAACAAACACAATGGTTTATGAACAATTGATGGATATTTATCAGGATATAGACAAATTCAAATACTATATCCACAGAGGAAATCTTCATTCAATTGAACACAAATTTGAGCATGCCATAAACGACTTTAAAAAAGCTCTGGCAAATACTCAGGAAGAAAAAGACATTATAAAAACCCGATTTGTACTTGCAAATCTCTATGCCCAGACCGGTAATCCGACAAAAGCAATCGACGAATATTTAAGAATTCTTGATTATGAAAATGTACCGAAAGAAACGTATCTTTTTCTTTCCAACCTGTACATCAAGGAAAATGCGGTTCCAAGCGCAATTAATGTTCTTGAAAGAGCAATTTCAAAAAACATTGACAGCGATGATATAAGAGAAATGCTGGCAGATCTTTATATTAAGGATAACAGAGCCTCAAAAGCTCTTGAAATTACAAACAACGAGCTTACAAAAGTAAAATGCTACCTTGACTGCGGACAAGACGACAAAGCTTTCGAAATTTTAAATACAACAAAAGACAAATACCAGACTTCTGCAAGATATCACTCGCTTATGGCGCAGTATTATTTTATTAAAAACCAGTTTAACGAAGCCCTTGCGGAAGTTGACGAATTCGACAAGTATCAAAAGAATTCACCGCTGACTTACCAGATGAAAGCGCTTATTTATGAGAACAAAAAAGACGACTACAACGCGCATATCAACTGGGCAAAATACAATATTCTAAGAGGCAATAAAGACATCGCAATTAACGAATATCTTAATGCTTACCAGATAAAAGACGACGATTTGGAACTTTTGAATTCACTTTCAGCACTTCTTGAAGAAAGCGGGGACAAAAACCATGCGATGGAAATTTACGAGCGCATTGTAAAACTGGAACCCAATAATATAAAAGCGCTTGAAAAGCTAGCAGATTTCAGAAACGATATCGGCGACTACAGAGGGGAATGCGACTTTCTGGAAATGTGGTATGAGTCAGACAAAAGAAATTATGACCTTATAAAACGCCTTGCAAAAACTTACGAAAGACTGAAAAACAAACCTTCCGCCATTGAGTTTTACAAAAAATATCTTCAATCAACCTCGGTGCCGGATTACGAAACAGTGAAAGCACACCTTGCAAAACTTGAAAATACAGAAATGGAAATGCAGGAAGAAGAAGGCTGGCTTGATAAAATTATGAGATTTTTTAATAAAGAATAATTATTTATAAGGGCGCCGCTTCGCGGCGCCCTTATTGTAGACTTTTATTTTCCGTTCAAAAAATCTTTCCAGTAAGTACCGTGCCCGTCCGGGCTTACGTCTGCAATTGCATAGTATGCGCAGGCTGAACCTGCATTTTGAGATGAAACATTCTTACTACAGTTTTTTACAAACTGATTTATACGGTAGTTATGCAGCAAATTCCACCAAAATTTTCATAACAGCGTCATACTGAGCGTTAGCGAAGTATCTCTATAAAAAGATTCTTCGGACTTTAGTCCTCAGAATGACGGATTTTTATAGTATCAGTGGAATTTGCTATATTAGTCCCATTTATACTATAAGAGGCAGACTCTTTAATATCTGCCTCTTAGTTTATTATGATTGTGTAACCTCTTCCGGTTCTTCTTTTGCTTTTGATTTCTTCGGTTTAACTCTTTCAAAAGCTATCTTGTCATCTACAAGCGTAATCTTTATAGTATCACCGGGTGAATATTTACCTGAAAGAATTTCTTCGGCAAGCATATCTTCTATCTTGCGCTGAATCAATCTTCTCAACGGTCTCGCACCGTAAGCTTCCGAATATCCGTTCTTTGCAAGATGATCCTTAACTTCGTCTGTAACTTCTACAGACAATTCACGTTCTGCAAGACGTTTGAACAAATCTTTCAGCATCAAGTCAACAATCTGCCTGATTTCTTCCTGACTCAGGTGTGAGAATACGATTGTTTCATCAATACGGTTGAGAAATTCCGGTCTGAAGGCTTTTTTCATTTCTTCAGTAACCGTATCTTTCAGTTTTTCGTATTTGTCTTTTGATTCATCCTCTGCAGTTGTAAAGCCCAGTTTAGAAGTATTTGTAATCATGCTGGCTCCGACATTTGATGTCATGATTATAATCGTATTTTTGAAATTGACATGTCTGCCTTTTGCATCGGTCAAACGTCCGTCATCAAGAATCTGGAGCATGATATTAAATACATCCGGATGAGCTTTTTCAATTTCGTCAAACAACACAACAGAATACGGTTTTTTACGAACCAGCTCTGTAAGGTGCCCGCCGTCATCATAACCGACATAACCCGGAGGTGAACCGATAAGTTTTGCGGTTGAATGTTTTTCCATAAATTCCGACATATCAACCCTTATCATGTTATCCTCTGAACCAAATACGGCTTCAGCAAGAGCTTTTGCAAGTTCTGTTTTACCAACACCTGTCGGCCCGCAGAAGATAAAGCTTCCGATTGGTCTGTTCGGACTTTTTAAGCCGACTCTTGCGCGTCTTATGGCTTTTGAAATCGCAACAACAGCATCATGCTGGCCGATTACACGGGCATGAAGAGTGTCTTCAAGTTTAAGAAGTCTTTCACTTTCGCCTTCCGTCAATTTTGTAACCGGAACGCCTGTCATGGTTGCAATTACTTCTGCAACATTCTCAGCAGTTACAGTCGGTTTGTTAGCCTCATGTTCTTCTCTGTATTTTTGAGCCATCTCACGAATTCGATCTTTCATTTCAGCTTCTTCGTCCCTGAGCTGGCTTGCACGTTCAAACTGCTGGTTACGAATTGCATCTTCTTTTTCTTTGATAAGGCTTTTGAGTTCTTTTTCAAGTTCTTTGCCTTCCGGTGAAAGTGTTGAAACTTTCAAACGCACTTTAGAACTTGCCTCGTCAATAACGTCGATTGCTTTATCAGGCAAAAATCTGTCCGTTATGTATTTGTTAGACAATTTAACCGCCGCAACAATTGCTTCGTCAGAAATTATTAATTTGTGGTGTTCTTCATATTTATTTTTAATACCTTTAATAATTTCAATTGATTCTTCTTCGGTCGGCTCGTCAATCATAACCGGCTGAAAACGTCTTTCCAGAGCAGAATCTTTTTCAACGTATTTGCGGTATTCATCAAGCGTTGTTGCACCGATAACCTGAATTTCGCCTCTTGAGAGCGCCGGTTTCAGAATATTAGCCGCATCAATTGCCCCTTCTGCGGCACCTGCGCCGATTAAAGTGTGCATTTCGTCAATTACAAGAATAATATTTCCTGCCTGACGGATTTCGTCCATGATTTTTTTAAGACGTTCTTCAAATTCGCCTCTGTATTTTGTGCCGGCAACCAGAAGCCCCATATCAAGCTGTATAACTTTCTTGCCATCCAGAATATCCGGAACTTCGGAATTTACAATTCTGATTGCAAGCCCTTCTGCAACGGCAGTTTTACCAACACCGGGTTCGCCAATTAACACAGGATTGTTTTTGGTACGTCTTGCAAGAATTTGAATTACACGTTCAATTTCTTTTTCTCTGCCGACAACAGGATCTAGTCTTAATTCCTGAGCCGCAAGCGTCAAATCTCTGCCGAATTCATCCAGACTCGGGGTTTTTGTTTTTCCGCCGGATGAGGACGAGGAAGAACTTGAACTGCCCGATGAAGTTGTCTGCGGTTTTGTTTCGCCGAGCATTTTGATAACATTGCTTCTGATTTTGTTCAAATCAACACCGAGATTTTCCAAAACTCTTGCTGCAACGCCTTCGCCTTCTCTAATCAACCCTAAAAGAAGGTGTTCCGTTCCTATATAATTGTGTCCTAACTGTCTTGCTTCATCCCACGACAACTCAAGAACCCTTTTGGCTCTCGGGGTAAAAGGAATTTCAACTGCAACAAAACCTGAACCTCTGCCGATAATTTTTTCGACTTCGGCTCTTGCATCTTTTAATGTAACCCCCATTGATTTAAGGGTTTTTGCGGCAACTCCCGTGCCTTCTCCTATAAGCCCCAGAAGAACCTGCTCGGTGCCCACAAAATTGTGACCGAGGCGTCTTGCTTCTTCCTGAGCCAGCATTATAACCTTTATTGCTTTCTCGGTAAACCGTTCAAACATTTTCTCTCCTATCTTAACAAATATTCAGATATATATATTTTACATAAAAAATAAAAAACTTTCAACCTGTAACAAAAAAAATAAACCAGTTAGTATAATTTGTTATTTCAAAATGAAAAATGCCAGCCTGAAAAAACGACAGCTTGGGTATTTTAAAATAAAAAAACAAAAGTGTTGACATTTAATTTTGTTTAAAATAGAATAAAAAACGTGAAAGAAATACAAGCCCCCATCGTCTAGAGGCCTAGGACAACACCCTTTCACGGTGTAGACAGCGATTCGAATTCGCTTGGGGGTATTTTTATTCAGGAACCGATTAAGGTTCCTTTTTTAGTGCCTGTTTACCCTCTGCAAATTTGAATCTGCAATTTTGCTGCCGGCAAAATTGCTCGATTAGCCCTGCATACAATTCTGTACGGCTCGAATTTCACATTCTCGCCTACGCAATTACAGGAAACCTTCACATTTTTATCTTTTTATTAGTTTTTTATTAGATTTACTATTTTATGAAGCAGGATTGTCACATATATTAAACTGTAACTACAGACTGCAGACAAATGTGTCATGTATAAAAATCTGGCACCATCTGTATTTAACATAATTAATCTGTCACTTACACGCATAAGCAATAACAGTGTTATTAATATTAAAGTTGAAACAACTATATTATTAAAAAATTTGTCCAGATAACTGCTCCAGTTTTTTGTTATTGCACGGTACGTCACTACCACAGGTGCTATTAAATACAAAAGAAAAAGGATTGCCATAAAATATATTAACATATTAAATAGTTGGTCGCTTATAGGAACCTCATAATACGCTGCAATAAGAAATAAGTATATCATTGTTGGTGGCATTAATATAACCACTATTGTTATTATTATATATGCTAGCAATCCTTTTTTATCTTTGTTCATTCTTTAATTATATCACAATTTTTCATGTAAACAATTTAGTTATAAATCTCTTTATAAACTCACGATTTTTTATCCAAGCAAATAGCAGAATATATGCAAAAAACAAATCACAATGAATTGTATAATATATCAGCATTAATAAACCATCTATTAAATTCGCACTTTTTATTACCGAAATAATTATATACAATAACAACGGTGCTTCTATAACGAATAAGAATTTCATTCTGAATTTTTTGTTCTGTTTTAAATTATTTATAAAATTATAAACAAGTTCATCTTTTGAATACATTTCTGCATAATTATAAATTTTTCCAATTAACAAAACCCTTGATAAAGCGGCAATCGGAACTAATATATAACAAATTATACAGGCGGCTATCCTTAATACAATTAACTGAGTCGAGGTATTATCAGGAACAGCGGCAAACATAAAGCATAATATGTATGCCGCTCCTGTTCCGAAAACAGCCCAATACAAAAATAATATCAATAATTGTAAACACAGAAATAATACTATTGCTCTATATCGTATCAGATTTTGCATGTATTTATTATATACCAAAGTTTACCATTTGAATCGTACCGGCAAAACAACTCTGATGTGGAACTTCATATTTTTATCTTTTTATTAGCTTTTTGATTAGATTTACTACTTTATGAAGCAGGACTGTCACATATATTAAGCTGTAACTACAGACTGCAGACACATATGTTAGATATAAAAATATAACACCATCTGTATTTAACATAATTAATCTGTCACTTACACGCATAAGCAATAGCAGTGTTATTAATATTAATGTTGAAACAACTATATTATTAAAAAATTTGTCCAGATAACTGCTCCAGTTTTTTGTTATTGCACGGTGAGTCACCACAACCGGTGCTATAAAATACAAAAGAAAAAGGATTGTTATAGACAATAATAATATATTAAATAGTTTTATCAATGTTTCATTAGGAGTAGTCAATGCTACTAAAAATATAAACGACAATGAGGGTGCCATTAATATAACTACTATTGTTATTATTATATATGCTAACAATCCTTTTTTATCTTTATTCATTCTTTAATTATATCACAATTTTTCATGAATGATATAAATATTAAAATAATTTTCTAAAAACCCTTTTTCCTGCATTGAATATCCCCAATTGTTTATTTGAGTGGCTTTATCATTACCGGGTCTGTACTTAAAATCATAATAATCAACAAGTACACCGCTAAAATAACCGTCCGGAGTTATATGCGGATTGTAGAGCTTACAGTTTTGTATCCCGAAATAATTATCGTCCCAAAAGCCCCGTTTTTTGAATTCAATATCCTCAACAAAATTTTGTTTGTTCATTAACAATTTTGAATAATTTTTATACACATACTGCTGAATTTCCGGAGATTCCCAGAGTTTTTTTGATTGTTCTGAATTGTTGTCATATACAACCCCTCTGGATTTTTTAGGAATCCCAACTTTATCCATCAGGTTGTTCAAATTTTTACTGTTTATCCCGTCACGGGATTGAAATACGTATGCATGCTCATTCTTTTTTGCATATTTAAAATCCTGCATTGCGTTTTGCAAATTTGACCCGGCGATAGGGGCCATCACACTTGCTGCACGTCCTGCCATATTAATCAGCATTTCACCGATGGTCATTTTTGACTTTAAATCTTCAAGTTCCTGCATTGACGCTACCTGACTTTGCCATGGAACAGAAGATTCCGGCTTAACATATTCATTAACACTCACTCCGCCTGTCAGGGCTGTATTTCCGCTGTCTTTGATTGCGCTTGCGGCTCCAGTCAGGAATCCGTCTGAACCATGACCTGGTCTTGAACGGTAATATGCCCGCACTTTTGTGCCGTCCGAGCGGGTGTAGCTTCTTACATAAACCTCGTCAGAGCCAGCAAGATCCGCCTCCCTCGGAATTCCAAGATTGTTTAGCTGGAAATCTATAGCCGGCTCGTTTTGACGGAATTCGTCAGGGGTCATTCCTCCTATTTCTTCCGCGTAATAGATTTTGTCCGAGTTTAATACTTTGTTAAAAAAATCCTTAATTTTCATATCGCTTCTTCCTTTCTTGTTTGATTTTTTAACATTCTATAACTTTATTATTTTGAACTATTTTTAATATTTCCACAAGTCCGTATTTTTACTTTAGTAATTTTACGTACGTATTTTTACGGACATCAAATTTTCCAAAACCATGACAGCTTCGGTTTTTCGGGGTTTATATTTTTGTTGAAATTCTTGTCTTTTTATAATAATTTTTAGTTATGGCAAGACTAATCGGAATATCGGATATTCACGGAGAACTGGAAAAACTTTGCAGGGTCTTAGAAAAAGTTAATCCTCAAAAAGACGATACTATTGTTTTTATGGGGGATTACATAGACAGGGGCGCAAAGTCTAAAGAAGTTGTTCAAAAAATTATTGATATGGAAAATATCTGCAATTGTGTTTATCTGATAGGATCTCATGAATATGCGCTTCTGCATGCTGATACGGATGATTATTATCACTATCTGTTCTGGAATTACGGCGGAGTGCAGACTGTTGAAAGTTACGGAAGTTTTGATAATATTTTGAAAGTCCACGGGGATTTTTTCAGAAGCCTTAAATTCTATTACATAAACGGCAGATATTTATTTGTTCATGCCGGACTTCGTGACGGGGTTCCGCTTGAGAGCCAGAACGAAGTTGATATGGTATATATAAGAAGGGAATTCTACGAAAAACCGCACCATTTTCCTTACAAAATAATCTTCGGGCACACGGAATTTGACAAACCGCTTGTGCAGAATGACAAAATTTGCATTGACACAGGCTGCGGCAAGTACAAAAATTCTCCGCTTACTGCCATAGTCTTGGAAAATGGAACTGAAACGTTTGTCAACTCGTTTTAAAAGGGATGTATATAGCAAATTCCACCAAAAATTTTCAAAACAGCGTCATACTGAGCGTTAGCGAAGTATCTCAATAAAAATGATTCTTCGGACTAAAGTCCTCAGAATGACGGGCTTTTATTGTATCTGCGGAATTTGCTATATATGTCCCGTTTAAAATCCGGAGATTTTTACATTTGTGCATTATCTTTGACTTGCCGCACCAGCTCATATAATTCCGGATTTTCTTGAACTTCTTTAATATCATCTTTCAATTTTCTGAAATAACATTTGCCGCTAACATCACATTCTGCCCCGATTCCGGCAATAATCGCTTCCTGTTCTGTTGTATTGTTTAAATATTTGCCCGCATTTATAGTTCCGTCAGGATTATAATAATCGCATGCTGTCAGAGTTTTGAAATACTCCTGTACAAGTTCGTTTCCTTTTGAGGTTTCTTTTACCGGCCCCCATAATCTGATTACGTTTTTTCTGAGTGTATTTAACTGATCTTTGTATTCCTGCAGATTTGTTTCTATAAATTTTTCGTATTCTTTCGGGTTGTTTTCAGACAAAGCTTTCAGCTTTAACAATTCCTGAATTTGCTGCGGAGATTCGCCGCACTTCATAATAACCTCCACCGGAACAGAAAGCAGCACATCATAAAATTGTTTTTCCTTTTGCACCATAAAATTTGTATAAAGTTCAACAGCCTTTTCGCCTAAAGTTTCGTGGCTCAATATTTTTAAATTCTGTATGCAGTGTTGAAACTCATGTCTTAAAGCTCCAAAAATTTGAGTTTTGTTTAAGTTTTTGGTTGCTTCGGGATTTGTATTAATACTTATACGATGCTCATTACTAATATAACGCATCAAAGATTCAGTGTAATAATCCGCACTTAAGCCGGGACGAATTTCATCTGACAGCCCTAATTTTTTGCATAATAAGTTATAAGCTGAAATATAAAAATCTTCATCTTCCTGCGCAAACAGGTTATCAATTTCGGCTTTTGTCAGACCTGTACGCATAGTAGTGCTGACTAAGTAAGTTTTGAACATTTCTACATCTTCAGACGTCATTTTTTCAAAAACAGGTTTTGCATTTTGCACGTTTTTTTGTGCGGTTTTGTTAATTGAGCCTGCATTATTTGTAACTATACCGTAAAATTTTGCAACAGCGGGGTTAATCCACATAAAAAAACCTTTCTGATTATTTTTAAATTCAAACACAGAAAAAATTGCGCTGTAAATTGCAAATTTTAAGTTATTTTAACTAAAATTGAATAAATTTATATCCTCTTTTCGGAGAAGAAGTTTGAATTTGAACAGCAGGCTGCGTGTTATTTTTAGCAGGCTGTTCATATTTTATTTTTACATTTGAGGAAGGCAAAGCCTGAAGACCCTGTTTGCCGGAACTTACGGTTCCTCTTGGAACATTAAAGGCATCCTCAAAAGCTGTTTCAAACTTTTGTCTGCTTCCGTCTATTTTATAAAATTTTCCGTTTGTCTGATTTGTAAGACATTTTAAAGTATTATCCGAACCCAATTGAACAACATCAATCTGAATATCCGGACGACTTTTAACTATTGATCTTATGTAAGCACAAGGGTCACCGTTACATGTGTCATAACCGTCTGTTACAAGAATTATCTTTTTTCTCTGCACCGGAGCCGCTTTATTGTCTGCCGTAAAAATCTGGACACCTTTTAAATCTTTATTTACGGTTTCTCTGAGTGCAAACTCTAAAGGTGTTGAGCCTCCCGTTTTAGCTTTTTGCAAAGCATCAATAAGTTTTGCTTCATTGTTCTTTTTAAAATATACGGCAAGACGTGTGGCTTTGCAGGAATCTGTATACGCAAAAGATGAAGTCAGCGAATTGTATTCACCGAATACCCTGAGCGCTACGGCCGATGTATCGGGAATTTTCGGCAATATATAAATCAAAGTTTCTTTTGCAATTTCAATCCACTTATCCATACTGCCGGAATAATCAACAAGAAGTTCAATTGCCTGCCCCTGAATTTTGGCATTTTTCGGACTTTGAACTATTTCTATCTGCTTATAAGTTGTCGGAGTGTAAACGTTATACTGACCCGCGAAAACAAATGCCTGAGTCAACAGAATTAATAACGCTGATAAAAAAAGAGTTTTCTTCAAAGTTTCACCTGCCTTATGTGCCATTATAAACAACATTAACAACTATTGCAATCTTAATTAGTCATTATAGTTTACAAATTTATAATTTGAGGCAAGCGGCTGTTTGTTTGCACATTTTTTAATACGTTTCGGCCTGATAATTTTTTCGTTATAACTTCTGACATTCAAACTGCCTGTATTTGCTTTTTTAGAATCAAAATTTTTAGCCCTTGATACTGTTCCGGCCGGAACATTAAATGAATTTTCAAAAGCTGTTTCGAATTTTTGTTTGCTTCCGTCGACCTTGTGGAATGTACCGCCGGTCGCTTCAGCTAGACAGGCAAGCTTTTCACTGTTTCCAAGTTGAATAACGTCTATTTTAATATCCTTCCGTCTTTGCATAACTTCTCTTATATAAGCGCAGGGATCCCCTCCGCAATTTTCACCGCCGTCTGTAACAAGAATTATTTTTTTCTTTTTTCTTGTTGTATTGCTGTCAAAAACATTCACATTCTTTAAATCTTCATCAATTGTCTGCTGCAAGCCGTAAACAAGCGGTGTAAGCCCGCCAAGATTTGTAGTTGTCAAACCTTCCGAGATTTTATCCTGATTGTTTCTTTTAAAAGATGTAACAAGTCTTGAGGCTTTGCAAGCTTCAACTTGTTCTCCTTCCTGTCTGCGGCTTTCTCCGAACACTCTAAGGCCTACTGCAGATTTATAAGGAACTTTCGGCAAAATATACCCTAAAGTTTCACGGGCTTCAGGCAGCCAGTGCCCCATACTGCCTGAAAAATCTACCAGAAGCATTACTGCTTCACCGTTTATTGATATGATTGAAGGCCCATTAAGCCTCATTAGCTGCTCATACGATTTTGATGAATAAACTTTAAATTCCCCTGCTGATACCGGCATACACGATATCATTACACACATCAGCATTAATTTCAAAATTAATTTCTTCATTTTTCACCTTTATAATTTTTCCCTTATATATATATAAAATCCAAACTGAACAAAAATTTTACAAAATCGTTAATTATATATAAAGTTTTGTTGCAAAACAACTTCCATACAACTATAATGTTTCATAGGATGATAATGAAAAAGTCTTTTGTTCTTATATTAACACTATTATTTACGGCGGTTTCAACTTTTGCTGCGGATGTATCAAAATTGTACCGTATCAAAAATTCAAACTCTGAAGCTGTGAATAATGTTTTAACCCCATATTTAAAGAAACTCTTTCCTAATTTAATAAAAAAGCAAAATTATTATATCTTAGAGAACAAACAAAAGGGATATTATTATGTAATAATCGTTTCAGACAAAGACGAAAACTGCTATCTCTATTACATGTCGAATAATGAGGATGAAGATTTAAGAAAAGACATTTTAAAAACTTTAAAAAATAACGACCTGAAAAACCGCAGAGTAATTGATTCAAGTTTAAAAAGCTATTTTTACGGCGAAGCTTATACAAATCTTGCTCACAGCAATGTAAGCGTAAATTTAAGATCAAAAGACGAATCCTTACTTCCGCCCGATTCACCTGTTAACGCAAAAGAAATCAACTATGATTTCAGTGACGAAGCACAGGAAAGATTTAACAGTATAAACAATCCGGATATAGTAAACCTTGAGATTCCGGCAGGAACAAAACCTCATATAAATTATGACAGAAGTTCAAACGTAATAAAGCTCCCGCAAATCGGATCTTCCGGTTCACAAAGTATCTACAATCCATACTTACAGCAGACATACAACAATACAGCTTCACAAAAACCGTCCAATGTTTTAACCGGCAGTGTAGTAAGAATTCCTGACGGAACATCGTTTACAGCCGCACTTTTGTCTGATATAAGTTCTGAAAGTATCGTCAACAATGACAGAATAAGTGCAGAACTTGATCAGGACTGGATTTATAACGGACAGCTTATTGCTCCTGCCGGAAGTATTCTAAACGGAAGAGCGGTTGATACAAAATCTGCTTCATTTGCAATGGGCAACGGTCAAATAGGACTTTTATTCGATGAGATTATGACTCCCGACGGGGCAATAATACCTTTAAAAACAAACAAAGTTTATATTGTAGGCAACAATTCAAGAGCCTTAAACATAACCAAAAGAGTTGCAGGCGGGGCAGCTGCAGGACTTTTATTATCAGGGATTTCAATGCTTTTCGGAGCAGACCCGACGCATGCTCTGATTTACGGAATGTCAATCGGCGCCGGCAGCGGAGCAATCACGGCGATTTCCTCAAAAGGAGAGGAAATACAGCTTATTGAAGGCTCTCAGCTTCAGATAATGCTCACCCAACCGCTTACAGTACAAACTTACAGGCAGGAAGGATACTAAAATGTCCGTTACAATTACTTCTAAAAATCAGGAAAAAACGTTTAGGGAAAAAGATTTTATAATTATCGGCTCAAATTCTGACTGTGATTTTAAAATTAACACAGGATTTGATTTTATAATTACAGTTCAATATGACGACAACAGCAAAAAATGCACCGTCATTAACAATTTTGAGAACCCGAAAATTCTTTTTAAAGGCGAACCTTTCAGGGGCAAAGTTGTCCTTACGAAATTCTGTAAACTGCAAATATCCGGATCTGATGAATTTATCAGTATTAAGATAACATCTGAAGAAACAGCCGGTAATATTGCCCGGAAAGATCTTACACAAACAGAAATAAAAGAACTTTACGGCAATGATGTTAACACTGACGTAAAACTAAAACTTGAAAATAGAAAATCAGATCTGGAAAAAGAAAGAATTGCCATCGCAAAACAGATTGCATTTGCAATTAACGATATTAAAAAGAGATTATCACTGAATTTTAAGGCTTCAATTGTGTTAAACATTGCGCTTATTATAAGCACAATAATTATGACATTCGGAATTACAAATTATCTTCTAGGCCTTCCGATTTCGGATACTGTAGCATTTATGAATATGCCGGTAAATATAAAAATGCTTGCGCTTTTTTCTGTTTTAACTTATGCGATTTCACTATCATTGAAACAGGGTATATTTCTTTACCTGCAAAACCGTGACCTTCCAAAACCGCCCGCAGGAGCCAAATTTGCGCAGAATTTTCTGATAATTCTGCCGACTCTTTTTATGCTCGGATTTTATGCTGTAAACATGATTTATTATATGAACCCGAACGACAGAATTTTCTACGGAACTTTTGTTTCATTGTTTTTTGTAATGATTAATATAACGCTTGCTTTTGCCTGCGGTTATTTCAAATACAGCGGGCATAAACTTTCAATGGAACTTTACAAATACGAATACAGAGAGGATTTTGAAATAATTCTGAACAAATACCAGAGCTGGATAGAAATGTTTATAAACAGCATAGGACAGGTTAAATTGAATTATATAAAAGATAAAATCTTCACGCTTCAGCTTAAAGGCCTCGGGGAAACTATTCTTGGAATTTTGACAGCACCTTTTCTTGCTTACGGGGTTTCAAACACTCTTGCAATGTGTTTTCCGGAAGCTGCCGGCTGGATAAGGATTTCAGGTGTAAGATTTTCGCCTGTGTTTTTAATTTTAGCAACAATGCTTATAATTTTTGCATTTTTCACAATCACAAACGGATTTGTCAATATAAGAAAAGTCGGCGGCTCTGATGTTATCAAACTTGACGGATTCAGGAATTATCTTTCACACGGAGTCGACATATTCGGACTGCAAAACGCAAAGTCGCTTGAAAAAGAACGTGTAAGATTCTTTGTAATAGGGATTTCAATTATTTTCATAGAATTCACAATGAATACCTCGTTCTTTATGACCGAAATCGGCGCAGATCTGGGCGGAATATTCTTAAGCCTTGTTGCAGCAACAGTTCCGACCGCGCTGTTGATTGCAGAAACTTATATATTAAGCCGCACAAACTACGAACTTTTTGTCTGCGACTCGCTTATATCTAAATTGGACAGAAAATGATAAAACTATATCTGATTACAACAGTCATATTAACGATGATAATAACAATTGCCGTTGGAATTATAAAGCCGGGCATTAATAAACCCGTGCAATTTGCAGGAAGTGATTTTCAGATAACCAACACAGAACTTGCACAAAATCCGGACGCAACTCACAAACCGCCATCTCAAACAACAAAAATTATTAATACAGAACCTGCACAGCCAAAAATCGTTGAAAAAATTATTGAAACAACATCCCCGAAACCTGTTCAAAAAACACAAACTGTCAAAAACACAACAAACACCACAACTAAAACCAGAGAAGTCCAAACAACCGCCCCTAAACCTAAAACGACAACAATAACTAAAAACCAGACGCAGATAAAAACAACGACAAAGACAGTAACAACAGCTTCGCAACAACCGGTTAAAACAACAGAAACAGTTAAAACCGCTCAAATTCCGCAATCAATAAAAGATATTGTAAGCGGAACCCAAAAACCGCAGCAAAAAACTGAAACTTCACCTCAAAAAGAGCCGGAAAAAATAGTGCTTCCTGCTGTTGAACCGACAAAAACACCCGACAAAATAATTGAAGACATCGGCAAAGAAGACAGACCTCTTACGGAGCAGGAGGAAATTATCGTCTGGAACATATGGAGAAGCAATCTTCAAAATCAGATTATGCGGGACACGCAGATTTCTGCGCCCTTAGGCACATCATTCAAATTTTCTTTCACGGTTGATAAAAAAGGAAGAATTTCAAACCTGAAAACATGGGCATCTCCTGCTGATTACAATTCTGTTGCAATAAATTATCTAAAACCGCTGATTTTAAGCTATCAGGGACAACCGATTTTGAACTTTCCTTCCCGCACAAAACGTGTTATAACTAATGTAACAGGCGGATTTGTAATCTCAACACAGGACAAATTCAGCACTCCCGGAGATTTTTCGGATATAGAAAAAATTAAAACTTATAAGTAGGTAAAAATATGTACAGATGCACTGAATGTCAGGAAGAATTTAAAGAAAAACCCGCATATTGCAACTGCGGAAACGACAATTTTGTAGAAATTCCGGAACTGACGCCTCAGGCATCGGCTTCTGCCGCCGCAAATTCGGAAAGTTCACCCCTCGAATATCAATTGAACAAACTTTTTCCGTTAGGATTTTTTGTAATCTGTATAATTTTATCAATATCAATCTGGTTCATAAAAATTCAACCGCCCAAAACGCAAAAAATACAAACTGAAGACTCTGTTCAAGCACAAAACATTCCGGCTGACACGGAAAGCTTTTGGGTTGACAGTACGACAAAACCTTCATTGCCGGAAGGTAAAAAACCTGAACAAACCAATAATTCTCCCCAAACACCGGTTACTCAAGTACAGCAGCTGCAAAAATCTCAACTTTCATCACAATCACAAAAACCGGCACAGTCTAAAAACGCGCAAAAAACCGGACAAAAGCAAACTTCCAAAAACACTAATCCGGCTCAACAAACAAAACCGCAGCCAAAGCCTGCACCTCAGCAGCAGCCTGCAAAATCTGCCCCGCAAAATCAAACACAACAAAAGCCACAGCTTCCGGCCTCTGTTCTTAATTTGAACAAGCCCAAAACTCAAACAACAACTCAGGCGCAACAAAAGCCTGCCGCAAAACCCAAACCGCCGCAGATGAACAGTTCAGAATTTTTGAAATACAAAGGAGAAATCCGGAGTGCACTTCTTGCAAAACTTAATGTCACTGCAATACAAGGTTCAGGCGAGTGCGCGGTGGAATTTTCACTCGACAGCACAGGAAAACTACTAAACAGAAATTTCATTTACAAATCCTCTAACAAAACTGTTAACGATGAAGTTTATCTTATGCTGATGAGGCTTCCATACTATAAACAACCGCCCAAATATTACAACGGCGAGAAAATTAAGCTGAAATTCTACTTCAACAACGGCTATTACGAAATAACGTTTATTTAAGATAACTATTGTTCACTACGCTATTATGGCATTTTTCTTTCTTCTCATTCGTTGAAAATGAAGTGATTGATTTTTGAGGTTATTCAACTGTAAATACAAATACGTTTCTTTTCATTCAAAATTTTGCAAAAATTCGCATTATTTTTTGTCCTCCGGACGGGGGCACTTTTGGTGGCAAAAGTGCCGCAAAACCAGCCATACGCTCAGTTCACTAATAATTTGTATGGCTCGGCTTTTAGGCGGGTAAACTCGCTCTGCTCAAACAATACCCGCCTTTGTTTTTTGCCTCGCCTACAATTATTGTTCACTTCGCTATTATGGCATTTTTCTTTCTTTTCATTCGTTGAAAATGAAGTGATTGATTTATTTATCTGAAGATAGCGAGTTTATTCCAGAAAGACTCGTAAGTTCCGGTGAGTTTTTCGTATCTTCTTCTGGTTTTTGAGTCAACAAAGTCATTATTTTCAAGACTTATACGTTTAAGTCTTTCTTCAACCATACTCTTGAAATTGGTTTTGTAAGGTTCTGCAACTTCCTTACACCACGCATAGAACATATTTATTGCAAAAGAATGGAAAAGGTTGAAATATTCGGTCTTTTTCTTGTCGTCCAGCGGTCTTGCGCCAATATAACTATTGATATTATCCAGAGATTTAATCAAATCGAAAACTATTTCAGAATTAAACGCTTCGTACGAAACAGAAGCCTGATTTTTTCTGTAATAGTATGCAGTATGACGTGTAAGCGCAATACTTGAAGCAAACATTGATGCGATAAACAAAAAGTAAGTATCCTCGCCAAACTGAACTCCAGGGACAAATCTTATATTATTTTTATTTATAAGCTCTGATTTGTAAATTTTATTATAAATAACTCGTGATTTCACAAACCTTGCTTTATCCTGATTTGTCGAGAAAACCGGTTCTTTAACTTTGAAAGTCTGACGTGACATATAGTTGTTTGAGATTAACTTGCCGTCTTTTTCGTAAATTATATCGCAGGCTGTAATATCGGCTTCCGTACTAACAGCGGTTGTATAAAGAACTTCCAGAAAGTTTTTCTTGATATAATCGTCGCTGTCAACAAAAGCAATATATCGGCCTTTTGCACAATTTAATCCGGCATTTCTTGCGACACTCACACCTGCATTTTCCTGATTAATCACGACAATTCTTTTGTCTTTTTGCGAATATTTTTCAAGAATTTTGGCCGAGTCGTCAGTCGAACCGTCATTTACACAAATAATTTCAAACTCTTTCAATGTCTGATTAAGAATACTGTTCAGACACTGTTCCAGATACCGTGCTGTATTATAAACCGGTACAATTACACTAACTTTAATACCATCATGCTTTTCCATATTTGTATTATAACAGAAAAAATAAAAAATGTATCCTATACTTTACTTATATTTTTTTTGAAGTAATATAAAAGCATGACTCAAATGTTTCAATACCGACGCAGAAGATTTAATCAGGAGGTTTTGTTTAAAAACTGAAGATTCTGTGTTGTGCGGATAAAAAGCTTTAAACAAGGCCTCGAAAATTTTCGGGGTCTTGTTTTTTGTAAAAAAAAGTTAAAAGAATTCCCAAAACAGGCAATAAAAATTTTTACGGTACTTAAAATAAAAGTGTGAAAGGAAAGTTATGCAATTAAGACTTCGACGAAAATCTATCATAAAAAAAGCGAATGCCCCGCGCGTAAGACTTATGAACTTAATCTGGGGTTTGTGATAGACAACTGCGTAAAAAGCAAACTCTGCTTTTTACCGTAATCGAAAAGGAATCTTTACATGATACCCGTAATTTCAGCAAGCAAAATATACTCAATATTAGGAAATGAAAATTCACTTGTACCCCTTGCAATAAAAGACATCGCAAACAGCGCAGGTCTGACAGCCGCCTCCTACATTGCAGGTGATCAGGCTGAAGGAAGAGACAGATTTATAGACGAATTCGGAACACAGGCAATATGGCTTTTCGGTATTCCGTTTTACAAAAAATTGCTTGACTTAGCCATGTTTAAATCAGTCGGATTTGACCCGAAAGTCGATGTCAGAATTCTTAAAAATCCGGATATCTTCAAAAAAGCAATTGAACATGCCCCGACAGAAGAAATTAAAGCTTCCTTAGAAAAAATCGGCAAATCTCAAAAAAATATAAGATTATTTAAAGGCTTAAGTTTTGGTAAATTTGTAGCCTCAACTTTCCTCACAATAGCCTCCTACTACGGGCTTACAAAATTCAGACACCACAACACTGAAAAACATATTAAAGAAGAATTTCTCAAAAAGCAGGCTGCTCTGAAAAACAATCAACCTCAGCCTCAAAATGCTAAAACATCAACGTTTGCAGCAGGCTTCAATACACTGCAGCAGGTTCCGACAGCATTCGGAAGCGTACACAAAAACAAAGTTTCTGAAAACAAAGAACAAAACCCGTCATTTACAGGTATTCAGGACTTCATGTTCAGTCCTACCAAAAACCTTATGATTGTCGACGGCTCAATCACTGCTGAAAGGATTTTTGAATCAAGAAACCTTCAGGATACAATCGGATACATTGTAAAAGAAGGAAGTTTCTGGGCATTTATGTACCTTCTCGGCGGAAGAATTCAAAAACACGTTGAAAACAGCACCGAAAAGAAACATAATATGAACATCCAGCTTGATTCAAGAGTAATTGAAAGTGAAGAACTGAAACATGCACTCCAAAACAAAGACCTTCCGTCAATTCTTCAGGCATTCAAGAATCTTAGAACAGACACTGCAATTTATGATTTCATCTGCAATCCGCTAAATAAAGACAATGTGATTGTCAAAATGGCCAAAATGTCTGATATTATAAAAGTTACAGACAATAAAGCCCCGAGCGGCGGAAGTTTGTCAAAAATTATGCAGAAACTCTTCCCGCAAAAGGATTTGTCAAGCGCTGTCGATACAAGAGCATTCATTGATATTGATCAGGTAAAAGACATCAACGAAAAACTCGGCAAACTTTATAACCAGTTTAACGAATTCAAGTCAAAAGCATCAGGCAAACCTGAAGAAGAAATTTTAACCTCATTCCTTAAAGATTTGAAAAAATACAAACGGATTTCAGTCCTCAAAAACATCGGAGCCTGCATAGGCGCACTCGGGGTTGTATGTCCTGCAATAATGCTGGCCCTTAGATTTTGCAGCAAAGACAACAGAGAATTCAAAGTCAAAGCTCAAATCGAAGAACAGCTTGCAAAAGACATTCAGTCAGGCAAAATCAAGGTGTAAAACAGAATTTTAATACTTTGCAAGGATACCCTGTGCCGCTAAAAATCCGGTAGACCAGCAGTTTTGCAGGTTAAAACCGCCGCAGAATCCGTCAATATCAAGAACTTCACCGCAAAAATACAAATCCGGCACAAGTTTTGACTCCATTGTTTTAGAATTCACCTCACCCAGCGCAACTCCGCCGGACATCACAACTTCCCCGCCTTTTGCCGTTGAAACGGCCTCAATTTGAAAACCGGCAAGTTTTGCTAAGATTTTATCCCTAATTTTGCCGTCTACTTTGCAGGCTTCAAGATTTTCGTCCACTCCGCACTTGTTCAGGGTAAATTCTGCTAATGACTTCGGCACTACTTCTGAAAGCACATTTTTCACGGCTTTATGCGGATTTGAATTCAACAACTCCTGAAAATCTATTCCGGAAGTAAAATCAAAAACAACTTTATATGGCATTTGCGCGCGTGCCATAATCGAACTTATTTGATAAACAACAGGCCCGGACACACCATTATGCGTAAAAAGCAAATCTCCTGTAAGGATTGAATTTGCAAATTCAGCCCTCACGTTTTTAACAGAAACTCCTGCAAGAGAAGATAAATCCTCGTTTGTTTTCAAAGCCGTAAGTGCCGGACGTGGCGGAATAACATTATGCCCGAGATTTTCCGCAATAGAAAATGCCGAATGTCCGCCGATTGCAATTACAACTTTTTCAAAAAAGTACGAACTTTTCTCGCATTTAACATCAAATCCGCCGCTGCAGACTTTTACGGACATTACATTATCTTTTTGGAATTTGACGCCGGAAAGCGCATTCAAAAAGGCTTTTTGGACATCTGCAGAACTGTTTGACGTTGGAAATATCCGCATGTCGTCCTGAATATAAGTTTTCACCCCCATTTTTTCAAACATTTCAAGGGTTTCGGAAGTTCCGAACCTTGAAAAAACCGAATACAAAAACTTCTCGCCTCTTGGGTAATTAGAAGCAAGTTCTCTTAAATCAAATTCTGCATGTGCAAGGTTACACCGCCCGCCTCCTGTCGGAAGAAGCGTTTTGAGAGGCGAAGTTTTTTCAAAAACAACAGGCAAAATTCCGCCTTGCTTCAAAAAGTAAGCACACGCACATCCTGCAGGCCCGCCGCCGATTACGGCAACTTTAGATTTCAACTCTTGTGCCATACAAAAATACCATCTCCGGATTTTCAAGATCATTGTGCAATTCAGATATTGACTTATGCAAAACAGGATGAATATAATCCGGAATCAATTCCAGAAGAGGAACAAGCGTAAACGCTCTTAAATGAACATATTTATGCGGAATTGTGAGTTCTTCATCATGAACAATTTCGTTATCATAAAACAAAATATCAATGTCAATTGTTCTGTCTTCATAGTTTCCGGTAACAGATTTTCTCTTTCTGCCAAGCTGTTCTTCTATTCTTTTGCACTCTGCAAGAAGCTCTTTTGGAGAGAGTTTTGTTTTAATCTCAACAACAGCATTGACAAACCAGGTATCAGATGCCATATTCCACGGTTCAGTTTCGTAAAAGGCTGACGTTCTGATTATGCTGACATTTTCGCAAGCTCCGAGAAGACTTGTTGCCTGCTGAATATAACCGATTCTGTCACCGGTATTTGACCCTAAACTTAAGTATACAATTGCCATAACAATATTTTATAGATTTTTTTATATAATGTCAATAAAATTTTGAAGGGGGAAAAAGCCGCAACTCTGCTGTTTCTGAAATTTTGTCTATCGGCGACCAAGTTCTCGCGCAGTTCAGGAGATAAGCCTGTTTTATAGAATTCCCTGTCATTCTGAGCGAAGCGAAGAATCCCAGAACATATTTTAAAAAGATTCTTCGGTCGTTTCACTCTCTCAGAATGACATGACTTAGACAAAATGGGGCGATTTCTTATCACCTTTATTTTTAAAGTAAATAAGTGAATAGGTGATAAAGTGAATAAGCTCTTTGCGGCGCTCCGCGCTAATTTTAATTTAACGTAACGCACTTATTCACCTATTTACTTATTC
>CALVAX010000008.1 GCA_944325605.1 Candidatus Gastranaerophilales bacterium
GACGATAAGGCGTTAAGACGAAAAGTTCAAAACAAAGTGAATAAGTAAATAAGTGAATAGGTGAATAAGTGCGTAACGGTTAATTAAAATTTGCACGCAGTGTCGCAAAGAACTTATTAACTTCATCACCTGTTCACTTATTCACTTTAAATAAAGGCGATAGGACGAGAGGACGATAAGGCGTTAAGACGAAAAGTTCAAAACAAAGTGAATAAGTAAATAAGTGAATAAGTGCGTAACGGTTAATTAAAATTTGCACGCAGCGCCGAAAAGAACTTATTAACTTCATCACCTATTCACTTATTCACTTTAAATAAAGGCGATAGGACGAGAGGACGTAAAGACGATAAGTTCGTTACGTAAAATAAATTTCCTCTCCCCTTGTTGGAGAGGGTTATGGTGAAGTGGCGGACTGAAAGTGAGGAGTGAAGGGTGAAGAGGGTTGAACGGGTGAAAGGTTGAAAAGTTGAAAGGTTTGTTACGTAGAATATTTCCCCTCTAGCTTTGGGATGCTGGTTCGAACCGGCGAAGAATGAGGCGATTGAGACTGTATGCCGAATGGCTGAGGGTTAGGGTGAGGGGTTAATAAGTGAGGGGTGAAGTGTGAAGGGTGAGGAGAGTTGAACGGGTGAATGGTTGAAAAGTTGAGTGGTTTGTTTCAGAAAAAGGCGATAAGAAATCGCCCCATTTTGTCTAAGTCATGTCATTCTGAGGGAGTGAAACGACCGAAGAATCCATTTGCGTATCCAGAAGATCCTTCGGCTTTTCGCACTCGCAGTAAACGGGTACGGCTAACGCCTTTCACCCTCTGCTCGTGCGCCTCAGGATGACGTTGGGTGCCTGAAATAAATTCAGGATGACAGTGAAAGACAAAATGGGGCAGAAACTAATTGGAAGGGTGTTGAACAGTTGAAAGGTTGAAATGTTTGTTACAGGAAAAGATACGCTGTAGGGCACTAGGGCGCTAAGAAGTTATGTGAAAATTTAAAAGCCTGATTCAATAAAGAATCAGGCTTTTTGTACGAATGTGATTTTGTTACCTGCTGGTCTCGCAGGTGGGTGAGCGCCTTGACAAATCCGTTTCCCGCTGGCGATTTTAAATCGGCGGGTATACTGCAATGTCATTGAGAGTCAACTCTCCCTTTTATAAAAAATGTAGGAACAAAATTGAACACCCGTACAGTAATTAGTATTATATCACATAATTTTTCATTGTTCAATAGTCAGAGCGGTAATTTTTACCATTTCATTGCTATAGTTTCTTCAACCTGTTTTTCTGCAGCGTCGCATTTTTTCATTGCGGCTGCGACACCAGTGTAATCTTCTGCAGGCCCGGGTGGAACAATATTATCTGGAGAAGGAATATATTTGGGCTTTGCAGGCTGCGGCGCTGTTTTTTCTGTTTTCGGGGCATCCGGCTTAACCTTGCATTCAGGCGACGGAATGTAGCTGTAAGTTCGGGTTTGCGGAGCCGTGCTGCTGTGGGTTAATTTGTCTGCAGCATCTCTGATAAGCGGCATACTGGCAGCCTGTTGAGGTTCAGGCATATTTGCTGCAATTCCGGTGTTCTGCGTATTTGGAGCCTGCAATGGCTGTGTAAGTGTTGCAGTGTTTGCTCTGTTTACATATTGATTAATAAGGTTTGTCGGGGATTGCGGAACTTTTGCTGCCTGATTTTGAGCCTGTGCGGCTTTTATAAGCGCTGCCTGAAGCGCCTGCTGCTGTTCCTGTGTCATCTGCGGGTCTTTTGGTGTTTCTTCCTTGTCCTCATCGAGAACGGATTTTGTCGGTTTGCCGAATATTGCATGAGCGCCTTTTGTTGTCAATTTAGCGAGGAACGGTGAAACTATCGCAAGCGGAATTGCAATTCTTAGAGGAACACCGGCTAAATTGCGGAAGAAGTTGCCTGATTTTCTGAGTAAATTCAGGTTCCATTTGGCATTTGATCTTCTTGCAAGAATTGTTTCGTTACCTATATTAATAAATCCGCCGATTTTCTTGAATAATTTTGTAATCGGGTTTTTAACGTTTGCCTTAAGCATATTTTTAAGGTCTTTTTTGCGTGCTTTATAGACTTTTTTGTCAGCGAGAAGTCCTGCCTTGACGTCTGCATTGAACTTTTCTCTTGCCGCACGGAATTTTTCTACCTGTTCGGTTGTCATTCCGGCATACTTCAGGCCGCCTACTTTGTGCATTGCAACAATACCGAGAGGCATTGCCATAAAGTACGTGAAGTCGTTTACAAACCTTTCGGCTAAAGTTTTGCCTTTTTCGCCTTGCGGTGCTTTGAAAGTGTGGATAAGCATATCGGCAAAGATTCCGGCCTGCATAGCAACAGCAATTTTGCCGCCTGCAAACCTGTTTGTACATCCTTCAAGAAGCCACGAAAGCGCTTTGGGCAATGCTCTTCCAAGTGCAGTAGAATTTCCTTTGCCGAGCGCGGCTTTGTATTTGTTCAGGTATTCCTTGAACGAAACTTCACGGCCGAACATGTGGTACATAAATTTGCCAAATCCGCCGCCTTTTTTCCAGATGGAAACTTTAACATCTCCGTTTTTGGTTGCGTTTTCCAGAGCCTGCATAACTTTATCAGGATGTGCGGTGATGTCTTTTTTTACAGCTTCAAAATCCGCAACAGAGTTAAAGCCGAGTTTGCGGACTTTCAAGTTATGTGCAAGTTTGTTAAGTCCTTTAAGCCCCGTTTTAGCTTCAAGTTTTTCTATAACTTCGCTTTTAACTCCAAGAAGCTCCAGTTCTTTTTTCTGTATCAAAAGCTGTTTCTGGGCAAAAGTTTTGCCCTTAAGAGATTTTTTGAATGCGTCAATATCAGACTGTTGCATTCCGTAGCGTTCAAGAACCTGCGGATTGACATTCTTGCCGACAAGCCATGATGCTTTATTCCTGTTCTGGCTTGCAGGTTTAAGGTATTCCTCAAACATCTGCTGCATATCCATCGCAAGGAACCCGTGGACACCTTTGCCAGGAGTCTTTGCAAAGCCCCATTCCGGCTGCGTTGAATGATTTGCCAGAGAATAAGCAATACTGTTCTTCTCAGTCATCCAGTGACCGATATCTTTTGCCTTGTTTCCGCCTTTGTTAAACAGTTTGCCGAGCCACGTTCCATTCCACGCATTTGCAACCCTGTCGCCGAATGCGCCGAGTTTGCCAAATACCGACTTTTCATAATCCGTTGCACATTTTTTGTTGAAAACGTCCATCCCCTGCGATATTCCGTACCATATCGCAGCTCCTGTCCCTGCATATAGCAAAGGATTGGTTTCTTCATCAGCAGAAGCCTTCACACGGTTGGCAAGATAAGAATTGTCGACCCCCTCTTTGATTTTTTCCCTGTCAATAGGAACCATCTGGCCGTTTACTGCCTGCATCGGTATATTATATTGTTGATTGTAATTACTAACCATTCTTAACCTACCTAAGTCTATATAATTATAAAAACATTTCTCTATCAAAAATTGCCTGCCAGCTTGAAAATTTAAAAAGTTTGTAAAGTTTTGTAACAACAATAAGAAAAACTGAAATTTTTAAAAGTGTATATACTTTATATATACATCAGATGAAAATAATGAAGAGAGGCTAAGAATTATGGCAGTTGCAAATTTGAAAAAAATTGATGACAAACTGAAAGATATGTATCAAGACAAAATTACAGCGCCTGCTCCTCAGGCTTTCGAAGACAGATCTGAAGTTTTGCTCGCGCAGATGAATTTTATCGCAATGGCAAATAAACAAGCTTTACACTTAATTTAAATAAAACAATACTTACTATAAACTTTAACTCCAATTAATTTTTCCCCTACAAATTTTGTACCTGATTTTTCCCTAAAAAATCAGGTTTTTTTTCGGACGAAGTCCGCTCTTACCTTTGGAAAGATTTTAGTAAAGCGCGCTTTTTTGTAAGTATCAGGTGCTAAAGTCCAAAATTAATTCAGAGGCGCTTGGAACATTTTTCGTAAAGGTTTCACACGAAGTGTGCTCTTACCATTGGAAAGATTTTAGTAGAGTGCGCTTTTTGTAAGTGTCGGGTGCTAAAGTCAAAATTAAGTCAGAGGCGCTTGGAACATTTTTCGTAAAGGTTTCACACGAAGTGTGCATTAATTAAAATTTATAATTAAATGTCATCCTGAGCGTATGCGAAGGATCTAATAGAAATTGTTATTATTAAGTAATGTAACAAATTTATAGAAAAACTGAATTTTAGCCCCGAAAAATCCGACAAACAATATAAAAGGTCGAGAATTAAGGCGAAAGGACGCGTAAAAAATGGGAATGTCAGCCTCACAAGCGAGATTGTTGTCAATAACGGCGCGAATAAATCACGTCGAACTTGAAACGCAATATCTTTCAAACGCAAAAATACGCCTTTCAGACAGCACCCAGAAAGCAAGCGACAAATACGTTGCCGCCTTAAACAAGACCGAATACCAGTACAATTACTACAACGCAGCCGGCGAAAAAATAACAATGGATTTGACGGGTGCAGCATTGACGGAATACGGGGAATTGAAGAATCAGTACGGGTTAATAAACGCAGCAGGCCAGATATTAGTAAGCGAAACCGATGCTGCAAACTTTGAAAATTCTAACACATTAGAAGAATTTCTTGAAAAATACGGAGTATTAGGCGACCTTGGCGAAGGCGACATAATTCAGGTAACCAATCCGGAATACGAAGTCGCGTGGGATGAATACTACGACGAATACAACAAATGGATGGCCGAAAAGCCTGATCCGACAGATCCGATTTATATAATTCCTGGTCAGCCCTCAACCGAGCAGAATCTGTATGATGACTTCTTGTGGGCTAATGCTGTATGCTATGGGGAAACTATGGCATATTTGTCCACATCCCTTGGCTTAGGGGGAGGTAGCCTTTATGATAGCGAGGGCCGGTTAGTTGTAAGTTATGATGAAAATGGATTTGTTGCATATGATACAAGTGGTAATGAGTTAGCTTCAGAGCCAATACAAAGTTGGGCAAAGGAGTGCTATAGCCACGTCCTGGATCACCTTTTACTGATCGGTAATTATACGACAACAACGGGTGACTCGCTTTCCATAACTTCAAGTAGTCATTGGTGGTTGTCAGGTTCCTTAAATGATCGTGGTGGTAAAGCAGCAGCACTTGCTGGTATATTATCTGAAAGTGCAGAAACAGTTTTATATGCCTGCGGTGACAACGGTGAAGATATTACACAGGAGTCATCAGATATAGAAAAATTGATGAGTGATTACTACTTTGATGAAAATGGCGATAAACAATTAAAAACATTACAGCAAAAAATGGTTGACTTAAACTATGCAAATATATCCGGATTGTTAAGTAATCAGGAGTTATACGATGCAATACAACACTTTGTAAACCATGATTTGACGGTTTTAAATGAACCAGAAGACGAATTTGATAAGGATGCATATTTAGAAGATCTAGCGGAATGGGAAGCAAAAGGCGAAGAGATAAAAGAGCCTGACGTACCACAATTTATCGATCAGGAAGTGCGCAAGATAGAAGACCTTGACAAAGCACAATGGTACGTAAACCTTTGGCACAGAATGAACGGTACAAGCGACTTTAAAGCGGGATTCGGCAACAGCGAAGACTATATAGCAGGCAACGGCTGGGCAAGTAAATCGGAAACCGACCAGAACTGGGCAGTATTGAAAGACGGAGATATGAACAGCCCTGAATACCTTAAATACGCAATAGAAAACGGTCTAATCACAATCGAACAGGTACAGTTTACCGATCCTTCCGAAAGCGGCAGCGGGATAGAAAATGCCGTCTGGACATCGATCGTATTTTCCAGCGCGCAGGACATAACCGAACAAAAAGATCAGGTAGCCATAACAATAGCAGAAACAGAATACAACCAGACGTTAAGAGAAATCGAAGCGAAAGACAAAGAATATGATACCCAGATCAAGAAGCTTGATACAGAGCACAACGCCTTGCAGACGGAATATGACAGCATCAAGAGCGTAATCGAAAAGAACGTAGAAAGAAGCTTCAAGATATTCTCGTAGGAAAGACGATAAGGCGATAGGACGATAAGGCGTTAAGACGAAAAGTTCAAAACAAAGTGAATAAGTAAATAAGTGAATAGGTGAATAAGTGCGTAACGTTTAATTAAAATTTGCGCGCAGTGCCGCAAAGAACTTATTAACTTCATCACCTATTCACTTATTCACTTTAAATAAAGGCGATAGGACGTTACAAAGTGAAATGCGAGGGTGTTGAACGACGGAATGGTTGAAGGGCTGGCTACGAAATATTAATTTCTTGCCCCTTAGCTTCTGATATGTTAGTATTCTAATGAAGGTAGGCTTTTCATGACAGGAGATGTTTCAGCTGTAATATTATCTGACTCGGTACAGACTAAAAATGTCTTAAGTTTGTATCTGGATGAGTTTGCTAAATTTAATTTGTTTGATGCCGGTAGTGATTTGTCCGAGATTTTCAATGTGCTTTCCAGCATGCAAAAGTCTGTTTTTGTTGTTGATATTTCTCAGGATACAAAGAAATATCTTAGTTTCATTTCAGAGGTTAGTTCAGCCTGTCCGTTGTGTAAAATCATTGCTGTAGCGGATTCTCCTTCTGTTGATTTGATTGTTAAGGTTATGAGAGCCGGAGCAAAAGATTTTCTTTCTGCTCCCGTAATCAAGACTGAATTTTTTGAAATATTAAACAAAATTTATAATAAATTTTCCGAAGGTACGGAGGAAGAGTCTAAATCAAGGGTTATTACCGTGTTTTCCAATAAGGGCGGAATCGGCAAGACGTCTATTGCGTCTAATCTTGCACTTGAATTAGCCAAAATTACTAAAGAAAATGTGGCTCTCGTTGATTTAAACTTTCAATTCGGGGATATTACAACGTTTTTGGATCTGAATCCCTCTTATAATATTTCTTACGTACTTGAAAATCTTGAAAAAATGAATTCTGATTTGCTTTTGAATACACTGGAAAAGTATAAGAATACAAGTTTGTATGTTCTGGCGGATCCTCCGGTTTTTAAGCAGGCGGAGAATATTTCAAAAGCCCAGATTTCTAAACTAATTCATCTGCTAAAAAATACTTTTTCTTATATTGTCATAGATGCGGAATCCGGCTTTGACGGCAAAACTGTCACAGCATTAGACAATTCGGATTTGATTTTTCTGGTTTCTATTGTGAATTTACCGGCACTGAGAAATTGCCAGAGAATTCTGGATTTGTTTGAAAAATTAGGTTATGACTCTGATAAAACACAGATTATTGTGAACAGGTATATGGAAAATGACGAGATAACACTTGACGATGTTGAAAAAGTTCTTGACAAACCTGTTTACTGGAAAATTCCGAATAATTACTTTACTCTGATGAGTGCAATAAATAAAGGCGTTTCTGTTTCTGAGGTTAATCCGGAATCTAATGTTGCGGTTAGTTATAAGGAACTTGCAATGTCGGTTTCGGATATGGTGTACAGAAACAAACTTATAAAAAAGTATGCTAACGATAATATAGGAAATGTGTAGTGGGTATAAGCGACAGATTAAAAAGATTTGAACATAAGCCTGATATTGTAGAAGAAACTTCTTTTAGCGATTTTATAACGGAAGCGCTTTCAAGAAAAATTGCTTCAATTCCTGTCTGGTATGAGTATGATTATTCAAAGCAGTTTGAATTAATATTGAATTTTCTTGATAATAAATTGAACTCGGAGTTTGAAGACTTATCTCTTACTGATGCTGAAAAAAGGGAGATAGCTGAAGAGTTTTTGAAAAACAATAAAGGCTTTGGTATTTTGGATAAACTTCTGTCAGATAAAGACGTTGACGCTGTAATGGTAAATTCGCTGGGGTCGGTATTTGTAAATAAAGGCGGGAAATATGTAAAAACAGATCTGGTTATGAGTTCAGCGCAATTTACGGAAGTTGAGTCCAGATTTAAAGGCGGCGGAGCTTTGACGCGTGTTTGTCAGGATAATCTTGTTATTACATTTTTGAAAGCGCCTGTTGCAGATAATATGATTTTTATAAAGAAAATCAGGGAGGTTTTTGATAATCTTTCGGATATTGTTGATGATGGAATTATTACTGAAGAAGTTAAAATTTATCTGTCCGGATTGTTGAATGATAAAAAAAATATTATAATAACATCATCAGAGAAAGATATTTTGAATGAATTTGCTCAGGTTTTGATTAATTCCGTAAAAGATTCCGACAGGGTTGCTGTTATCGAAGATTATATGCCATTCCGGGCTTTAGCGGATAATGTATCTGTATTTTCGGTTTCTTCTTTGAAGGAGCTGGAATGGAAATATATTCTTGAATCTGTTAAAGAATTGAAATATGACTATACTGTTACGGCGCTCTCTGATTATGAAAAGTTTTCTTCAAATTATATCAATGCAGAGGAGTCTTCTCAAGGGCTAATTACTCTTGTACCGGCAAAAAATATAACTGAAGTTTCTCTAAAACTTAATGATGTTGTCCAGAGAAGTTTAAAATGCACTGAAAAGCAGGCTAAATTGAAATTGTCGTCTTTGTATGATGTTATAATTCAGCTGGATAAATTCGAAAATAATAAATATTGCCTGTCGTCAGTAATGGAAATCAGTTCTACAAAATCATCATCACTTGTTATGGATGAAGTTGTTAAGTATCTTGACGGACTGTATGTACTTGATCTTCCTGAGAGTTTTTGTGACGGTGAAGAAGTTCGGAACGATGGAAAATCTTCAAAGACTTTCCGCTCGCGTTTGAAAAAATAGATTTGCGGCTTTCAATATCTCTTACCTTGTTGAGGTGTATCTTTAGAAGATTGCTGTCATTAAGTTTTTCATTTAAGAGATTAATTCCCGGGGTGATGTACTGCGGCATCAGAATTTTGTTAACAAGATAACCTATAGGTTCCGTAAACATCAGGCATGATACAACACCGCCAAGTGTTTTTAAGATTTTGTTTTTAACAATAAGGTGGTTTTGATAGTTTTGGAGAGCATTTTTGAAGGCTCTGTTTGTCTGATCCTTGCCGAATAGCAGGGTTGCATTTTCAAGAGTGTTTTTATATTTTTTCGTTACACTTGCTGGAATGCTTTTGTCATTAATACCTTTTTTTAGTTTTTCTTTAATGTCAAATATTTTGTCTGCATTTTGGGTGATGTATGCGTGAACTTTTTGGCTGTCAGTGTCGGCCAGAGCAAAGTAGCCTGTTAAATATCTGTAGGCTTTTTTGAATATATTTCCCTGTTTTCTGTCATTTTCAAGTTCTTTAATGTGATTTTCAAGAGATTTGTTTAGAAACTCTTTGAAATTTTCTTTGGTTTTGAAATTTTCTTCAGTTGCCTGTTCTATTGCGCTGTTTGTGTGTCTGTAAATGCTGTCACGTGCATTAATGGAGATTTTTCCGCTTATGAGTTTGCCGATAGGAGAGGTCATTTTCTGACCTATGATGGTTGCTGCAGAAGGCAGTATGAAGAATGTCAGCGCCTGACGGATTGATTCTTTTACGGCGCGTTTGCTGCTCGGAGAATATTCATCCTTGTCATTTTTGTATTTGTCGTAAATATCCGCACCAAGATACATAAACGACGGAACCCACAGGGCAAAGGTTAATTTCGGGGCAATTTCATTTACTGTTGCTCCGATTTCACTGGAATATGTAAGCGCGCTGATTGCCCAGCTGTTAAGCGGGTCTTTGTATTTTTTTTCTTCTGCTTTGTGTTTTTTGTCCGGCGGAGTTTTTCTTTCCGCAAAAACAGGAGTCAGATTGACCGGCATGGAAAGTTCTCCCGTAGTTTTTCCTGTTATCTAATTATACAACACACAAAAATAATATTTTTTGCTATCCTGAATTTTTGATATAATATTTTGTTATGGAGAAAAGACTTTTCAAAATAAGTTCCAAATATTCACCTGCGGGCGATCAGCCAAAGGCTATTGAGGCTTTGACAGAAGGTGTTCTTGCCGGAGATGACACCCAGACCCTTCTTGGTATAACCGGTTCCGGCAAAACCTTTACTATTGCAAATGTTATCCAGAATGTTCAAAAGCCGACTCTGATTATCGCGCATAACAAAACGCTTGCAGCCCAGTTGTATAACGAATTTAAAGAACTTTTTCCTGATAATGCGGTTGAGTATTTTATCAGTTATTACGATTATTATCAGCCGGAAGCTTACATCCCCAGAACCGACACTTACATTGAAAAATCAGCCTCTATAAATGATGAAATAGACCGTCTGCGCCATAATTCCACGAGAAGTCTTTATGAAAGAAACGATGTTATTATTGTTGCCTCGGTCAGCTGTATATACGGTTTAGGCTTGCCTGAAAATTATTTCAGGGGTTCTGTAGAACTTAAAGTCGGTGATGAGGTAGAAAGAGATGATTTATTAAGGCATCTTGTTGCTGTCCAGTATAAGCGCAATGACCTTGTTCTTGAGCGTTCGACCTTCCGCGCAAGAGGCGATATCGTCGAAATTATGCCCTCTTATGAAAAGATTGTGACAAGAATTTACTTTTTTGGTGATGAAATTGAAAAGATTGTAAGAATAGACAATGTATCCGGAGAAATTCTTGAAACTCCTGACAGTGTCGTCATTTATCCGGCTGTTCATTATCTTTCTTACGATGAAAACACTGACGAAACTCTGGATTTAATCCGTCAGGAACTAGCCGCACGACTTGCAGAACTGGAATCAGAAAATAAACTCATTGAAGCCCAGCGGCTTTCGCAGAGAGTAAAATATGATATAGAAATGATTAAGGAAATGGGTTATTGCTCGGGAATTGAAAATTATTCAAGAATAATAGAGCGCAGACCGCCCGGAAGCCCGCCTGCAACTTTGCTGGATTATTTTCAAGGTGATTTTTTGACTGTAATAGATGAGTCACACGTAACATTACCGCAGATTAAAGGGATGTCGCACGGAGATGCAGCAAGAAAAGATGTTCTTATTGAATACGGATTCCGGCTTCCCTGCGCCAAGGACAACAGACCTTTAACAAATGAAGAATTTTTTAATAAAGTTCATCAAAAAATTTATATTTCAGCAACCCCCGGAGAATTTGAACGTAAGACTTCTCAGCAGCTTGTAGAACAGATTATCCGCCCGACAGGGCTTGTTGATCCAAAAATAAGTGTTCGTCCGATTGATTCACAGATTAATGACCTGAAAGAAGAAATTAAAAAACGCACAGAGAAAGATGAAAGAGTTCTTATTACGACGCTTACAAAGAAAATGGCGGAAGATTTGACAGACTTTTTTCTTCAGGAAGGGATTCGGGTCAGATATCTTCACTCCGGAATTCAATCGCTTGAAAGGGTGGAAATATTGAGAGATTTGCGTCTTGGTGAATTTGATGTTCTGATTGGTGTAAATCTCTTAAGAGAAGGACTTGATATTCCGGAAGTTTCGTTAGTTGCAATTATGGATGCCGATAAGGAAGGGTTTTTAAGAAGTGAAACAAGCTTAATCCAGACAATCGGGCGTGCTGCCCGAAATGCCTGCGGAGAAGTAATTATGTACGCTGATAATATGACTGAAAGCATGGAAAAAGCAATTAATGAAACAAACCGCAGACGGGAAATTCAGATTGCGCACAATAAAAAATACGGTATTATTCCGCAGACCATTAAAAAACCGGTTGAAAATAATCTGCTGTCCCTTGTTGCAAGCTACAGGGATCTTGAAGATATTGTCGCAGAAGAAATGGTCGATCTTGGTATAGATAAAAAAGACTTGCCGAAATTAATCGACAAGCTTGAAAAAGATATGCATAAGGCTGCTAAAATTCTTGACTTTGAGCGCGCAGCCGAAATTCGTGATCAGCTTAAGAAACTGAGAGAAATGGTAAATGCAAAAAATTAAGATTTCTGGAGCTGTTTAATTTCTTCTTTTTCTCTTTTCTTTTTCGCTTTTTCTTCAGCCTGGTGAAGAGCTTCATAGTTAAGTTGTCCGAGATAATTTCCTATCAGCGCAACATTAAATACTGCCGTCATACACCATACAAAATACATTACAACGTTTTCGATACCGATAAACAGCCAGAATAGGTATGTTAAACTTCCGGTGATTATAGCGTCGATTATAGCAATTTGAAGTGCCATCCATATTCCCTGTATCAAAACATCAATACAGGAATCTGAAATTGCTTTAACATCAAAAACGTTTGCAAAACTAAATTTCTTGCAAAAAAGCATAAAAACAGTTAGCACAATTGACCCGCACACAGCGTAAGTAACATACATAATTGCCTGTGACATCCACGTAACAGAAATCATCGGACAGACTTTTGTAACAATGTACCAGGCAATACCTCCGTTTATTGCAGCTGCAGGAATAAGTGCTATTATTGTGCGCAAAGCATCAAAAAACAATGTAAAAATATTAAATGTCGGTAATGTTACATCTCTATAGTTCATAACATTGTTTGCGCATCTTGACATTATGCCTAAAATTACTATTACGCTGATAATCGCTAAAATATAAAACCAGATGCTGTTTTGCATTTTGTTCATATATAAGCTGACAGCCCCGAAAACAGGAATTGTAAAAATAAAGAATTTTGTTAGTGCATGCGGTTCATTAAGCGATTCTTCCACTGCGTCTTTAATAGATGCCATATATTGACTCCTCTCTTCTTAATTACTCCATAAATATAGCATATTTATATATGCCGGGCAATACATTAATCCGATGATAATGGAAGTTTAACCGTAAATTCAGCACCTTTATCTCTTTCGCTTGTGACTTTGATGGTTCCTCCATGCAAAATAACAAGTTCTCGGGTTATTGCAAGTCCCAGACCGGTTGAGTTTTCTTTAGGATTGATTTGTTCAAATTTTTTGAAGATTTTTTTGTGGTATTTCTTTTCAATCCCGCAGCCTTCATCTTTAATTTTTATTTCTATGTATTTTCTTTTCCCGCGGGAAGATATTGTTATAGTCCCGCTTTCAGGGCTGTATTTTATTGCGTTGTTAATAATATTAAATAATATCTGCTGTAATTTCTGGTAATCTGCACAAATTAATATTGATTCAGTATCCTGAACTAATTTAATGTTCTTTCTTTCAATGAGCGGTTTCAAAATGTTTACTGTTTCAAGGATGCACCGGTTACAATCAAATTCCCTTATGTTAAGCCTCATAGAGCAGGATTCTATTTTTGTCATGTCAAGAATTTCGTTAATCATTCCGAGCAGATGAATTCCTGCAGTTTGAATATCTTTAACAAACTCTTTTTGTATTTCAGTCAAACTGCCGGATTTAGGGTTTTGCAAAAGTTCTGAAAATCCGATAATTGAATTGAGCGGAGTCCTCAGTTCGTGCGAAATGTTTGATAAAAATTGAGTTTTTATTTTGTCAGATGCAATGATTTTTTTGTTCTGTTTTTTTATTGTTAAATTGGCTCGTTCTTTTTCTATTAAGCCTTGTTGAAGTGCTTCCGTCTGCATTTTGATTATTTGAGTCAGTTCAAGTTCTTTTATAATGTTTGAAATTATAAGCGAGCATAGGTGAAAAAGTTTTGTGTTTTCTTCGTCTAAAGGTTTGTTTGTTTCTATAACCAGTATTCCGTAAACTGTTTCACGTATAGTCAGACGCGAAATTTCAATATTTTTGCCGAAGATTTTAAATATATTTTCGGGTATCTTTCTTTTTGCACTAAAAATACTTTCTTTATCGGTTTTGTCAAGTGAAATTTCTTTTTTTTGACGCGCTGAACCGTATGAATACTCAAGCCTCAAAATATCAGGAGTCAAAAAGTAAATATAAGCATTTTTAAAATCTATGACAGACTTCAGTGCTTTAAAAATTTCGTCTGAAGTATTCAAATTTCCCTTAAAAAACACTTCTAAATGTTCAAGTGATTGTTCGTAGAATTTATCCACAATTACTCCAGAATAGTTTTGTCTGCCCAGCCGATGTATGTAAGGTTTCGGAAATATCCGTCAAAATCGAGTCCGTAGCCGATAAGAAACCTGTCATCAACGTCAAATCCGTAGTAATCCGGCTCGACATCAACAATTCTGGTGCATTTTTTGTCAAGAAGCGAGCAGAATTTTGTGGATTTAGTTTTGAAGTTGCAGGCCATAAAATCAAGTAAGAATTTTGCGGTTAAGCCTTTGTCAACAATATCTTCTATAATCAAAACATTTTTTCCGTTGAGATCCGGAAGTTTAATGTCAACAGCATTTACTTTCCCGCTTGAAACAGTACCAGAACCGTAACTTGAAAGTCTTATAAATTCCATCCGTAAAGGCATTTTTAAGTTTTTCACAAGATCCGCAGCGAACATTACGGCTCCCTTTAAAACGCATACAGCATAGACTTCTTCATCCCCGTAGAATTTGTTCATTTCTTCCGCAAGTTCTTTTATCCTTGTCTGAATTTGATTTTCGCTGAATAAAACCTTTAAATCACTCTCTTTTATCTGCATAAATAATTCTCCTTAATAACCAATTTTAACATATGAGTCGGGTTTGTGACAACTTTTATGCTCTCGCTTATGCCGAGCGACGGTGCCCATAAAATTTCTTTTCCGGAGGCCAGAAACAGCAGTTCGTTTTTTTTGTAGGAAGGAACTTTCTTTTCGTTAAGATATTTTTTTAATTTCTGGGTTCCTGATGTGCCGAGAGGTTTTATTATATCACCGTCCCTGCGGGTTCTGAGGGTTAAATCCTCAAAGCCTGAAAGGTCTGCATAAGCTGTTAATTCCACGTCGGCAGGAAATTTGTCAGGTCTTTCCGTGCATCCGGCAATCTTAAATACCTTATTTTCAAGTTCATACACCCCTTCTGACTTTATTTTTACTTCAATATTGTGTTGTTTTCCGGTTTTTTTGATTAATTCTATGTGAATATTATTTACAAAAATATACAAATCTTGCGCAATTGCAAGTGTTTTGCCGCTTTTGGAAAGTTTGTTTTCGTGTATAAATTTTAGTGTTCTTGAAATTTTATTTTTGTCGATTTCAATATTTGCTTTTTCAAAAAGATTATAAATCAGCCTTGTCTGGAGTTCATTTGTGTAGTTTGTAAAGTTTTCCGTTGCATAAGGTTTGTCAAGGGATTTAAGATATTCATCAATAATTGCATTATCAGATGAAGCATTTTTAGAAAGCGAATTAATCACATCAATTGCAAGCGGATTAATTTTTTCCATTTGCGGGATAATTTTTTTACGGATTAAGTTGCGCTTATAAAGCGTGTTTTCGTTTGAACTGTCGAAATTTGGCACAAGATTATTTTCTTTACAATATTTTTCAATATCCGTGCGCTTAATATCCAGCAGCGGGCGGTAAAATATCCCGCGTTTTTCTGCAATTCCGCATAACCCCTTTGTCCCAGTGCCTTTTGCAAGTCTGTAAATTAAGGTTTCGGCATTGTCGTTTGCATTATGCGCTGTTAAAACAGCTTTACTGTTGAATTTTTGCGCACATTTTTCAAAAAATTTATATCGTGCTTCTCTTGCTGCAGTTTCTGTTTTTTTTACATCAGAAGGAAGTCTTTCCGAATAAAATTTAATATTCCTTTCCATGCAAAACTGTCTGCAATTTTCTTCCTCTCTATCGCTTTCATCCGCGCGCCAGTTGTGGTTCAGGTGTATTGCAATGGTGTTGTGCCTTATTTTTGACACAATATCAAGCAGGCACATGGAATCAAATCCGCCTGAAAAAGCAATCAAAATCGGAAATTTACTATCAATAAGATTGTAACTTTCTAAAAAATCCCTAACTTTTTCAGATATATTTTTCATTTATTAATTGTTTTCTTCTGACAATCTTTGTTGAATTTTGATGCCTTCTTTGATTTCTACAGCGTCAACTCCTAACTGTTCAAGAGCTTTCATTGCAAGGCAGTTTGGCTCATAAGTGAGGGCAAGAAGCATGTGTTCAGACCCTATTCGTTCTTTGTTTTCAGCTTTTGCAAGCTCCCATGCTTTTTCCAGAACCCTTTTTGCACGTTTGGTGAATACAATTTCCGTGTCAAAATACTCATCACCAAATCCTATCAGCTGTTCGACTTCTTTTCTGGCATCTTTAATGTTGATTTCCAGTTCATTAAGAACCTGCGCTCCGAGCCCGCTTGCTTCGCCTATTATACCCAGCAGAAACATTTCCGTTCCGACTATATTTCTGCCGAGCCTTCGGGCTTCTTCCTTTGCAAGTCTGAGTATAGTTAGAGTTTCAGGCATTTGTTTTTCAATCGGCTTAATTATTGAATGAGCTACGTCGTCATCATTAATTTTTAATTCTTTTAAAATTTCATAAGCAATGCCTTTTTTGGCCTTCAAAACTCCAAGTACAATGTGTGACGGCAGGACAACTGAAGAGCCAAGTTCTTTGGCAGTTTGAAGCGCCAGATTCATTGTTCTGAAGGCATTCGGAGTGAAAATTATCTGTTTATTTTCATACTCTGCCTGACGGGATTGAATGTTTGAAAGCTTTTCTTCGAATTTTTCCGCTGTAATTCCGTAGTTAGCAAGAATTTTCGCTAAATCAGACTCTTTATCCTCCAGAATTGAGGATATAATTTGTTCCGTGCCCAGAATTTCATAATTTGAGGCAGAAAGTTTTGCAACTGCTCTTTCGAAAACTTCTGTGGAGTCTTTGCTGTCAAATATTGCGTCCGTTGTGGATGAACTGGGCTCTAAATCTTTGTTTTCATCAATTTCCGGATGGTAAAGCCGTTTTGTCTTTCTCTGTACAAGCTTTTCAAGAAGTATTTTGGACTTAACAATGTCAAATCCTAATTTTTCAAGAATTCGTACATTGTTTGATTTTCTGTCATTGATTACGGCTAAGAATAAATGTTCATAAAGTATGGCAGGATTGCCTGATTTGTTAGCAAGATCCAGTGCGTTTTTCAAAAGTTCTTTCAGGTGATTGCTGAATACAGGAGGCTTTGCAGTCTGTATATTGCTGGTTATGTTCAGACTTTCCGTTACTTCCCTGTATAAGTCATCATAAGTTATATTGTATGACCTGAAAAGCTTTTGAGGAATGCCTTTTGCCTCCACAAACAGCGCAAGCAGCAGATGTTCTGAAACTATGTTTGCAGAATGCATCTCATTTGCGCATTTCTGAGCCGTACTTACTACATTTACCGCTTTTTCCGTAAACTTTTCTAACAAATTATTCTTCCTCGTCTTCTTCGTCTTCTAATGTTTTGATGTATTCTTCAACTTTGTTAAATTCTTCATCATCTTCAATTGTTTCGAACAGGTAATCTTCGCCGTCTTTTGTTAAACGCATAAGGATGATTTCGCTGTCCTCGCTGTCTTCATCGTCGTCTGCAGGCAATAGAAGAGCATATTCCTGATTGTCTACTTCAACAATGTCAAATAGTTCAAAGTTGATAACCTTTCCGTCTTCGTCAACTGTCTCAATTAATTGTCTTTCTTCGTTTTCCATTATTTTCTCCTTATATTTTATTTGTTATTTCTGCTAAGGTACTGTTCCAGTATAATACAAGCACTTTCAATATCAACCAGTCCTTTGTTTTTTCTGAAGTCTATTTTTTTTGCGCGGAGGTTTTCTTCTGCTTGTGATGATGTCAGCCTTTCATCTTCAAAAATTACGTCAAACCCTGTGATTTTTGAGGCAAAATTTTTGCAGTCTTCCGCCTGAAACCCTTCTGTGCCGTCCATGTTTACCGGAACTCCAGCCACTATTTTTTCAACGTGGTTGTCATGAGCAATTTTAAGGATTTCCTGAACGGCTTTTTCGTCAGAAGTGCGTTCAATGCAGGAATGTCCGTTTGCCGTTACCAGCAAAAAATCGCTTAACGCAACTCCTATTCTTTTTGTTCCTATATCAAGCGCCATTACTTTATACATTCTGCACCCATTTTGCCTCAATTAGTTTGATTATGTAATCCAGTTCATTAAGGCTGAATTTGCCGTCATTAAGTTCAGTGTTGTATTTTAAACCGAAATAATATTCGTATATGCTTTTTCTTATAATATTTTTAAAAAACTCTTTTTTCAAGGCTTCGTTAAAATATAATCCGCAGATAAGGTTTGCGCAATCGGTTTTTCCGGTTAAAAACTTAAGATAGGCAGACATTATAAGTCTTTCACTCCATACGGCATGTTCTGTTTTGTCAAATATTCCGTCGTAATAAAGTGTAATTACCTCATCAAAGTCAAGTTTATAATCGTTGTTTTGCAGTCTTGTATTCAAAAAGTCTATCATTTCATTAAATTCGCTGCTGTAGCCGTAATCAAGAAACCAGTGTTTCGTAAATTCATCAGCGGAAAGTTTTTGAATTTCATCAACTTGCAGAGTTTCCGGCGGAGTCAGATTTTGTTTTAAGACAGTTTTTATATCGGTAGTGTGCGGGTCAATATCTGCAAGCAGGTTTTTCCAGCAGATATATTCATAGGGAAATTTGTCCGATAATTTTTCCGCATTTATAAGAATTGTTTTAAGAGCTTCCGGTGTAATTTTAAGAATTTCTTCATCCTGATAAAATCTTTCAATAATTTTGTCGCATTCAAATTTTGAAATATCATTAAATCCAAAACAGTCGAGTATCCCGTGATAATCATCAAGAACAACGGCTGCAAATTGAATTCTGCCCGTTGATTTCTCTCTTGTAAATATCAAAGCCTGATTCCCGTGGCCGTCAGGGTATGTCAGGCAAAATTCATAAGGTTTTGAGTCTGACAGGAGTTTTTTATAAAAAATGTGTGTGTTGTCTTCTCTAATGCCGGCAAGCTTTAGTTTTGACAGGTTGCGCCTGATCGCAGTCTGAATGTCCGCTCTGGCATACTTTAAAGCCTCATTAAGGGCATGATATGCAAGCTGGGATTTTGTATCTCCTAAAATTTCCAGAGCTGTTTTTCCTTCTTCTGAATACGGATCCGACAAAAATACCGGCACAAGGATGTTTGCCAGTGCATCTTCCGAGTAGTCTTCCCCGAGTGATTTAATCAGCGTGGTTTTATCATTTGTGTTAAGGGAGTTTAGAAAATCAAGAAAATCTATCTGTACTTCCGGATTGATTATTGCATTTTTCAGAAGAAATTTTGTGTCACTGTCAAGCAGTTCATCTTCATTTTCGATAAATTTGCCATATTCATCGTATGACCAGTTTGAATCAATATCACGTAAAAAATTCAAGACTACAATTTTTGTTTCGTTTGAAACCATCGTATTTTTAAGCATTGACCAGAGGTGGGCGCTTAATTCTTCTTTAGGTGCATATCTTTCCAGCAATATTCTAAGTATATATTCATTCTTTTGATTTGCGTTATTTAATTCTTTATATAAAATCTTAACAATTGTTTTTTTGTCGCTTTGCGCATCGAGAATTTCAACATTAAGATTTTTGAGTTCCGCTAAATCTGTTATGTTGCTGAACCTGTCTATAATATCAAGAATAAGTGTTTTCAGTTCAAATGGATTAAGCTGTTTGAAAGTTTGGCTCATCTTTTGGCTTTCCCCCAGAATGCGTCCAGAATTTTTTGTGCATCGTCTGACGGCATCCTGTCATTCAATATAAGATATTGCACTGCAATCATCGCACATTCGGAACAAATGTTTACACCGGGGCCTTTTACCATTTTTAGCACCTGCGTATTCGGCCTTCCGCAAAAACTGCAATACACCGGCTCAAAAGCAGGTTCTTCATCTTTCTGTGAGTTTTCGCCTTTGGCTGATGAATGCTCCCGTTTTTCCCCTAACCTAATTACTTTTTCTTCGGACATTTTTTTCTCCTGTCTTCGTTCCATCCAATTATTATTTTTATCTTTTCGGTCAAATTTAAAAATAGTTTACATGGACGGTTATTTTTTTATATATTAATTGTAACTTAAATTTATAAAATTTGCCAAATTTTTATGCTTATTTTATAATTCATTTACAACAATTAATATAAGAGGATGATGAGTATATGAAAAAAGCATTGCTGCTTGTAAGTATATTATTTATTTCAGTTGTTTCCACAGCTTGTATTAATAAATTCGCAGTTCAGGAACTTAACAACAAAGCTAAAGGATATATTGAACAGGGAGATTATGAAAATGCAATTGAACGGTTAAAATCAAGTGTAGATCTTGATGATACTGTTTTTGAAACTCATTATAATCTGGCTGTGGCTTATACTCAGGCGGAAGATTACTCTAATGCAATAGAATCTTTCCGTAAAGCTATTGAATTAAACCCTGAGTTTGCGGATGCTTATTATTCTCTGGCAGTTGCCGAGGAAGATTATTCAATAGATCTTGCAAAGGGAGTTTTGACTCTTGATGAGAGCGGAAAACCTGTTAAGGTCGATGAAGAAACTCTTGCAAAGCAGGAAAAGATTAATCTTTCTGAGCCGGTGCAAAAAATGGTAAATGAGCTTCTTGCTGATGCCGTAAATAATTATAATCTATATCTCGAAAAGGCTTCTAATGTTCAGGATGGCGACGAAGTCCGGGAAAAAATCCAGAAACTTCTTGAAGAACAGCAGCAGCAAAAAACTGAAGGTTAGAATAATATGATTTTACACTCACCTGGAGATGTTGCCTTTACTCTATTTGGGTTTCCGGTTTATTTTTACGGTATCATTCTTGCTTGTGCATGCTTAATTGCTGTTTGCGTTGCAAGATTTTTGTATTCAAAAATTTATAAAGATGGAAAGGGCGATTTTATCTGGGATGTTTCGCCTTTTGTTGTTATTCTCGGTATTATCGGGGCAAGATTATATTATTGTCTTGTAAATTTGGATTATTATTTTTTTCATACGGTGGAAGTTTTAAACTTCAGAGAAGGCGGTTTGTCTATTCATGGCGGTATTATAGCCGGTATAATCGGGCTTTATATAGCTTCTAAAAAGTATAATATTTCTTTCTTAAGACTTCTTGATGTTTTTGCGGCAGGAACTGTACTTGCACAAGCCTTTGGCAGATGGGGTAATTTCTTTAATAATGAGGCATTCGGTCTGCCCTTTGACGGTTTCTTGAAGCTTTATGTCCCTCCGGCTTTCAGGCCTGAAGGGTTTGAAAATTTTCCTTATTATCATCCTGCTTTTTTATATGAAAGTGCTGCGGATTTTTTAATATTTTTAATCCTTCTGGTTGTATTAAAAAATTTCGGCGTCAAAATTGAAGGTCTGACTTTGTGTATGTATTTGATGCTCTATTCTTTGATTAGATTTTTTATTGAAGGGATAAGGCTTGATAGTGCGCTGAATGTCGGAAACTTACATATTGCGCAGATTATGTCTGCCGGAATTTTTATTTTTGCTTTTGCGCTGGGAATTTATCTGGCTGCAAGGTCATTATCTTCAAAAGTTGATTGATTTTATTTTGTTTTGGTGGTTATATTTTTGTATGAATAAATGTGCAAAACACCCCGTATGGTGGCTGAATCAAGCCCACCTTGTTAATGATATATATACAGGTATGCTCAACCCTATAATGCCCTTTATTGCCGGTAAATTAGGTATTTCAATGGCTTTTGCAACTGTCATTATGAGTTTGTCGCATATATTTTCATCTCTTTTGCAGCCATTATTCGGATTTTTTGCGGATAATATGGTAAGGCGTGTATTTATTTTCTGGGGATTGATTTTTACATCAATTTTTATATCGCTTGTTCCGGCTTCGCAGGATGTTTTTGTCCTTATTTTATGTATAATTCTCGGAAGTCTTGGTTCAAGCTTTTATCATCCGCAGGCTCTCGGGCTTGTTGTTAAGTTTGCACAAAATGATGCTGCAAAGATTATGGGGATTTTCATTGCAATGGGCTCAATCGGATTTTCCTTCGGCCCGTTGTTGTCTGCTTATGTTGCACAGTACTGGGGGCTTTCTAAAATGCCTTTTCTCTGCGTGCCGGGAATATTGACAGCTTTTATGATGTTTTGGCTTGTGCCTAAAATATCAGGGTTTGAATATAAAAAATCTAATCTTAAATTTCTTGATGCGTTCAGAGATATTCTCAAAAACAGAAAACTTCAAATTCTTATTACAATTGCAATCTTGAAAACTTTAATAACAACATCCTGTTCTATTCTTTTGCCGTTTTTGTGGAAAAGTATGGGATATAAACCTTTTTATATCGGCTGTATTCTGTTCGGGTTTATTTTTGCAGGCGGACTTGGTTCTGCCTTCAGCAGGACATTTGAAAAAAGAGCAGGTACTGCTAATATCTTTTATACATCTATGATTTCAACCCTGCCGTTAATGATAATTTTTTCATTTACTTATAAAACTTTTCCACATATAGCAGAGGTTATTTTTATCCTTGTCGGGTTTATAACAATGCTTGCGCAGCCTGTTACGATGGTTATGGCGCAGGGGGTTCTGCCTCAGTATAAAAGTATTATCGGAGGCTTCATAAACGGATTTTCGTGGGGCGTTGTTGCAATTTTTATGTCTGCAATAGGATTTGTTGCGCAGGCAAAAGGTATTATGCCGGTGCTTGTTACTATATCTGTTATCCCCGTCATTTTTTCAAGTCTTGTTAAATACCTTTTTGAAGACCAAAAGACAAAAATTTAGCCTTTTTTATCCCGAATGATATTTGCAAACCCCTGTCTTATAATGAAAATCCACCCTATGCAAGAACAGAAAATCTTTTAACATCTTCAGCCTGATGTTTTTTAGCCATTTTTTCCTGAAGGCTCGCAAGTTTGTATAAGAGACTGTTAGATGCTAAATCAAGACTGAGTTTTTTGTCCATTTCATGCAACATTGTAAGATTGTTTTCCCCGCCGAAAGCATGATGTGAAAGAGCATTATTCATTTGATTGTAAGTTTGCATTATGCCGAATGCCGCATTGTTCATGCTTTGCGCTGCATTAAATCTGGCTATTGATGAAACTAGCATTTACCCTCACTAACCTGGGTTTGTGACCACTACCCAAAACCATGTCTTACTTATTTTATTTTAGAATACTCTTTTTATTTTTGCAAGTATTTTAACGGGTTATTTTTATGTAAAGTTTTGTAACGTTTTTAGCAATGTCTGAAATTTAATATTTTCTATATACTTTATATATATACAAGAGAGCAGCATAAATAAAACGAGAGATATTAAGAGAGAACGTAAAGAAAAGAAAAATGATTATCCGTTAAATAAATAAGAGAGATGTTTATTCCTTCCTTCCTAAAAAAAGTATAGCCCCTAAAAAGGGGCTTTTTTTTGCTTTCAGATTTCTTACTAAAAAAAGACTTCCAAAAATGGAAGTCTTTTTTAGTCATGTTGTTCTTGTTAATCAGCTGAACCAATTTTATGGATTTTGATGAAATTTGTTCCGCCGACAAGCAGTTCAGGAACAGAACCTGAGAATATAACAGTATCCCCGGCTTTAAGACCGAGCGTTTTTATCATAAATTTATCAGCCTGCTGGAGTGCTGCTCTGTCTATTTTCCCGTCAAAATCAGTCACTACAGGGAATACGCCTCTGTATAACTTAAGATCACGGCAAACATTTTTCTTGGGGCAGCACGCATAAATCGGAACGCTTAATCTGCCTTCTGATAAAAATTGTGCTGTAAATCCGCTTCCGGTCAGGGCGACAACGGCTTTTATGTCCATTTTCTTGGCCATATCAGCGATTGACATGCCAATTGCCATTGCCTGACTGTCTTTTTCTTCCTCTATCATTTTACGCGGGAATTTGTTTTTACGCATAAACGGTGAATTTTCAACGGTGTCTGAAATCTTTTTCATCATTGCGACGGCTTCGACAGGATATGCTCCGGCTGCTGTTTCTCCTGAAAGCATAATAGCATCAGTTCCGTCAAGAATTGCGTTAGCTACGTCGCTGGTTTCAGCTCTTGTCGGTATTGGATTTTCAATCATGCTCTCAAGCATCTGGGTTGCTACAATTACAACTTTGCGTTTAATATTTGCTTTTCTGATAATGGTTTTTTGTACAATCGGCACTTTTTCTGTTGAAATTTCAATACCGAGGTCGCCTCTTGCTACCATTATGCCGTCTGAAACTTCAATAATTTTATCAATATTTTCAACGGCCTGCGGCTTTTCAATTTTTGATATGATTTTAATCTCTGTATTATTATAGCTTTTCAAAAGTTCTCTTAATTGAACGACATCATCTGCGTGTCTTACAAATGAAAGACCGAGATAATCAATTTCGTTTTCAGCCGCAAATTTAACAAATTTTATGTCACGTTCGGTTAAAACATCGATACTGCCTGTTGAACCAGGAATATTAATACCTTTTCTTTGTTTTAAAAGTCCGTCAGTCAAAACTTTGGCAAAAATGATTTCGTCTTCAACTTTTTGAACTTCAAGCTGGATTTTTCCGTCATCAATAAGAATCATTTCTCCCGGATGTACATCTTTTGCCATGCCTTTATAGTCAACAGGGATAATATCGCCTGTCATTTCTGCCTGATGTCTGAACTTAAGGATTTCACCTTTTTTTAGTTCTATTGAATTTTCAAGGCAGCCTATTCTTATTTTCGGGCCCTGAAGGTCTAATAATACAGGAATTAATGTTCCTTCTTCTGTTTCTACTTCTCTTATAAACTTCAGGTTTTGTTTGTGCATCTCAACATCACCATGCGATGAATTGAGTCTGAACATTGTAACACCTGTTTTATAAAGAGTTCTGATCATTTCTTTAGTGTTTGTGGCGGGGCCTAATGTTGCCACAATCTTTGTCATGTTAAAGTTGTCCATACTTTTCCTCTCTCGGATTTACCGCTATTTATATATATTCTCTATTGTATAACTATCACAATTATAAAATTTTATAAATACTTTACAAAAAAATGAATTTTATTTATAATTCACATATTATCATAAAAAAAAATCTTGTTGTAGTAAAGATGAGGAATTGAGATTTATGAAAAACTTTTTTGCAACATTTATGGCTATTTGCTTAACTGCATTTATTGCCATTCCTGCATTCGCTTCAACGAAAATCAATGACGTTAGCGAAGGCTACTGGGCTCAGAAAGAAATTTTGGATGTCGTATCTAATGACATCATGTCTCTTGATGAGGACAGCAATTTCAATCCTGAAAAGGACGTTCCGAGAATTTGTTTTGTGAAATCTCTTCTCAAATTGTTATCTAATGACAATTTGAATGTTTCTATTTCAAATTCTTTTTCAGATGTAGCTGCTGATGATGAAAATTACAATGACATTTTGCGTTCTCAGCAACTGGGCCTTGTCTACGGTTATCCGGACGGAACTTTCAAGGCTTCCAAGTTAATGACAAGAGCAGAAACCCAGTCTGTAATCAGCCATATTACACAGGATAAAGTTTCTGACACTTCAGCTTTAACTTCTTACTCTGATTACAAAGCAATTCCTTGCTGGGCTAAACAGGTTTATGCAAAAACTCTTGATTACGGTATTTACGTAAACTATCCGAACGAAAATGAACTTCGTCCGAATGATAACCTGACAAGAGCTGAAGCAGCTGTACTTCTTTCCAGATTAAAGGCAAAACTTGATCTTGTTAAAAAAGAATACAAAGGTGAAGCTGTTGAACATTTGAAAGTTAAAAGAAATGCTCCTAACAATGAAGTTTATGTTCTTGACAGAGCTAACGTAATCAAAGAAGGCAACGTGTTGGAAGTTTCTTTCACTGACAAATTCAAATCAGAAGAAGCATCTGCAGGTCAGGCTGTTTATTTTGTAAACGAAGAACCTATTTACACTGAAGAAGGAACTTTGATTGTTCCTGCAAATTCTAAATTTAACGGTTCTGTTGTTGCAATTGAAAATGAAAAATGGTTCAACAAAAACGCTAGAGTTTATGTTCAGTTGTCAGAAATAGTTACTCCTGACGGAACAAGAACTTCTTTGAATGCAAAACCGTTCTACAAAAACTATGCTTTAAAAGAAGGCCCGTGGATGACTGCCGGTAAATTGTTACTTTACACAGCAGGCGGTGCTGCAATCGGTACCGGTGCAGGTGTTGGTTTCTCATTCATTCCGAACCCTGCTAAAGTAGGTACAGGTGTTGCTATCGGTACTCCGGTTGGTGCTGGTATCGGTCTTGTTACAGGTCTTGTTACAAAAGGTCTTAAATACCATGCCAAAGCTGGTGAAGAAATCTATATTATCTTGCTTGAAGATGCTTCTGTAGCAAAACAAGCATTGTAGTTTGATAAATTTCAACATTAAAGACCGGTCAAAAATGACCGGTCTTTTTTATCTGAAAAATTACCTGCTTTTGTTCTAGGCCATACAGTCAATTTCATAGCCGTGTCAGGTATCGTATTTTTTCTGCAAAATTTTAAAATGGAAGTGTGGATAAGATTTTATCCGTAAATTCTATAGGAGTATATGTATGAAAAGATTATTTCTGATGCTGGCTTTATTTGGTTTGTTCCTTATTCCTGCGCAAAGCGCAAATGCGTGGTCTGTAAGCCAGTTAAATCCGCTTCCGTATATTGGAATCGGCCACAACTCAAGCTCATTTAGTTTAAACCCGTTTACCGGTTTCAAAAACTGTAATCCTTGTAAAGTCAGAAAAGCCGAATGCGATCCTTGCAAGGCTAAGGTAATTGTTAATCCTTGTGACAGATGCGTTAAAGCTTTTCCTGATCAGCAGTGTCCTTGCAGCCGTATTATGTACAACTATGATTACTAATTAAATTAGCTTGAGGTGCGCCTTTTAATTTTATCAGGCGCTAAAAAAGAGAAATTCCGGTTTTACATGCGGGAATTTCTCTTTTTGTATAAATGTTGAGAGTTTAATAAACAATATCCTGCAGGGTTTTGAATATTTTATCGGTTATTTGTCTGATATATTCCTGACTTACCATTCCGTTGATTACAGCATCAGAAATCTGATAGGCCGGGCGTATAAATTCCTGGGCTGTTTTATTTACATCTGCAAATTGCAAATCTGCGGCTTTTCCGGTTTTTCCTCTAAGAGCAGCACGTTTGTACCAGCGCTCTTTTATAACATCAAGCGGAGTGAATACGTAAACTTTTACGTCCATAATCTCTCTCAGGCCTTCGTTGAGAACATAAAGGCCTTCGGTCAGAATGACTTTTGCCGGTTTCTTTAGTTCTCCTTCCGGATTGCTTACGCAGGTAACGAAATCATATAAAGGTGATTTTATTTCTTTCCCTTTTTTCAATGCGATAAGGTGTTTTTTCATAAGTTCCAGATTAATTGCATCCGGAGTATCAAAGCTGAAGCCTGTCTTAAACAGTTCTTCATAACTTCCTGCTTCAAGAAGTTCTTTTGAAGTATCTTTGTAGTAATCATCACAGCGGATTACGGTATAAATTCCCTCTTTTTTTTCTTTTACGCAGGCCTTTATTGTATTATCTACGAAAACAGTTTTGCCAGAAGCACTTTCGCCTGTTATACCAATTAGGAACGTTTTTTTCTTTTCCTGAACTACCATTCTTGCAATATTCAGTATTAGATTGTCGGATATCTTTAAAAACAGCGGCTGAGGCTGAGTTTTATCCTCTTCCAGTATTGTCTTCAATGCCTCGACAATCGTTGATATCATCTCCATATCGCGTCTTGATGAATAGTAATCATAACTTGTCAGCTGAAAATCCGTTTTCATATTTCCTTTAACCCTATAAAAAATCTTATTTATACATTGTACTTTAAATTGTTTTTAATTTCCTCTAATAATAAATTTTGTAACAAAAATATTTAAAAAATTAAAGAAACGGGCAAAATATCCGTAAGAGGAATATGTAAAGATAATTGGAGTAGAAAGTATGTATCAAGACGAGATTTTTGAAAAAGCATTACGTGAAAGAAGAGAAGAAAGTTATTCAAATCTGAAAACCGAAATTTCTGCGATGGAATGTGCAATTGAGAAATTTTTAAACAATGTTCTTGAGTGCACTGCATCAATTTCAGAAAGAGATTTTCACGTAATGACACTATAGTTTGCCCATAGTGTCATTGAATTTTATGCATACATCCCGAATTGCGGCATTGTGAATGGATTTGTAATCGTCATCGGATTGCTGTACATGCTGTACATGTTCATTCCTGCTGAATTTTGATTGTACATATATTCAAGTGTTTTTAATACAAAATCCAGTTTAGCAATTGTTTCCTGATATTTTTCAGAAGGCGAGGAGGCTGATTTATCATCTGAAGATTCTGAAGATTCTGATTCTTCTGAAGTTTCAGGTTTTTCATCTGCTTTTTCTGATGCAGAGCTTGACGTTTGTGTCTGCGTTTTGGGTTTTGAGACTGAAGATTGAGTTTGAACATCTTGAGTTTCCGGTTGTTCAGATTTGGTAAGGACTCTTGCTTCAGCTGCAGAGCCAATTTCACCATTCTGGTATGCTGTTACGACATTTTCGTATGCTTTTTCGATTTTTTTATTTTCTTCAGGATCCTGCTCATATCTTGCTTTTGCTGTCACCAGAACTTCTTCAAGAACTCTGTCATCTTTTTGAGCGGCGAGTGCAGTTTGGTTTGCCGGCTCATTTTCAAGTTTATCCTGAAGCTGATCAAGTTCAGATTTTCCAAGCGCTTTTTCCATAGCTTTTCCTGCAAGCCAGCAGGACAAAAGGCCGACGCCAACACCGACTACGGCACCTATTGCAGTTCCGACTCCGGGAGCAACAGACCCTAATGCTGCACCTTTTGCAGCCCATAAGGCTGCGACGGCTGCAGTCCCTGCTTTTGCACCTATTGCATAAGCACCAAGCTGCGCGCCTGCGGTTGCTACAACGCGTCCTGTTTGTTTTAAGGCTTTTTGAGTTCCTGTTCCTTCTCCGGGCTTTACAGGATTACCGTTTTCATCAATGGTGTCAAATGTCTGTTTTGTTGCAATAATTTCCGGTATTGAAAGTGCAACATCAAGTCCGACTGCTGTTGCCGCGTTTGCGCGTCCGAATTTTGCAGCTTTTCTAAGTGTTGAAGATTTTGTAAGAGCTGTGTTTATTGCACCTTTTGCTTTATTGTAGCCTGTAACTTGTTTAACTTTGTTCCAGGCTTTGCCGGTTTTTGAAACCGGTTTTAGCGAGCCTGTTGTTTTTTCAATATGTATCTTTTGATTGGCATCTGCAATCGCCTTTTCGATTTCTTTCATTTTGTCAGCATAGTCTTTGCCTTTTAATGTTTTTGCTTCACCTATCAGGCGTCTTACATCGTCATAATATTTTGATTTATTAAACTCATTAACTGCCTTTTGTGCATTTTTAAGGTTTTTAGCAAGCTTTTTGTCTGTTAATTCGGATAAGAATTTTTTTGCTTCAGCTTTGCTCATTCCTTCGGTTTGCTGAAATTCTGAGAATGCTCTTTGAAGTTCTCTTAATTTTTTAGTCTTTTCTGCTCCGGAAAGTTTTTTTACTTCTGCGGACAGTTTTTTAATATTATCGGCTTTTTGAAGCCTTTGCAATTCTTTTGTCGGGTCGCCTGTGACAGGGCGGAATCTTTTCTCAAGATCCTGTATTTCCATGTTTCTCATGAAATTATCATAAGTTTCACGTGTGGTTGCACCTTTAAGGCCTTGTTCAATCATTTTTTGTTCCTGAAGTGCTTTTTTAGGGTTTTTAAGGTCAGGCAAAAGCGTTGTCGTCCCGCGAATACCCTTTTCAAGTCCAATTGTCCAGACAGCTGTTGACGGATCATTTACGGAAATACGCTGTTCTTCAGGTGTCAACCCCATTGCATATCTTGTTAAAAGTTTTACGTCGCTGTTTACTTTAATACTGTCACTCATAATTTTCCCCTTATGAATTTCCCCTCGTATATATTAATTAAGTATTTTTTAATGAAGAAATTGCTTTAAAATTACAAAAAGTACTAAGTTTTGTAACAAACCTAGTACTTTTATCCCAAGGGTTGCAGGGAATTGGGAGTTAAGACTTAACCGGTAATATTAGAGGTACCGAAAGGATTTGAGGGATTATTAAAGTTCATAAAATTCATATTATTTGATTGTCCTGCGGCCTGCATATAAGCCTGTTGAAGTTTCATAAATTCTTCATCATTTGCCATATTGCCATAACCTCCGTACGGGATTGTTGAGGGGTCTATTGAAAACGGATTATTTGCAGAGTTGCCGGATGCCGTAGCAGCTTCTGCAGCTTTCTTTTCCGAGTAAGATTTACCGACTATGAATCTGCCAAGAATATCACCTGCTACAAAACCAACCATACCGCCTAAGAATGGAACCGGAATTAAAGCCTGCGTTAAGGCTCCGCAAAGAGTGCTTATGCCGAGTCTTACACCGGTTTTTGCAGTTTCTCCGGCACCCGTCAGAACTCCTTCATTTGCGGTTGCTTTTATGATGTTCGGTAATTCAAACGCAAGTGTCAGCGCTGCTCCTATAAGAGGCATTCTTTTTCCTAAAACTTTACCTATACTTTTGAATTTTGCCCAGCCTGCTGACTTACCTGCGGCCTTTGCAGCTTCGCCGGCAGATGTCCAGTTTGTCTGCAAATCCGGCCAGATACTGGTAATACTGTTTTTAGTTGCCTTCCAGAAAGAACCTTCGTTTTGTGCAAGAAGACGGTCATTGTGCCTTACTGCGGCATCTGTACCGGCTTTAAATGCCCTTCCAAAACGTTTTTTGAATGGCAAATTGTTATTTTTGTCTACTTGCCAGCTTGCTTTAAATCTGTTTGAAAATGCGTCATACCCTGTACCCAAGACAAATTCAGGATACATTTTCAAGTATTTCCATGTTGAATTTACAGCACTATCTACCGTAGTCATTTTAAACCTACCTGTTTTAAACCTAACCTTACTTATATAAAGAATTTTTTTCTTTTGAAATTGCGTGAGATGGAAATTTTGTAAAGAAATGTTACATATATAAATATTTACAAAACACTCTAAAAGCAGTATAATCAGCATATGTATTGCAAGAACTCAAAAGTTTTTATAGAGGATGATGATCTTTGCATAACGTGTGAAAATTATGTGAAAGAGCTGGATTGTCCACTGTTAGCCGCGCTTGCACTTGGGGATGTTTTTCTTGAGGAGTCTTTGCAGGTTACAAGCTGCGGGTTTTATAAAGAATTTAGACGCAATCTGCGTATTGTGAAAGACGGGGAATGATGCATAGTATAACCTTAATCAACGGTGACGGAATAGGGCCTGAAATTAGTGAGGCTGTTGTAAATATTATTGAAGCTTCGGGGCTTAAGATAAACTGGGATTTGCAGACTGCAGGCGAAGCTGTGATTGAAAAAGAAGGAACTCCGCTTCCGTCAAGAGTTATTGATTCAATACGCAAAAACAGGGTTGCTCTGAAGGCGCCGGTTACAACGCCGATTGGCAAAGGTTTCCGGTCTGTAAATGTGCAGTTAAGAAAAGAACTGGATTTGTATGCGAATTTGCGCCCGTGTAAAAATCTCCCGAGTGTAAAGACCCGGTTTGATAATGTAGATATCGTGGTTGTAAGAGAGAATACGGAAGATTTGTATGCCGGAATTGAACGGCAGGTTGACGCTGATACTGCTGAAAGCATTAAAATTATTACCAGAAAGGCAACTGAAAGAATTTGCCGGTTTGCTTTTGATTATGCTCTTAAAAACGGGCGCAGCGAAGTCTGTGTTGTGACAAAGGCAAATATAATGAAAGTTTCTGATGGTTTGTTTTTGAATACTTACAGGGAAATAGCAAAGGAATTTCCGCAAATCAAACAACGTGAAATTCTTGTCGATAATCTTTGTATGCAGCTGGTACAGAAGCCTGAACAGTTTGATGTTCTTGTACTGCCGAATTTGTACGGCGATATTGTGTCAGATTTGTGTGCCGGTCTAATCGGCGGGTTAGGAATTGCACAGGGGGCAAATATCGGGGAGCATTGTGCGGTGTTTGAACCTGTTCACGGTTCGGCTCCTGATATTAAAGGCCAGAACAAGGCTAATCCAACGGCTCTTCTTTTATCTGCTGTTGAAATGCTTAAATATATTGGCGAACAGGCTTATGCCGTTAAAATTGAGAATGCTTTGTTTGCAGCGCTAAAGAGCGGAAAATGTACTGTCGATTTAGGCGGAACATTAGGAACAAAAGAATTTGCGGATGAAATTATTAAAAATTTACATCAAGCCTAAATCTCTCAAAAATCGTTCGTTGTCAGCAAGTTCTGCAAGTTTTTGGTCTTCAAACGGATCTTTAATTTTGCCTTCACGTATCATTTCCTGCATCAATGCATTGTGAGAAGTATTTTCCGGATTTGAAAGCACAAGTTTTGAAAAGTTTTTGATGTCGCACTGTTTTTCAAACATTTCTACTGCACGTTTTGACAGGTTGTCAAGAAATTCGTTCGGCTGTCCGTTGTTTAGTTCAATCGGATTAGACATCCCGCTGGCTGCTTTTTGTTTTTTGAGATTATTAAGTTGTAAAACAAATTTTTTAAGCATGCACATTCTCCCTATTTCTATTATGCATTTTTTTTACAATAATGCAATAAATCTTAAGATTTTATGAAAGTATTATTAAATCTTGATTATAATATGTCTTTAAACTATAATGTATTTGCTAAAAATAAGATGAAAGAGGTTTGAAATGCTTGATATTAAACTAATAAGAGAAAATCCCGATAAAATAAACGAACTTTTGAAGAGAAGAAACCCCGAGCTTTCTATTGATGAAGTTATTAAGATTGATGAAGAAAGACGAAAAATTCAGACTCAGGCAGATGAATTGAGAGCCAAACGCAAAAAAGATTCCCAAATGATAGGCGAGTTGAAGAAAAAAGGCGAAAATACAGACGCTGTGCAGGAAGAAGTTCGCAAAATCGGTGATGATATCAAAGCATTGGAAGAAAAACAAACTGAATTAGACGAAAAACAACGCAATATTCTTTTGCACATCCCGAACATTCCGGATGAAACAACGCCCATTGGATTGTCTGAAGATGACAACATTGAAGTTTACAAATGGGGCGAACCCAGAAAATTCGATTTTGAATTTAAGGCACACTGGGATTTGTGCGAGGAAAAAGGGCTGGTTGACTTTGAAAGAGGAGTAAAACTTTCTCAAAGCCGTTTTATTCTTTATCGCGGAAAAGGCGCAAAGCTGGAGCGCGCTATTATTAACTTTTTCCTTGATTATCATACACAGGAGCAGGGATACGAAGAAGTTTTGCCTCCATTCATGGCTAATGCTGCCACTATGACCGGCACAGGCCAGCTTCCGAAGTTTAAGGATGATATGTATAAGTGTGTTGATGAAGATTTGTACCTTATTCCGACAGCAGAAGTTCCGGTCACAAATATCTATGCAGGCGAAATTTTGTCTGAAGATGATCTTCCAAAATACATGACGGCTTATACCCCTTGTTTCAGGCGTGAATCCGGTTCTGCCGGAAAAGATACCAGAGGTTTAATCAGAGTTCACCAGTTTAATAAAGTCGAACTTGTAAAACTTACGACTCCTGAAACCAGCAAAGATGAACACGAAAAATTAACTGAAGATGCAGAAAAAATGCTTCAATTGTTGGAACTTCCTTACCGCCGCGAAGCTCTGTCAACAGGTGATATCGGCTTTTCGGCAAATAAATGCTGGGATTTGGAAGTCTGGATGCCGTCTTACGGAACGTATAAAGAAATTTCAAGCTGTTCAAACTACGGCGACTATCAGGCAAGACGCGCAAACATCCGCTACAGAGAAAAGGCTACCGGCAAAGTAAGACTTGTTCATACAATCAATGGTTCCGGGCTTGCTGTCGGCAGAACTTTTGCGGCAATTGTTGAAAATTACCAGCAAAAAGACGGAACTATTATAATCCCGGAAGTTTTGAGAAAATACACAGGTTTTGATAAAATATAATAAAGGCTCCCGAAAGGGAGCTTTTAAATATAAATGTTTAGATTTACTTTCATTGTTGTATTCTTCTATATTGTGTGAAATTCTTTTTTGTAATTATCTGCTTTTTTGCACATTTTTTTTATAAATCCGGAGTGTTTGTTCAGCATTTGTTCAATTACACCCTCAATTGTGTATTCGCAAATATATTTATTGTCGTAAATTTTGCCTGTCAGATACTGATTGCGATAAGCATTTATATCCACGTGCACCGGATTATTCTGCTGTGATTTAACAAGCTTGTCTATTTGTTCTAATTTTCTGGCACTTAATTTTTTGTTCAAAAAATTTCGGGTTTTTGAGTTTATATTGAGGCTCATTCCGAAATTCTGATTGTTTTTGTAGGAGTTAAAAGTTACCTGCATGTTTTTCCTTTCTATTGTTTGAAATATTTGTCTTTGTAGGAGTCCGCTTTTTTACAGCATTTTGCGATAAATTCGTGCGGTCTGTGTATCATTTGCTCCCAGTAGCCTTCGGTTACCTGTTCGAATAATTTTTTCGGTACAAGAATTTTAGCAGTCAGTTTATTGCTGTTATCTGTTGAAAAGTCTATGTTTACGGGATTGTCTTTTTGTCTTTTGTACAGTTCCTGTATAATAGATAATTCTTCTTTAGTCGTATTTCTTTCTTTGAGAAGCAACAGTGCATCTTTTTGAATGGTCATGCTCATTCCGAATTGCGGCGAATATGACAGAGTGTTTATTTTCATTTGTTAATTACCTCTTGACAGTATTATATAAAACTAAAATCGAAAAATTTGCTATTTGTTTATAATAATTTACATTTATTAATTTTTAGGGCATAATAGGTATGGAAAAGCTTTTTTAAAGGATTAAGATGAACGAATTTCCTTTTGAACTGGATGACTTTCAAAAAGAAGCCTGTAATTTTATAGATGATGGCAAAAGTGTGGTAGTCTGCGCGCCGACAGGTGCCGGAAAAACAGTAATAGCCGAACACGCAATTCATAGAGCACTTGAAAACGGCGCAAGAGTTTTTTACACAACCCCTCTGAAAGCGCTTTCCAATCAAAAGTTTTATGATTTTGCCGGAAAATTCGGTCAGGATAATGTCGGGCTTTTGACCGGAGATACTTCAATCAATCGTAATGCACAGATTGTCGTTATGACAACGGAAGTTTTCAGAAATATGCTCTACGGCACAAATTTCGGTGCAGTTGCGGATAATATGAAGGATGTAAGGTATGTTGTCCTTGATGAAGTTCATTATATGAACGACGAACAGCGCGGAACTGTCTGGGAAGAAAGTATAATTTACTGCCCGACGAATGTCCAGATTATAGCGCTTTCAGCAACCGTTGCAAACGCGGATGAACTTACAGACTGGATAAACACAGTTCACTCTAAAACAGAACTTGTGAATACGGATTTTCGTCCTGTGCCTTTGAAATTCTACTATTTTGACAGTTCACAGCCGGATAAACTTCTTCCGCTTTTGACGCCTTCGGGTGCTCTTAATAACCGGATTAAGCCTGAGCGCAGGAAGTTTGCGCACGGGAAATTGAAACAAAAGTCTTATGTAAAAGAAGTTGTGAGAAATCTTCAGGAAAAAGATATGCTTCCTGCTATCTATTTCACATTTTCACGGCGAAAATGCGACGAACAAATGGAAAAATGCGCGGGATTAGAGCTTGTAACGCCTTCAGAGCGTGCACAAATCCGGCAGTTTATTGATGATTACATTGCGGAAAATCCGTACCTTTATAACAACAAGCATATTGAATATCTTCTCTGCGGAGTTGCCTCGCACCACGCAGGGCTTCTTCCGTCGTGGAAACTTCTGGTTGAAAAACTTTTCCAGAAGGGGCTTATAAAAGTTGTTTTTGCAACTGAAACACTTGCAGCAGGTATAAATATGCCCGCACGTTCAACAGTCATAAGCTCTACAAGCAAACGCACAGACAGCGGCCACCGTATGCTGACAGCCAGCGAATTTTTACAGATGTCAGGCAGAGCCGGCCGACGTGGAATGGATGAAGTCGGATACGTTACAATTGTTGGAACTCCTTTCCAGTCACCGGAAGAAGTGGCAGAACTGGTTTTGAGTGATGCTAATCCTCTTGAAAGTCGTTTTTCGCCGAGCTATTCTATGGTCTTGAACCTCCTTCAGCGCTTCAGCCTTGATGAAGCTAAAGAATTAATACTCAAAAGTTTCGGGTATTTTTCAACTGGCACAAGGCTTCATCCTATTTTAAAACAAATAGAAATGAACAATCGTGAAATTGCTGAAAGATCTTTTGCCTGCCCTTACAAATATTCAGACGGAGATTTAATTGAATACGACAAAATCCGCAATATTTACGTCCAGAATCGCCAGACCTACAAAAAAATCTGCAAGCAGGAAAAAGCCAAAAATCGGCCGCTTTCTCCCGAAGCCGTTCAATTCGGACGCGAAACTAAAGCAATGCTTGCCAAAATGCACGAATTCCACTGTGATATCTGCAAACTTTACAAAAAACATTCTAAAAATATTGAAGTCATTGAACGTTTAAATATAAAACAGAAAAAACTGGAAAAAGAGGTTGAAAAACAGCGTGACATTTTCTGGAACAAGTTTCTGGCACACAGAAGCGTGCTGATTGATTTCGGTTATCTTGAAAACGATTATCCGACGCCTAAAGGAATTACAACGTCGCAAATCCGCTCTGAAAATGAACTTTATATAGCCGAAATTATATTTTCCGGCATTTTGGAAAATCTGACCCCTTCTCAATTATCAGCAGTAATTTGCGCAGTTGTGACAGAAGATTTGAGAATTGAAATCCCTTATATTCCGTTCTCGGAGCCTGTCAGAAAAACACTTAATCTCATACGCAACATCCGCCGTAAAATTGAAAAAGTTCAAAATAACCATGATGTAGATGCTCCTTTGTATATAAATCCATATTTTTCATCTCTTATTGAACTCTGGGTTGAAGGAGCGGAATGGGAGTCAATCTGCGGACAGATTGACATCGGCGAAGGCGACATTGTAAGAGCTTTTAAGCGTGTAGTTGATGTTTTAAGGCAATTCACTACAATAGAAAATGTCCCTGAGGCACTTGTTTTTACTGCCAGAGAGGCTATCGACAAAATTCAAAGAGAACCGGTTGATCTGGATTAAGTAGGAGAGAAAAATGGAAGAAGAACTTAATATGCAAACTCAATCTGATGAAATAACCGGAAAATTAGGAGGAATTCGACAGCCCGGTTACAATACGGACAGCAGCAAATTGTGTTTCCCGTCTACACCGGTCTGGAAAATTGTATATTTAAGCATAATATCATTTGGAATTTACGAAATGGTATACTTTTGTACATTGTAGAAAGCATTAAGGGATAATTTCGGGTACAAAGTGCATGCCGGTGCAAGAGGTATTTTTGCGGGTATTACAAATTTTGGCTCTTCCCGATTCTGGAAAAATATTTTAATGCATTTGGCGAAAAAGCTTTTTTCGGTACATTAGCAGCAGGGTTATATTTTATCGTTAATTTCTCCTCCAGACTACCTGATTTATACTCGCTGATTTCCTTCGGAACTATAGCATTTCTTGTGTATATACAAATTAAAATTAACAGGATAAACAAGAATAATTTTCCTGACGCTCCGCAGAACAGCTGGAGCACTGCAAATACAATCTGGGCAATTTTTTTAACAATGTTCTTTTTGCTTTGCGTACTCTTGATAGTTGCAGAGTTCTCAGGTAAATAAGTGTAAAATTGCCTCTATTTAGTTTTGTAAAAACTTTGTTGCTTTTGCAACAATGAATATTGAGAAATATGTAAATTTATGTTACAATGATAGTAGAGGGGCGTTAAATGCCCTCAAAGTGGTTTTTTATACACCCCTTGACGAGTGTTATTCCCCGCACCACTCTTTAATAAAAAAGGTATCCGTTACTTCAACCAGTGAGGTCGACCTATGGATACTATTTTGTCACGCAAAAATTTGGTTATGTCAGGCTTAATTGAAAAGGCTTTTTGTCTTTCTGTTATACTGGGAGTGGTTTGTTTGCAGGCAATGGTTATGCCGCAGGCTATTATGGCTGACGATGTTCTAATTGCACACAAATCTCACGCAAGTGTTGATATAAAAGGTATTAAAGAAAAAATTCTTGTTGAGCTTTCTCCGGAAGTTAGAAAACAAAAATTTGATGAGTATATAAAAGAAAAATACCCTAAAGCCGTGATTAAAGATGTTCGGGACGGCGTTAAGCATATTAAACTTACAAAATACTATAACGGCCGTCCCGTGAGGATTAATATTCTTGAAGCAGACCTGAAAATTGCCAAAAATCTGGAGGTTATGCCGGTTTTATCTTCTTCTGACAGGCTTCAGAGCAGGAGAACAATTTCAACAATAGCAAATTCAAAAAATGCAATAGCTGCGATAAATGGTACGTATTTTAAATTTCAATCCGGTGTTCCGCTCGGAACTCTGATGATTGACGGCAAAGTTTATACTGGCCCTGTCTACGACAGAGTTGCGCTTGGAATTTTTGACAACGGTTTTGATGTTGCAAGGGTTCAGCTTAATGCTGCACTCAGCGGAAGCGGTGAAAAAATTAAAGTTGATAATATTAACCAGCCGAGAATGCTTTCAACACATGTTCTGGTTTACACTCCGGAGTGGGGCAAATATTCTCCCTACGCGCCGAAGTACGGTATGAGTTTGAGGGTGGCGGACGGTAAGATTACAAAAGCCTCCGCCAACCCGCTCGATATTCCTGAAAATGGTTATGTTGTTTCAGGCCCCAAAAAACTTCTCCAGCCTCTGTTGAAAAATAAAGACGTTAAGCTTTCGATTAAAACAGTTCCTGAATGGAATGGTGTAAAACATATTATTAGCGGCGGCCCGTATCTTGTTAAAAACGGCGAAGTTTTCGTTGATATGACAGCCCAGAAGCTCGGCGCAATCGGCGGACGCAACCCCAGAACCGCTGTAGGATACACTTCCGATAACAATTTGATTCTTGTTACAGCTGACGGCAGAGAAGGAAGTTCTATCGGTATGACTTTGATGGAACTTGCGAGGTTTATGAAATCTCTCGGCTGTATCGGAGCTATTAACCTTGACGGAGGCGGCTCAACTGTTATGTATGTTGACGGAAATGTTGTAAATAAGCCGCAGGTAAGAGGCGGAATTCCGCTTTCTAATGCGCTGGTTCTCTCGGTTATTGAAAATGACAACGATACTGATGTTGCAAAATCTTCTGATGAATCAGCAAAAGACAACAGTTAAAGTTTTAAAATAAATATTTCTTCTCATACCTTTTTGTTCAATAAGTTACATTCTTACTCGATTAGCACCTCCCTGCGTCAATACCCCGCAGGGATTTTTTTAATAAATATACGGATGTTTTAATATATAGTCACCAAGATTTTTGTAATCTTTTGTCATTAATTTAGCAAAACCACTCCATCCCTTATTACGAATAACATATATTGCAGCTATAATAATGGCAGGAATTAGAGGAATAATGCTATATTTAAATATTTTATATCTTAGAGAATTCCTTTTATTATCCGGAACGTTTTCTGTAGCAGTTGGAAATTTGTTTGAAGCTTTTTGTTTGCTTTATTGGGGCGTAATTGTTAATGCATAAACTTTATCTACTGCCATAAGAATTCCCTTTCATATTTGGTACCCTATATTTATTATAAAATAATAAAAAATAAAATTTGCTAGTATCGCACATTCTGGTCAATAATATCAGAGATAAACGGCACTCTGCCATACAAACCTAAAAAAGATGTTATTGCAAGATAGAAGAGTAAAATATAAATTAAAGTCTGGATTATAGAATAGCCGAAGAATACTGGCATATTGAAAAACATTGCAATCTGTGCTGCCAGAATATTTATAAACGGTATCATGCTCAACAGATTAAGCAGAAAACCGAAGATTAAGCACAGAAGCACGTACCCCATTGATATAAATATTGATTGGAATATGTGGTACTGGAGAAATTTCGTAAGCCCGGAGCGTCTTAAAAGTCCGATTATAAGCCAGATAAAGCCGACCAATCCCATGGTTAAATAGCTTAGGCCTGCAATTATACGTTCAATCATAAAAGGTTTTTCATGATACATATTTTATGCGCTTTCGCTTTCTTCTATTTCACCATTTCGCTTTTTATCAATATATTCATCCATAACCTGTATATAGACAAGTTTATGTTCGTCATTGTCAGGTTCTAGTTTAATTGCCGCACGGTAAGCTGCAATAGCTTTTTCGATTTCGCCCTTGAGATAATGCGCATTGCCCATAAACATATATGTAAGAGCATCATTCGGCGAGAATTTTAAAACTTCTTTGTATAATGCCATTGCGTCATCCAGCCTGTTAAGGTTTGTATAAAGGTTGGCAAGCAAAAGATATGCATTAACTTCTTTGGGCTGTAATTCAATTGCTCTTTTGTACATTTCTATTGCAATATCGTATTCTCTGAACTCTGAAAGCGCAATTGAATAGCAAATGTAGGCTTTGTAATTATCGCCATCCATTTTAAGTGCTTTTTCAAAATAATTATATGCTTTTTCGCGTTCCTTCATTAAAGTTAGCGTATTGCCGATACAAACCGCAACGATTTTGTTATCAGGATTGAGTGCAAAAACTCTTTTATAAAGTTCAAGTGCTTTTGCGTAATCAAACAGCTTAAAGCAAACGTTACCCATATCAACAAGAGCCGTAATGTTTTCGGGGTCAAGAGAAAGGGCTTTTTCATAGTATGCTCTTGATTCAACGTATTCTTCAAAATCCTGATAAAGTAAAGCTATGGCATTGTATATTTCAGGGTTTGAAGAACATAAGTCAATCGCTCTGTTATAGTAAAACAAAGCTTTTGAAAAGTTTTTCCATTCAGCAAAAACATTACCGATATTGTAATAAATCAGGTAGTTTTTAGGATTAATCTCAAGTGCTTTGTTATAGTAAGAGAGTGATTTTCTGAAATCTCTTTCATAAAACCACATTGTGCCCATGCCGATAAGAGCTTCTACGTCATTCGGCTCAAGAGTCAAAAGACTCTCCAAAACTGACATAACCTTGTCATAGTCTTCAAGTTCAAGGTAAAGTTTTGACAAAGCGTGATAATTTGCAATATTTTTAGGATCCTTTGCCATTGCAAGGATTAAGTCTTCAATTTGTCTTTCCAGATCTTTTTTCTTTACATTTTCCATGATTTATATTTTAACCTATATGTGTGTTTTTGTAAATCTATTGCGAAATGTAACGGGTATGAAAATTCATACCCGTTGATTTCATTTATTGTATTTGCTGAATTCTTTTGAATTTTCCCGCCACTCTTCTTCCGGAATGCTGAAGGCATTGCTCCAGAATTTTTCTATAGCATACGTTTCGCGTTCATCTTTATGAAGAATGTGAACAACAACATCGCCAAAGTCCAGAAGATTCCATCTGTTTTTTGCGTCATTTTCAACTCTTAAAGGTGCTCTGTCAAGTTCTTTTTTTGTTCTTTCTTTTACGGTTTCCATCAAAGCCTTAACATGCGGAGTTGAGTCGCCCGTAACTATTACAAAATAATCAGCAAGAGATGAAACGTGGCTTATATTTAAAATGGAAATTTCTTTGCCAAGTTTATCATCAAGCATTGCGGCAATTATGCATGCCAGTTTATGAGAATTAATATCTTCCAATTGTTACCTGCCTTATTCAATCAAATCTACTCTTCGTTTGTGTCTTCCGCCTTCAAATCCTGATTTTAACCAGACATCTACAATATCAAGGGCTAAGTATTCACCGATTACACGCTGCCCCAAACAAAGAACGTTTGCATTGTTGTGTGCTCTGGAAACTCTCGCTGAATACGTATCTCCGCAAAGTGCAGCTCTTATGCCCCTTACTTTATTTGCGGCAATCGACATGCCGATTCCTGTTCCGCAAACCAGAATTCCTCTGTTTGATTTGCCGGAAATAACTCTTTCACAAACTGCACGTGCAATATCAGGGTAGTCACACGATTCCGGCGTATGCGTGCCTAAGTCAATATAAGGAATGTTCCTTGCTGTCAGATAGTCTATAATTTTTTCTTTATATTGATATCCGCCGTGATCTGATCCGATTGCTACTTTTAAATCTTCCATATAAACACCTCACTTTACATAAATTTCATGTTTTTATTATAATGTCTTTTTTCTTATTCTGCAAATTTTCAGGATGTTTTTTGTTACAAATAATTTACGCACAAAAAAGCCCCTGTATTTTAAGGGGCTTTTTATGATAAAGTTTGTTTAGTTTAATTTTCTGAGTTTTACTGATTTTCTTCCTCCATACCTTTGATTTCCATGTTCTTTTCTTTCATCTGCTCAAGTAATCCTTCAAGGGTATTTGAAGTCAATTTAATTTTTTGCGATGTTGTTGTATTTCCATTTTCACTTTGTGTTGATTGTTCAATGCTGAAGGTTCCATCAGCATTTACCGTAATTCCGTTTTCATCAATAATTTTTTGTTGTTCCAGAACTTCATTTTCTTTGTTTAATTTATCCATTCTAAGCTGATTAAGGTCGTTGCCTTTTATTTCAACTTCTTTTCCTGTAAGGTCTTTGTATGTTGTAGTGAAGGAACCGTCCTCATTTTTTGTAATTCCTTCTTTTTTTAATTGTGCTGCTTCCTGCTGTTGCTGGTATTCTGCAGCTTGTGCCTTAAGATTCTGGTTTTCTTTTAGTGCAGCCTGAAGTTTTGTATTCATTGAGGCTAGTTGTTCGTTTGTTTGTGTTTGAAATTCTTTAAATTGGTTATTTGCCGGAGTTTCAGAATTTTCTTCTGCCGGAGTTTCTGTTTTTTGAGCTTTGCTGCCGGATATAGCTGAAATAATTCCGCCAACGGCACCGGCCATAGCGCCAACACCTGTCAGGATAGCACCGGCATCTGCTCTATCGTTATTATAAGCCGGGTACATTCCGTACATACCCATCATATCCATGCCGCCCATGCCATACATACCCATGGAAGGATACATCCCCATCATTCCCATCATGCCCATGCCGTTGCCAAAACCGCCGCAGCCAAAAATTCCGGCGCCTCCGCCGAAGTTATTAATTGTGGTTTTCTGGTAGTTAATATTAAGATTTGTTCTTGATCCTAATGTTAATCTGCCTGTTGGAACTGTGCAATGATTTCGACCTATCATCCATGCCATTTTTGGGTATCTCCTAATCTTTTATGACTTATCTTCATTAAGTTTTTCTAATTCTGTTTTTAAAGCCTCATCAGCCAGATCTTTTGTGTCGTGAAGATCTCCGACTTGTTTTCCGTCAATATATACCGCCCATTTTGACCCGACCTGTTTTGTTTCGCTCTTGTAGGTATCATGCTGCGCAAGGTCATATGTGCTGGTTGGAGTTGCCTCTTCCGGTTTTTCTATAGAACTATCCCAGGTATATGTTTTGCCCTGGAATTCTACTTCTGTCGGAAGGCTGATTTCTCCTTTAGGTAAGGCTTTACCTTCAAATATAATATCGCAAAGCCCTTTTATCTCGCTGTCAGTAAGCGCTTTTCCGTCAGGTGACTTGTACATTGTGGCGACAATGTTGTAGCCCGTATGGCCTTTAACCTGATCACCGTCTTTTTCTGCAGCAACATTAAATGTTACAGTTTCAGGCTCTTGTTTAACTTCTTCGACCTTTCCGTTGTGTTCTTGCTGATAAGCTTCGGAAGCCGCTCTTAAATTTTGAATTTCTTGTGCCTGAGCCTTAAGCTTGGCATTTTCTTCGGTAAGCTGGTCAAGACTTTTTTGCATTTGGCTCAGTTGATTTTTTGTATCTTCCATCCACTGCTTTTCGCCATCGGTTAAGCCATCTTGCGCCGGTGTTTCAACATCGCCTTTGCCGTCAGCTTTTTGCGGCAGAAATGCACTTGCAATAGCTCCGCCTAAGGCGCCAATTGCACCTAATGCAATGCCCCATTTTTCGCCTTTGCTCAGTCCTGTATCATAATAACCATAAGCATCCATCATAGGAAAGAATCCGCCGCCAAAATTGTTTATGGTGGTTTCTTTATGGTTTATATTAACCGTTCTTGGGCCTGCCCACGGTCTGTGGAGTCCGGCTCTTAATGGTTGATATCCTATTGGTCCGCCCATGTTATCTCCTTAGCTTCTATCTTCTTATATATATAAAGTATATAAGAGTTTATATATTGCGTGTTTTTTAAATATTTGTTACAATACTTAATATTTATAGAAGCTATATATTTTATATGTTCCCGAAATTTATGATTTTTACTCGTTTTGGGGGATTTATATAGCAAATTCCACCAAAAATTTTCAAAACTACGTCATACTGGGCGTTAGCGAAGTATCTAAATAAGATTCTTCGGGCTAAAGCCCTCAGAATAACATGACGGACAAAATAGGGCGGTATTTTATCGTAAAGAACTTTTCGTCCTAACGTCTTATCGTCTTGCAGACTTATATATCCAGCCCCGTGAAAAGTTGAAGGCTTGAGGCATTATTTAGAGCCGGATAATCTTTTATGTCATAGCTGTTTATAAAATTTATTGCTTCATAGCGGGCTTTTTCTAAAATTTCGGCATCTCTTACAATATCCGAGATGATTAAATCAGGCAGACCTGACTGTCTTGTGCCTAAAAATTCGCCGGGGCCTCTTAATTGTAAATCTTTTTCGGCAATGACAAAACCGTCATTTGTCTGCGTCATAATCCCGAGGCGTTCGCGGGTTTCCTGAGAGCGCGATGATGAAACAAGAATGCAATAGGATTGAAGGCTGCTTCTGCCGACACGTCCTCTAAGCTGATGAAGCTGGCTTAAGCCGAATCTTTCCGCATTTTCAATTACCATAACGGTTGCGTTCGGAACATCAACCCCGACTTCCACAACGGTTGTGGACACAAGAATGTTGTATTTGCCGTTTTTGAAATCTTCCATTACCTGTTCTTTTTCGTCGTTTTTAAGTTTGCCGTGAAGAAGTCCTATTTTCATATCGGGAAAAACTTCTGATTGAAGGCGTTCAGCTTCTTTTGTGGCGGCTTTTGCAGAAAGAGTTTCACTTTCATCAATCAGCGGATAAACAACGTATGCCTGACGTCCTGCGGCGACCTCCTGCTTTATCAGGTCATAAACGCTTTTGTGCGAGGAGGTCAGGTAAGTTTTTATCGGAAGTCTGCCTTTTGGAAGTTCGTCTATTATTGTTAAATCAAGGTCGCCGTGAACTGTAAGTGCAAGAGTTCTTGGAATCGGGGTGGCTGTCATCGTCAGCATCTGCGGGTTTTGAGATTTTTTCTTTAAGACATTCCGCTGTTTTACGCCGAACCTGTGCTGTTCATCAACAACGATTGCACCGAGGTTGTTAAAGTCTGTTGTGTCCTGAATGAGTGCGTGAGTGCCGACTGCTATATTTGTCTGACCGTTTCTTAAATCAGTCTGGAACTTTTCTCTTGTCTTTTTATTCTGGCTGCCGAGGAATAGTCCGACACTTAATCCTAGCGGTGTCAGCCAGTTTACAAGGTTGTTATAATGCTGCTGTGCTAAGATTTCTGTCGGTGCCATCAGTGCGCCCTGATAGCCGTTTTCAACTCCTGCCAGAAGCATAATACATGCAACAACGGTTTTTCCGCTTCCGACATCTCCCTGCAGAAGTCTTGCCATAGGTTTTTCAGAGTGAAGGTCATTCAAAATCTCATTCACAGCCCTTTTCTGTCCGCCCGTTAGTTCAAACGGCAGACTGTCAATGAATTTCTGCACCAGTCCATCGCGTTTGACCTCCAGCGCAATTGCAGAGTGTTTGTTGTTTTCGTTTCTTAGCCTTACCATTTTTAGCTGGACAATAAAAAGTTCTTCAAAAATCAGACTGAAGCGGGCTTTTTCTAACAATTCCTGATTCTCCGGAAAGTGAATCTGCTCTATTGCAGTTTTTTTGTCAAGCAAATCGTATTTTTCTTTAAGGTATTGCGGAAGAATGTCCGGAATTGAGTCTTTATAAAGCTGAATTGCATTGAATATTGCTTTGCGAAGCGTTTTGACATTCAAATTTTCACAGACAGTGTAAATCGGAACAATCCGTGCCATATTAAGGTTTGAGTCGCTGTTTTCAAGAAATTCGCCTGTCATAATTGAGTATGAGGGTTTGTCGAAAGTCAGGCGATGATCGTAGTTGTTCATTTTAACGGTTCCTGAAACCATAATGCCGGCATTAACAGGAAACTGGGCTTTCGTCCTTTCCAGCGTAAATCTGTTTCCTTTTGCATTGAAAAATCCGAGTTCTATAAATCCTGTTTCGTCAGCGATTTTGACTTTTACGACAGACAGATTGTTTCTGGAATTGAAAGCTGAAACTGATTTTACATATCCGAAAATAGTTGTTGACTGCCCTTCTTCAAGGTCGCGTATAAGGGTTCTGCTCGAGTAGTCGATATGCTTTCGCGGAAGATAAAAAATCAAATCCTGTGCTGTATAAATTCCGAGTTTATTCAGCATATAGGCAACTTTTGGCCCGACGCCTTTAACATAAGTGACATCGGTTTCTGCGGGATTTTTAAGATGTTTTTCGGAAGAGGCGCTTTCGGTCTGAGGCTGAGCCTGATTGATTTCGGATCGGATAACTTTTACAAGATGTTCAATGGAGCGGCGCCTTTCCGGAACCGAGGCGACCGGATAGTGTGCGAAGGTTTCTGCAATAACCTGCCATTTGGGATTTTTTTTTGAAAGTTTGTAGTATTTGTTTGCCTCAGAGATTATAAACTTTGAAAAACACTTTGTTTTTCCTCTGATATCAATGTAGCGGTGCTTTACCTCAACATCAATCGCAAGCTTAAGTTTTTCCAGATCCTCAATCATAAATAAATTGTATCATAATTTATTATTTTAGCGCCACGGGTAATCGTCGCGGATTTCCCAGCCGTCATGCAGAATGATTGCACCGCATGACTCCTGTGCCATTAAATTGCCCGGTTCTTTGCAAAGTCTTAGGAGCGTATCTCTGTCTTCTTGTTCATTTACCATTTCAAACTTTGGATAAACATACATGTAAAATGTATCTATGCCTACTGTATTAGGACGTTGTTTTCCATTTATGTCAACTCTGACAGTCAAACGGGGTTTTGTTTCAACTGTATTTGCGTTGAAATGCAGGTAGACACCATTAATTAAAGCAATACTGTAATGTGTGTGGGAAGTTGTTTCTATAAGTTTGCCGTCATTATTGTAATATTTGTATGCGTAAGGAGCTTTAGACGAGGCCATTTTGTCACTGTGTATAGTTTGCAAATACGGTTCAAAATACATCTTTACAAATTCTTTTGTGCCGTTAGTGTCGCTGGAGCTTGTGTATGCCGGCAGAATCCAATCTTCACACTGTCCGTTTTTGGCTTCTGACATCCTCACAGCCTGCATAAGCATTGAATAGGTTTGTTTAAGACGCTCTACCGTAACTTTTTTCTGATAATTTTTTATAACACCCGGCATTGTCATGCAGGCTACAATGCCTATTATACCTAAAGTTATCAATACTTCAGCCATTGTAAATGCTTTAATCTTTTCCACGTCCCCTCCGTCGTAATTATAAATATATAGATTTTATAACATCATATTTGCTATAATAACGTATTGTTGTTATTATGTCAAAATGTTAATATAACGACATTATGGGTAATATATCAACATTAGCAAAGAAGTTTTCAACAAGGGTAAAATTTGAACGCACAAAACGCAGGTATTCTCAAGAGAAACTCGCAGAACTTGCAGGAATAGGCAGGTCAACTTTGACCCAGATTGAGGCGCAAACTTCTTCACCTACTCTTGATATAGTTGAAAAAATTGCTAATGCACTTGAATACGAGCCTTATGAATTATTGATATTTAAAAATCTTGAGATTTAACTTACTCTAAAATCTTTTAACTAAGCCGAAGAACTTCGTAAATATCCATTTTCTTTGCCTTACCGCGGATTGTAACTTCGCTGATTTTTATAACGTCCGCAATGCTGCTTACGTATGAGTATGTAGAACTGCTTATAAGAAAATTGGTGCGGTAAACTTTGTTGTAGCTTTCAATACGGCTTGCAAGGTTTACGGTGTCCCCGATTACAGTGTACTCAAGGCGCTTTTCTGAACCTATATTCCCGACAAAGGCGTCGCCTGTGTTAATCCCGATACCGATTTCAATCTTGGGTTTACCTTCAAAAAGCCATTTGTCACGGAGTTCATCAACCTTTTTAAGCATTTCATAAGCGCATTTTACGGCATTAACAGGGTGATTCAAATCTTGTATTGGTTCTCCGAATATAGCCATAACAGCATCGCCTATAAATTTGTTGATAACTCCGTTGTATTTTGTGATTATCGGCTCTATTTCTGTAAAATATTCGTTCAGAATCTTTGAAACTTCTTCTGCTGTCATCTTTTCGCTCATGCTTGTAAATCCGCGGATATCAGCAAACAATACCGTTACATTCGCACGTTTGCCGCCTAGTTTAATGTCGTCAATGTTTTTTACAACATTTTGCATAATGTCCTGCGAAAGATATTTGCCCATTGCCTGTTTGATTTTTTCTTTGTTTTTGCCCTCAACAATAAATCTGTAAGAATAAGCAAAAATCATCGTTATAAGCTGTATTCCGAGCGGCGTCACTACATTAACAGCCAAATCATGTTTGTAGCAGAATGCCGTAAATCCAAGATATCCCAGCGCTGTCAGGACAAGAATAAATATGGACTTGAATACTGAAAACCTGTTTATTACTGCAAACGTAAGTATACTCAGCAGCAATATAACAAACAAATCAAATTTCAACGAACTCATTTTCATAAGGTCGTTTTTGATAAAGTTACTCAAATTTATAGCCTGAAGATCAACTCCGGGATGTTCATGCAGCATCGGCGTCGGCTGTGCGTCTATAACTTTTATTGCTGAAGCCTTTGCGTTAGCACCCACAAAAACAATTTTGCCTTTTAATTCTTCTGGATTAATGATTGGAGGTTTTCCGGCCTTTATGTTGTCCAGGGAATCTAAAATGTCAACGGCCGAGTATTTTTTATGCGAAAAAGATGTTCTATCCTTAATTTTATAAAACTTGATGTAATTGTGAATACCGTTATAACTAACAAATGTCGGAATTGTCAGTCCTGTTTTATTAACTACAACACGGTCATCATAAAGCGTAAGTTTGTCCGCATTATTTAAAAGCATGTACATCTTTAAAGAAAGCGAAGGATAATATTTCTTTTTAAGCGATATGATAAGGTCATTAAATGTTAAGTATCCGTTAGAAGGTGACCTTGTCGAGTTAACTGAGCCTGTGTTTTTAACGGCAGCAAAATATTGTTGCGGGAACATTGAGAAGCTTCCGTATTTTGACGGATAAATATATTTTTCGCGCCTGTCATCAATAGTTGTTCCGAATTTATCGAAAAATGCCTGTTCATATACTTCGGCAGTTTGATTATCAGCCGGCTTGTCGTCAATAAGGCTGAAGCCGACAACTAGATTGTTCGTATTTTTAACGGTATTAAAAAACAGTTTGTCGGATTGCGGATTATCTTTGTCAATGTTTGTAACAATAGCATCAAAGCCTATTAGCTCTGTGTCACAGTAATCCTTTAAATATTCAAATATTTTTGCGTATAATTCTCTTTTCCACGGCCATCTGTATTTTGCAGTAGATTTGTCATCAATAACAACCAGCACAATATCATCCGAGGCATTTTCATGTGCTGTGAAATTTTTTACCATAAAATTGTAGGCATTTGGTTCAAAAATTTGCCATGATATTAAAATTAATACTATAGACAGTATTATGTAAAATAAAAATGAATATATGAAAAATGCTTTTGATTTTAAGTTTTTCATACCCCTCCTTATTTTATGATATAATAAATTAAAAAAAAAGGATAGATTATGAACGAAAATTTAGTAAAATTGTTATCACAGGAAAAATTGTTTCCGATAATAAGAAGCACAGAGCCTCAAATCGTTAGAGATACTGCTTATGCTTTAATTGACGGCGGAATTAGATTTATGGAAATTAATGTTGTCAATCCTGAAATTTATTACGTGATTGATGATGTTTCAAAGCATGCTAAAGTTTGTGCAGGCGGGATAATAACTTCTCTTCAGGCACAGACAGCAGTCGACGCAGGTGCGGAAGTTTTGTCTTCGCCTATATTCCAGATGAATCTTGTTAAGTTTTCTAAAGACAGACAGGTGCCGTTTATAGCGGGTGCTTCAACAGCTAACGAGGCTTATTCTGCATGGAAAGCCAGAGTTCCGCTTATAAAAGTGTATCCGGTATCAGCTCTGGGCGGTGTATCATACCTTGAAAACCTTCTCAGACCAATGCCTTTTTTAAACGTTATGCCGACAGGCGCTGCAAAATTGTCTGAAATTAAAGACTATATTAACGCCGGCGCTGTTGCCGTAGGGGTCGGACGGGATCTTTTAAGCGGGTATTCTTATGCGGAAATTACCGCACGTGTTAAAAATGTTCTAAATGAATTAAGGGATTAGTATGGACGAAAAACTAGACGTAATTACAATCGGTGAGAGTCTTATTGAACTTTCCAGCGATACTCATTTAAGCGAGGCTGATTGTCTAAAAAAATATTATGGCGGCGATGCTCTTGCAACTGCTGTTTCTGCGGCCAGAGCAGGCTCTAAAGTAGGGTTTATAACAAGAGTCGGCGAGGATGTTTTTAGAGATTATCTTATCAAAAGCTGGAAAGATGAAGGGCTGGATGTTTCACAGGTTAAGTCTTCTCCGGATCCGAACGGAATATACTTCATTGCAAGACCGGTCGGATGTAAAAAAGAATTTGCATACTACAGAAAGCGCATTGCTCCGGCAAAACTCTCTATTGATGATATTTCAGAAAGTTATATAGCTAATTCAAAAGTGGTTTATGCCTCAGGTGTTACGCAATCACTTTCTATTTCAGCTAAGGAGGCTGTTGCTTCGGCTTTTAAATTTGCTAAAAAAAATGACGTTATAACAGCATATGACCCGAACTTCTCAACTCAAATTACTACTCCTGAAAATGCTAAAGACGACTTTAATAATGTAATTTGCGATGTTGATGTGCTTTTTATGAGTGCAAAGTATGATACGGTAAATATTTTAGAAATTGATTCTCTTGAAAATATCATGAAGTGCATTTGGGATATGGGAGTCGGAATTATTGTAATAAAAGATTCGCATGCAGGAGGGTATTACACAGGCTATAACGGTAATATTGTATTTTCTGAATTCTATGCCCGTGATGTCGTAGATACTACCTGCTCCGGAGATGCATTTAACGGTGGATTTCTGCATGCAATAACCCACGGGCTTACTCCTTTTGAAGCTACACGTTTTGCTTCAATTGTTGCGGGACTTCAGGCTAACGGCATCGGTGCTATTAAATCAATCCCGTACGGTGATGAGGTTTATCAAATATTTGAAAAGGGAGGCATTAATGCCTAAAAAAGTTGTAATATCAGGTTATTACGGATTTGATAACTTCGGCGATGATGCAATCCTGTCTGTTTTATGTGAAAAATTGAAGGTATTAAATTCTGATATTACTGTTATTTCGGCAAATCCGTCAAAAACTTCCGTGGACTACGGGGTGGCGGCTGTTAAAAATTTTGATATTAAAAGTGTTGTAAATACTATTTCCTCTTCAGATATTCTGGTTTCCGGCGGAGGAAGCCTCTTGCAGGACGTTACAAGCCTTAAAAGCCTTTTGTATTACTCTTTTGTAATTGCCTGTGCTTTATTTTTTAAAAAAGACGTAATGATTTTTGCACAGGGGATTGGGCCGCTAAAAAGGAAAATTTCGCAAAAAATAGTAAAATATTTGCTTTCTAGGGCAAAATATGTGTCTGTTCGTGACAAAAAAAGCCATGAACTTTTGCAAAGCTGGAATATTAAGGCTGATCTTGTGAATGATCCTGTATATAATATTAAAATCCCTGATGTGCCCAAAAATTTCGCAGTTGGTGTGCAGTTAAGAGCGTTTCCGTCGGTTAATGATAGTTTCCTCAATGAACTTGCTGATAATTTAATTAAGCATTTTGCAAATCGAAAAGTTGAACTTTTTGTTTTTCAAGAAGCTCTTGATAAGGAAATTTGTCTGCATTTTGAGCGTATTTTAAAAACTAAAAATCCAAATATTGCTACAAAAATTATTTATTATAAAAACAGAACGGAAACCTTTAAGCGTATAGCACAGCTCGAGTGTATGATAGCAATGCGTTTTCATGCTGTTATTGCAGCGCTGAAGGCCGGTGTTAAAACTGCAGGTATAAATTATGATATTAAAGTTGAAAAACTCGCTGAAGAAGCTTCTATACCTCTGATTTCACTTGAATCCGGTAAAAATAATTATGAAGAAATTTTTAATTTGCTAAAATCTCTCAATTCTGCAGAATTAAGAAATTTTGCTTTGTCAAAACATCTGGATTGGTCTGGATTTGAAAATTTATTCATTACCCATTAGCGGGAATTTTTCAAATAGAGAATCCCCTTGAGGTTGTGCCTGAGTTATAATTTTTTCCATAACACGGCCAAAATCTTCACTTGTTAGTTTGCCGTCAAGTTTGCCGTCTCCTGTGGCATCTATGTATTTGAAGAAATCGGCAATTTCATCAGCACTGATTTTGTCATCATTGTTAAGATTTAGATTTGTAAATGCATTATCTACAAAAGTTTTAAGGGCAGCCTTATCTTCTGCGCTGGCACTTTCTCCGATTGTCGAATAAACTATAAAATCTGTAAATTCATCTTTTGTCAGTTTGCCGTCATCCGTACCAAGCTTTTGATCTATGAATTTTAAGTATGAACTTGCTGCTGTTTGTACAGAGTTGTCATATACCGTTTCAAGAGTTTGTTTTTCTTGTTCTGTTTTATCAGCTTTTTCGTTAAGTTTTGTCCATTCATTTGAAACAAAGGAGTATTCTTCTTGATTTTGCAATGCTTGATCAATTTGTTTACCTATTTCAGGTGTAACATTCTGCGGTGTTTGCGCCTCAGAAGATTGGGTTGCACCGGGTAAATATGACTTGTTCAATTCCTGCATAATCTGCTCCATTCTGGCAGCACCCTGCTGGTAGGCTATATTTAAGCCTTGTTGTGTCAGATATGGATTTGCCGGGGAACCATACATAGGATGCCAGATATTTAATGGAGGCATGCCGCCTCCTGTTATGAAACCTCCGCCGCAGCCCCAGATGCTGGAGCCATAAAATCCGCCGCGATGTATCATGCTTGTCGTGCCAATCATTAGGCCGCCTTGCATTAAACCCTGACCGATTTTTTGCAGATTTTGTCCGAATGTGTTTAAATTAAATTTTAAGCCCATATTTATACTCTCTATTATATATTGTATATATAATAAGTATATTTATTTTGAAAAATTGCCTGTATTTTTTAAAATATTAAGAAATTGTAATAAAAAAGACTTCCCGAAGGAAGTCTTTTACTTGCCCTGAGCCAGACTTGAACTGGCACTGAGTTATTCACCCAATTGGATTTTAAGTCCAACGCGTCTACCGATTCCGCCATCAGGGCCGGCTTGTTTTAATCACTTTTCAATATTATTTTAAAAATGGCTTATTGTCAATCATTTCTTTATACTGCGCATGGTTTAAGAAATTCTTCTAAATAGGCATTCATTTCTTCAGTTTTGAACTTTAATTCATTAATTGTTAAGCCCAGATTAGTTATTATCTCATCTTCCTTATTAAGTGTTGTTTTCCCGAAAAGCGGAGGGTATTGGATATTTTCAAAGAATATATCTTTGAAAGATTTAATTTTTACATAAAATTTTTCTTCTATAAAGTCTTTGTATTCGCACAAATCAATGAATAATTCTGATGTTAAAGACTTAGCTTTAAGAATGTTTTTGCGTTTTAAGTGTTTATGAATTTTAATAAGTTTATCATAAATTAATTTATACATTGCAAGAAGTTTTTGTTTTTTAACGGGAAGCACATTTTTAAAATAGTTCATAGTGCAGTCATAACCTATTTTCATAAGTTCTTTACGTTTGTCTTCCGGCATATTAAAATCGACTATATTAGTTTCGCCTGTGTTCACTACAATATAGTCGAACATGTCCTTTTGTCCGTATATATCAATAATAAATTTTGTAGCCATTGACGTTGTGAAGGCGTATAGCGAATTTAGATATTCTATCATATTTTTGTCATTGCCTTCAAAGTCGCCTTCCAGCCTGAATTCCAGTATTCTTTCATCTATCGGCGCAAGATGTTTTGACAATTTCCACATAGGCCAGCTTTTTTGAAGATCTCCGTCAACAAGTGTTCTGTTATTGTATTCTATAGGGCGCATAAGCCCGGGCATACTGCATGAAATCCTGATGGCTGTTGCTATTTCAAAATCCGGAGTTTCATACCTTGAAAATTCTTTACACTCAAAGCTGGACAAATCTGTTGTTATAATAATTAAATCTTTCTTAATATCTTTAAATGTTACAGCCTTGTGAGTTCCTTTTTTATACTTTGCTCCATAGAATTTTTGTTCGATAAGCTCTCTTATCCAGTCTAAAAAAAGTTCGCCTTTGCTAAGTGCAAACTTTGGGCCAAGTGAAATCTGAACATCACGAAACATTTCAAAGTTAAACTTAATAAAAATATCGTCTAGTTCATCTGCTGTATAACCGAGAGCAAGCAAACCGCCAATTACGGATCCCACAGATGAACCTGCTATTGTATGCGGATTAATGCCAAGATCTTCCATTGCTTTGGCTGTTCCAGCATAAGCGGCTCCCCTGATTGCGCCTCCGCCAAAAAGACATGTGTATTTTAATGATTCTTTATTTTCCATACGAAGATTATACCATTATTTGTTGAATTTGTCTTTGTATAAATCGAATTATTTTATATATAAAAAAGGACACCTGTCTAAGCATCCTTTTTTGGTTTAAGTTTAAATTATAAATTTATGCGGCGATTTCGCCTTTGATTTCACGAATCAGATATTCTGCAACCCATTCAAAATCTTTATTTTGTTTTGCAGCATTTTCAAGATACTTGATTGAAGCATCGCCGAGTCTGATAAGAGTCATGGCTACAACACCTCTTTTTATTCCTCTTACAACCTGAAGCTGGTCTACAAGTTGAGGAAGCGCTGATGTTCCGCATTTTACAAGCATATTTTCTACTTCATTTTTTACTGAATTATCTGCGTTTTCTAATTTTGTAAGAATTTCTTTTACTGATTCCATGATAATCTCCAATTTCTTTCTTAACTATATTATCATTATAATCTAAAATTGAGCTTATCAGGATTTCCTTACATAATCTTTATATCGGTAAAGATTATGTAAAGATTTGACTGAAATTCTTTATTTTAGTAAGCCTAACTGAAATATTTGAACATTCTTTCAACGTTTTTATCTAAGGCTGATTTAATTGAATCGTATTCAGTTTGAAGTGCTTCGTGTTCAGTATCAATATTTTTCAATTCAAGATCATAGAGCTTGTCTTTTGCCTGAATTTTATTTGTTTCTCTGGTGTATTCAGCCTCAGCCTGAGTTACAAGTAAATCTATTGTATCTTCTGTTATATCGCTGCAGTTTGAATACATTGTTGAAACCCAGTTAAATTCATCATCAACCTGAATCATGCTTAACAGTCCGCTTTCAAACGCATATTGTATCCATTCACTGCTTGACGCAAGTTCTTGGGAAATTGTTTGATATCCGTCTTCATTCATTTTATTAAAGATATTTGTATACCATTGAGCTTTTGCTTCAGCATTTTCATCAGGATTGTTTCTGTCAATCCATGTGTATTTTGGCGCACCGTATTCAGCAATCATATTCTCTATAAGGTATACGTCTTTAACTGCTTCAAAGTTTGTCTGGTATTCAACAGGCTGTTCAACCCCGCCGATTGTCTGATTAATTGTTACAGTAGATGTGCTGTCAAGGTTTGTGGTCGGAATTCCGCTTTCATAGATAATCCATTCCATATCATCAAGATTGCCATAATTTTCAGAACCTATATCATATCCGAATATAAATATTGACAACTGTTTTGCTGCAGCTTCAAATGCAGCCTTTTCTGTCGGTGCATTATTAGCAAATGCATCTCTGTTCATTTGAGATAATATATTTGAATTGAAATATTTGTAGATATATTGTACCTGTATAGCAACTTCTCTTTCAGATGCATCCTCTGTCGTTTCAGCTGCCAAGTTTGCCAGATCAAATGTGCAGCTGCCGTTTTTGGTTGTAGTTGTTGTAGATCCATCCTCATTTGTTTTGGTTTGAGTATATGAATATGTAAAAGTATTACCGCTTACAGAACCAACGTTGTAGGTTACACCATCTGCAGTAGTATTGCCGGTTACTGTATATCCGCCGGAGCCGTTGCTTGTTAATGTAAACATACCGCCTATATTGTATGAACCATCTTCATTTTGTGTTATGCCATGTTGCTTAGTTACAGTGGCACCGCCGCTTCCGTTGAACTGAACTGTGTCATTCAACAAATACAGCATGTTATCATAAAAATCTGTATTACGAGTTTTCCCATCTGCACCAGTTGTAGTCGTTATCATTTGGTCATTATTTACAAGTTCATTAAGCAATTGTTCCAGAAAATTCAAAGCATCTTGAGATTCTGAGATGTTAGTTCCCTTGTTAACTGCAGTATACATAGTCTCATAATTTTTGCCTGAAAATCCGCTTGGTTCATGAGAATACAAGAACTCCTTCATCTGCTTGATAACTGCACTCGTATAATCGTCATCAGCTTTAGTGTAGTCATCAAGCAGTTGTTCGTAGATACCGTATGCCTGAGATGTTTTTGACATTTCATATCCGTAGTGAAGTCCGGATACACGGTTTCCGTTTGCATCATATTCAATATCACCTTCATAGCGGGCTTTCAAATCGTCATCAAGTCCGTTTGACTCCCAGTATGAAGTTGTGTCTTTTTCAAGTCCGTATTGTTTTAAAAATTCTGTTAAGGCATCTGTGTCATCGTTTGCTTCTGCTGCTTTTATTGCCTGTTCATATTTTGCAGCATCAAGTTCGCTGACAACCATTTCTCCTGATTTGTTAATCAATCCGTACTGGTTGTTGTATGAACTGTATGCAGTCAGGTTGTTAAATGTTAACTGCTGATACAGATTGTTTCCTGCTGCGTCTTTATTTGACATCATAAGCTGAGTTTGGTTCAAAGCACTGATATATTTTTCACTGGCTTTTGATGAATCTTCAGTAAGGCGTATTTTGGCATTGTTAATCAACTGTGCCCGCAATTCATTGTCAGACATACGAGATGTTATTGATAACAATCTGGCTTGTGATGCTGCCATTCCCATAGTTTACGCCGTTTCCTTTCGTTAGTAAATATTCTTACCTATGGTAACGGCTTTATTTGTGTGTTTCTTTAATAAATATCAGCAAATTATTACAAATTGTTACATTTTTAAAAGAGCTTTTTGTAAGCGCAAAAGTTTTTTGTATGATGTGCCTATTCCGCAGAGCAAAAGCACGGATTTTGAATTGTTTCTTTCATCTTCAATCCCAAAATCCATGTAAAGTTTTTCTGAAAGCTCATCGCCTGTTAATTTTTTTGATTTTACAAGGATTTTAGTTATATCATCCCCGCCGAATTCAATATTTGAACATTCACTTTTTAAGTTTTTAATATTTTGAATAAGTTCGTTAATCTTTTTTTGCCCGCGTGAACTGTTTAGAAAATCTATATTCGCCTCAATTGTTGCAAGAAGCGGATAAGATGGAGATGTTGTATTTATCATGTTCAAGGCTTTTGCAGGGTTGATTTCGCAATTTGAATGAAGCAGTGCTGTCGGATTTAAGCCGCCTGCTGTTTTGTGGAGTGATTGGACGGTAAAATCTGAAATTCTTACTGCACTTTGTGGAAGTTCATCCGAAAAAGGATACAATGCTCCATGCGCTTCATCAGTAATTAAATATGCGCCGTATTCTTTGCACAAATCCTTTATTGCCTGAACATCTGATACAAAACCTTCATAAGTCGGGGATGTGATTATCACAGCCTTTATTCTATTGGTTTTTAAATATGGCTCTAGTATTTCCGGTGAATTTTTATCATAAGAACCCCAATCATCATTAACCGGAAGTTTGTAAAAAACAGGTTTGCACCCTGAAAGTTTTACGGCATTCAGGTGTGATTGGTGCGCATCTTCATGTATAAGCACGTTGTCCCCGGGGGCTGTTGAGGCAAGGACAGATGCTATAATTCCGCTTGAGGAGCCGTTTGTAAGAAAGCTTGTGTATTTTGTTCCATATATTTGCGCAGCTTTCTCCTGAGCCTGCCTTAAGGCTTCTTCCGGATTGTGGGTATCTGTTTCGGAAATATCAAATTTGTAGAATTGCCTGAATTTATTTACAATAAAATATTTCTGCCCGTGTGAAGGCGTTGTAAATAGTGCATTATTGCTCTTTTTACGAAATAACTCTGCAAAACTCAATTTGTGCCTCTTATTTGTTAGAAATCTCAAGACTGCGTTTTGAGCAATACTGGATAATGGTAAGTTTTATTTTATTATCCGTAAATTTGAATTCTCCGGACACAGTGTAGCCGGTTTCACCATTCATATTTTTTTCAATTCTTATCGGTGAAAAAATGCACTCTACACTCATTTCGTCTGAAAGTGGAAGAATAATACTATATTCACTTTCAATGTCAAGTTTACATTGAGTGATGAATTTCATACCTCCGGCAGATATGTCCAGCGTTGAAATATCATAAGAGTTTCCATCACAAACAAGCTTAAGGTTATGCATATATTTTATACGGGTAAAACGTCGTCTTTGTAAAAATTTGTGCTTGGCAGGGCTTGCAATAGTGACTTTTTTGCCTTCAATATCTTTTGCATATGAATCAAAATACAAAATACCGTTTGAAGTCTGAGTATAGAATTCACAATAATTGCTTTTTAATAAGCCTTTCGGATCATAGTCAAGCTCTATAGTGAAATTGTCAGGCTGAACATCTATGATAGTGCCTTTGTTTGCGTTTCTAAAATCATAAGTAACCATTGTAATGCGCTGGTTATTTTCAATTAATTCTCTCATGTGTTTACCCTTTCAAAGCTGTATTTATGCTGATATCATACATTAATTCCCCGAAAAATGCAAAAATATTAACAATTCGTAAAAGAAAAGCCCCTTGAAAAGGGGCATAAACTGAGCAATCAGAAGAGTTGAGGATTTACTCTTTTATAATAGAAAATTTAACAGAGGATTTCATTGCTGAAAAAGCCTATTTTTGCACAAAAAAATAACCTCAAAGTATATGAGGCTATTTTTTTATTATGAATTTATAAATTATGAAGTTATTCTTTCAGGAATGATTCATAATTTCTTGCAAGAAGATGGGTTCTCACCTGATTAATCAAGTCAAGTGCAACACCAACCATGATTATCAAAGATGTTGCTCCGATACCTTGCAGTGTTTTGATGTTTGTAATGTAGCTTGCAAAAGACGGAACAAGAGCTATAATTCCGAGTCCCATAGCTCCGATAAACGTTGTCTTGGATAATATTTTATCAAGAGCATCCGCAGTCGGTTTGCCGGGTTTGATTCCGGGAATTGATGATCCGTATTTTTTAAGGTTGTTTGCAATGTCTTTCGGCTGCATGTTCGGCATAATTGATGCATAGAAAAATGTCAGTGCAACAATTAACAGAAAATACAAGCCGTAATAAACAATTCCGTCAGGACTCATGATTGTTGTTAATTTAACAACAAAATTTTTAACTGCTACGGAATTAAAGTTTGCCTGCCCGACAATACTCAAAACAGTTGAAGGGAAAAGCAAAATTGCTATTGCAAAGATAATCGGCATAACGCCGCCCGGATTCAGTTTGAACGGGATATAAGAGTTCATACCGCCGTAAACTTTGTTTCCGACCTGACGTTTCGGGTTTACTATGATAACTTTTCTTACTGCTTCCTGCATTATAACAATGAAAATCATAGTTACAAAGAATATTGCAAGAAGCCCGAGCAATCCAAGCTGCATAGCAGTGCTTTTTTGAACCATTTCAAAAGTTCTTGAGGCATATACAGGAATACCTGACAGGATGCCTACAAAGATTATCAATGATCCTCCGTTGCCTATACCTTTTTCCGTTATTAATTCGGAAATCCACATTACAAGTATTGAACCCGCTGTAAGTACTGCTATTGAACTTATGTAAAACATAAAGTGATTTACGTTAGGAGCAATAGCACCAGGCAGATGCCGCATAAACAGCATAAACACCAGTGACTGGAATACTGCCAGAACAACCGTAAATACACGGGTATATTGTGATAATTTGCGTCTGCCGGCTTCGCCTTCTTCTTTCTGAAGTTTTTCCAGTGAAGGAATTACTACAGAAACAAGCTGCATGATGATTGATGCCGTGATGTAAGGGCCAATACCAAGTGCAAATATTGAAACTTTGCCTAAGGCTCCGCCGGAAAATAAATCCAGAAATCCTATGATATTATTTCCCTGTGCAATATTTGCAAATACCTGATTGTTGATACCGTACAAAGGCATCTGAACCCCGAACCTGAACGCTGCAATCATTAAAAATGTAAAAATGATTTTTTGTTTCAAGCCTGAAGCCTGCCACATTGACATCAAATCATCTGTTGTCGGCATTTTTATACCTTGCGCCATTATACTAACTCAACCTTTCCGCCTGCTTTTTCAATTTTTTCTTTTGCTGATGGTGAAACATAATTTGCTTTCACTGTGATTGCTTCGCTGATTTCACCGTTTCCGAGAATTCTCAACAAATCAGCGGAAGCATGAGCCTTTCCTGCTTCTTTTAGTGCAGCAAGAGTAACTTCTTTGAGTCCTAGCTGAGCAAGTCTGCCTACATTGATTTCTGCAGATACAGGTTTTTTGTATACCTGGAAGCCTTTTAATTTAGGCAATCTTCTGTATGACGGCATCTGACCGCCTTCAAATCCTCTTTTTGAAGAGCTTCCAGATCTTTGGCCTTCACCGTTATGACCGCGGCAAGAAGTTTTACCTCTGCCTGATGAACGGCCTCTGCCTACTCTTTTAATTTTGTGAGTTGAGCCTTCTGCAGGCTGCAAGTTTTCTAATGTAATCATATCTGTCATTTTTCTTTTCCTTTATTTCTAAATGTGTACCGCTCGCGTTAACTTACGCAGTATTTTTATTCAGCAACTTCAAGAAGGTGCGGAACTTTGTTGATCATACCTCTGATTGTTGCGCTGTCTGCGTGTTCAACAACCTGATCTTTCTTTGTAAAGCCGAGGCCTCTTACTACTTTTCTCTGAGCTTCTGAAGCTCCGATAAGGCTTTTGACTAATTTAATTTTTAATTTTTTATCTGCCATTTTGTTAATTCCTTTATTTTTAATATTTTGTGACTTATCTTAATGGTCGCTTTTAAATTGGTTTAAACAATTAACCTGCCGGTTAGTTTAAAAGTTCAGCCATTGTTAAACCGCGCTTTTTAGCAACATCGTTAAACGGTGTAAGTGCTTTTAAAGCTGCAATTGTTGCGTTTGCTGCATTAAGCGGAGATTTTGAACCTAAAGATTTTGAAAGAATATTTTCAATACCTGCAAGTTCAAGAACTGAACGAACAGCTCCGCCTGCGATAATACCGGTACCCTGAGATGCAGGTCTAAGCATTACAGCACCTGCGCCTGAACGTCCTGTAATCGGGTGCGGAATTGTTGTTTTGAAAATAGGTACGGTAATAAGGTTTTTGCGTCCGTCTGCAATTGCTTTCTGGATAGCAATGATAACTTCAGATGCTTTAGCGCATCCAACGCCTACCTGACCTTTTTGGTTTCCTACGATAACGATTGCGCGGAAGCTTAATTTTTTACCGCCTTTTACAACCTTTGTTACACGGCTGATTTGAACTACTCTTTCAGTCCATTCGCTTTGCGGTTTTTCTTCTACTGTTTCTATTTTTTGTTTTCTGCCGCGGCCTTTTCTGCCTCTTGCCGGTTTTTCTTCTTCTGTTGCATCTGCTAATTCTACAGTTTCTTCTGCTGTTTCAGCTGCAGTTTCTGTTACTTCTGAAGAAATTTCATCTTTGTTTTCTAAATCCATTGATTTTTACCTTTCATTACTTTAATAACAAATTTGTATTTTTTTCGAATATGCCAAAATAAAGCTGTTTGCAAGCTATTGGAATTCATATTCGTGAGTAACTTTTCTGACATATTTATAGTAGCATAAAAAATTTATAAATCAAGCGGGGGATTTATGGGAATTATACTGCAAATTTCACAGACACTATAAAAGCCCGTCAGAGGACTTTAGTCCGAAATTGAGATACTTCGCTAACTCTCAGTATGACGTAGTTTTGATAACAACTTAAGGGTGCTAAGACCTGTATTTTAAGTATAGTTTCTTATTTGTCTGTGTGTGTCATAGCTCTTACGCATCTTACACCGAGAAGCTTTATGCTGTCAGCATAGGCATTTGACATTCCGTTGATGAAATTTGCAGTATAATGCCCGTTGCGGTCGTATTTATCCTTAAGCCAGTACTGGCCGTAGCGGTAGACTTTCTCATCCAGAAACAACAGATCTTTATCTGCAATGCAAAAATAGTTTACCTGATTGGCAGGAACAAGACATCCTTTATCAAGATTGTGGCAGGATTTTATGAAAGTCTGCTTATCCTTAATAACGTGGTGGTTTAAGACCATAGAAATTTTACAATTGGCAGAAGCTCTCCACATTTCCCATGCCTGCTCTCTTGTTGGAAGCTCCATCCCTTTGCTACGGCAATATTCCTGAGCTTCTTCAAAGTTCATAGGGCCTTCATTTATATTATCGACATAGAGATTATCGTTAATTTCAGTAGTTCCTGCATCTCCGTATCTGGTTCCGGTAAAGTTTCCGTATTCGTCAAAATCTCCGGTGCTGAAAAGCATTACTGAAATAAGGACTACACTTAAAAGTCCGATAATAATTGTATTTTTTTCACTATCGTTCATAATATTATTTTAGTACATTCTCAAGAGTTTTAATCATACAAGTTTTGTATCTTTCGCAATCGTCTTTTGTTTTCCCTTCAAATCTTAATGTAAAGACAGGTTCTGTATTACTCTGGCGGATTAGTGCAAAGCCTCCGTCAAATACTATTCTCATACCGTCAAGAGTTATTATTTCTTTAATAGGACTGCCGAATAAATTTTTATCGGCTTCAATACATTGTTTGACTTTTTCCAATGTTTCTTTTTTCTTTTCGTTCGGGCAGGGGAACCTGACTTCATCAGAGGAACAGACAGCTTCAAATGGTTTGAGCATATCCTGAAGCTTAAATTCCGGATTTTTCTTTTTGTTTTTTGCAATAATTTCTATTATTCTGCATCCAGCATATATTGCATCATCAAACCCGTAATATCTGTCTTTAAAGAATGTATGACCGCTCATTTCACCTGCAAGAAGAGCGTTTGTTTCTTTCATTTTATCTTTGATGTAGCCATGGCCTGTTTTGCACATAACAGCGTGTCCGCCTGCATTATTTATACTGTCGAACAGAACCTGTGAACATTTAACTTCGCTTACTACAGTAAGCTTATTCCTGTCATCCATTGTATCAAGAAGATCCTGAGCGTATATAAGCAAGAGTTTGTCGCCTGTAAGCGGTTTCCCGTCAGGCGTAATCACGCCGATTCTGTCGCTGTCGCCGTCATAGGCAATACCGGCATCCGCATTGTTTTCAACAACGGTTTCTTCAAGAATTTTAAGTGTTTTAAGGTCGCTCGGGTTCGGATGATGATTCGGAAAGTTTCCGTCGGGTTCCGAAAACAGTTCTATTACGTCGCATCCGAGTTCTCGGTATAATTCAGGGCCTACAACTCCTCCGGTTGCATTTGCGCTGTCAACAACTATTTTTATACCTTTACCTATTTCGCCAAAGCGTTCTTTCATTTCTTTAATGTAGCCGGGAATAATGTTATATTTAACAACTTTTCCGTTAGAGTTTGATTGTTTCTTTATTTCAAGTTCTCTAAAGGCAAGTTCTTTAACTTCTTTAATCTGGGCTTCATTAAGTGTTCTGCCGGCATATGTCATTTTCATACCGTTATATTCTTTCGGGTTGTGGCTTGCGGTGATAATCATTGCGCCGGCTACCTTTTCACCGTCAGTAATATCTGCCGGAACGCCGGCAGCTTCGCTGTAATAACCTATTGGCGTCGGTGCAAGACCAAGATTAACAACATTGGCACCTGTTGAGGTTATGCCTTTTATAAGCGCATCCGCCAGCGAGGGTGAATGGGTTCTTGCATCCCGCGTCACTGTTATCCAGATATTTTTTTCAGATTTAGAAGTCTGTTTTTTAAGGTATTCTACAAAGGCTCTTCCTGTTGCATAAAAAAGTTCTTCGGTAATGTCGTCTCCGTAAATCCCTCTTATATCATTTTTGCCAAAGGCATGTTCATATTTTTTCATAATTGTATTCTCCCCTGATATTTAAACTATAATTAATATAGCATGGATATAAAGAATTTTGCCACTGAATTGCTGAACAATCAAAAATATGCCGCCTGGTTATTTGTGCTGCCGGCTTTTGCCGGAATTCTGGTGTTTATTGTTATTCCGGTTATCTGTTCTTTCGGGCTTAGTTTTGCGCATTGGGATCTGATTAACCCTGTTGCTTTTGCAGGGCTTGAAAATTACAGAGAAATTTTTAGAGAGCCGTTATTTTTTAAAATTTTGATTAATACTTTTGTTTTTGCGGTTTCAACCTCTGTTCTTGGAGTAATACTGCCTCTTATTCTTGCCGGTATACTAAATTCTAAAATCAGAGGATCAGAATTTTTCAAGACTGCATATTTTCTGCCTTTTATAACTCCTATGATTGTTATTGGGATTGTCTGGGAATGGATTTTTGACCCGAATATCGGGCTTCTGGCAAACGTCTTGAATATCCATATAAATTGGCTTTACGACCCAAATTGGGCTATGCCTGCGCTGATAATTGTGTCGGTTTGGAAGCTTGTCGGCTATAATATGATTATATTTCTGGCATCTCTAAGCGGAATTTCAAACAGTATGTTTGAGGCGGCTAAAATTGACGGTGCGGGTGTTTTCCAAACTTTTAAAAATGTCACTGTGCCTCTGATGGCGCCTTCCATATTTTTTGTTGTAATTATTACTGCTGTCAGCTCTTTTCAAATATTTGACCTGATTTATATTATGACTCAGGGAGGGCCTCTTGATAGCACGAATGTTATGGTCTATGCAATTTATAAGAATGCTTTTGAATATTTCAATATAGGAAAAGCCAGCGCTATTGCTTATGTTTTGTTCTTTATAATTCTGACATTGACGCTCGTTCAGTGGAGTTTGAGAAAGAAACTTGTTTATAATGAAACTGATTAAGAACCTTTAACTATTTTTTTGTAAAGTTTGTTCTCCGGTGCATTGATGCCCATTTTTACAATCAACTGGTAAAGCTGGTAGTGATGTTTCTTTTGATTACAAGGAATTGTGGTGCTTACCTGCTTATATTTTTTTATAATTTCCCCTTTTGCACTGCGGGTGTATTTGGGAATATATGAGGTAAATCTAAGTTCTTCTGCGCCTGATTTTTTGTTCTTTGCAACCTCTGCGGCGACTTTTGTAAAAACATCATAGTTTTCTATTGCTTTGCGGGCATTGTTTAGTTTGTCGAATTTATTATTTTGAAGTGCGTATTCTGCTGTTTCTTTAAGCAAATCAGTGTTTAAAAATTTTGCTCCGAAATTCTGGTTGTAATTCTTATTTACTGAGAAAATTTTCATATTATCTCCTTTTATTTTCATTTATTATCACATTAACATATAAATCCGCGGATTTTATTTTTTGCTTTTCAATTTATATTTTTGTAACAATATGCCGGATTTTGTTAAAGATTTTTGAAATCATATCCGATATTTCTTATGTAGGTTATAGAAGGGTTATTAATTATGGAATTCGATGATTTGAAAAACAACAATATTATTATTGAAATCAGAACACTTATCGACCAGAGTATTGACGATCTGGACGATATGGACAGCTACTGTGAATTTATGCGCGAGATGATCTTAAATACCTCCGGGCTGAATTAGTAAGTTGTATATTGTGTATCTTTGTTGAAAATTATAGTATGACAATGTTATGAAACTTGTTATACTAGGAGGCGTTGCAGCAGGAGCAAAGGCTGCTGCCAAAGCACGCAGACTTCTTCCGGATGCACAAATAGATTTATACACAGATGACACGCATATTTCTTACTCTGCCTGCGGATTGCCTTATTATATCGAAGGTAATTTTAATAATTACGAAATGCTTCTTGTAAGGTCACCCGAAGCGTTTGAAAAAGATAATGTGCATATTCATCTAAAACACAGGGCCGTAAAAATTCTTCCGCATACAAAGCAGGTTCTTATTGAAAAATTGGGCGAAAATAAAGCTTTTTTAGCGGATTATGATAAATTGATTGTTGCTGTCGGCGCAAGACCTGTAATTCCGCAGATTAGAAACGTAAACTTAAATAATGTTTTTACGCTAAGAAAGATAGAAGACGGAATTGCTATACGCACAAAGGCTGAAAATTCAAAAAATGCTGTTATTATCGGCGGGGGCTATATAGGTATGGAAATGCTTGAGGCGCTGGTTAGACAGAACATTTTCGTCACGCTTATTGAATACGCTCCGACTATTATGCAGAATTTTGATGATGATATGTCAAATCTTATTTTAGAACAGCTTAAAGAAATATCAAACGGGCGTTTTGAAATTTTGACATCTGAAATAGCAACAGAATTTTCTGGCGACAACGATGGTATACGCCTTGTCAGAACAGGTTCCGGAAAAGAAATCCCTGCTGATTTTGCAGTTATTTGTGCGGGAGTAAAGCCAAATATTGAAATAGCAAAAGATGCCGGCATCTTACTCGGTGAAACGGGAGCAATTAAGGTAAACGAAAGGATGGAAACCAGTATAAAAGATATTTATGCATGCGGGGATTGTGTTGAAGAAAATCTGATTGTTACAAATTCAAAAATATGGCTTCCTCTAGGGACAAACGCCAACAAAGAAGGCCGAATTGCGGCAATAAATGCCTGCGGGGGAGATGAAAAATTTGAAGGTGTTCTAGGCTCCTCGGTTACAAGGTGTCTGTCTTTAAGCATGGCAATGACAGGTATAACCGAGAAAAAAGCGGCCTCTTTGGATTTGGAAACCGTTTCAGTGACTGTTACAAAGACAGATAAAGTAGGATATATGCCTGATGTTAACAATATTACACTAAAGCTTGTTGCAGATAAAAATTCCGGAAAACTTCTTGGTTGTCAGGGAGTTGGAGCCGGTGATGCAGACAAAAGGGTAAATACTGTGACGGCTGCACTTCTTGCCGGTCTTACTGCTGAAGAATTTTTCAGAAATGACCTTACCTACGCTCCGCCGTTCTCGCCGACGATTGACCCTCTGCTTAATGCTGCACAAATATTGACTGAAAAACTTAATTCAAAAGTTTAGCTATATATTTAGCAACACCTTCTCCCATTGAAAAACAGCTGCTTTGCACTCTCAATGCCCCCTGAGCAAGAAAATCCGCTGACAGGCATCTTCCTGCAACAAATAAATTGTCAATATCAGCCGACATCAAACTTTCAATCGGAAGCTGGTAATCTTCTACAGCCTCTAAAGCCGCTGCCTGACGCTTGTTTGAATGAATGTCTACAGGATAATTTGAAATAACAACTGGGTTTTCAAATTTTTTGCCGGATTTTAGATCCTCAATTGTGTAAACGTATTTTCCCTTAATCCGCCTTGAAACCCTGATGCCAAGCATGTCTGCTATGTTTGATATGTATGCTTTCTCAAAGCCAGGAAAATAAATCCTGCAAAATTGAAGATACCTGTAAATGCTCTGACGGGCAATAGACAAGGCTTTTGAAATGTCCTTAACCTCAAGAGAGCAGTCGAAATCAACGATTCTCGGGCAGTTAAATGCAACATTGCCAGGCATTCCGGGTACTGTAAATATCTGAAAATAGTTTGTATCAGACCTTGTAAGGATTCCTTTTTTGACAGCATCCTCAAATAGAGGCTCCAAGGCCCATTTGCGGTTCTTATCCCATGTGTAGGCAGTAGAAAGGTGTATATGCCCGTCAATATGTTCAATTGTAGTTACGTTTCTGTCTTTGTCAAACTCCTCAAGCCATTCTGAAAACTTTTTGGTGTCAATTCCGCCCATCATAAATCTCAGAGTAACCGGCTGGAATTCTTCTTTTTTTTCAATAAAATTACAATTACAAATTTTTCCGACAACACAATTTCCTGTCGCGTCTACAACATACTTCGCTCCGATAGATACAGATAATGTTTCTGCTGAAGAACCTAACTCCTCGTTATATGCCGATAATATCTCATTGGATGTTTTTATACTCTTTATGCGGTTGCGGTCTATTTCTATGCCCGAAATACCAGTATCAAAGAGAACTTCTACATTAGCGCGCTCCATAAGGTTGTCAAGAGCAATTTTGGTGATTTCCGGATTTAACCAGGCCGGATTGTCCTGATATGTAATCTGGCCGCCCAGTGACTTGCATTCAGCAATCAGTGCCTCTTTGAAATCAGTATTAATCTGAGAATCTCCAGACTTCATAACAGGAATTACAAGGCCTGATGTAATCGTTCCTCCAAGATGTATATTTTTTTCTATTAAAAGTGTTTTTAGCCCGAGCATTCTGGCAGTATAAGCAGCTGCACAGCCTGCTGTTCCTCCTCCGACCACAACAACATCATATATCATATTTGCCTCGTTTTATAATTTATGCACAAAATATTATACCCTCTTAGGATTATCCGGGCAAATTTTTAAACATATATTGCAATTATTCAAAATCTAAACGGATAATCATCCGGTATTTCCCAGTTGTTATCCTGTATTAAAGCTGTGCAGTATACTTTCATTGTGGCATTTTTAATGCATCCATAAAGTTTGTCATTTAACAAGTCTTCTCGCGTACTGCCTACACAAACCTCTTTTTTGGATCCATCAGATTGAGTTTCTGTTTTGCACCGGTATGTTCTGTACGGTTCAATTCCTACTTTAGGGTTACAAAATTGAATTAAAAAAAATAGAGGATGAAAAATAATTTTATATCTGATAGCTATATACTAATAATATTTTAAGATAACATTGCAGTCTACTCGGCTGCAATTTTTTATTTTAAGGATGAATTTGCCTTTTTATAGTTTTTTATGAATGCTGAACTTGATATTTTGCTGCTCTCTGAAACTTCTTTTTTATGAGCCTCGATTATAGCCTCATTAGAGAGGTTTAAATTTTCATCGCGATAAAATATACCTGCACGCGAATTAATAAGCCCTAAATCGTATTCTGAGAGTTCATATTTTAGAAGAGATTTATTTTTTACAGCAATAGTGCCTGTGAATTTGTCAATTTCAGGATTATAAATTTTCCCGACAAAAAATCCGGCATTAAGCATTGCATTTCTTACAGCGGCCGAGTTGGAGTAAGTTAAAATCATTCCATCGCTGTCAAGATGCTCAAAAAGCAGCTTAAAAAATTCAAGCGACCAGAGTGCAGGACATTTTGCAGGCGTAAAAGCGTCTAAAAATATAAAATTATACAAGTATTGATCATGTTTCAGAGAAATTCTGGCATCCTCTATTGAAGGTTCAAAAATAAAATCGTCTAATATAAGGCTATTCAGTGCCTTTTTATAACGTATTGAAATATACTTATAATATATATTATGTAAGAAGGCTATCGTTTGTCCAAAAGGGGTATAAATATCTTTTTCATATTTTAATGCCCAAAATAAGCCTTTTATTCTCTTGTCAAAAAATGGTGAATATTTTCTTGATTTTAAAATATTCAAAAAAGCAGGATCCTTAAATATTTCAGGCCTTTTTTCCAGGATGTTTTTAAGTATTATCAAATTGACTTCAGGATTTAGTTTGTATTTTTCTGAAAAATTGTTAGTTAAAAGTTTTGAAATTTTTTCGTAATTAAAATCCGGTTTATTATATCTTTTGTCTTTTTTGTTTCCTTGTCTGAAAAACGGTGACAAATAAAATAATTTTTCATCAGTATCAATTGCTTTAATAAAAATTTTCTTGTTTTGGTGCTCGCATGCAGAATTTTTACAGGAAATATTATTTGAATGTATCGCAGCGTTATTGTCCGGACATGAATTTTCTTTTTCATTGTTTTTCTGCTGATTAATATTATCGGAATGTACCTCTCCGATATTTATTATATTATCGCCATGTAACGTTTCGTTATTATTTAAAGATAAAAAATTATCGGTATGTATCGCTTCGTTATTCGTTTTTTTGCACAATAATTTTTTTGAACAATTTTTTTTCAAATTTATAATTTTTTTATCAATTAAAAAATTTAAAAAACTTTTTGTGTTGTATCCGATTCCGTAGCAGATATCAAGAACTTTTATTTCAGAATGGTTTTCGAAAAATTTTTCAAGTTCTGCAGGCAGAACAAACTTTTCGTAAGCTTCAGCGAGAGCACCGTATGTTGAATGGTATATATCATCAGCTTCTGGGCTGAAAAGGCCTACAGATCCGTCGTTTGTAAAATAAGGGTGTAATTCGTACATACTGCTATTATACAAGCCATTTTAAACGATTCAAATTCTTCAAAAAACGCAATATTTGACCTGAAAATTGATGAAAAAATCTCTTTGTGCTATATTAAGTTTAGCGAATTAAAAGAGGAAATATGAAAGTAAGCGTAAAAGTGCCGGCAACAACGGCAAATCTAGGTCCCGGATTTGATTGTATGGGGATGGCATTGCCAATATACAATACAATAACTATAGAAGAAACTGTTCTGCCCGGAACCGGCGTGGAAATCAATGTAATTGCTGATGACGACAAAACTGATGAATTGTCGCTTGAGCACATCCCGATGGACGAAAACAGTATTATATACAAAGCTGTAGAGCTTCTGTACAATTCAATAGGGCAAACGCCAAGTGAATTAAAAATTACGGTGCATTCACAAATTCCGATAGCCAGAGGTCTCGGGAGCAGTGCTTCCGTAATTGTCGGTGGACTGCTTGCGGCAAATGAACTTTTGGGCAAACCGGCGGATGAAGCAGCTTTGTTATCAATCGCAACTGAAGTCGAAGGGCATCCGGACAATGTTACTCCTGCAATCGTTGGCGGTCTGGTTTTAACCTCAAGCGAAGACGACGGAAGCATTATATATAAAAAGCTTGATTGGCCAAAAGAATGGACTATAACCGTTTGTGTGCCTGAATATGAGCTTGCGACTGACATATCCCGCTCTGTTCTTCCAAAAGAGGTTCCAATGGAAGATGCGGTGTTTAACGCAAAACGGTTAGGAATGTTTGTTCACGCTATTCATACAAAAGATTCAGCTCTTATGAAGCTTGCTCTAAAAGATAAATTGCATCAGCCTTATAGAATGAAACTTGTTCCTGGGTTGGAAAAAATTATTGAAAATCTTAAGCATGAAGAAAATGTTATCGGCTGTGTTTTAAGCGGTGCCGGCCCATCGATTCTTGTTATCAGCGAAAAAAATAATCTTGATAAAATTCAGTCGATTGTAAAAGATACATGGGCTGATTTGAACGTAAAAGCCGATATTTACACCCTTCCGGTAGAGGAAAAAGGTGCCGAAATAATAAAAATTGATTAAGTAAAAATGGCAATGTATCTGCATTAAAAATCTGTAATACTTACAATATGATGCGGATAAGAGTTTCTAATGAATGCGTAGGCTGCGGAACCTGCTCTTTGCTAAGTCCGGAAGTATTTGAAATTTATAAAAATTTCTCAATTCCAAATCAATTAAAGGTTCCGGGGCACGAAGAAGAATGTATTGATGCGGCAATAAATTGCCCTGTCGGTGCTATCAGTGTTGATTAATGTCTGTTATTTAAGTATTAAAAAAGCCCCCTTGCATTTGCAAGGGGGCTAAAAATTTATTATCCCTGACCTGTGTATTGCGGAACAAAGTCTTGTTGTGAAGATTTTTCCATTTCTTCTGCGGCTTTTTCCTGACCCTCTATGAGTTTCAGTCTTGATTCAATGTTAGCCTTTCTAACAGCCAGATTTTCTTCCAATGATTTGAGCGGTTCCAGTTGTGCCTCTTTTACCATATCAAAATAATTAGCCCAGACAGATTGTGCGTTTGCATATCTGTAATTTGCTTCCTGTTGCAATACACTAAAGCCTTGAAGTTTTTGTGCATCTACACCTGTCAAACTTGTAGGGTTGCTGGGATCAAATCCAGCGAAATCTGCGGCTCCAAAGACAGATTGCATCATTTGCTGCCTCAACATCAAATCACCGTTTCGCTGCTGGGCAACAAGCATCTTTTCCGCTTGACCAATCTGCTTGGTCACCCGGTTCATCTGCGACATGATGGAGGTCAACTCGTGCTGGAGTTGAAGCCGCATTCGCGATGTTTGCATTTTTAAGTATGCGCCGGTTAGGAAACCCATCTTAAACCTCTATTCTTTTAGTCCTCGTTAAATATATAAAGTATATTTATTATTTGTAATTTACTTTATTAATACTTTTTTTTACAAAAATTTACAAATGTTTACATTATCAATTTAAAATTTATAATTTATTTATTTCAATCTGTAACTTTTTTGCAAAAAAACTCTTTTGCTGTTAAACTTGTGAGGTATTTAAGATTATTTGAAAGGTTTTTAGATGATATCAGCACGCTTTTTTTCGGTTAAAAATATTGCATTTATTGCGGGCATCGTAATTCTTTTGTTAATTTTACCCAAAATCACCGGTATTGTAATGCTGTTCTTTGCAGCATACGTAATCGCCTGTGCTATGGATCCTTTTGTTGAAAAATTGCAGACAAAATTAAAGAATAACCGTACGCTTGCTGCTGTCATTACTGTTTTTGGCGGTTTGCTGGCGTTGTTTGCACTGTTTGCTCCGATTATTGCAATTGCGTATAAAGAAATAAAAACCTTCATTCAGGTCTTTCCTGACAAAATTATGGATGCAGCAAATTATTTAACAACGCTGAAGGTGTACGGTCATAGAATTGCAGATCTTGTTAATCTGAGTTCTATTCTTGATACAAATCCTGATTTTGCGCATAGTGTTTTCAGCCAGTCCTGGAATATTACAATCGGAATTTTCCAGTTCTTTGTTGTAACCGTTGCTATCGGTATGATTATTTTTTATCTGCTTGTTGATAAAACTTATTTAACAGAAAAATTTCTTGAACTTTTTCCGCAAAATTTAAAGGATAGAGCGGGATTTATCTTCAACACAATCAGCAGCAAAGTCGGCGGATACGTAAGGGCTCAGGTTCTTTCAATGCTTGCAATCGGCTTGATGCAAATGCTGGTGCTTCTTATGCTGGGTGTTGATTATCCGCTTTTGCTGGGTTTAATTACCGGCTTAATGGACATTGTTCCTGTCTTAGGGCCTACAATAGCGCTGGTTATAATTCTTCTTGTTGCATATCCTGTCGGTATTGTTAAGCTGATTTTACTTTTAGTAACATTCTTCCTAATACAGCAGGCTTCTAATATTGTTGTAAGACCGCTGTTGTTCGGAAAATTTATGAAACTTCATCCGTTGACAATATTTCTGGCATTGTTTGTTTGCGAACAATTTTTAGGATTTCTCGGGGTTTTACTTTCACCGGCAATTGCTTCAACAATATGCGTTTTGATTGATGAACTTTATATAAAACCGATTAATGAAAAGTCTGATCCAAATCAGGAGGCCAATGAGTAAAACTGATATATACCTGTATGACAGAAATATTGCTAAAAATGCGGATTATACGGTATGGCTTGCGTTTCCGGGAGTAAAATCTTTTGCATTATCTTCACTCGGGTATCTGTGGATGTTTAAAGATATTGACCAGCTTGAGGATGTCAATATTGAAATGCTCTGTACTGATTCAAAAACTACCAGATATCGTAGCGAAAATGTTGATTTAATAGGATTTTCATTTACATTTGATATGGATTTTTTATCAATATTCTCGACTCTGGAAAGATTTTCGCTTCCATTAAAATCATCAGAGCGGGGCAGTGATTGTCCGCTTGTTTTTGCGGGAGGGCCTGTTGTAAGCGCAAATCCGGTTCCGTACAAGGATTTTTTTGATTTTATAATCATTGGCGACGGAGAAGATATTAATTTAAAAGTTGTAGAACTGTGCAAAAATAACAAGGGCAAACCTAAACAGAAAATTCTGGAAAAACTTTCGGAGCTTGAAGGTATTTATGTGCCTACAATAAAGCAAGACCGTGTCAAAAAGCTCACAAAATGCCTTGAAAGCTGCGTTTTCACTCCGATTATAAGTTCGGATGCATTTTTCAGCAATACGTTTATTATAGAAATGTCAAGAGGATGTGCAAACAGATGCGGATTTTGTCTGGCGTCTTATATGAATCTGCCTTTGAGGAGTGCACCTTATGAATCTGTTTTAAATGCTATAGATTTAGGGCTAAAATATACTGATAAAATTGCTCTGCTAGGCGCACAAATCAGCGCACACCCGAAGTTTGCCGAAATCTTCAAATATATTGACAACAAAATTAAATCAGGGCAAAAAATAGAAATGAGTGTATCTTCTTTACGGGTAGATGCCGTACAGCCTGAAATAGTTAAAACACTTGTAGATGCAGGCCAAAAGAATATCACGCTCGCAATTGAAGCCGGAAGTGAACGCCTGAGAAAAGTAATAAACAAAAATTTAACAGAAGAAAAAATATTTGAAGCTGTAAATATATCGGCTAATGCAGGGTTAAAGGGGCTTAAATTCTATGGAATGATAGGACTTCCGACGGAAACCGGGGAGGATATCAATAGTCTTGTTTCGCTTGCTGAAAAAATTAAAAAGAGTTATAAAGGATTTGATATAAGTTTTGGTTTTTCAAGTTTTGTTCCAAAGCCAAACACGCCGTTCCAGTGGATAGGCCGCGAAGCAACGAAAGTTCTGGAACAAAAAGCTCAATTCCTGAAAAAAGAAATGCACAAACTTGGAGTTCAAGCCTCGGTTTCAAGTATAAAATGGGATTACTGGCAGGCTGTTCTTTCCCGCGGAGGAGAAGGTTTTACTGACTTTTTAATTGATGTTTATAAAAACGGCGGAAAACTCGGTGATTTTAAGAAATCCGCCGCAAAGAACCAAATAAATTCCGACTATTACGCACTCGAAACCTTTGATTTTGACGCAAATCTTCCGTGGAATTTTATTGACGTTAAACCGGGCAAAGATTTTTTGAAAACCGAATGCACACAATTATTATTAAAGAAATAGAAATTTAAAAGCCTTAGAGCGGAGTGTAATCCGAGTATATTAAACTTTTCCAGCTTTCAAAGTAACTTATCTGCGTAGCACTTCCGGTTTTAATATAAATATTAGGCATTGAAGCCGGCGGAATATTGATGGCGTCGCATATTGCAGCCTTAATAATATCAGGATGGGTTACGACAATAACCCGATTTTGAATGTTTTCTTCAACAATTTTGTTGATAATAATGCTTATTCTTTTTACAAAATCACAAACAGATTCAGCATCATCAGGCGTTGCAACCGTAGGATCGGTCATTAATCTTTTGAATTCTTCAGGATATTTTTGTTCAATCTGCTCATAGGTAAGACCGTTAAAACTTCCGCATTTTCTGGGAGTTAATTCATCAAGAATTTCATAGTCCTTCTTGTACAGTTTTGATATAACCTCAGCGGTTTGAAGGGTTCTCGTTGCAGGAGAAGAATAAATTTTATCATTCTTAATAGCTCTTAATTTTAAAAATTCAGTTATTTTTTCAACCTCGGTTTGTCCTGCATCATTTAACTGAGGATAGTTAAGGACATCTGAAAAACGCCCTTCCTCTGAATATATGGTTGCTCCATGGCTTATGAAAGTTATTTTACATTTTCTGCTAAAGTACATTGTTATATCCTCAATAATTTTTAATCCTTTGAAATTATAGCATATAATCTTATTTTTTTGTAGTATTATGTAGAAAAACAAGGAGGAAATCATGAAAGGAAAAGCCTTTAAATTTGGTGATAACATATCAACTGACCACATTGCTCCGGGAAGATTGTTCCATTTGCGCTCAAACCTGGAAGAATTTGCAAAGCATGTGCTTGAAGATGCCGATGAAACCTTTGCAGCAAGAATGCATAAAGGCGATTTTGTTGTTGCAGGAAACAATTTCGGGCTTGGCTCCTCCAGAGAACACGCTCCTCAAATTATAAAAATTGCCGGCGTCGGCGCTGTTATAGCAAAATCCTTTGCTAGAATTTTTTACCGCAATGCTATTAATATCGGGCTTCTGGCAATAGAATGCGATACTGATGCTATTGATGCCGGAGATGAATTGGATGTTGATATTGAAAAAGGTATAATTACAAATCTGACAAACGGCGCTGTTATTCAGATTGAACCAATTCCTCCTGTTATGCGCAAAATGCTTGCAGACGGCGGACTGGTTGAGCATATCAAAAAGCACGGTGACTTTAAACTGGAAAATTAGGTCTTATTACCATAGTTTGTAATCATCCAGCAGCTTTTTAGCTTTGCTCAAATCCCTCTTGTCAAGGATTACGTATTCATTTGTCTGGTTGTTTATTATACAAAATGTTTTTGCACAGCTTGTATAAAAATCTTTTACGGCTTTAAGTTTCTCTTTTTCCTTTTCCATTTTATTTATAAGCAACTTGGAGTCACCTTTTTGCGGAACATAATTAGCGGCTTTGATAGATTTCAAAACTCGTTTTTCGTAAATTTTTACACCATCAGCCGTAGAAAATTTATTTTTATAATTGCCGTCATTTCTGACGTTTTTGAGATACAAATCAATTTCTTTATGAAAACTTTCACTGTCAGAAGGCGAAAATGAACCTTTTTTATACTCATAGAGAACTGATTTTTTATTTTTATCAATAAAAAGATAATAAAAATAGTCGTACTCTTTAGCGCTTTTAAGAACAATTTCCGGAATCGGCTGCGGCAGATATTCAGGAATATATTCAACAATACGGTGATTAGCCTGATCAATCTTTTTTATATGCACATTTGGTGACAGCTTGTCGCCTGTATCATAGTCGCTTTTCATAAAAAATACCGCATACAGCAAAAATCCTGCAAGCAAAGCTATCAGCCATAAATACAATTTTATCCTCATGTAATCTCTCCTTTTGACAGGTTACATTATAACGTAACTTAAAAAATTTTTCAATTTTATTAAGCGATTATGTGTATTGACTTGACAGTATGGCATATTTGAATTTTAATAGAAACAGACATAGCCGGATTTTTTCGTGCTGACCAGCCGGTTTGTCAGGCAAAAATAGGACGTAGGAACCATTCAACAGGTTCGGCAGTCCAGTCATACCGGAATGCGTAAGGGTTTCAGGATATGGTTTTGCCGAAATGATGTAATTAACTAAAAGGAGAAACAAATGCCTACAATTAACCAGCTTGTACGTCGTGAACGTAAAAAGCTTACAGACAAAACAAAATCTCCTGCTTTGATGGATTGCCCTCAAAGACGTGGAGTTTGCACAAGGGTTTACACAACAACCCCTAAAAAACCGAACTCAGCTTTAAGAAAAGTTGCAAGGGTTCGTTTAACAAACGGATTTGAAGTTACTTCATATATCCCGGGTATCGGACACAACCTTCAGGAACACAGTGTTGTTCTTATCAGAGGCGGCAGGGTTAAAGACCTTCCTGGTGTACGTTATCACATTGTAAGAGGTACTCTTGATACTGCAGGTGTTGCTAACAGAACACAAAGCAGATCCAAGTACGGTGCCAAAAAGAATGCTAAAGGAGGTAAGAAGTAATGTCTAGACGTTCTAAACCCGCAAAACGTGTACCGTTAGCTGATCCGGTATATAACAGTGTTGACGTTTCAAAATTTATCAACAGAATAATGAGACGTGGTAAAAAATCATTGGCTGAAAAAATCTTCTATCAGACAATGGAAAGAATTAAAGAAAGAACTAATCAGGATCCTATGGAAGTTTTCCAGAAAGGTCTTTCAAATGCAACTCCGTTGTTGGAAGTTAAAGCAAGACGTATCGGCGGTTCAACATATCAGGTTCCTATTGAAGTTAAAGCAGACAGAGGTTTTGCTCTTTCTTCAAGCTGGATTATTGATTTCGCTAAAAAGCGCGGCGGTAAATCAATTATAGAAAAATTGACTAACGAAATTATTGATGCTTCTAACGGAACAGGTGCAGCTTGCAAAAAACGCGAAGATACCCACAAAATGGCTGAAGCTAACAAAGCTTTTGCTCATTACAGATATTAATTTTTAATTAATAGTTCAAAAAATCCCGTCATATGGCGGGATTTTTTGTTTGTTAGTTATGATTTATAAATTTTTTCAATATCGTTTTGCGGATTGGTTGTTGGAATTATTCCGTATAAATTTTTTAGTGAGCCCTGAATATTTGGATTAATAATATATGAAGGGCATTGCGAAAGAAAAATTTGTCCGGCACCGGCATTATGCAGATTAATCATGTTTGAAACTGCTCCGGGGTCGCATTTTGTGAGAAAAAAAGTAAGTCTTTCGCTTGAAATATCAATCTTTTGAAATATTTTGCGCATAACGCTATAAACTGCAGGAAGGTTATTTACAAGATTTATAAATAATTCATTTTCCCTGTCAGGGTTGTGGTGAGAAAATGTTATTACATAAGTGTCCGGCTCAAGCAGCCTGTGCAATTTTTTAAAATATTCGTCCTGCGCACCTGAAAAATCTGACATTCCGATAATTATAAGATGTTTAATCTCTTGACTTTTAAATCGTTTGCAGATATTATCCAATTTTTCATCAAGTTCATTTTCTCTGTAACCTACTGTAACCGGAGCCATTTCGCGTCCTTTGCTAAACCCTTTTGAATTTAGTGCAGCTTCAATAAGCGGAGTATAGTCATTATTCTTAATTTGGATTACCCCTTTAGGGGGAATTTCTTCTGCAGAAAATAATTTCCCGCGGTATAGATAATCCACATTTGGAAAAGTGTTTTTGGTCAGAAGAATTGCACCCGGAAATGTTGCAAAATCAACAATACAGTTGCTGAAACAGCTTCCGAAATGGCCTTTCAAGTGTGGAAAATGTCTGAATGCCTTGAATGCATGTGCAATCATAAGGTCAGAATGTGTATATACATCAATTCCGGTATTTTCTGTACTTTTGAGTATGTCATATAAATTCAGCAGGTTAGAGCCTGATACAAGTATTGCTTTGCCCTGAGTTGTGGAAAGCGGCACAACAGCAGAGGAAATCTCGCCAAACCTTGCACTTTGTGCTTCCGCAAGAAGTATCACAAGATTTATATCATCAGCAGCAAGCTTGTTGGTTATATTTTGCAGTTTTACAGAGGATATGCGTCTGTAATTCAGGTAATTTAATGCCGTTAAAACATCTTTGTAAGCCGAATCATCAAATTTGTTAAATTCCTTTAGTTTTAGCAAATTTGTACAAATACTCTTTACTGCAATAATAAGAATATCTTGAAGAGTCTTTTGCTGCAGAGATATTTTCTTATACTTTTCAAAAAATACTTTCTCTCCGGATTTTATAATTTCATTTAGCGTCATTTCAGGGTTTAATTTGAAAAATAGCTTGATATCACTGCATTTGATATTATTTTCCGTACAATAATTCAAATATTCTTTTCTTGCATACAGAAGTTTTGAATATATTTTGCTAACAATTTCAAGTAACTGTTCATGGGTATATTCAGGTGTAGATATGAGCGCGGAGATGCTTTCAAGCAAAGTGTCCTTGTTCTCAAAGTACGAAATATTATATTCTTCCTGTTTGAGTTCATAAAATGCGAGCTGATGTGTAAACAGCAGAATAACCTCCTGTATTGCTCGTATTTCGGGAGAAACCGCACAATTCCCCCTTGCAACGCATTCATTATAGTCATTTCCTGTTAATCTTGATTTGTTAAAAAACATATTACACCTGTTCACTGTTTTCAAAGTATTCTATAATCTCATCTGACTCATACATTTTTACATTCTTTTCTCTGTCATAAAGAAACGGAACCTGTGATTTTCCGCCGATTTTTTGAAGATTATCATAATTTTCTGGCTCTGATACATCTAATTTTTTGTAAGTTATATTGTTTTTATTCAGAAATTCCATAACTTTTTTGCAGTATGGACAGGATTCAAGTATATACAATTCAGGCATTTTGCTCTCCTTATTCATATATAATTTAAAGCGGTTAAGAAAAATTTTTATTCGCCGGATGTTTTACCTGTTTGCATATATATAATTTTGTAATAAAATAGAAATTATGGAGAGAAAGAATATACTTGTTGTTTTCGGAACCAGACCGGAGGTAATAAAGCTCGCACCGGTTATATTGCAATTGAAACAGCATCCGGAATTATATAATGTAATCGTATGCAACACTGAACAGCAAAAAGAGCTTTCTAATCAAACGCTTTCTTACTTTCATTTAAAGGCAGATATAAACCTTGATTGTATGAAGCCGAATCAGTCGCTTCTTGAGGTTCAGACAAGAATATTGACAGCATTAAACGGTGTTTTTGCTTCTAATAAAATAGATGCAACTATTGTACAGGGAGACACAATGACTGTTTTATGCGCTGCCCTTGCAAGTTTTTATAATAAGATACCGGTGTTCCATGTTGAGGCCGGCTTAAGGTCTTATGATATTTACGAACCTTTTCCGGAAGAAGTAATGCGGCAAATGGCCTCAAGAGTTACCGCACTTAATTTTGCACCTACAGAAAAAAACAAAGCGGCACTTCTGAAAGAAAATATTTCTGAAAAAACGATTTTTGTGACTGGAAATACAGTAATTGACGCACTTTTCTGCCTTTCTGAAGAAACTCTCTCTCAAAGCAGAGCATTCTTTAGTGGAAAAGGCATTGAAATTAATGACAGGCTTGTTCTAATTACCGCTCACAGACGGGAAAATCACGGAGAAAGAATTGACAGAATTCTTGATGCCGTTGAATTCCTTGTTAAAAAGTATGCGGATCATACTTTTGTGATTCCTGTGCACCCTAATCCGAATGTTAAGGACAAAATTAACGGACGTCTTGCGGAATATTCAAATGTAAAATTACTTTCACCGCTTGATTATCCTAATCTTGTTTATTTGATGAAAAATGCAAAGCTTATTCTGACTGATTCCGGCGGAATACAGGAAGAAGCGCCCTCTTTCGGCTGCCCGACGCTTGTTATGCGCTATGAAACCGAACGTCAGGAAGGAATTGACGCTGGGGTTTCAGTTCTTGTAGGGGCTGATTATGATAAAATAATTTCCTGCAGTGAAAGTATTCTTTCAAAAGACTTCAATGATACAAGATTAAAAGCTGTAAATCCTTATGGGGATGGCAATGCTTCCGAAAAAATCGAAAAGATTATAAAAGAGTATTTCTCTATATAGCAAATCACAGCTTGCGCAGAGAGGCAAAAACTGTGATTTTTAAATTTTAATTGTGAAAATACATCTATTATTTCATAGACATTTTTTGCAGGTTTCTAATTGTCTTAGCATGCTTTGAAAGGTTTGCAATTCTTGCTTTTGCAAGTCTTTCTTTAATTTTGTTATCAATTTTTGCTGATGTAATAATATCTGATTTATATTCCTTGTAAAATTTAATTTCACGTTCAGTAAGATCATTTTTAAACGTTTCTTTTGCATCGTTTTCAACCGATTTTTTGAAACTGCCGGTGGTTAAGCAAATTATCAGAAACGCTGCAGCAATCCAGCTTATATGTTTTTTGGTTATTCCCTCGCTTACAACTACAGGCGGCGAAGCAGGAGTGTCAAATATAATATCTGCCTTTTCCGCATCAGGGGCCTGAATGTAAATATTGACCCCGTTATTTGGGGTGTTTTCGACAACAACATTGTCTATTGTATTAGTGTTGATATATTTCGTATCCATATTCAATGAAGTTGAAATATTTTTTAACTCTAACAGCAGTGTACCATCCTCCTGAACGGTTTTCTTGATATTAGCAACTCTGTCTGAACGTAAAATTATGTTGTATGCACCGGACGAAGTTCCTTCAATTATAACAGAATTCAGACTGTTATCAGATGCATATGCTGCTGAAGTAATTAAAGTGACTAATAACACAAAATTAATTAACAGTTTTTTCATATTTCCTCAATATTTCCCAAATCTGTTTTTACATTTTAAGAATAGAACGTTTAAGATCAAATGACATCAACCATTAGGCCGGATTATCTCAATCTGTGGATTTATATTGTCAGACAATTTATGTAAACAAATGTTACAAAAAACATCCATGCTGAAAAAACTTAAATTTAAAATTTTTTATATAAGTACCACGAGGCTTAAAGGAGTAAAAAATGACAAACAATATTTTTGCACGTACTTCACAACAGCAAGCAGCAGCACCTGCTATCAAAGCAAAACAGAATGAAACAGCAGAAACTGCAGGTTCTTTAGCATTAAAGTCTGAAAAAAGTTATCTTGCAATGAATTCTTACGATACTATTATTTTTAATACACCACATACAGTAAATGTAGATTATTCAAACTATGCAGGCAGTGAATTCAACACAGCATCCGAATCAGGATTTTTGAGCAGTTTTGCAAATGCAGTTGCCGTTATCGGAACTGACTGCTCCGGCGGATTTGTTGGAGCAAGTGCAGGCGGCGGCGCCGTAAGTTCAGGATCCTGCGGCGGAGGCGGTGGCTTTACCTCATTTGTGTAAGATATAGAGAAAAGAAAAAAGGTTTTATAATCAGAGAAAAATAAAGAAAAATAATTTAAGACGACGATTTCAAGTCGTCTTTTTTATTGTAAATATAATTATATGGATAAGAAGTATTACGTTTATATTCTTCAAACTGTTGATAATACGCTTTATTGCGGCTTTACAGACGATGTTGAAAAGAGATTTGAGGCTCATAAAAACGGTGAAGGTGCAAAATACACACGCTCGCACAAACCTCTTAAGATAGTTTATACACAACGTTATGAAACAAAATCAGAAGCTATGAAGGAAGAATATCGTATAAAAAAGCTCTCCAGACAGGATAAAATTAAATTGATTAACGGAACCTGCTGAGGTTGGGAATAATATACAAGTCTAAATATGCATAATACTGTCATGCAGAACTTGTATTTGCATCTCAAAACTACGAGACCCTGAAACGAATTCAGGATGACAAATTTAGCCATTTTTAGCGACTTACTGTATAAGTCCCCTGAGGTTACTCTTGCGCAGGCTCATCTTCCGGTGTATTTGTCGGGTTTGACTGCTGATTATTTAAACTTTCTTGTTCTTTTTCCTGTTTTTTCTTTTCGCGTGCAAGCTGGCGCGCTTTTGCCTTCGCTTCTTTTTCAAGCCGCTTCTGCTTTGCTTTTTCCAGCGCTTCATCAATTTTTTCTACAGCATCGTTGGTTGACGTTGAACCTTCTATTTTTTCTTTTATTTTATCATTCTTAAGTTCTATCTTTAATTCGTTGTCTAATTCTTTGACTTTTTGCTTATATTCATCTTCAAGTGCTTTGATTTTTGCTTTTTCTTCCTTTTCTCTGGCTTTTTCTTCCTGTTTTTCAACATATTTTTGATGCTTTTCCTCTTTTTCAAGAATATACGGAGCAACAACACCTGAACGAATCATTTTAACGCCGTTCATGCTGATTTGAACCTTATTTTTAGGATCAAGTGAAAGCAATAAAGCTCTTTCTCCTTTAGAATCAATGCTCCAGTTTCCTAAAAATACAGGCACGGCTCCTGTGTAAGCAAAAGCGGAAACAACAATTCTGTCCGGATTTTGAACTTCAAATCCAAGAGGATAGATGTCCCATCTTACATCATTAAGATTCAGATATTTGTATTCCTGCCAGTAATAAACAATTGCATCCCGTATTTCGTTGAGCTTGTAGGAGGTATGCGTGGAGAAATCATAAACAATTGCATTTGTCTGCCAGATACCGTCGCTGCTGCTTCCTATTTTTTCCTTTACAAGCAGTTTTGTTCCGTCTAAATTAAAATCCACCGGCGTAAGTGTTCTGTAAATACCGTATTCTTCAGTAACTTTTCCGGTTGAAAGGATAGGGTCAGGCTCTCTGTGCATTACATTAGCTTTTTTTATTCTTGTAAGAGCGTTTCCTTTTTGTTCAAGCGGAATTACAAAAAGGTCGCAGGCAACAACATTTTCTTTATAATAGTAATAAATTGAAGGATACACAAGAATTGAATAGTCAGGAGAAACAATTCCCTGCGCATTCTGCTGTCTGCGCTTTTTAAAATCACCGGTAAGAGAAATTTCCGGACTTCCCGGGGGATTGTTATATCTGACAAGTTCATAGTCGTAAACAGGTACATACTTCATATCCGAAGGTTTTTCGGGTTTAGGAATAGGTATTTCTTCAAGTGCTTTGTCTTTAGGTGCAGAAAGCATTTCATATTCTTCTACCGTCATAAACGGATTTTGATGAATCTCAAGCTTTTTGCGGCCGTATTCTTCTTTCAAATCCTCTTTCTTTACCTTATTAAGATATTTAGCCTGTTCTTCCGTTGAGTTTCCTGAAGATGAACTCCAGGGTACAGATACATCAATATCCGGCAAAGAAAAAGCATTAGCCGATGCAGAAGATAATAATAAACAAAAAATCAATAAAGTTTTTTTCAACATTTTAAACAAGGCCTTCTTTCATTGCCATTGCAATCGCTTTGGCACGTGAACCTACATAGAGTTTTTGAAGTATGCTGTGAACGTGGGTTTTGGTAGTTGAAATAGTGATTACGAGCTTATCAGCAATCTGCGGGTTTGTAAGCCCGTCAACAATTAAAGCCAGAACTTCCATCTCTCTTTCTGTTAATCCGTAAAGATTTTTGCCGAGTTTATAATTTATTTCACCACGTCTTTGTTGTGTTTGTGTGTTTTTTCTGACATTTGTAAGCACTACTTTCGCAATAGCAGGATCAAGCCAGCCTGCGCCTTCACTTACTGCAAGCACCGCCGAAACCGTCTGCTCTGAGGTTGCACCTTTTGTAATATAACCGTCCGCACCTGCCTGAAATGAATCAAAAATGTCATCTTCATCTTCACGCGAAGTGTACATCAAAACTTTGATACGGGAATTTTCAAGTTTAATTTTTTTAGTAGCTTCAATCCCGTCAATAGTCGGAAGCCCTATGTCCATAATAACTACATCGGGAACCAATTTTAATGCTTTATCCACACCTTCCTGACCATCTGAAGCCATATCTGCAATTTCAATGTTGGGATTCTTGCTTAAGATTACAGAAAGCCCCATTCTTGCCATGTCGTGATCTTCAACAATCAATACCCTAACCATTTACAACCTGTCTTTCTTCATTAGATTTTACAACATCAGTGAGAAGGAAGGTAAACTCGCTTCCTTTGTTAATTTTGCTTTCAACCCAGATTTTGCCGCCGTGGGCTTCAATAATCTGACGCGAAAGGTATAATCCAAGTCCAGTTCCTGTTGAACGTTTGCGGCTTGTTCCCTGTGAAAATCTTGTAAATAACTGCGGAATATCATTTTTGGGAATTCCGTTGCCGTTATCTTCTACAGAGAAAATCAAATCGCCCGACTGAGCTTTTAATATAACTTTGATATGACCTTCTTTATTTGTGTAATTGACCGCATTCCCGCAAAGATTTGTGATTACGCGTTTAAGCTCGGCTTTGTCTGCTGAAATCTCAAGTTTATCGTCAAAATTACATTCAAATTCAATATTAATATTTTTGTTCTGCGCAAGCGGCATAAGTTCTTCTATACACTGTTCAACAAGAGTGCGCGGTGCAAATACAGTTTTGCACAGTTCAAGTTTTCCGCTGTCAAATCTATAAACCTCTAAAAGCGCATTAACTAACCCAAGTAAATCTTCATTGCTCTGGAGCATTGTAGAAAGCAAAACCTTTTGTTTTTCATCTAACTCGCCAAGCGACCCATCAAGGAAGAATTTAAGAGTCTGAATTGCTGCAAGAAGCGGGGTTCTTAAATCATGCGTTAATGTCGCAATAAAATCATCCCTGAGGCGTTCTGTTTCTTTTTGGGATGTAACATCTCTTATTACACCGACATATTTCTCCGGCAAACTCTGGTCTTCATCTTTAATAGCTGCAAGGTTTATCTCAACCGGAGTATGCGCTCCGCTGAGAGAATTTACAATATGACAGTCTTTAAGAAGAATTTCGGAATTATCCGCGCAAAGCCCGAAGAGTCCGCTGTTATCTGAAATCATATCTTTTTTACAGCCTTTAACAATCTGTGTAAATGTTCTATTCAAAATTGCGCTGATATCAACACCTGTCATGTTTTCGCAGGCAGGATTTATTTGTTCAATTCTTCCGTCTTTATCAAGAATGATGATACCGTCCGCACAATGATTGATAATGCCGCTCAGTTTCTGATTTGCCTGTGAAAGATCATGCGTTCTTTCAGCAACAAGTCTTTCTAAGTCGGTAGAATAAATTTCAAGCTGCTTTTTTGCTTCTTCAAGCTCGGCAATTTTTTCTCTTAAATCGCCAAGCAGATGACTTCTCTCAACACCGTTTCTGATATTCATCAATAAATCGTCATTATCCCACGGTTTTTCGATATATTTGTAAAGCCCGATTTCGTTAATCGCGCGGATTGCGTTTTCCTTATCGGCATATCCTGTCAAAAGAATCATACTTGTTTCGGGGTACATTGCCTTTGCTTCGCGTAAAAATTCAAGCCCGTTCATTTCCGGCATCAAAAAGTCGGAAATAATTAAATCCGGAGCCTCTTTTTGCATATATTCAAGCGCTTCTGCAGGAGAATTAAAGAAAGCACCTCCTTTAATTCCTTCTACTGCAAAGAGTGTGCGGAACGCCGAGGTAACCATTTTTTCATCATCAACTACTATTATTCTGGCATTTTCCATAACATAAATATAATAAAATATTTTACTGTTTCAGACAAATTGTTTACAAATTCGCAATAATTAAATTTCTGCCAGTTTTTCAACCTGCAGTTCATTTACGGGCAAAAGTTCGGAATATGATATTACTTTAATATTTTCAATATACAGGGAAAGCAAGTCAAATAAAGGTTTGCGAATTTTAGGCTGAACAAGAAGAACAACATCCTCCTTATGTTCCTTCAAACTTGATATTGTTCCGCTTATGTCAGTAATTAACTTTTCAATCTCATCCGGCGGAAGTTTAATTATTGTGCTGAATTCAGTATATTGCACCGCTTCAGAAAGTGTTTTTTCAAGTTCAGGATTCAGTGTTACTGTGTATAAAATCGCACCCGTGTCTGATTTTACGGAATATTTGTCACATATCCGTGCTGCCATTGCGGCTCTCAGGCTTTCAGCAAGAACATATGGCTGAGTATTAAATCTTGCATAATCACAAAGCCTTTCAAAAATTAGAATAACGTCCTTGACCGGAATTTCCTCGCTAATCAGAGAAACAAGTATCCGCCTTAAATCAACGGCTGAAATTCTTGCCGGAATCAGGTCATTTACAAGCGTCGGATCCTGCGAACTTACAATTTCCATAAGTTTTATAACATCAGTTCTTGTCAATATATCCTTTACGTTTTTAATACAACATTCTTTTAAGTGTTGCCGAAGAAGTGTTGAAATTTCATAATTTTTAGTATTTTTGCCTGCAAAAAAATTATCTCTCATAACCCCACGGACATAAATACGGAATTCATCAGGCCTTAAGTCCTTATCATCCAGACATCTGACTTTCGGGATAATATAACCTAGTTCATCAGTCAATTCTTTCCTTATTTCCGAAATCAGAGGAAGCATCACGTTTTCACACTCAGGATCCACATAGTTCAATAAACCCGTTCCGAGCCGGATAGATAAAATATCAACCCCGAGCCGCTCATACATTCCGTTCGGGCTGTTTAATACTGCGGAATTCGTTGTTTTTTCACTGTCTTCGGAACTTTTTGCATTCTGTTCGATTCTGTAAAACTGGTCGGCTTCTATGATTATGTCAATTATATAAACCGCCATACACAAAACCAACATCATTAATGCTGCCGGTAAATCTTCTTTTGTCACAGGTATTATTCCAAAACAAACTAAAGACAGAAATACAATCGCAACAATAAACACAAAGAGCAATAATACTCTGCAAGGGTTGTTTTTAAGATATTTTTTTATTTTTGAAATCTCCGACTGCGTCTTAGGTTCACTGACAAATTTGTCGGTTTTTAAGTTTTCCTCCTGCGTATCTTGATCTTGAGCTTGATTTTGCTCTTGATTTTGTTTCTCAGAATAAAAAGACTGAGAAAGCGCAAGAGTGTAAACATCTTTATCTATCCCTCTGTCGGAATATATCTGCGCAAGTGTCTCTCTATAAATATTTTGAACAATTTCTTCCAGTTTTTTAATTCTGTCCGGATTTTCTATACTTTCCTCAGTCAGAGGTTCAAGCTTGTTTTCATCAATTAAGTAATCGTAAATCTCCGAGTTTATTTTATTAATAATCGTGTCAAAGAAACACTCCGGCACCTGACCGTTTATAATATCAGCTAATTTACAAACAGTCCATTCACCAATTGTCCTTGTGATTATTTCACATGCTCCGGGAGAAACCTCCGGATTGGCATAAACAGCCTTTGCTGTTGTCAATATGCTGTTATATATATAGTTTTTAATAAGTTTATCCCAGTACTCGTCCAAACCTACAGGACAAACTGCTCCGGCGAGTTTAAATCTTAATTTATTTACATAATCTTTGTATCTAAAATCCCTGCTCATCTGCTATCCAACTTGATATCCTTTAGTATTATATAATTTATACAGACCATGTGCAATTTGTAAAGATAATACATAGAGCAGGAAAGATAATCTCTCTCCTGCCTGTAACAAAATAAAAGCGCTTTTAAAAACGGGATTCTTAGCCTGTATATATAAGGCAGGCGAAGAATGACGGCATTGGTTAAGAATTGTAGCTGTGCTGCTTGTATTCCCTCTTTCCAAGTTCTTTATCAAGATGATAAAGTGCAGCCTTTTCATCCCCGAACATTTTGAGTTTCTTTATAACATCGTCGACATTTGCTTCTTCTTCAACCTGTTCCGAGATATACCAGTTGATGAAAAATCTTGTTGCAAGGTCGCATTCTTCATCTGTCATATTTGCAACACAATTTATGCTGTCAGTGACGTATTTTTCGTGTTCATAGATTCTTTCAAACACTCCTAACGCAGAGCCGAAATTGGTTTCGGGGGTTTCAATTTGTTTAAGAGAAACTTTGCCCTGACGTTCAATAATATAATCAAACAAAATCATCCCGTGGTCTACCTCTTCACGTGCCTGAACTCTCGTCCAGTTAGAAAAACCTTTAAGACCGATTTCATCAAAATATGCAGACATAGCAAGATACAAATAAGCTGAATAAAATTCTTTGTTAACCTGCTCGTTAAGTATGTTTTGAATTTTTTCACTAATCACTTTTGCCCTCCCATAACCCGTGAAGATTGCAGTATTCAAGAGCGCAAACGCGTTCGCCGCCCCTTTTTATGAACATTTTAGCTTCTTCCTGCGGGTATAAATATTTAAGTTCTAACCTGTTTTTGTCATCTGAAATTGCTTCGATGAACATTATGTAGTGACTTTCTTCCATCGGATGCGGAATTGAACCCACCTGAATAATTTCTTCATTTTCATTCTGCTTTATAAATACAGGAACGTGTTTTTCTGTTTTGCCTTCTTCTTCGGTCTGCGGATTTAGAAGTTTCATCGGCTCTCCGCAGCAGACAAGTTCACCATTGCCTTCAAGAATAACCTGAACAAGATTGCCGCAAACACTGCACCTGTATAGTTCAAGCCTTTGAGTCATTTTTATCTCCTTTCTGAAATTACAATATCTTTAAAGAAGATTAAAAAAAATTGCGCAGCAGGAGAATTTTAAAGACCAATCGGGCAGCATAAAAAATAATATTTAATATTTTTCAACCCCGGGATGAATGCAATAAACTTTATTAACAAAATTAAAATAAAAAGCCGTGCCTCTGTCTATCGAATTGAGCAGCCGGAAGTATCGGAGAATATTTTCTACTTTTATAATCAAGACACCCGCAAAGGTCACCTTAGTGCTGCTATGTTTCCATCCTGACACGGTTCGGAGTTTTACGCCGCCCTGACTATAAACATCAACAAAAATATTAACTTTTACCCCGCCCGCACAACCCTCACAACAGGCTCTGCACCCGGCATTAACTTCCGGTCGAGGGATTGCAATTCCCCGTGGAGCACGGCTTAATATTTATATTAACACAAAAAATTACAAATGCAAAAACCGTTAATAACTAATCCCGACCGGCACATATTTCCCGTGTGAATTGTAGCCGTAATGAATATGCCGCCCGCCGATTCCTGTCGGAACATAATTTCCTTTAGGATTGTATCCGTACTGAACATGATTTTCTCCGATAGAAGTCGGAACGTAATTGCCGCGCGCATTATACCCGTAATTGATTTTGTCATCTCCGATTGAGGTCGGAACATAATCCCCTCTGGCGTTGTAGCCGTATCGAATTCGTTCATCCCCGACTGAAATCGGCACATAGTCACCATGCGAATTGTAGCCGTAATTTACACGCTGTCCTCCTATAGAAATAGGAACGTAATTGCCGTGAGCATTATATCCGTATCTGATATCGTCTGCTAACACAATACCCGCACTAAATACTAATATTGAAAAGAAAACCAGTAAAAATTTATACATAAGAAACCTTTTCAATAATTATACAGTATATTTAATATTATTTCAACTCTACATCGGTAATGTATCGGGGACGTCCTTTAACCTCAAGGAATATTTGTCCGATGTATTCACCGATTGAGCCGAGGCAGAAAAGTTCAATGCCGCCGAAAAAGCAGCTTGTTATAAGGTCAATTACCCAATCGTGCTGAAAGTGCGCAAAAAATATCTTGTTGCAAACTGCAATACTGCCGAGGATTGTCGCAACTAATGTCATCGTAAAACCCAGGATAGACACCAGCCTTAAAGGGACAACGCTGTAAGATGTAATTCCGTTTAATGCAAGCCCGCTTAAGCTAAATACATTAAATTTTGAATGGCCTGCAAAGCGCGGTTTGACATCAAAATTTACGTAAGCAGTCTTTAACCCGACGTCATAAAAGAACCCTCTTAAAAACAGATACCGCTCCTGATAAAGGTTCAAAATATTTAATGCACGGCGGTTTACAAGGCGGAAGTCAGAGTGATTGACCGGAATATTCACACCCAGAAAATTCATTATCCTGTAAAAACAGAGTGCTGTAATTTTTTTAAAAACAGTATCCGTTTTACGGTTGTTTCTGATGCCGCACACTACGTCATAGCCCTTGCGGTATTTGTCAAGGAATTTTTCAATAGTCCATTCATCCTGCTGCAAATCCGCGTCTATAGACACCGCACAGTCACAATCAAGCCTGTGTGCGGCTTCCAAACCTGCAAGTATTGCGCGCTGGTTCCCGAAATTTCTTAGAAACCTCTGGCCTTTTATGAACCTGCTCTGCATGTGAAGTGACTTTATAATATTCCACGTGCTGTCGGCAGATCCGTCATCAACAAAATATATAAAACTTTCTCGTCTGATTTTGTTGTTTTTGATTAAGTAATCAAGAACTTCAATCAGTTTTTCTGCAGTATTTTTTATACACAATTCCTCGTTATAACATGGAACAACAATTGCTAATTTTGGTGTATTCATAAAAAATAATTCCTTCAATCCGTTTTTTATAATATAATATACAGGTAATTAGTCAAGGAATTAGATATGACTGACAGAAAATTTATACTTAATGCTGATGATTTTGGCATGTCGAACGATTTTAACAGAGCAGTTCTTTATGCCTGCGAAAGAGGTCTCCTGAAGAGCGCAAGCCTCTGTGCAAACGGGCCTGCTTTTGATAATGCCGTGAACGAAATTCTTCCGGAATGTCAGTCACTCGGCGTCGGAGTTCATCTGAATATAATTGAAGGCAAAGCACTCACGCACTGTCATCTTTTAACGGATGACAACGGAAATTTCAATAAAGGCTACCTTTCGCTTATTTTAAAATCAAAAAACAAAGAGTTCCAAAAGCAGATTGAGGCGGAATTTAGAGCGCAGATAGAAAAAGCGATGAAGTTTGTAAAGCCGGATCATCTGGATTCTCATGTACACACGCACGCAATTCCTGAAATATTCAAAATTGTTGTGAAACTCGCAAAAGAATACAATATTCCATATATCCGAACCCAGCATGAAGCTTTTTACACTGTTCCAAAAGTAAGTAAACATTTAAATCTTAGATATCCGGCAAATATATTGAAAATATTACTGCTTAACTATTTTACAAAGCTAAATAAAAAACAGCTTGAAGCGAGCGGAATAAAAACAAATGATTACTTATTAGGAGTCGGCTATACAGGAATGATGGATAAAACGACTGTTGAATGCGGGCTTAAAGTTTTACCGGAGGTAAATTGTATTGTGGAAGCTCTTATTCATCCCTGCAAATACAACTCTAATATTAGAAACAGTCACTATAACGAATTTCTAATCACCCAGAACAAAGAGCTGGAAAACGAAATCTACAGGCTTGGCTTTGAAATTACAAATTATAAACAACTGTAAATGAATAAAAAAATACTTCATATAGCATATATACTCGTGTTATTTTTACTTTTTATCATTTTTGAAATTGATAAAAACACTGGCACGAGAGTTATAGAAATAATTTCTCCGACAAAAGTTGTTGTTGATTTAAACAGCAACGGCATCAAAGATGAAGGCGAAACAATATGCGTTCCGGAAATTCAAACATTCACATCAAATATTTCAATCAATCAGAACGATTTGATGAAAGCGCTGAAACTTTCCCAATCTGATGCAATTAATGCCGGATATATGGCTGATGAATTTGCAAAAGAATTTTTGCTAAACAAGAAAGTAAAAATTGAAATTAAGCCTGAACGCACTATGGAGTGTAAATTTGCAGACATTTATGCTGACGGGGTAAATTATTCAAAATCTTTACGCGGCTCCGGACACGCAATAATTGAAGGTAAAACCGTTAATCCAGAACTTTTCGAACAAGAACTTGAGGAGGCAAGGGCTTTAAATCTGGTAATCTTAAACAGAAAAAGCGGAAAATTTCACAAACTCGATTGCAGATACGGAATAAAGTCCGGTGATTTTCTTATTTTGCCGATGGCTGAGGCAGAATTACAGTTTGAAAAATGCAAATATTGTATTGTCCGCCCCGAACAAAGCGAAAAACTTAAGAAAAAAGAGGAAAAAACATTAGACAAATCAACGTACCCTGAGTATAAAGAAGTAAAAGGAATAAAATTTATACTTTCGGATTATACAAACCGTCTTTCTCCTCACACAAAATGCGACCATTATTTCTGCAAAGAAACTGTTAATCTTATAAACAACACACATTCAACCCTTGATATGGCCGTTTACGAGTGGAGTAAGATTCCTGATATCGAGCGGGCAATTCAAGCTGCAAAGGAAAGAGGTGTTCAAATCCGTGCCGTTTACGAAGTAAAACCAGATGAGCCTTTGCGTGATGAAACAGCGGAATTTCTTTCAAAAATTGAAAACAAACGCCCTGACGAAATTCCGGAAAATAAAAAACTGACTTCAATGCTTATGCATAACAAATTCATAATTTCAGATAACAAAACCATTATGACAGGCTCAATGAACTTTTCAAGAACTGGGTTTTCAGGCTTTAACGCAAATAACGTTGTGATTATAAGTTCTCCGGAACTTGCATCCTATTACACAAAAGAGTTTGAGCAGATGTACTCAGGGCGGTTTCACACACTTAAAACGCAGATTGTGGGCGGAAATACATTTACAGTTGGCAATACAAGAATAGGCGCTTATTTTTCTCCACAGGACAAAACCGTTGAAAATGCTCTTGTGCCGCTTGTTGAGAAAGCGGAAAAATATATTTATCTGCCTGTTTTTGTAATAACGCACAAAAAACTTACTCAATCACTGATAGATGCGAAAAACAGAGGGGTTGATGTTAAAATTATTCTCGACGCAACAAGCGTAAGGTCAAATCACACAACCCACGAAGTTTTGAGAAATGCAGGAATTCCGCTGAAAACCGAAAATTACGCAGGCAAAGTCCACAATAAATCAATGATAATTGATGATAAATACGTAATAACAGGCTCTATGAACTTCTCCAACAGCGGAGAAAACAGAAACGACGAAAACTGTCTTGTGATAGAAAACACTGAACTTGCAAAATTCTACCGCGGCTGGTTTGAATTCATCTGGAAGAAAATTCCCGACATCTACCTCAAATATTCCGTAAGACCTGAAAGCAGATATTCTGTCGGCTCCTGCTATGATGGAGTGGACAACGATTTTGACGGCAAAGTCGACTTTAACGACGACGGCTGCAGATAATTCTAAAAGGCCTTAATGGTTTGCTGCTCGATATCAGCATTTTTAAAGGCTCTTACACATTTTTCTTCCGGCCGGCCTTTCACAAGATTAAGCAAAATGTCAAGCGGACTTTTCTTTGCTTGCTTTTTCAAATCTTCTATTGAACCAAATTTTAAAGTGGTGGTTCCTATATTTTCTATATTTGAAACATCTATATTTTGTTCATAAATATATTCAATTGCATTTTTTCTACGTGTATAAATTGATTTATATAATGCGCTGTCGCCGTTTAATATCCCTGTATTAGCTGATTGCGGGCGGACTTTTAATTTTGAAATATCCATACCCTTCGTCGGAATTTTTAGAAGCACTATATCTAAGCCATTAGTTACATCTTCGAAGTTACAAATATTTTTGCAAAATAATGCTGTTCCGAGATTAGCCTCTGCATTTGGTGTTTGAATCACTGTATTCGCCCATCGCTTTGAAAAGTTTTGCATATCAAACATAAACACCCCGTCTAAGTTGCTCATGCCACAGTCCGGTGAGGTATGAATCTTTCCGCTTTTGAGAATTGATTCATAGTTCTGCTTTGTTGTCATATGATACAAATACCGCGGAATATCCGGTTTGCCTGTTTTTTCAATCAGTCTTCCGCCTTTGATTAATCTTCTGCCCAGTTTGTATAGTCCTGATGCAAGCATAATTTTCTCCTTAAATTTCCCCTTATTTATATAAAGGAAAAATTAATGAAAAAATTGCTTATTTATTCGGAATTATTTTAGCTTCTACATCTTTTTTTACATTTATTGAATTGTTCAGGCTTCTCACAAGTTCAGCGGCTGTGTTTGCGCTGTAGAATTTTCCGCCGGTCACAAGCGACGTGCATTCAAGCTGGTCAAGGTCATCGGCTTCAGTTACGTTGAAAGCTATTACGTCAATGGTTATGTCCTTGCGGAATTTTACAAGCTCCATAACCCATTTGCAGGGGCTTTCGTCGCAGTTTTCGCCGCCGTCTGTGAGAAGTATAATGTGCTTTCTTCCGCTAAATCCCATAAAATCCTTTTTGACGGCTTCTTTGAGCGAAAACGTAATCGGAGTCATTCCTCTCGGCTCTGTGTCAGAAAGTGCGGACTGAATTTGACCGGCGCTTGAGGGAGAAACAGGAACCTTAAGACTCGATGCCCTGCAGGCTTCATAAGGCGTAAAACCCATTCTGTGACCGTAAACCCTTAAACCCACAAAACTTGAAGGATTAATCTCTGGAAGTATCTGCTTCATTGTATCAAGCATTAAGTCAACTTTTCTCACCCCGTCAAGGTATTCGCTCATACTGTTTGAAAAATCAAGTATAAAAAGGGTTCTTTCGCCTTCCTCTCGCCTGTAATTATAAGTGTCAGGCGTTGAAACCGTATAATCCGCGCAAAATGCCGGCAGCATCATAAAAAGCATTAACGTCAAAAATATTTTTTTCATAAAACTAATTTAAAAAATTTAAAAAATATTTTGAATTGCCCGTCCGGATATTTTTAACATGCGTAGTTCAGAGTCATTCTGAGCCTTTCCTGAGATTCTTCAAGCTTAGCCATGAGAATGACATGAAAAAAGCACGTCATCCTGAGGCTTACGAGCAGAAGTTGAAAGGCGTCAGCCGTACCAGTTTACTTCAAGTGCGAAAAAGAAGAATTTCCTCCTCTCGCTGTGCAGCGTCATTCTGAGGGCGGAGCCCGAAGAATCTTCTTACACTTTTTGGAGATCCTTCGCCTCCGGCTCAGGATGACGTACCATTTTTAGAGGAACTTCGCTTGCAACTCAGAATGACGTAATTTGTCAGCAAATCTAATAAAAATAAAACACTTACCTTTATCAATATTCGTGCTAAAATTATTTTGTTGAAATGAGGGATACAAAATGACAAGCCGTGAAATTATTAAAAAAGCCGAAAAAGAATTAAGAGAACAGTTTGAAATTATTGAAGATATTAGAGATTTTAACCAGAAAAAGGTACTTGAAGCCTTTATAGAAAACAAAGTTGCGCCGGAACATTTTTATACTGTGTCCGGCTACGGGCATGATGATTTAGGGCGGGAAGTTCTTGACAGAGTTTTTGCGGACGTTTTCAAGGCGGAAAAGGCAATTGCAAGAATTCATTTTGCATCCGGCACGCACACACTTGCCTGCTGCCTTTTCGGATGCCTGCGCCCCGGGAATAAGCTTTTGTCTGCTGCCGGAACCCCTTATGACACAATGCTTGAGGTTATCGGAACAGCAGGTGATGAGGCGACAAAAGAAGATTCACTGATTGCACACGGAGTTTTGTATGACGAAGTTCCCCTCAAAAACGACGATATCGACTTTGAAAAGCTGGAAGAAATGGTTGATGAAACTGTCACTATGGTTTTAATCCAGCGCTCAAAAGGATATTCAACCAGAAAATCACTTTCAATGGATACAATTGAGCGGATTTGCAAAACAGTTAAATCCAAAAATCCGGATTGCATCTGCTTTGTAGACAACTGCTACGGAGAATTTGTCGATACAAAAGAACCTCTTGAAGTCGGCGCAGACTTAATAGCAGGGTCTTTAATCAAAAACCCAGGAGGCGGAATTGTGGAAGCCGGCGGCTATATTGCAGGAAAAGCAAGGCTTGTCGAAAAATCAGCCAACCGTCTGACCGCACCAGGTATAGGATACGAGGGCGGTGCGATGTTTAACCAGCACAGACTTATATTTCAGGGGCTTTTTATGGCGCCTTCGGTTGTATGTGATGCTGTTAAAGGCGCTGTTCTTGCCGCAAAAATCTTTGATGAAATCGGCTACGATTCTTCTCCTAAATACAATGAAAAACGCACCGATATAATACAGAACATAATTTTCGGCGCCCCTGAACCTCTGGAGGAATTTTGCAGAACTATCCAGTCGCTATCCCCTGTAAACGGCTATGTGACACCGATTCCGGAGTATGTTCCGGGGTATGAGGACAAGGTAATTATGGCAGGCGGAACGTTCATTGAAGGCTCAACTATAGAACTTTCGGCAGACGGCCCGATGAGAGCGCCTTATGTAGCATATATGCAGGGCGGTCTAAACTACGCACATGTCAAAATTGCACTGGAAAAATTCCTTGATAATGTTAAGAAAATCTAACAAAATTTCAAGCTGCTGTTAATATTCAATAAGTTTGTAATTAGTCTGCTTGCCGTCTTTGTCAAAATTCCATATTTCTGTTGAATATTTGGTATTTTTAACAACATCACTGCTTCCGTCAGGTTTGACAGTTTTAAACGTCTGTGAGGCATAGAGATAATCGTAATCTACGTAAGTCACATCGCCGTTTTTGTATTTAATTTCTTCACGGGTCAACTTACCGTTTACGTTGTAATCTTTCCGCCTTATTAGTATAGGATCTTTCGGATTGTTTATTTTAACGTAATATTTGCTCAGCAAAAGCCCGTTGTTGTCGTAAATTGTTGTATGATGAAGGCGCCCTTTAATATCATAGCAGTCAGCATTAATCCTTGTTTCGTGGCTTGCCGCATCAAATCTGCGCTCGTAAATTTCACAGGAACCGTCCTTCGGGTTTTTAACCATAACCTTGCCTGAAAAATTTTCATCCCTTAAATACATATGAAGCGCTTTTTGATGATCTTTTACCTCCAGAGGCTTCACCGCCGGAAGAACTTCTGCCAGCGGCCTTTCTGCTTTTATAACCATCTTTGTTTCCGTCTTGATTATTTTTGACGAAATAAAAGATTCTAATCGTTTTAAGAAATTTTCTTTAATGTACTTGCCGGAAAATGAAGTTTTTTGTGCTGCAACTGGATTCGTTGGCGCCTGCTTTCTTGAAAGTGCCGGCGCAGGGGTATATAATTTTATTCCATCTATTCTCATAAATTTTTCCTTTTGATATTTGTATTAAATAACAAAAAAAGCAAATTTTTGCTGATTTTTTGAGCAGTGTTAAGTTTTATAAAGTCGAAATAGCCATTTATGACTAATTCTCAAGGATTAGATATACAAAATCTATCCTGCTTAATTGACAGGCTGATTTTTGTGGTAAACTGTTATGGTACCCCGTAAAAGAGTGGTATTAGACAAAAGTAACATAGTATTAGAAGAAGAGGAAAGGTGAAGATATGTCATTACCAAACGTAGCATATTTTTCAATGGAAATCGCAATGGATCAGTCATTAAAGACATATTCAGGCGGTTTAGGATTCTTAGCAGGTTCTCATATGTTATCTGCAGGCTATTTGCAAATGCCTATGGTCGGTGTAACTATGCTTTGGTCCTATGGCTATTATGATCAGAGAATTGCACACGATGGTCAGGTAGAAGTTGCTTACATCAGAAAATATTATGACTTCTTGAAAGATACTAACGTTTCTACTGAAGTTGATATTTTCGGTGAAAAAGTTAAAGTTAAAGCTTACCTTGTAGAACCGGAATTGTTCGGTGCTTGCCCTGTATACCTTTTGACAACTGATATTGAAGGAAACAGCGACTGGGCAAAAAGCATTTCACACAAGCTTTACGACGGAAACGAAAAAATCAGAATTGCGCAGGAAACAGTTCTCGGTGTTGCAGGTGTCAGAATATTGCAAGCTGTCGGATACAAATTTGACGTTATCCACATGAACGAAGGCCACGCTCTTCCGGCTGCATTTGAATTGTTAAGACAGTACAACGGCAACCTTGAAGAAGTTAAAAAGAAAACCGTATTCACAACTCACACACCGGTTGCTGCAGGAAACGAAGTTCACTGGGTTGATACACTTCTTGAAGGCGGCTTCTTTGCAGGCGCTTCCCGTGAAACTGCCGTTCAATTGGGCGGAGAAAACTTCTCTCTAACTGTTGCGGCTCTCAGAATGTCAAGACTTGCTAACGCTGTATCACAGCTTCACGGTCTTGTTGCTAACAAAATGTGGGAATGGGTTGAAGGCAGATGCCCGATTAGAGCAATTACTAACGCAGTTAACCTCCATTACTGGCAGGATGAAAGAATTCAAAACGCTCATACTCCGGAACAACTGCTTGCTGTTAAACGTGAAATGAAAACTGAATTGTTTGAATACGTTGCTAACGTTGCAGGTAAAAGATTTAATCCTGACGTTTTGACAATTACCTGGGCAAGAAGATTTGCAGATTACAAACGCGCATGGCTTATCCTGATGGATAAAGACAGAATTAACAAACTTCTTGATGAAAACAAAATCCAGATTATTTTTGCAGGTAAATTCCATCCGGATGATGTTATGGGTAAAGAAATGTTCAACAAACTTTTGAACAGATCTCACACACTTAAGAACGTTGTTGTTCTTCCGGGATACGAACTTGAACTTTCAGGAATGCTTAAACGCGGTTCTGATATCTGGCTGAACACTCCGCTCAGACCGTTCGAAGCTTCAGGAACTTCAGGTATGTCAGCTAACGCAAACGGTGCTCTTCACCTTTCTACATTTGACGGATGGACTGTTGAAGGTACTTTTGACGGCATTAACGGCTACACTATCGAATACCCTGAACTTGACGATGAAATGCCTTGGGAAGAACGTCATTGGAAAGATCATGAATGCATGATGAACAAAATCGAAAATGAAATTATTCCGACATACTATGAAAACAAACAAGAATGGGCTAGATTAATGAGACAGGCTATCAGAACTTCTGAAGCTTACTTCAACTCAGACAGAATGGTTATCGAATACTACAACAGATTGTATAAACCTATTGCCCATAATGACGCTACTTCTGGCGGCAAGAAAAAGGAAATGAATATTTCTGAAACTCCGACATTTGATGCCTGGACTTTCTCAAATATCAAGTAATTTCTTAAAATAATACAAAAGGAACCGGCTAAAGGCCGGTTCTTTTTTTGTTAATATACTTGAATTTCTGCTCCTAATGTAACGAAATATTACAAAAGAGGGGATAAAAATTAAAGTTTTTGTTTAAATGTGCCGTTAACTAAGACAAGGAAAC
>CALVAX010000009.1 GCA_944325605.1 Candidatus Gastranaerophilales bacterium
TCACTCTTCACGCCACACTTTCAGTTCAACCCCTCACACTAGCCCTCTCCCGCCGGGCAAGGGAAAATTATATTTTCGCCGGTTCGAACTAGCATCCAAGAGTGAGAGGGAAAATTAATTTAAGAAACAAACCTTTCACCCCTTCAACTTTTCCACCTTTCAACTCCCTTCACTCCTCACTCTTCACTTTATTATGAACTGAACATCGTAAACGTTTTTTCCACGTTGTTGTTAATCAACTGTTTAACTGTATCATATTCCGTCGTAAGGGCTGATATTTCAAGGTCAAGTTTCTGCATATCTATATCAAGTTTTTCTTCTTTACTGTTAAGTTTGCTTTTCTTGATAGTATATGCAAGTTCAGCCTGTGTGATTGCGTCATCATCTGTAACTTCAACAACATAGCCGTTTTCGGTATATCTATCCTGGAAGTAGTAGTTGTCGCTGCTCATTGAAGAGATAAAGTATTGAGCATTAAGCAAACTGTTGCTTAAGAATTCTTTATCCGTAATCTGGTCGTTTTCTGTCCAGCCGCTGTTACAAAGGTTGTTGAACATTGAAGAATAAAATTCTGCCAGATACATATCTATTGTAGTTTCAGCATTAGGATCACCGACTTGCCACATGTAATAAGGGTCATCAGTTACGTAGCTTGATTTATCACCTCTCTGTACGATATAATATGTCTGGTCAAACCCATTCATACCCTGAGCGAAAAATGTCAGGAATGATTCAGTCAAACTTGACAAACTGATAGCTTTTGAACCATAGTTTTTATTTTTGTTTGCCTTTTTTGAAACCCAGCAGTTATGTTCATCACTCATATTTACAACATCATTGAATGCGTCTACAGAGTGGTTTCTCGGCGGGTATTCTATCTCTTGATCCAACAAAGACAATGTTTCCTGAATTGCGTACTGGAAAGCGTTCTGAGTCAGTTCATCCGCATTTCCAAGATCAAAAAGTGTTGAAACTCCATTGAACAATTCATCTAAAAACGTCAACAAGGCTAAATCCGTATCAGAAGTATCTTCAGGAATACCGCCTTTAGAATACCCCAATAGATCCATAATACCACCGTATGTCCAGTATGCAAAACCTCCGGTGAATGCGGCACCAATACCGGCAACTATCTTTTTCCAGAATCCGTTTTTATTCTTATCACCTGTCATTGCAAAAGTGATATCGCTGGTTAATAAATCCGTAAAATCAAATTCCGTATCAGTTGTCCTGTTACCGTTTACAACAAAGTAATTCTGATTTGCGTAACCCTTATCCTTAATTGTCGTCTGCAAATTTAAATCGATAGGAGAACCATCAGGTCTTGTCAATTCATTACCTTCGTCATCTTTGCCAAAATTAAATGACAAAGCGCCAACAAGATCTCTGTCTGCCTGAGAGGATGTTTCTGTAGTATTTGCAATCAACAAATCCAAATAAGCTATCAAGTCAGTAGTAGTCATTTCAGATGCTGTTGTTTTATCAAGCATCGGTGCGCCCATACCAACATTTTCCAAAAGCCCGACCGCACGGCAGGATGCGGCATCTGATTCACTCATACCGCCTGTTCTAACCATCTGATTCAAAAAGTTCAAGAACAGTTCTTCTGAGGGTTCACATCCGTCTTTCGGAATACCTGCGGCTTCTGCTGCAGCCGCCATCTTGCTGTCTAAAACAATCTTGCCGTCGCGTGCTGTTATAAAGTATGGTGCATAATTATTTATGGCCGACGGCCTCATCATAATATCGTAAGTCAAATCAAATGTATTATCGCCTGTACCGTCCGGATCCCAAACTAACTTAGATGCATTTAATGCACTCTGATATTCTGCCGTTGCCGCTTCAAGGTCACGGGTAATGGACAGCTTTTGCTGTGCTATCTGCATTGACTGAAATTCACAGTTAGCTTTTCTTGCTGTTATGGCTAAAAATCTTGCTTGTGATGCTGCCAGTCCCATTAAGTCCGCTTTCCTTTCACTTTAGTAACAATTCTTTGCTATGGTTATCGGCATTTTAAGGTTGAAACTTTAAAATATAAGAGTTTTTTTATAAGATTTTTTACAAATCTTTACATTAAAAACATTAGAACGGAGATTTATCGCCCGATTGTCTTATCGCCCTTATTTAACAGTTATTATAAAGTCATAAATTTTGTCTATCTTCTCCTTCATTTCTCCAAAATTTTCCTTTAAGTCATTAAAACTGTGGATTGAAACAAATTTTTCCTCTATATCATCAATAATTTCTCTGTGCTTCTTCTCCAGCTGCTCAGGGGTTATCACAATCCGCTGCTGCACTAAAAATATCATCACCGCAACCAGTATCGGTGCATAATTAAGCAAATTTTCCATCCTTAAATTCCTCTTATTATTTCTGCGCTCTAAAACAATGTCCTTCACAACCTTTTTAATAATTTGTATGAATTTATAAAAAAAGGGTGCAATTCCATATATTCTTTAACCGGCACAGCCTCGCAGCAATCCCCGAAATTTTCAAGCTTATGTGATTTTATCGACCCGAAAATCCGCTTTACAAAACACTGATTGGTTTTTGACGGAACAACAAATGTCCTTCCGGGGGTTTCTCTTAATTTTGATACAAGGTCGGAAGCGTCACGGTAATTGGTTATCAGATTTGAATAATCCGCTTTTGCGTCATATAATCTTCTGCTCAGGCCGAATGCGTTGAATGTTACTGTTCTTACCCTGTTTTTTATCCCAGTATAAGCGGCCTCGGTGCCGCCTTCGCTGTGCCCGACAAGCGTCAGTCTGTCATTGTAAAACCCGTATTTTTCTTTACATTTTTTGTAGTAAAAATTTGCAAGCCTCATCTGGAGACTTTTGCCAAATATGCCCATAACAAGGTTTTCTATATGATCCTTAATACTTTTGCTGTCTGTGCCAAGATAACAAATCACATATTCTTTACCGTCAAAATACAAAAGCCCTTTAAAATTCGTCTTTTGCTCGTGAAATCCGTCCAGTTTTTTCCATTGATTATAAACCTTTGCGCCTGCTCCGGCGTTCATTGCCCTGCCCGCTATCTCACAAAGTATTTTATATTCATTCGCTTTTTTGTGTAAATCTTCAAAATTCAAAATCTGTTTCATATTTTCCCTTTCTTTAACTGTTCGTTTTTAAAGCTTTATTGGCCAGTAATAATCAACAAGGTATGATGCCGCATCCATCGGGTGAGATAAAAACTTAAGTTCTTTAGTCTGCTTTATCTGCTGATATGTCGGCACATCTATTCTTGAGCTGCCTTCCTGGTATTTGAGGTTGTAAATATTGTAGAGAAGTTTTTCGCATTTTTTGTCAACATAAAGGCACACTTCTCCGTCCGCCGACCTGACTTTTGCATTGAAAGCTGCAATTCTGTTCTTTATCGGCGGATTAAATGCTTTTATCCTGATATCGACGTCGTAACCGTATTTTAAAAGTTTCTTTTTGATTATTACGTAATTTGTGTATTCACTTGTGCAGGAACGGTTGTCGCCCGAGGCATCTCCGTTTATGATAATCTTTCCGCTATGTGCCGGATAACGCCTGCAGAATTCGTCACAAGCATGTGCGGTTGTAGTATTTTCGAGAACAATTTCGTCAAAATAAAAAACTTTATCTTCAGTTTTATGGGCAAGAACCCACGCCATAGGGTCAACGTTAAAGTCACAGCTTATATGTAGATCCATATCAGGACAATATTGAATATCCCTGATGTTTTCGTCCGTAAAATCTTTGACAACAAGTCCTTTATTATATTCGCCGTTTTTTGCAAGAACAAAAATATTGTAATATTGTTCATCATACAATTTTTTAAGTTCGTCGCAAAACCCTTCCGGAAGATAGATATTTTCCGTCGTCGGCGCTGTTACAAGTCTGTAATTCGGCGCAGGATTTTCAACAAAAGTTTTGTAAACCCAGCCTTTTTGCATTTCGGGGTTTGTATGCGCAAAAATTCTGTATGTAAAATTTTTCCAATCCGGCTTTTTCTGCTGGCGCATCCGGCTCAAAAGCATCTTGAAGGTGTCATAAGGAATATCAGACATTTCTTCAATCTCTACAAAACCGAGATTTAAAGATTTAAGTTTATTTGGTTCGTCAAAATGCCGGAACAGGATTTCACTTCCGTTATAAAATGAAAGTTTTTGCAAGGACGAAGACCACTCAAAATCTACGCCCTCTCTAAATCCCATATTTTCAAGATGTTCAAAATAAGTCTGAAGCGTGGTATCTCTGACGAGCGTATACGTCTGTGCACCGACAAGTCCGCGTATTCCGGGAAATTTTAAGCTTAAAAGAATCCCGAGAAGAGAACCCGCAAATGTTTTTCCTGAGCCGTAACCGCCTTGATATACCGCAACATCAAGTGTGTATCTGTGCGGAATTTCCAAAAACTCTCTTTGTGCTTTCAGTAATTTGTATATCATTATTTTTATTCCTTTTTGTTCACAGGGTAAAACAAGGTAAGAAAAAGGTGCCGCAATGAGGAGCCACAGATAGGAGAAAAATAGCGGCACCTGAGAATATAAATAACTGATGTCAAAATAATCAGAATTTATTTATTGGGGTTATGCGGTGTATTTTGCTTTGCAGATGACTCTTCAGTAGCGGAGGTGCTGTCATTTTCAGCCTTTAAGAACAGGTTTGCATTCTCAATTCCGTACTGTTCCAGCGCAAATTTAAAACATTCCAGCCAGTCAACTTTTTGTGCAACTTCCTGAACTTCCGCAAATGATTTCACGACTTCAAAAAGTTCTTTCAATCTCATCTTGCGCTCAAAAGTTGCCTTTCTGTCGCCGTATCTGTAAATATAATTGCCGTTTCGAATTTTGTCGTCAATTTCCAGAAAAGAAACTTTGCCTTTATCATGAATTCCTATAACTTCTGTTCCGAGTTTAAAATTTGCAATTATATCAGCTGTCTTTTCAACCATCGGCACAATTACTTTGCGGTTAATTGCATCAAGAAACATATTCAATCTCGCCTCCTGCCCGTTCGCAGAGTAATTCAATTCCGTGGCCGTCCTTGCTGTCGTCTGAGTGTTGCCTGCCATATTTTTGAAGATTCCTGTCGCACTTTCAATAGTGGATTTAAAATAATTCAGAAAATCCCATCCTACCATTGCTTTATCAAAACTCAACGGTATCGGCTGATTTGGCATTAAGGCGGAATCGTATTCTATAATTTTTCCGGGGCTTACGATTTGTTCTCCGCTAAAACAACCTTTTGGCGCAAGATAAGGCGGATTCATCATCAAAGCCAGCGCATCTATTTGTTTGTTCAAAATTGTTGATGAAAGATTGTTCAAAATCAAAGCCACCCTCAATGGTGAAATTCCACGTCCGGTTGCCGGTGATTCAATTATGTTTGCATGAATAAAAGGATTGATAACAAACGGATTTGGTTCAAATCTTATCACTTCACGTCTTGCCGCAACGACAATCAGCCAGTTTTTTAGAATTCTGCCGTCTGCAAGTTCCAAATCTCCCCAGAATTCCAAAATTTCAACTTTGTTGTCTTCAATTGCTTTGTCAAAATTTTTAGTTTTTCTTCCTGCCACCACTCCTTTCAGGGTTTCCAATTTGTCTTCTGCTAATAAATTGTTTGCCTTGTCAGATATTATTTCATCTATCGTTGAATATGTTCTGTAAATTTTTGCACATCTGTCCCAGTTGTCACGGTCTGATTTATCAAAAACAAAATCCTCAGATTTTATGTGTTTGACTTTAGCGTTGTCATAAACGAGTTTTTCTTCAACTGCAAAGGTTCTATGATGCGGGTCTTCCAGCTGTTCCTGAAGGCTCATAACCCTTCTTGTTCGTTTCACTTTCGTTTCCCAGCCGACAAAAAGCGTACATTCGCCGGTTTCAACAATCCCGTTTATTACTTTTTCAATCTCATCTTCCAGCTTCATCTGTTCGAAAGTGTTTACCAGCATTGATTTCTGCTTGTTTGCATACTGCTGGCTTTCAGGGGTTGCGCCGGACACGTCAAACATCGCCTCCGGATGAGAATACAAATTGTCACTGATGTGAGATTTTAGAGTCTGCGCAAGTTCGTAAATATCAGGAAGTTTAATTTTATTGTCCCAGCCGTTAATTTTCGGGATATCGTTATTGTAAATAGCCTCGCGCATCAGCCGGTTATCCGTAATCTGAAGGCTTCTCAAATCATTATATCTGTCATATCTGTCAGCAATATCCGCCACAAGACTGTTTTCCAGTTCCGGCGTTATTACCGTTGTCAAATCTTCTGTCTCTATTTTCATCTTTTACCTTTCCTTAACTTATCCGCACAAATTTAGTGTCAGATTTCAAAAGTGAATAAACTTCCACATCCGCCAATTCTCCGTTTTTCAGGGTTTCTCCGCGCAAAACGCCGTCCTTTTTAAAGCCCGAATATCTTAATATCGCTCTGACACGCGAATTAAACGGATAAATCTGTGCTTTTATTTTTTTAAACTTTAAAGTGTTAAAACAATAATCAAAAAATTTGTCTGCTGTGGATTTTACAAAATTTCCCCAGAATTTCTTTTCAAAACAAGCCGTGATTTCCCCGCCGTGAAGCTCTTTATTGTTTCCAATCAGGTTGTCGATATAGATAAATCCTGCAAATTCACCGCTTTTTGAATCAAGAACAACAAAAAATAACCGTCCGCAGTTCTCTATTTTTGAAATTATTGTCTGATAATTTATGTCAGGTGCATAATCATCATTCAAAAACTTTGCATATCTTAAATATAAAAATATTACATTTGAAAGATATTCAACATTTTCAAAGCGTGAATGCACTCTGTCGATTACAAGGTTCAGGAATTTACACATACTTTTTCAAACTTTACATAAGCATCATCTGTTGAAAATGTGCTCAGTTCACCTTTCAAAATTTTTGCTCTTATGTTGTTCTGAAGCCCGAGGAGAGCATCTGCCTGAATTCCGTTAATATAAGTTTCCTGCTTGTTATGCCTGTTGTAATACTTGTAGACAGCATATTTTGAAAACACGTACCCGTCAGGAACATCTGCAATCTTTGTGTAAACCTTCTTTTCTCTTTTAGCTTTAAGCTCTTTTGCTCTTTTCATTTCATCCTGAAATTCGGTTTCGATTTTCATTCTGATTAAATCATCCAAAGATGCACTGCTCAAAAGCATTTCTTCAATATTTTCATCTTTGTTTTTCATAAAAAATCTCCTTATTTATCTAAATTTTGTCTTCATCAAGGTTTGAGATAGTAATAATTCTGGCATGACGGTATTCATCATCCTGATTTTCAGAATTAAATCCAAGGTATTTACAAAGACTTTCCAGAGCTTTAAGTCCGGCAGAAGTGTCCCTGAGTTTCTTTTTACCGGTATAATTACCTTCTTTATCCAGAACATCTTCTTCTTCCAGAGAAAATTCAGCTATTTGAAGAAGTTTTTGAATTACGTAGCCTTTATTTACCCTGAGGGAAGTTATCTGGCTTTTCAACTGTTCTTTTATTTCATTTATTACAAGTTTGTTTGAAAGAAGCTCGTTTGAAACTGCCTTTAAATCCTTTGATTTATACCCTGCTTTTCGGGCTGAAACCTCGCCGTCAAGCGACTTTATATACTCGGTCACAAACCGTTTTTGCTGTTGTGTTAATCTGTTCATAATTTACATTTCTTAGTAAAGTTTGTACTTTTTGAAAAAAAATTGTATAATAATATTGCTATTTATATTTCGGCTAGTGTAAATCTTAACAGGGGGCAATGAAAACTTCCTGTTTTTTTTGTCTTTTTTACACTGAAACCTAATATCTGCGCATATTTACAAAAGGTGCAGCCTCTGAATCAACTGTAATTCTTGATCGCATGGAAGCAAGTGTACTGTTGTACATGCTCATCCAATAGCTGAATTTTACATGCTGCGGGTTTGCTTTTAAGCGCATACAGGTTCCGTAAACAATAACGGGTTCCGCAAATTCATCTGGAATTAACGACATGTCAGTTTCGGCTTCCAGAAGTTTCTTTTCTGTACCTTCAGCACTAATAACCGTATTGGCCGTATAATATACAACATTAACAGGTTTGTCTTTATCAAATTCAGGCATCAGGAGTTTGTCATTAAAACAGCTGTATGTTCCTGAAGGTGCTTTGCCGTTAATAAAAACTTCCGGTTTGTCAAAATATTTGTATACATGCCCGTCTATCAAAATAGAGGCTATCCTTCCATATATAGTATTATCAATTTCCGTACTATTTGCCGGAAGATTAAGCGTGGTTTTCCTCAACTTAAAGTTCCAGTTATCATAATTGCAGACCTCGGTATTTACCAAATTGATTATGTTTTTAATCTTTTTATGATCGTTTTTGGTTAATTCAGAGAATGCATTAACCTGTTTGTAATTGAGTTCTGCCAGACATTTGTTTACTAAATCAAAATAATTCATATTTTCTCCTTGAGTTGTTTTGAAATCCTGCGGACGGCAGAAATTCCGTCCGCAAGATTTATTTAATTTGCCGTCATTATCGGATTAAGCCCTTTCTTAATTGTTCCATTATTGCTTTTTCGTTTCTGGCAAATTCCGCACTGCTCATTCTGCCGATTTGCTCACGGGTAAATACCCTCGCATTTGCATCTGCCGCATTGGAGTTTTGTGCATTTGCTCTTAACTTCTCTTTGGCGGCCTTGTTTTCGTCATTTATTGATTTCTCGTGAGCCTGTTTCTGCAAATACCCGTCAATCGCACCTTGTTCCAACGCTTCTACCATTTGGGATATCTGCTGAATTTCATCCTTGTCAACTACGGCATTTGAATTTTTCAAATATTCCAGTACCTGTTTTCGTCCGTTCTGGTTGAAGAATTCCGGATTTTCCTTCAAAAAGGCTTCTATCCCCGGAACTATTCCGCCTGCCGGAACGGCCTGAGGCATGGGCTGAATTTGCTTGGCTATAATCTGTTGCGCCTTATACAGTATATAGTTCATCAAATGTTGTCCTTGCACCGGATTGATAATGCCTGACTGCATAAGACTGCCGATTATATTCATATCTCTCATCGCAGTTTGTCTTATAGAGTCTGCACTTCCTGTTCCGGTATTTGACACGACAGCCCCTGCACCAGGGATAAAACCGGATGCCGGATTATTCATCAAACCCGTTTGCTGAGGCACGGCAGCAGATGAAATTTGATTTAATGTATTTGTATTCATCATTGAATTCTCTCCTTATTTCTTTTAAAAAAGCACCCGTTGCCTAAACACGCCAGCGGGCGCTTTTATATGTGAAAGCCTGCTTGCTTAACCTTCTAAGTCCTCAGAACCTGAATCCGTATCTGATGATGAGGCAGGATCTTTGACTACCATTTTAGCGAGTGCTTTAGGCTGAACAGTTTTTGCACCATAAAGGTAAAGTCCTCTTACCAAATCTGAAAAACTGTCTTTATCACGCAAGCTTTCGATTTTTGCCAATTGTGATGCAAAAGTGATTGCATCGTTTGTACCTGCAAGAATATAGTAATTATTTGAAACCGGTGTTAGATTGGTACTAACAAGAACATCCATGCCGGCAATTCTACCGATTGCACCTTCCCTGAGAGTTTCATCCGCAACGTTATTTGCGCCGATAAATTCTGTGCTTTGAAGAAGATAAGATTCAACAAGAGGGTTAATAACAACCCACGGACGCTTACCTGCCTTCACTGCATTAGAATCCTTAAGTTTCATTGCTAAATTCACAAACTGCTGATAAATAGTTGTTTTATCAAGGGTTACAGGAGCAGAATCTGAGCCGACAATATTGTCTTCATCCACATTTGCATGCATTGAAAGAAGATAGGCATCCTGCACTTCTTCAATTGCATTTTTGGCATTTTGAAGATGGGCTTCCATAATATCTGTATTTGCCTGAACCTGCGCAACATCATTAATCTTAAATGCGAAGAACTTTTTCTGATCAATGACAAGATCTGTTGATGTCGGCTCTAATTCACTGTAAGAAATCGAACCAGTTGTTAGTGTTGAAATCGTTACAGGAGCCGGTGTAATGATTTTTACCTTGTCGCCCTGATTTTTAATTTCTCCTTCATAGTTTCTGTTGACACATTGAAGCATTACACACTCTTTTTCAAGCATGGTGTTTAGTTTTGCACTCCATATTTCAGGAATAAAAGCTGAGTAAGAATTTGTGTCTGTCATGATTTTCTTTTTCCTTTCTTGGTTTTCAAAGTGTAAGTACTATTTATATAAATGAGCAGCGCTAGTCATCGTTATATATTTCCCGGAATTGAAGCCCGATAATTGCCACATTTTCAGTCTGTTCCGAGCCTTCCACACACAGCTGCACGGCATAGTTGGATTCTGAGATTTCAGCCTTTTCAAGCACATCTTTATTTGCCGGCCAAACCGGAATATCAGCATCATCTTCGGCCCAGTGGCAGGGCAGATTGTCAGAAGTTTCATCGTCCGCCCAGATTAATTGATCGTAATGCACTGAATAAATCTTTTCCGGATCATCACCTAACTGACTGTCATAGTCTTTGTAAACAGAAAAATTAAAGTTGTTATCATAAGCATCATCCAGAATAAAATAAAATTCATCAATCACTTTTTTATGGTGCGGAGAACCGATTGAAAGGAATGGAGATTTCCACATAAAATCAATCGGAACACCGTTGAATGTTGACCCGTAAGCCTCCCTGTAAATTTTTCCGGTATTGTCAGCCGTCACAACATAATTGTCAAACAAAGCTGCTGTTGTAACATTTTGCGGCACGACCCTTTTGTACCAGGCCTTATTCACATAATCGTTTATCCAGATAGTTTTGTAGTAATCCTCCGCAATATACGGAAGGAAAAACCACATTTGATTTTTATTTTCGTAATGCACACAGACAGCTTCGGAAAGTTTACTTGTATTAAGGTTGTCAAACTCCGGTTTTATTTTGAGCGAAATCTCTGAACCAAGCTGGATTTGGTTAAGTTCCCCGACCTGTTCAAGCGCATATATACCGGAAGACAGAAAATACTGTTTGTTATCCACATTCACAACGCATCCGGGTGCAACAGTTCCTCTGTCGGCAAACGGAACTATTGCAAAATCATCAGGGCTTGTTCCGGTCAGCAGATAAACCATATTCTTCTTGTAAATCGCAAGATAATCCTTGTAAGATTTTAATGCTGTAATCTCTGCCGTATCTGTATGAAAATCGCTTATATATCCGGCGTCATTCTGGGTTGTAAAATCCGTGTAAGAGCCAAGAGCTGAATAATAAATAGTAGACTGGCTTGCAACCCACACACGGCTTTTGTAAACCGTCAAAACATCTCCTGTTACGGTTATACCAGATGCATTTTTAAGATTACATTCAACAACACTGAATGAGGAATCATTTTTTATATAAAACAATCCGTCACTTTCGGTTATTACAAGTACGCCGTTTAAAAACGAGGCAAACCGGGGCTTTTTACCTTTTAATGTCTTATTAAGTTTTGTCATTGCGCCATTTTGAGGATTGTAGACATAAACTTTTCCTGAAATAGTTGTTATAACAAGTTTTACATCATCTCTGTAAAACATTTCGTGAAGTCCGGTTATCGCATCATTATCAGGGACAGAGCAAAGCAAACTGTTGCCTGCCTGTTTTACAATTCCTCTGTTTTTGTATATTTCAACATTTTTGCTGTCCGACCAGTACATCTTTTTTGTATCAATTCCCAGCTCTGTCTTAGTGAGCGCAAAATTAATCCCGCCGGATAAATCGTAAAAATCTGTTTCCATACCTAAACCTCTTTCATTTTTGCTTTGTACCATCTGATTTTTGAACGTATAAAGTCCCCTGCCTCATTTTTGCCAACCCATGGATACGGCGGAATATAAGTAATATCAGGCTTGCCGTAACTGGTTGTAGAAGGATGCCGGATGCCGAATTCATAATGCGTCATAACTCCGGATTTATCAGTCTTTAGCCCGTATTTAAGAACAATTCCGGCTGATAATTGCATTGCGGCTTCAAATTGAATAGGTGTTATAGGATACTTTCCGCAATGTTGTCTGTCCTGAAAACCTTCCATTGCGCATAGAGCAATCCCGATTGAACCGGTATTTCCGCCTCCGGTGTGTGCAGCATAACAGCCTTTTACACATACAAGATTATCCTCCGGCCTGAATTTTCCCTTATAAATCCTTCCGTCCCCGCATACCAAAAAATGATAATAGTTCCTCTCTGCTGCCGTCGGATAATATTCTCCGGCAGTCCAGTGTAATATAATTCTTTTCATAGCTTGTCCTAACTTTTTTTGTTTTTTTTAAACAGTTTTGAATTGTCTACAAAAAATAAAACTGCAGCATTGACCCGGTTTTTCGCTTTTAATTTCATAATTATCCTTGTTATATGAGTCTGAACCGTACGCTCGGAAATCCTCAATTTAACACCGATTTCTTTATCGGAATAGCCTTGAGCAACCAAAGTCAAAACATTAAGTTCCTTTGGCGATATATTCATTACTTAATTCCTTAATTTTTTAAGCTATCTTTCCATCTTAACCTATCCATATCCAGTTTCATTAATAATATCTCTGTCCAATAAAAAGGGAGGAAAAATCCTCCCGATAGAGTAAGATAGTTTAAAAATACTTCCGTATTAAACGGATTAGGGTGTTAAGAGTTGGAGTTTAAATAATAAAACATCTTAAATAGACCCTTTGCTGTGCAAAGGATTTTCAATGTACAAATCTTTTTCCGGACAATTTGCCCTCTTTTAGAAATACTTGCTGTCAAATATTTCATTTTTTTGATTTTAATACATTTTAAGGTTTTAACAGTAAGAAAATATCCCGTTGTTCTCCCTTACCGGTCTAAAAGCTTCTTCCCTTCTGATTTTTATCCCGGTTGTATCTTTATATTCTGAGTATAACCGATTTTTAAAATAAAAAAAGTCCGTAATTTTACTTAAGTAAAAATACGTACGTATTTTTACGGACAAGCAATCGCCAAAAAGCTTGCGGCATAAGAATTTCGGACACCATTAAACTTGACCTAATAATATCAATCCTGTCCAAATAAATAAAATACCGGTAACTATTCCGATCATGGAAAGATGCCAGTTTCCATATTCACGGGATAAAGGAAGCAGAGTGTCAAAAGAAAGGTAAATCATAATACCGGCAACAGCCGCAAGAAGAATTCCGACAAGAACCTGCGGAAGGAAAAGACTGAACAAAAACATGCCTATTACAGCCCCGATAGGCTCTGTAATACCGGATAAGGCCGCATAAAGCATTGCATAACGTTTTTTGCCCGTAACATGGTATATAGGAAGCGCAACAGCAATCCCTTCCGGAATATTATGAATAGCAATCGCAAGTCCGACCGAAATTCCGAGCGTCAAGTTCTGAGTTGTAGTCAAAAATGTTGCCATACCTTCCGGAAAATTGTGAACACATATTGCAATAGCTGTCAAAAGACCTGCTCTTTTAATTTTATGTCTGTGAGCACAAGGAGCCTCCGGATCTGCAAGTTCATCAGGATCAACATGGTCAGGCAAAAAATAATCAATCAATATTGCAACAACAATACCCGCGATAAATCCGGCAAGAACAAGCCAGTCAAAGTGATTTGGGAAATTTACGGAAAGCATTTCGCCGGCTTCCGGAATAATATCAGTGAAAGAAAGAAAAATCATAACACCGGCTGAAAACCCCAGCCCTACAGATAAAGCCTTTAGGTTGTCCTTTTTGACAATAAAAGCTATTGCTCCGCCCACCGCAGTTGTCAAACCTGCGATAAGTGTCATTATCATTGCTATTCCGAAATTTTGTGGTAATGTCATCTATCTTACTCCTAAATTATTTTACCACAAAGGAAAATATGTAAACAAATTGTTTTTTGAATTAATTCTAATTATAATCTTATTATGCAAAACATTGACGACAGCAGATTAATTGACCTGAAACAGAGGGTTAAGGAAAAACTGAATGAAACGACACTTTTTAAGTTTAAAGGAACGGTATCAAAGCTTCTGGGCCTGACAGTAGAAGTCAAACTTCCGGGACTTAAAATCGGTGATTTATGCTACATTGAAACTGAAACAGGAGAGAAAAAACCTGCGGAAGTCGTAGCATTTAAAGGAGAAGCGGCGCAGCTGCTCTTACTTCTTGACGGAAACGGAATTGGTCAGGGAAGCTTAGTCACATCAATGGGAAAACCGATTATTATACCTGTCGGGGACTTTCTTCTTGGAAGACTTATAAACCCTATGGGAGAACCGATTGACGACAAGCCTCTTGATACAACGGGAGCAGTCTGGAAACCGATAGAAGGGCCGCCGCCCGGGCCTTTTGAAAGACCTATTATTACCGAAATATTTTCAACAGGAGTCAGGGCAATCGACAGCTGCATGACAATGGGCTGCGGACAGCGTCTGGGCTTGTTTGCAGGGTCAGGGGTCGGCAAAAGTACGCTTCTTGGCATGATTGCGAGAAATTCTGACGCAGACGTCAACGTTGTTGCGCTAATCGGAGAACGCGGCAGGGAAGTTAAAGAGTTTGTAGAGGATTCTCTCGGTGAAGAAGGTATGAAAAAATCCGTTCTTGTCTGCTCTACGGGCGACCAGCCGCCTTTGATAAGACAAAAAGCTTTACTTACAGCCACTGCCGTTTGTGAATACTTCAGAGATCAGGGCAAAAAAGTTTTCCTTATGACAGATACAGTAACCCGTTGTGCAATGGCGGGCCGCGAAGTCGGGCTTTCAATCGGGGAACCGCCGACTATGAAAGGTTATCCGCCGTCTATTTTTTCATGGCTTCAAAAAGTTCTTGAAAGAGCCGGAAACAGCCCGAAAGGGTCTATAACCGCACTTTATACGGTTTTGATGGAAGGCGATGACATCTCAGACCCGATTGTCGACATTGTAAGAGGTATTGTCGACGGGCACATATTCTTGTCGCGTAAAGTTGCAGAGATGAACCACTACCCTGCAATCGACGTTCTTGGAAGTATTTCAAGGCTTATGTCAGCAATTGCAACACCCGAACACAAGGCCGCGGCAGGAAAAATGCGTGCGATTATGGCTCTTTACAGGGAAAACAAGGACTTGATTGATGTCGGTATGTACCAGCCCGGAACCAACCCGAAACTTGATATAGCAATCGAAATGATGCCAAAAATCAATGCCTTTCTGCAGCAGAGAACTTCAGATATTGTAAGTATGGACACAACGGTCAGCACGCTTGTTGAGATGATGAAGGATGTGGATATTTAGACCTCAAGGACAATCAGACATTCAGATGATTTAAAGAGGCTTTCAATTTTTCGACAACAAAAAGTGCAGAGCCTGCTTTGTCATAGAGCGTCTGGCTCATGGCATTAATATCTTTTGCAGAAAAATCAAAATCATTTCCCCAGCCCGAAGTGGAATTAGACAAGAATTTAATATGAGATAACAAATCTTCTAACTTATATTCAAGTTCGGAAATTAAATCTTCATAACGCCCGAACGGAGTATTGTCCTGTTCCATAAATCACCTTAAATATTAAGCAATATTTCAATAATCAAATTATAGCTTGATAATATCAAGTTGTCAACAGAAAAATATCTTTTACACAACAAAAAAATACAATGTAAATATGATTATTGTGAATTTATTTAAAGTCAAATGGAATAAACGATACACAGGCAAAGAGCTTGCTGAAGCTTCAGGTCTTAGTACAACCACTATTACCAAACTTATGAAAGGCGAGCACGTTGATCTAAAACTCAGCACGCTTGAAAAAATTGCCAAATTTTTAAAATGCAGTGTTAAAGATATCTTAGAAGAAATTCCGGACTAGGTTTTATGGTTATTATTAATTTATTTAGAGTTAGATGGAATAAACGTTACACCAGAAAAGAAATTGCGGAATTAACCGGGATCAGTCCTGCAACAATCACTAAATTAATGAAAGGCGAGCATGTTGATCTAAAACTCAGCACGCTTGAAAAAATTGCCAAATTTTTAAAATGCAGTGTTAAAGATATCTTAGAAGAAATTCCGGACTAAGCCAGTCGAACGTTCTTGAGGCATTACAACCCTATGGTTTTTCATTTCATTCTAAGCGAAGCATCCTAATAATCCCATTGAAGTTTTTGTTTTGTCCTGCGCGGACGGCGGTCGCTTTGGTGGCAAAGCGACGCAAACCAGCCGCACGCTTCGTTCTCTAATAATTTGCTAGACTCGGTCTTCAGGCGGGTAAACTCGCTGCGCTCAAACAATACCCGCCTTTGTTGTCTGCCTCGTCTGAAATTATTGTTCACTCCGCTATAGCGGCATTTTGTTTTTTTATTATTCACGTCATGCTGAGGACGCTAGTCCGAAGAATCTATTTGGATTTTTAGGGGGAGCCTTCGCCCTCTCACAAAACGATACTCAATCGTTTTGTTCGGCAGAGTGGCTCAGGATGACGTACTTTTTTTCATGTCATTCTGAGGGAGCGTAGCGACCGAAGAATCCCATCGCGTTTTAAGGGGCTCCTTCGGCTAAAGCCTCAGGATGACAAATTGAATATAACTATCCGCAAAACAATGGGATTATTTTACGTAAAAAACCTTTTCAACTTTTCACCTGCTCAACCATTCAACTTTCATCATCCTTCACTCATTGACCCCTCACCCGAATTTCTAAATTCGCTGCGCTCATTAAGAAATTCTTCCCTCTCCCACAAGGGGCGAGGGAATTATTTTACGTATCGAACTTAGCGTCTTAACGTCTTAACGACCTTACGTCTTTTATCCGAAACCTCCCAGCGCCATAGCGCCTTAGTATCTCTTCCCGAAACAAACCTTTCACCCCTTCACCCGTTCAACCTTTCAACTCTCTTCACTTTTCTTAATCCCCTCTTGATTATCCGTTCTTTTTGTGATTATAATTGAATCGGAACGGGCAATTCCTCTTAAGCCTTGTTCAAGGATTGCCAGATACGGCGCGGCTGCAGTGTTTGTCCAATCCGGAGATAAAATTCCGGCTCATCCGGAGTTATGGTCACTATCATAATTAAGAAGGAAAATTTAAAATGTTAAAAATCAGATTGAAAAGAATGGGCGCTAAAAAGAACCCTTCATACAGAATTATAGTTATCAACTCAACAACTAAACGTGAAGGCAGACCGGTTCAGGAACTCGGTTATTACAACCCGAAAACTAAAGTTATGCAGCTTGACAAAACATCTGCGCTTGATTGGGTTAAAAAAGGCGCTCAGCCGACCGAAACCGTTGCTTACTTAATCAAAAACTGCAACGATGACGGCACTTTGAACTACAAGAAAAAAGAAACCGTTAAGCTTTCTAAAAAGGCTCAAGCTAAGGCTCAGGCAGAAGCCGAAGCAAAAGCTAAAGCTGAAGAAGAAGCCAAAGCCGCTGCGGCTGCTGAAGCTCCGGCTGAAGAAACCGCTGAAGCTTAATCGTTTTGATAAATTTTTAACAATAAAAAGGACTTGAATAAAATAAATCAAGTCCTTTTGTTATTTTAGATATAAATTTGCCGGAAAAAAGACGGGATTAAAACCCGCCTTTATAATCAAAATAAAATTGCTAAACTTCTTTATACTTGCTTATTTCCTCAAAGTAATGTTCCAGAGCGACATAACCCTTATAAATCTCGTTTGAAATGTTTGCATAACGATTTGAATCAATATATTTAAGTTCTTTTGCTCTGATTTCAAGGATAGTATCCGCATCGTTTTTAAGTTTGACATCCTGTGAGGCAGACCATTTTTGAAGAAGAGCAAGTTCTTCATACATTTGTTTTACGGTTGTGTATTCGAGAATATTGAAATCATACTTGGCAAGAAGCGCTCTTTCCGTATTTGTTATACGGCTGGACACAGCCTGAAATTTGAAAACACGTTTGATAATAGTATAATTATCAGCAACCTTTCGGTGGGAATACGGAATTGCGTTTTTTGCAAGCAAGGCCGCGTAAGAACGCGATGTAAAAGAATCATCGTCCTTTGAAAATGCACTTTTTGATGTTAAGTCAAAATTAGATTTTTTGTCCAAAATTTCTTCTATCATTGAATCCCCCGGTTATTCTCAAATTCTCACCGTTTTGATTTTCCTCTTGCAAAAATCATAAGATAAACATATCGCTTTTTTAATATAAAAAGTCAATTTTTTTACATAAATTAAAAATTTTCACAATTATCCCTTGACGGATATAACAATAATGAGATTCTTCGCCTGACCGCCATTCTGAGGGAGTGCAACAACCTAAGATTCCAGCGGCAAATTACGTCATTCTGAGGACGAAGTCCGAAGAATCTCTTAAGGTTTTGAGAGCCTTAGACCACTCACAAAACGATACATAATCGTTTTGTTTCGGCAGAGTGGCTCAGAATGACACTGTTTTGAAAAATTTTAGCAAAATTTGCTATATAATTTAATAAAAAACAGCAGACGCAAAATCTGCTGTTTTTATTTATCTATAAATTTTTCGCAATCATCCCTTGCTATACATACAAATAACAATAAGCCATTTTGTCATCCTGAATTTAGTTCAGGATCTCAACGAGATTCTGAAACAAGTTCAGAATGACAGTCTAAGACAAAATGGCTTGTATAAAAAAACGAATTCATTCGGGCTTCAACCTCTCTGACTAATAGCGCTGTATGTCAAGGGATAATTGCGAATTTTTTATTAATTAACAAGCTGTTCCATAATTTCAAACGGTTTTTCTGCAACTCTCATTGTTTCTTCGTCAATAATTCCGCGTTTGAGTTCTGTGAAAGTTGCTTTTTTAGAATTGAATTTTTCTTTCAAAAATTCGTAAGAAACTTTCGGGTCGCACTTGTCGCCGCAGGTAAACAAATCAACAGCCGCATAGCCAAGTTCCGGCCAGGTGTGGATTGCAAGATGGCTTTCGGAAATAATTACGACACCCGAAACTCCGTAAGGGTTAAACATGTGGAAACATTTCTGGACAATAGTCGCACCACATTCAAGGGCGGCATCCACCATATACTTTTCTACTTTATCAATACTGTTCAATGTGTTCGGATCACATTCGAAAAATTCTGCTAAAACGTGTTGTCCCAAGTGGATCTCTTTTTTGCCGTTTTCCTTAAACGCTGTAAATGGTGATGTTATTGCCAATTCATGTGCCTCCTTTGTATAAATGTATATTTACTACCACACTGCAAAATTTACGCAATGTAAATTTGCAATCAACATATTACTACAAAAAATAAAAAATTTGTATTTTTTACACTTTAAAATTATTTTTTTACAAAACTTTAAATATTCAACCCCTGAAACGCGCTGTAATTGATTATCTTACCGGATAATTTTTATTAAGTTTTATTAATCATATATTTTGGATATTTTTTATTATAGAATTAAAGCTATGAACACAAAAATTCTTGTAATAGACGACGACAGCGCAATAAACGAACTTATAAAGGTAAATCTGGAGCTTTGCGGATATAAAGTAATTCAAGCCCTCGACGGAACAAAAGGCTTTGCACTGTGCAAACAGGAAAACCCGTCGCTTGTAATTCTGGATGTTATGATGCCGGAGGTTGACGGGTTTACGGTAGCACAGAGAATTCGCAAAAACGAAGAAACCAAAAACACACCTATTTTAATGCTGACAGCACTTTCACAGGTAAACGACAAGGTGAAAGGTTTTAATATCGGCGTTGACGATTATCTGGTGAAGCCTTTTGAGATGGAAGAACTTCAGGTAAGAGTAAGAGCGCTTTTGAAACGCTCTAATCAGATTCCTGAAAGCATCGCCACAAGAGAACTTCAAACCCTTGGAGAAATTACTCTTCTGCCTGAAAATTACAGTGTTCAAATTAACGATAAAATCGCAAAACTGACCCCGATTGAATTTGATATTTTTAATCTTCTTTTTCAGAACCACGGGAACATGGTTTCATCCCAGAAACTTTTGAAAGAAATCTGGGGCTATGCGCCGGACGACGACGTTGAAACAATCAGGGTTCACATCCGCCATCTCAGATCAAAACTCGACAAAATTTCCGACGGTAAAAAATACATAGAAACAATCTACGGCGGCGGATATAAACTGAATATCAACGGGTAAAAATTGCAGAGGGTTCAGGATTATTAAATTCTGTCCTGCAAACTCAGGTAAATTTTACGGATTTTTTATATCTCTGAAAACAATCTCATACCCCAAAACATTTGCTATGTCATTTATCTCTTTAAATTTAAGCGTGTTATTTTTTAATTTGTTATAAAAACTCGGATAATAAGAGCTGCCATCCTGATTTTCACTTAAACGCTGAAGCAATTTTCTCAGCGAAAGTCCTTTGTATGCGCTTAAGGTTTTTACAAAATCCAACAGTGTAATATTTTCAAATTTATAATCCATTTAAACATCATAGCTTTTGCGGCTGCAATAAACAAACTAATTGACAATTTATATTTATAATAATATAAATTATATTATAATTAATATAATTTATAATATTTTGTTTACAATGGAGAGTTTATAAATAAAGCATTTACTATGGCAGAAGTGCTGATAACAATCGGAGTTGTCGGGTTAATTGCTGCGCTGACAATACCGCAGCTAATCGAAGGCTACCAGAAAAAAGAAACCGTAACCCGCCTAAAAAGAAGCTATACTCTAATCCTGCAGGCAATCCGCATGGCTGAAGGTGAAAATGATGAATTTAAATACTGGGATTTCTCCTTGAAAGGCGAAGCCTTTTTTGAACGGTATCTTGCCAAACACTTCAATCACCCGATTATTATTTCAACAAGCGACTTAAACAAAAAAGTTAAAAGGAAAAATCTTAACGGAACTAATTACTACGGCACAACATACACAGGCCCAAATACCATTAATTTCTTGACCAATGACGGCAGCCTTATAACTATCAATCTAAACAGCAGTATTGACGAGGGTTTATGGGTAGGGATTGACACAAACGGGCTTGCAAACCCCAATGTTATTGGGCGTGATACATTTTTATTCTTTTTCAGCTCTAAAAACGGATTAATTCCGCTTGGCAAAGAAGGAACCCCAACCAGAAATAACTGGCACTGCCCAAACTGCACACGAGGAGACTTTATGAGCAACAAAACAAACAGCTGCAACAAAGCACAAGCCGGCTACTGGTGCGCTGCCGTAATTATGGAGGACAACTGGGAAATAAAATCAGATTATCCGTGGTAAAAAAAGGTGAGTTATGAGCAAATTCCGCCAAAAATTTTCTCCTTTTTTAAAATCTATACATTGTGCTTAAAATTCGTAAAAAATATTTTTTGCTACTTTTCCTGTTCGTAGCCGAAACTTTTTAAAGAATTTTCTTTTTTGCGCCAATCTTTTTCTACTTTAACTTCCAGCCCCAGAAAAACTTTTTTCTCAATGATTTTTTCCAAATCCTGACGTGCTTCCGTGCCGATTTTTTTGAGCATAGAACCGTTTTTGCCTATTAAAATTCCCTTCTGGCTCCTGGTTTCACAGAAAATTGTCGCACGAATACGGTCAATTTCTTCCTCCTCCTGATACTGTTCAACTTTTACGGCAACAGAGTGCGGAATTTCATCGGAAGTATTCAGAAGAATTTTTTCTCTGACAATTTCTTCTGTTACAGAGCGCATAGTTTCTTCCGTCACAACGTCCTCCGGATACAAAAGTTCACCTTCCGGAAGTTTTTTGAAAATATTGTTTATCAAAGTATCAATGTTGCGTCCTGTTTTTGCGGAAATTTTTACAACCGGCAGATTTTTATCAAACAAAGTTTTGTAAGAAAGCAGATTTTCTTCAACTTTTTCCGGCTTTTTTAATTTATCGACTTTGTTCATCACGATAATTACCGGAATTTCAGTTTCCAGAATATTTTGAGCAATCCACCTGTCGCCTTTGCCGGCAGGTTCCGAGCCGTCCACAAGGAAAAGAATCACATCCGCATCGGGAACAGCAACTTTTGCTTCGTCAAGAAGGAATTCACCGAGTTTGTTCAAAGGTTTGTGAACCCCCGGGGTGTCAATAAAAACAATCTGCCCTTCAGACGTTGTATAAATTCCTTTAATTCTTTTTCTTGTTGTCTGCGCCTTGTCTGTCGCAATTACAATTTTCTGCCCCAGCACTTTGTTCAAAAGTGTTGATTTGCCTACATTCGGACGTCCTATTATCGCTGTAAATCCGCTTTTCATGTTTACAATCTTAACACAAAAGTATCAATTTTTTAAAAAACTAGCAATTTTTTTTATCTCAATGTATTATATATTATATAAGTGGTAGGTAAAGCAACGGAAAAAATATGATTAAAAACTCCGAAAAATTCGGCCTTATTTTACTATTATGTTTAAGTTTAACCAATTTCACAGGCCGCCCTGCATTTGCAGACAATACTCTCAGTCAGGTAGATATCAAAAGAAATTCATCAGACGGACTTGAATTTACACTTTATACATCAAGCCCTTACGCTGACAATGTAGTTGTTACAAAAAAATCTGACAACAAATATGTCATTTTAATGCCGAACGTAAACAGCGCCTCCGGCAGCAAACCGGATTTTTCATCAGTAAAAGATATGGTTTCTGACGTGGATGTTCGTGCCGTTAACGACGGAACCGGCGGTTATACAAAAGTTACGGTTATTACAAACCGCCCTGTAGACATCAAAACTAACACGGCCAAAAGTATGCCGGCAACTGAAGGCGAAAGAGAATACAGAGCTTTGATTGCTCAAAAAAGAACTCCTGTGCTGCAGCATGCTGTGTCACAGCCGGCTTCAAGCGCTCCGGCAAAACAATCCACAGGATTTAAACTTCCGGAAATTCAACCTACCAAAACAGCGGCAGATATTGTATCAACAGCCGCTGCAGCCACAAAATCACAAATAAAACCGAAATCTAAAGAACAGGCAGCTCAGCAGACAACCTCCAAAACCGTTTCTAAACCTGCGGCAAAACCGGCAGTTGAAAAGAAACAAGTTTCAACAAAGATTGCAAGTGCTCAACCGGCCAAAGATTCAAATATAAAACCGGTTTCCGTACAAAAAACAGAAACAGCCCCAATACAGGCTCAACCGGCTAAAACTTCTGCTGCCACTCCTGTTACAACGGATAATCTTAATAACATAAATAACTCAGTTTCTGACAAACCGATGCAAACCCAACAAACAGAACAAACCAAACCGCAAAATACTCAGGAAACAACAAATACTGAAACAAAAACAATTGCGACAGGCACTCCGGCTGTGTCAGAATTAATGCACAAAATATCAGCTAAATTACCCAAAAATCTTCCTGTTACATTAACAATGATTTTGGTTCCGCTGATTTGCCTGATGGCTTTGTTCAACCTTATAAGAAATTCCCTTTTGCGCTCGCAGGTGCTTAAGGCTTCCTTCCTGCAAAACATCGCAAACGGCAAAAAACCTGTCCAGAATTATGACAACATAATTAACAACGAAAACCTCAGCTGGCAGGAAAAATATCAGCAATACATGGATGTTTCAGGCGAAAAAGCGGAAACTTCGGCAAAAGCGGCAGAAGATGCCCAAGAAAAATACACTTTTATTACAAAAGCCAAACAACAACAGCCGGCTCATGAAACCATTCAAAAACCAAGCACAAATGATGGAAACACCATTAAAAGCAAACCCGCCCCCAGAGCGGCTCAGTCTAAATATGTCAGAGAATCAAGACTTGAACGTTTGGAAAGAATGCTTCACGCTTCTCCGGACAAAGAAAAAACACAAATCGAAAACGATATTATTGAAACAGAAAAGCTTACTCCGGCAGAATTAACAACAGATACAATACCGGAAGCAGCCAGCCCGCTTGCTGCCGAAGATAATACAATCCATGAAAATATGAAATCTGTCAAATTCAAAGCTTTTGAAGAAAAAGTTGCACTCGAAGAAACTCACCGTAATAAAAAAATAAAACACCGCAAAGTTCAAATAGAACTACCTAAAGAAGGGCCGCATGTAAATCTCGGATATTCACAACTCCATACAAACCCGAGATTATTCAAAAATGCAAACCTCAGCGTTTCTGATCTTATCGCAACCAGCAACAAGCTTTTGAATATTAAACCGGAATTCAAAGAAGATAAAAATGATTATGACGTAATCTCTGTTGATGAATATTTCAACATTATTGATGACGACAAATCAAAAGTTACAAGTTCTCTGTCTGACATTGTTGCAAACAGCCTTGCGAATATGAAAACTAATTCAATTAACACTGCAAAACCAAAGACAAATATCACAAATCCGATTACAAAAACTAAAAATGAAACAAAAGCTGATTACTTAAGCGGACTTATAGTAAAATCAGGATTCAATATTGATGCCAACCGCGGATTTTATCTGGTTTCACTCGACGGGAAATCAGCTATTGTCGGCAGAATAGGTGAAGAAGTTTTTGTCCTGAAAAAATTCGACAGAAATATCAACCAGCCGCTGCAGGTAAGAATGGACAACCCGAATGTTTATATGGTTAAAGCCGACAATTTCAAATCTCTTGTTGAAGTCGGAAAAGATAACATGGGTGTATTGATTGAATTATAAGACTTTCGGAGCCTTAATTAAATAAGGCTCCATTTTTTAATTTGAGGATAAGGGAGAGAAAATGTTTAAAACAGTAAAATTACTGTTTGCCGTAATAATTTTAGCTGTGCTTGCCTGCGGATGCACACCAAAAGATTCAAAAACTCATCTGCAATTTTCAAGCTGGGGGTCAAAATCTGAAATTGATATTTTAAAACCGGTGCTTGCAGAGTTTGAAAATGAAAATCCGGATATAAAAATTGATTTTATGCATATTCCGCAGAATTATTTTCAGAAACTTCATCTGCTTTTTGCCTCAAACACTCCGCCGGACGTTGTTTTTATAAACAACCTTTATCTGCCTGTTTATGCGGACGCCGGAAAGCTTGAAGATTTGACAAATTACGGGCTGATTGACGGGAATTTTTATCCAAAAGCCGTCGAGGCTCTCAGCAGAAACGGGGAAATTTATGCGGTGCCGAGAGATATTTCAAACCTTGTTATTTTCTACAACAAAGATATTTTTGACGAAAAACACCTTTCTTATCCTGATAAAAACACAACTTTTGAAGAATTTCTGACACTTGCAAGAAAAACAACAGACCTGGATAAAGGGATTTTCGGAATTAGTTTTGAAGAAGATCCGCTGTTTTATCTTCCGTATTTGATGAGCGAAGGAGGCGGTCTGCTTTCGGACGACGGCAGGGTTGAAATTCTTAACACGGAAGAGAGCCGGAGAGGCATAAAATTTTATGCGGATTTGAGAAACAAATACCACACTGCCCCGAAACAATCTGAAAGCGCAAGTGCAACAATGGCTCAAATGTTTTTGCAGGGAAAACTTGCGATGCTTCTATCAGGCAGATGGCTTGTTCCGAAATTCAGAGAAAGCGCTGATTTTGACTGGGATGTTGCACCTTTTCCAAAAGGAACTGAAGGCAGTATTGTGCCGCTTGACGCCTCGGGCTGGGCAATTTCAAAAGACTCAAAACATAAAGCAGAAGCCGCAAGATTAATCAAATATCTTTCTTCAAAAGAAAGTCTTGAAAAATTTGCCTTAAGCGGGCTTGTCGTTCCGGCTCGAGAAGACGCCGCAAAATCCAGAAACTTCTTAGACGGAAAACGACCTTACAACGCACAAATTTTTCTGGAAGTTGCACGCACCTCAAAACCCACACCTGTCAGCCGGAATTACAACGAAATTCTTGACCGAACCAAACAGATGTTAGAACCGGTATTCAACAAAAAATAAAATCAGTTATTAAATTTTTTCCGGTCATAAAGTTTATCAAAATCAATATCAAGAACATCCATAATAGCTGCGATTACCGTAAGGGAAGTATTTGTTTCGCCTCTTTCAATTTTTCCTATATGCTGCCCGAACCCTAATCCGACTTTTTCAGCCAGCCCTTCCTGTGAATAGCCGGCTCTGTTCCGCTCTGCTTTTAAGTTTCTGCCAAACTCTATCAATATTTCTTTTTTGTTCATTGTAACATATTAGACAATTGACAAATTGTATTCTACACTTTATAATACTTTATATACATCTTATTTAATGTATTTACACACTTTTATATTGTTGAGGAATTGTTGTATGAACAGAGGTTTTACACTGGCAGAAGTACTTATAACTATTGGAATTATCGGAATAGTTGCAGCTATGACTTTTCCGATACTTATTAAAAAGCACAGAAAAACAGTAATTGAAACCTCTTTAAAAAGATTTTATACAGTGACAAATCAGGCAGTCTTACTTTCCACAGCAGATAACGGAGAAATCCAATACTGGGAATTTGCGGCTGCAGATACGCCTGAAGAGGTTGAGAAGTTTTACAACAAATACTTTAATAAATACCTTAAAACTCACAATGCTGGAATCGACGATTTTAAAGACGGCACCACAAGATTCGCAGTATATTTTCCGGATGGCTCCGGCGCAAAAATTGAATACTTAGGACACGACTGGCTGTATTGCATTAACGCAGGATATCTTGATGAATGGGATAAATACCACGGCTCCAACTGTTTTAAATTCGGTTTTTATCCGGAATGGGGCACAGATCAGGAGCACCTTATTTCAACATACGTCAACAAAGGAATCGAGCCTTATATAAATTCCTCCAAATTGACTGAAGACGGCAATCGCGTTGAAACAACACCCGAAGATTTATACTCTCAGAAATGGTACGCCAAAGCAATTCAACTAAACAACTGGACAATCCCTGATGATTATCCGGTAAAATACTAAACATTTTTTCATGCTACAATCAGGGTATGAAAGAATACGATTTTTACATAGTTCCGACGCCTATCGGGAACCTCGGCGATATAACTTTAAGAGCAATTGAAGTTTTGAAAACAGTTGATTTGATTGCATGCGAGGATATGCGGGTTACGCAGAAACTTCTCAATCACTACAACATAAAAACAAAATGCATTTCTTACCACAAATTCAACGAGAAAGAACGGGTTAAATTTTTTGTGGAAGAATTAAAATCGGGCAAAAAAATTGCGCTTGTGTCAGATGCCGGCACGCCTCTATTTTGCGATCCCGGGGCTGTTCTGGTGGAAGAATTACGGAAAGAAAATTTTTCAATAACAGCTCTTGCAGGAGCCAATGCAGTTGCAACTTTTCTGTCACAGAATGCAAGAGAAGGCGAAGATTTTTATTTCGCAGGATTTTTACCAAAATCAGATTCGCAGATTGAAACGATTTTAAAAAAATACAAAGATACAAATATTGTTTTCTATGAAAGCCCGAACAGGCTTCTTACAACTCTTGAAATTATAAAAAACATACGGAACAATCCGAAAGTTTCAATCGGACGCGAACTTACAAAAATATTTGAAGAAGTAATCTCCGGCAGTGCTGACAGTCTTTTAAACCATTTTGCAGAAAACCCGCTGAAGGGCGAAATTGTCGGAATGGTTTATGCACAAAACACAAAACATGACATTTCTGATTTAGATGAAAAAATCGAAAAATTAAAAAAGAAAAATTTTGGCGCAAAAGATATTTCAATAATCTTATCAGAGCTTTATGATATAAGCAAAAACGAAGTCTACAAGCGAGTTCTCGACTTATAAACAAATGTTTCGTATCTTAACATTAAATTTTTCACTTTTATAAGTTTATGATATAATATTTTTATATTAGAGAAGATTTGAGGATCCTGATTTTTTGAAATCAAAAAATATCATATATATATTAATCATATCATTATCATTAATGACATTGTATCCGTTATCAAGCTTGGGAGCAGACAGTTTATGGGATTATAATACGATGGATACAACCGGAAGCGACATGGCAGAAAATTTTGTTTACGACCAGCCTGCCGCGCAAAATGTGCCGTCTGATGTTCCGGCTGAAACAAAAAAGACTAAAAAATTTAACTTTGGTTTTAAAAGGGACAAGAAATCAGAAGATTTAATACCTGAACAAAAAACAAAAAAAGAAAAGAAACAAAAGGTAAAAAAAGAAAATCCGGAAAAATCTGCAGAACAAAATACGGAAAAAGATACTGAAAAGAAAGGCTTTTTTGACTTTTTAAAACACAAAAAAAACAAAGATAATATCCAAACAGAAAAACAACAACAATCCGCTCCTGCAGAAGAAGCCGAACAGCCGATTTCATTGCCTGAGTCAGATTCCGGACAGCAATCGCCCCAGAATTCACCAAACCTCAATTACGGATACAGCCAGTTTGAAGAAAATGAAACTCCGGCAGTCTCAAGAGCCTCATCCAGAAGCGAAAAATACATCAAAGACATTGAAATCCACGGTACAAACGTAATATCACCCGATGTAATTTTAAGCAGTTTAAAACAAAAAAAAGGTGAAATATACAGCCGTGATATTGTACAGGAAGACTTAAGAAATATTTACCAGATGGGATATTTCAGCGAAAAAATGCGCGCAATTCCCGTAAATAATCCGGACGGAACAATCACGCTTAAGATTATCTTGGAAGAAAATGCTCCTGTCACAGACTTCACAATTGAAGGCAACACCGTCGTTTCCAATGAAGAAATTCTTTCATACCTTATTGATATGAAAGGCAAACCGCAGAACATAGCGAAATTAAATGAAGCAATAGAAAAAATTCAGATGTGCTATGCTTCAAAAGGCTATATCCTGGCAAGAATAGATTCCGTCACCGATGATCCGGACGGAACAATAAATATAAGCATAAAAGAAGGTACTATAAACCGTATTTTGATAGCCGGCAATGAAAAAACCAAAGATTTTGTAATCGAAAGAAACGTTTTATCAGAACCCGGTATGGTTTATAATGAAAATCTTCTGAAGGAAGATATTGTAAGACTTTATGCCTCACAGGCATTCAAGGATGTAACAAGAGAAATCACACCCTGCGCAGACGAGCCTGACGCTTATGACATTACAATCAATGTACAGGAACAGAGAACGGCAAACATCTCAATCGGCGGCGGTCTTGATACCGTAACCGGTGTATTCGGGTCGCTCGGTATTGCAGATAACAACTTCCGAGGAAGAAACCAGAGAGTTTCATTGAACGGCCTTGTCGGTTCCGGTGTAATCCTGAATGATGCTTCTATTATGAGAAGAATGAATTTGCAGGTAGAATTGAGCTTCTTTGAACCATATTTCTTCAACGCCGACACATCATTGATGAGCAAATTATTCTTCAGAGATTTCGGAAGTTATCAGGTTCCGCTAGCCATAGAACAAAGATTCGGCGGCGAAGTAACCGTTGCCCACAGAATGAAACGCAACAAACACTTAACCTCAACTTTTTCTCTCGGAGTTGAAAATATTGATGTAAAAGAAGGCGACTTCAACAAAATTGCAAGTCTTTACCAGAGATATAACATTCCGATTGAAGAACGTGCAAAGCAGCTTGACGGCGGATTGTTTATGTCATTGAGTCCGGCCTTAATCTTTGACACAAGAGAAGGCGGAACCGTCACAAGAAAAGGAACAATTGCAAGCTTAAGGTTTGACGAAGAAATCGGTCTGCTTGATTTTGGCAAAACTCACGGTAAATTAACAGGGTCATTCAAACACTACATACCGGTCGGCAAAAAATCATCATTGTCATTTACAGTTAAAGGCGGCGGCAAAATTCACGGGGATGACATGCCTGAAGTTATGATGTACAGATTAGGCGGCCCTTATACAATCAGAGGTTTCAAAATGAGCGGTGTCGGTACAGGCGATGCATTCATTATGGGATCTGCAGAATTTGCAACCCCCATACCGTTTCTTGACAGAACACGTCTTGCAAGAAAGATTAATTTCCTGAATAATATCAGATTTACAGTCTGGGCTGACGCAGGTAAAATATTCAACCCGACAGTTACAAATACAATTTACGACAGACCGCTTGAAGCGGTTACTGCAGGTGTCGGCTTGAAACTTTATATTCCGGGCATGGGCCCGTTATCAATTGATTACGGTATTCCGTTCACCAATCCGGGAGAAAACGGAAATCCGAACGGATACTTTACTTTTGGTGTAGGTGATTTAATATATTAGAAAAGACATAAGGAGGTAATATGAAAAAAACTTTAGCGATAACAGCACTGGCACTGGCAATGTGCGGTTTTTGCAGCAAAGCAATGGCAGGCGGCGTAGGTTATATTGATTATCAAAAAGTTCAGGCTAATTATTCCTATGCTCAATCCGCAGTAAAAGAACTTGATGCCAAAAGACTTGAACTTCAACAGTATATGGTAGACAAAGAAAAACAATACAAAGCTCTTGATACACCTTTGAAAAAACAGAACTTTGAAGATGCAACAGCCAGAGAATTCAATGCAAAACAGGAAGCATTGATGAAACTTCAGGCACAAAAAGGTGAACAGATTTACAACAAAATTCAGGCAGCCGCAAAACAGGTTCTTGTTGAGCAGAAACTTGATGCTGTTTTAGACACAAATGCTGTATTCATCGGCGGTGTAGACATTACAGACCTTGTAATCCAGAAGCTTAAAACAATGCCGTAATCATCTATATATTTGAAAGGATTTTAAAATGAAATATTCACAAAACGGCGAACAATACCATATAGGCTTGAAAGAAGGCGACGCCGGAAAATATGTAATTTTACCCGGCGACCCGAAACGATGCAAAAAGATTGCAGAATATTTTGATAACGCTGAACTTATTGCAGACAGGCGCGAATACACAACCTATACAGGATACCTGAACGGCGAAAAAGTAACAGTAACATCAACCGGTATAGGCGGGCCTTCAGCGTCTATCGCCTTAGAGGAACTTGTGAAAATCGGCGCAGAAAAATTCATCCGTGTCGGAACCTGCGGCGGCATTGATATCAACGTAAAAGGCGGAGATATTGTAGTTGCAACAGGAGCCGTCAGAATGGAAGGGACATCCAAAGAATATGCGCCGATAGAATTTCCGGCAGTTGCGGATTTGGATATAACCAATGCGCTCGTTGAAGCATGCAAAAAATTAAATAATCCGTTCCATACCGGAATAGTTCAATGTAAAGATTCTTTCTACGGACAGCACAGCCCTGAAAAATCTCCCGTCAGTTATGACTTGATTAACAAATGGGAAGCATGGAAACGGTTGGGCTGCAAAGCTTCCGAAATGGAATCTGCAGCACTGTTTGTGGTCGGAAGTGCTTTGAATGTTAAGGTAGGATCTGTATTTCTGACAGTAGCAAATCAGGAAAGAGAAAAGCTGAATCTGGATAATCCTGTAATACATGACACAGACAAAGCAATAAAAACCGCAATTGAAGCATTAAAAATTCTAATCGAAAAAGATAAAAATCAGGAGTAAAAAATGTTTAATAAAAAAATGCAGTATATTATAAAAACCTGTTCCGGAGAAAACATGCAGGAACTTCAAAATCTTCTGAATGAAATGTCCATGAACGGCTGGGAATTATACAGCATGAATGAAGTGGAAACAGATGACGGTGTAAAATTTAACTGCATTTTTATGAGCGAAACCCAGCAGGAAGAAGATCTTTCAACATCTGACGTTATAAACATTTCGACCTTCAAAAGCCAGATGGAAAAAATGCTCTCCCCGCAGCTTTCGCCTTACGAAGCATGCCTTGATATTCAATCAAAAATCAAAAGCCAGCAAAATAAAATTACAAAAATAAAAAAAGAACTTGAAAAAGAAGCCCCAGCTTCAGTTAACCGAAAAAAACTTAACGACAAAATTTCGGCAAACTTGAAAGAACTTGACGATTTAAAATTGAAGCTGGCAAAAACGACATCTCCTGATGTTATGTTTGAAAAATTAACAGAAGAAAAACTATCAATTCATTTGAGTGAAGAACTTATTGAATATGTAGAAAATGAATCCGAAGATGCTCAGGAAACTCTTCTTGCTGAAACTGTAAAATCAAGGCTGAAATTAACGGAAGAATTGGGCTATGTTATCCCTAAAATTATTTTTCAGGATGATGACAATCTGAACCCGTATGAATTTTCAATAAAAATTCGCGGCATGGATGTATATAGAGCATGCGTTTATCCAAATTACACAATGTACTTTGCTGACGAACTTCACCTGGAAAATAAAATCAAAAATTCCATTTACGATACAGACTTTATAACAGGCAAAAAAATTGTCTGGATTGAAAAAAGCAAAACAAAAGACTTTTGGGAAAAAGGAATAAACGGTGCAGAATTTATCGCAAGAGCACTGGAATATTCAGCAATCAGATATATAGACGAATTAATGGACTACAGCGACATTGAAAAATATATAGATGTCGTAAGTAAAAAGAATGAATTTCTTGTTGCAAACCTGATTCCTGATTTTATAACACTTTCGGATCTCAAATTTGTCCTGACCAGCCTGATAAAAGAAAGAGTTTCAATAAAAGACATAACCTATCTTTTTGAAAAAATGAACGATTTTGCAGAAGAAGGCGCAAAATCAGATCTTCTGAAAAAAGTCCGCTTGGCGCTTTCCAGAAAAATATGCTCAAAATACGCAAACGAAAACGGAGTAATAAGCCTTATAGAAGTTTCTGAAAAAACACTGGATGCGTTCATGCCGAATTTTGAAGAAGATGATGATTTTATAATAAAAATTGACGGGGATTTTGCGGAAAAACTTGCACAAAAAATCTCGAAAAAGGCAAAACAACTGGAAATAGAAACACCCAAAATTCTCGTACCTCTGGAATTAAGACATTTGTTTTTCACACTTCTTTCAAACTACCTGAATAACGTTGCTGTTCTGGCAAGAGAAGAAATCGGCTGCAATTTTGGAATAGAAATTGTTGCAAATGTTTAAAAATTTTCTATAATCTGGCAAAAAAAATTATTCACGGTTTTTAGAAGAGTATGCGCATCACAGGAATTAATAACGGAATACAAAACAACTACACAACCTTCGGCAGACGTCCGACAAAAGAAGAAGAACCAGACCTTCAAAAAGCCATGGAAGATGGTTTCAAAGCAATAGGCACAGACCAGCGTATTGCAATAACCCATGGTTCGGTTTTTCCTGCTGTTGGAAGGGATTCGTTTATCGGCTCCCCGTACGGAGAAGGTGCCACAAAATGGATTAACTTTCTAAAACTGTACGGATTTAACGGAAACCAATTAGGCCCTAACGGAATGATCCTGTATGATGATAAAAATTATTCTCCATACAATTCATCAGCCCTCAATGAAAACTTTCTTTTCATAGATCTCAAACCACTCACAACAGAAAAATACGGAAAAATTTTATCTGAAGAAAGTTATGAAAAGTTAACCGTTCCGGCTGAGGCAGATGATAAAGCTTACAGATTTTCAAACTTTTCTGAAGCTAAATTTGTATATTTTCAGGCTTTAAATGAAAGCTACAAAAACTTTAAAGCAAATCTTGCAAAAGGCCAGCCCGAAGCAATTCAGCTAAACAAAGAATTTGAAGAATTTAAGAAACAAAAAGGTAAACAAACCGAAGAAGAAGGGATTTATCGGGTATTAACAACATTATACGATGACGAAGACTGTGACAATTGGCCGGAATATGATTCTGATTTAATGGTTCAAATCAGGCAAAAAGACCCTAAAGCAGAAAAACGCTATGAAACTATCAAAAAAAGATTTCACAAATCAATTGAGGAATACCAGTTTGAACAGTTTATCGTAACAAAACAAATAAAAGAAAACAAAGCATACCGTGACAGCATTGGATTCACCTATTTTTCAGATCTTCTTGTCGGATTGTCTAAAATGGATTACTGGCGCTACAAAGAGGCTTTCCTGAAAGGATATTATATGGGGGCCCCTACAGACGATGCAACAAAACCGCACCAAACCTGGGGAATACATGTAATAAATCCGCAAAAACTTTTCATTGATAAAGACCAATTAAACATCGGCGGAGAATTTTTAAGAGAAAAACTAAGACATGCGCTTGAAAACTGCGAAAATATTCGAATTGACCACCCGATGGGAATGATTGAACCGTTTGTGTACCGTGGTGATTCTTTACAATATGATGAGAACGGAAAACAAATAAAAGATGCCCTTTATGTCCGCTATCTTTCCCAGTTGTTTGAAGCCGGAACGCCGATAGATAAATATTCTGATTATGAAAAGATTATGACCAGAATTGTACTCCCTACATTAAAAGAAAAAAACATAACGGATAAAAATGCTCCTGTCTGGGAAAATTTATGCAGCGAACCAACATTATTTAAAAAAGTTTATTATGAACAAAACAATCTTCCTCACATGATTATGCTCGACTACAAACGGGGGAAAGACTACAACAATCCAGATGACTGGTATTTGCTAGGATCACACGATTCAATACCGGTATTAAATATGCTTAAAAGACACGGCGGAAATATAAGAAATGAAGAAGCCTGGAATCCATTATATCTTGCAGGTTACCTGAATCAGGATACAAAAAGAATAGACGAAAACGTTGAATTTTGCAATACTATTTCAAACACCTTCCCTGACAAAACGCCAAAAACAGGGGTTGACCTTGCTAAAGCGGATATGGCAATGGTTCAGGCAAAATTTGCAGAACTTCTTTTAAAGAAAAAGATTCAAATATCATTTGCTGATATCTTAGGCATCACAGACAACGGAGTTGTCTACAACATAGGAGGAGAAAGCAACCCTGTGTTCTGGAAAGAAAGACTTGCTCCTGACTTTGAGGATAAATATTACGAAAACCTATCCAGCGAAACCCCGACAGCACTTAACATGCCGGAAGTTTTAAAAATTGCTCTGCAAGCCTCAATCGACCGCCAGCTTGTAGATTACATGAACCAGATGGAAAATGATCCGCAAAAAGATATAAAAACAACTCAAAAAAGAGAGGAACTGTATGCCCAATACGGTCAACTCCTTGAAAAGCTTCAGCATTATGCCGATGTTTTAAAAGAAAAAGAATAAAAATACAGCACGAGGGCGGATGCTTTTTAAGCATCCGCCCTTTTTGCACTTAAATATACCTAATCTCTGTGAGTACCGATTTGATAACCCGGAACGCACAGGAATGCGGGAACTGTTCTTGTGATAGCTGTAGAAAGCGGAGATTTATCAGCCATCAGAGTAACAGCCATACTCAAATCGTCCACATGCGGGGCAAAATCAGTTTTCTTAATTTTTCTATCCACATGTTTGTGGTAAATTTTTTCATTTATGAAATTAGAAAGTTTATTTCCGCCGACGATACCCGCCCCAAGCGCTGCAAGCGTCATTGCGGCTGACGGGATAACTTTTAAAGCTTTATTAAAATATTTAACAGATTTGCTGAAAACTTCTCCGGAAGCCTGAGGCACACAGCTTAAAATCTGACGTTTATATTTATCATAAAGTCTTGACACTCCGCCGACACAGATAACCGGCACAAGAACGTTACCCAGAAGCTGATTTACAGTTTCACGGAGTTTACTCTTAAAATGTTTTTTATCATCAAATACAGTCCCTCCTGCAAGCCCGCCCGCTGCAGAACCTGCGGCCAAAGCAAGAATTTGCGGCTCTTCTATTTCCATCAATTTTGCGTCGGGCTTATGTTTATTAAATATTTTCAACATAGCCCAATTTTTTGGACTTTGCGAAAAAATAACTTTCGGATTCATTAAAAATCCCTGTTTTTTGGCAATTAAGGCTGAAGCAACACCAACACCTGTCATAGAAGATAGAAGGACACCTGTTTTATTAAGATTTTTCTCTTTCTTAAACTTATCATGCCTGCTATTTTTTGAGGTAAATGCTGCCTGATTATAATTTGGCTGTATATTTGAATTCACTTGACTTATTGGCATAATTAACCACCTTCTTACACTTGAGAAAAAACCCGTAAAGGAATTTTCTTGCCATATATATTTTAAAATTTAACAAAACTTTAAATCAATAGTGTAACAAAGTATTAAATAAGGCAAGCAATCTGGCAAAAAAAATTATTCAGGATTATTATAACATTTGACAGGAATTGATAAAAAATGGTAACAACAATAACCCCGACACCGGTAAAGAACAAATACACCACGCGGCACTTTGTAAAAAGTATGGCAAGCAGAGGTCTTGCACCTTTAATTTTACTTGAAGCATGTGTTGAAATCGGCAGAACCTATCAGGCATACGAAAGAGGCGGCTTTGACGAAGGCAGGGAACGAATTACCGAAGAAATGATAGGCGCTCTTTTCTGGTTCAGCGGGGTTAAAGGCTTTAACAAACTTATAGATCATTTTGTAGGCAAAAAATTACTCAAACTTCCTGATACCAATTTTGATGTAGGGAAAGATTCTACTCACAACCCGCTCAAAAATTACCTGCAGAAATATAAAATTTCAGAAAAGAAAATTGCAAACTTCAAATTTGCCAAAGTTGCAAGCAGCATAATCCTTGCGAACTGTCTTGTCGGACTTCTCGTGCCAAGGCTCAATCAGGCAATCACAAGATACTTCAGAAGCCATAGAAAAAATCAGGAACAGACACAGCAAAATCTCCAAACTGCACAATCTCCAATTCAAGGGCAATTTGGCAAAGTTTCAATGGATGAATTTTTAAACAAATCATCTAACAACAAAGAAAGTAAAAACACAACTTTTGAAGGCTTAAACGGAACCCAGACGCTTTTGACGCTTGCCAACCATTTTGAAAACGACGCAAAATATCAGCTTCTTTCAACCGACGTCGGAATTGCCGGCGGCAGAACGATTATGGCAAGAAACAACAACGAAAGAAGAGAAATTCTCATCCGTGATTTAACATCAATTTATTTCTATATGTTCAACATGCCGAATATGAACAAATGGCTGAACCAGCTTGAGGACGGCAGAAAAACAAGACTTGACCCAGTTTCAGCAAAATACGCTTCCGATGAAATGATTAAACTTCTCAAAGAAAACAACGGACAAATGAGTGTTGATGATTTTAAAAACAAAGTGTTCGGCACAGGAAAGACCGATTTTCTTAACAACGAAACCCTTAAGCAGAAATTCTTTGGCAAAGACAAAGACGCAATCAAACTGGACGATTTTCTCACAACTCTTAAATCTGCAGTTTCAAATAACGAATACACAAAATTGTCAGCCGCTGCAAAAGAAATGTCTAAACTCCAGCCTGAAATTGAAGGAGTCGGATATCTTTCAAAAAGTCAGGTTGAAAGCATTCTCAAAGGCGGCAAGTTCAACTCTCCGGAATTCCTCGATAATATCCTCGAAATCGCAACAAGAGAAGATATTCCGTTTGCAAAAACAAAACCCTCAAACAGAAAAAATCCGCTCAAATTCATTGCACAGGCAGAACTTGACGGAATTAAAGGGGATGCCGAAGCCTTCATCAATGACATTATCAAACGCGCAAAAGGCGGCATGATAACAGAAGATGTCATCAAAAAAGCAAGCCGGATGAACTTTATCAAAAACTCAATCAACTGGGGCAGCGGTTTTGTAGTATCAGCAGCCTTCTTATCAACATTTATCCCGAAAATCCAGTACTGGGTAACGAAAAAAATCACAGGCGAAAATTCCTTCCCCGGAACAACTGACTACTCAAAAGATAAATCTAAAACAGAAAAAACTGCCTAAATAAAGCGATTATTTCTTATTTTGCTCTTGTAAATAAACTTTCAGCATGCGATAATTTTGTTGGAAAGGCAAGAAATGTCAAACGTTTTAGTATATACATTAGACGGGAAAATTTATATTAATTTAACAAACCGCTGTACGAATGATTGTATATTCTGCCTGAGAAAAGACAAGTCCGATGTAAAAGGACAGGAACTCTGGCTTGATGATGAAAATTCTACAGCAAAAGATGTCATAGAACAGTTTGAAAAAATCTACCCCGAAACTCCGTCAAAAGAAATTATATTCTGCGGTTACGGCGAGCCGATGCTGAAGCTTGAAGAATTAAAGGAAGTTGCAAAATATATAAAACAAAAACTTCCGTCTTCAAAAATTCGAGTCAACACAAACGGTCATGCCAATTTCGTTTACAAAAGAAATGTTGTTCCGGAACTGAAAGGACTCGTTGATGAGTTTTCGGTAAGCCTTAACGGTGCAACAAAAGAAGAATATAATGAGTTTTCGCAGCCGAAATTTGACGAAGCATATGATGAAGTTAAAAAATTCATAAAAGCATGTGCTGATGCTGAAATCTCGGTTGTTGCAAGCGTTGTGGAAGGCTACAAAGGCCGCCGTCTTGACCTTGAGAAATGCGGACAAATCGCAAATTCTCTCGGTGCAAAATTCAGAGTGAGAGAGTGGATTGTTAACGGTTACTAATTAGAATAAGGAGTATATTATGCAGGTTACAGCCATATCAAATTCACAATCAAATCAGCAAAACTTTCAAGGAAAAATTAATATTGTTAATGATTTAAGTTATCTTCCCTGTAAATATGTAAGAAAAGCTTATAGTTCAATGGAAGAAATGATTAAAGACAAACCGTTTGATTTATTTATAAGACAAAACCACCAGAACAAATCAATTAGCATTATAGCTAAAAAACCGGGACACTTAGGTAAAATAAACAAACCATTTACGGAAAGCATAATAACTAATGCTTCAACCATGGATGAAGGGAACGATACTGTTGATTTATATACTTCAGTAGCCAGAGAAACAATCAAAACTTATGACAAAGCATTCCCGCAAATCTCAACGGGACAAAAGATAAAGAATTTTTTTAATAAACTCAGTGATAAATTTTTAAACACATTTCAAGATAAAGATGAAATATAAATCATGTGAATTAAAAGGAGAGGACAAAACATGAACATTTTAGACAAAATCATGAAACCGAAATCCATCGCGGTAATCGGTGCGTCAACAAAAGAACACACAATCGGTTCTGATATTATGAAACGGTTGCAGGAATACAAGTTCACAGGAAAAATTTATCCTGTTAACCCGAAAGGCGGAATTATAGAAGGACTTCAGGCATATCCTACGATTCTGGATGTTCCTGGCGAAGTTGACCTTGCACTTATCGTTGTAAATTCTAAATTTGTTTTATCAACAATTGACCAGTGCAACCAAAAAGGAATCAAAGGTCTTTGTATCATCACAGCCGGCTTCAAAGAAACAGGCAAAGAAGGCGCTGAACTTGAAAAACAATTAGTTGAAAAGATTAAAGAATACGGCATGAGATGTGTCGGCCCTAACTGTCTGGGTGTTGTAAACACTAACCCTGAAATCAGAATGGACGGCTGCTTTGCGGAATCACTTCCGGAACGCGGAAACATCGGTTTTGTTTCTCAGTCAGGCGCTCTTGGCGGCGGTATTTTGAACATCCTGAAAGACCTCAACCTCGGTTTTGCACAGTTCATCTCAATCGGAAACCAGGCTGATGTTAACGCTGAAACAGCAATCGAATACTGGGAAAATGATGACGACGTTCAACAGATTCTTCTTTATATGGAATCAATCCAGAACCCTGCAAACTTCAGAAAGTTGGCATCAAGAGTTTCTAAAAAGAAACCGATTTTAGCATTGAAATCAGGACGTTCAGCAGCAGGTGCAAGCGCAGCATCTTCACACACAGGTTCTCTTGCCGGTGCTGATAAAGCCGCAGCAGCTCTGCTTCACCAGTCAGGCGTAATCAGAGAATTTTCTCTTCAAAACCTTTTTGAAACAGCAAAAGTATTTGCTAACTGCCCGATTCCGAAAGGCGACAGAGTAGCTATCATCACAAACTCAGGCGGCCCCGGAATTATGGCAACAGACGCTGTTTGCGAATACGGTATGCAGATGGCTAAAATTTCTGAAGAAACTAAAGAAAAATTGAGAAGTTTCTTACCGGCTGCAGCTTCTGTTAAAAACCCGATTGACATGATTGCTTCAGCACCTATCGAACATTACAAACAAACTCTTGAAACCGTTATAGCTGATGAAAACGTTGATATGATTATTACAATCTATCTTCCGTTCCTCGGCTTGAAAGATATTGATGTTGCAGAAGCTTTGATGGAAATTAAGGCTAAAAATCCGCAGAAACCGGTTATCGGCGTATTTATGACTAAGAACGAATTCTTCTCAAAACTTTCAGATATGAATGTTAATATGCCGTTCTTTATGTACGCAGAACAAGCCGCAGACGGTTTGAACAGATTGAACCAGCAAAGACTCTGGATGGAAAGACCGGAAGGAAAAATTCCTTGCTACGACGTTGACAGAGCTAAAGTTGAAAAAATTATCAAAAACGCACTTTCTGAAGACCGTGCACAATTGACAACTTTAGAATCAATCGACGTACTTCAAGCTTACGGAATCCGCGCTTGCAAATACGGTCTTGCAACAAACGAAGACGAAGTTGTTGAACTCGGAAATTCAATCGGCTATCCGGTTGTTATGAAAATGACTTCAAAAACGACATCTCACAAAACCGATGTCGGCGGTGTTGTTGTAAACATCAAGTCTGAAGAACAGTTGAGAAAAGAATACAAAGGACTTCTTGAAAGACTTGAAGCAAAAGGCTTGCTCGACGGATTAGAGGGCGTAATCATTCAGGAAATGGTAAAAGGAAACCGCGAAATGGTTTGCGGTATTGCAACAGATCCTCAGTACGGCCCGATGATGATGTTCGGCTTAGGCGGTGTGTTCGTTGAAGTTATGAAAGACGTAACATTCAGAATTGCACCTTTGACAGATGTTGATGCAGAAGAAATGATTAAGTCAGTTAAAGCATACAAACTTCTTGAAGGCGCAAGAGGCACAAAACCCGCACAAATCGATCAAATTCAGGAAACTTTGCTGAGATTGTCACAGCTTGTTAATGACTTCAAATTCATTGACGAACTCGACATCAACCCGCTTCTGATATCAGAAACAACCGGCGAAGGCATTGCAGTTGACGGACGTATCAAAGTCAGAATGGAAGAAGCAAAAGAAGCACTCGGCTGCAAATGCGGCTGCGGCTCAGTTACCTGCTCATGCGGCAAGTAGCGAAACGCTGAATCAAAAAACTAAAAAACAGACATTTCTTATTTAAAGAAATGTCTGTTTTCATATTAATGCATTTTATTCCAGTTCGGCATAAATTTTCTTAAATTTGAATTTGCAGTCAAGCCGACAATACCGTAATCCGGCAGCTGATCCTGTGCCCTGCGTAAAGCTTCAACTGTTTCTGGATATTTTTCTTTAGCGATATTCATATACTCTTGATGTTTGTACAGGGTGTCAGTACGAGCCCATGTGCCGCCTCCGACATCAATCCAGGTAACTCCGTTTTCAGGGTTTGTATATGACCCGTCAGCATTTGCAAGACATCCGGATTTTTCAAAGTATGAAGCATCTTCATTTATCACCTCGCTGCAATTATATGCTTTCATCTGTCTTTCATCAACCATAAACATGCCTGCCTTGTTGTAAAAAGGATATGCTGTATAAGCAAAACGATCCAATTTTTGCTGACCGTCTTTCATTGATATTAAGTTTTCAGCCGGTGTCTTAGCTGCAGAACAGCCTTCGGTAGCGTTAGCGTGTTCAAGCATAGATTCTGTGGTTTGTTCTCTTGCCTGAAGCTGTTGATTTATTGTAGATTCAATTTCATCTACTCTTGAAGATACCTGTTGTAAATTTTCAAGCTTTGTATTATAAACTTCAAGCTGGTTCAAAATTCCCTGCTGGGATTTAAGTTCCGTATTTAATTTTTCATAATTTGCATTTGCCGTATCTAATGTTTCCAGTGATGTGTCATAATTTTCCTGACTGGTTTCAACACTCTTTTGCATTTGGTCGCAGCGTTTAGCCATGTCTTTGTATTTTGAATCTGTTTCCTGCAATGTTTGCAAAGTTTGAGATTTTGCATCCTGAGCAGTTTTCAAATTTTCTTCAGCTGTATTAAGTCTGTTATTTGCCTCATCAAGTGATTTATTAGCTTTTTCAAGAGACGCTTCGGCCTGTGCCTTTTTCTGTTCTGCGGCTTTTACAGCTGACTGCGCAACCTGATACTGCGGGTTAGGCTGTCCGTTAATCGTCTGCGGTGTACTTGAAAGTGTCGCCTGTGCCGAACTTAACTCCTGTGTAGCCATTGTTACTCCTGTTTCTGCCTGTGCTACAGAAGTTTTTGCCGAGGAAACCTCGGTTTGTGCTGAAGCTTTTTCACTTTCACAATTTTTTACTGCCGTACATTTCTCTTTATAATCCGCATTTACTGATGAAAGCTGGTCATCAAGCTGATCTCTGGCTTTTGTCGATTGATTAAGCTGGCTTTTATTATTTGTCAAAGATTTTTGCGCATCTTTTTTAGAAGTTTCTGCGGTGTCAATTTCTCCATTTAACCTTGTAACATTTTCTTCAGCAGTCTCATACTGTCCCTGAACATTGCTATAATCAGCCTGCGCTGCAGAAAGCTTTTCTGCGACCTCAACTTTTTTGTTACTGAGTTGAGACTGTAAGGAAGTTAAATCATCCGTTGTAAGATGCGGATAATCGAGTTTTTCTGAAATACTGTCAAGCACCGAGGTGTCTACAGTTGCGGATGAATCACTTGTATCAACCCCCTGAGCCAACCCGCTCGGAGCCGATGATGACGACGGCGCTGCCGGAGTTCTGACCGCAGGTGTATTTTGCGCAGGTGCCGGTGTATTATTATTTGCCGGAGCGGAATTATTAGACTTTGAAGCGTTAATATTGTTATACAAATCAACACCGGTTTTGGCCAGACTTTCCAAATTTTTGTTAAGTCCGTCCATACCGCTTCCGCCTTTTTGTCCGCTTTGCTGCATTGCTTTAATCTGATTAAGCCTTGCCATCAATATAGAATTTTGCATGGACATTTCAGCAGCAAATTTTTCGTTCGCGTATTGCTTCATTATTTGAAGATCGCGAAACGTTGTGGTGCCGATTTTTTTGTCACCTTTATTAAATCCTGATATGCCGAAAGGTCCGCCCATTAAAACTCCTTATTTTTACTTCTTTATATATATAAAGTATATATTCCACATCCAAATTCACTTTCTTGCATATTTTTTACAAAAATTTACAAAACTGCAAAGAAATTTGTAACAATATCTTCACAAATCAGCAAAATTCTTTTTTAGCAATTTAATATAAATATGTGGTCTAAAACTTACGGGGGTTTCGTGTATGAAAATTTCAGCAATAAAGTATCAAACAAATCCGCAGCAGCATTTTACCGGAGAAAATTCGAAAAACAGACTTAAAAATGCCGCAGGTGCCGCAGCCATTGCTATTGCCGCATCAGCACCGATGGCTGAAGCTGAAGCGCAATATTTTGTGCCATACACTCCATATTATTACAGCTATGTACAGAAACCCACAGTTACAAATGTTCCGAACTGTTTTGTAGTCGGTGATATTACAAACTCAAATTCAGACGACAAATCTATGCGTCAGGTTTTCAATGAAATTGATAGAAACGGAAATTCTAACGGCGTTATTTCTGCAAAAGAAGTAATGCTTACGGAACAGAAAAACTGGAATGAAAAAAGTTTATACCCATACACGGATGAGCAAATGGCTGATGATGCAATTCAATTTAACACTATCTCAAAAATGTACAATGAAGAGGGTTCAGATCCCGCAACGATGAATTATCGGGAATACAAGTCTGCAATGACTGATTATATGGAAAACAAAAATGTTAATACATTCATTGATCTTATGCAAATTCTGACAATTCCGTACCTTTACACACCGCCATACTATTATTATCCAAGACCTCACTACCACAGACCTTACGGCCCGCCACCGCCGCCGCGCCATCATCACAGACACGACGGCTATCACAGGCACTGGTAATTTTTAGCTAAATTATATCTGAAATATCACTTATATTGACAGCTGGTGTTGGGTTTGAAAAACCGAACTCTGCAATTAAAGTTTCAATTTCCCGCGCAAGATCCGGACTGCAGAAGGATTTTATTGCATTCAAATCGTGTGCAATACTAACCGGATTTACGTCTATTTGTTGTGCTTCATAATCGCTCGATGATGAATTGGGCGGTAAAACCGGCACTTTTTCCCGAACTTGATACATCGGCCAACCGGATTGCGCAGACATCTTCTTAATCAGTTCTAAAACACCCATCAAATCTTTTGCAACCTGATCATATACTTCCTGTTTTTTAGGTCTGTAATCTTCACCTTTTTCTTTGGAAATCGTTGCTCTTGCCAGTGCTTCATGCTTTTTAACAACAGCCTCTGCATTTTCCTTTGATTTTCTGGTTTTAAAATCGCTGAAGGATTCTTCATTTTCCTGCGGTGCAGAAGTTTGCACTGAGGAAGTTTCTGCGGCTTCGCTATTGGTGGTCGTTTCCTTGACTGCCGGATTTTTGTCTTCTTGTAATTCTAATTTGTCGAATTTAGACAAATTTTCACCTTCTTTTAGTTTTTTCTGCGGAAAAACGTCTATTTTATTGTCAATCAATTTATTTACCGCGGTTCCTGATTCTCCGGTAAAAAATAAAGCACTAACTGAATCTATTGGTCTTGTCATTAGATATACTCCTTTCATAGCTTAATATACTTCACTCGAGTTTTCGAAATCTCTCATATTTCTATTAAGTTTTTCTGCCCGTATAAATTGACACGACCCCTTCATATCATATCATATCATATCATATAGCAGATTATATAAGGGTTTCAGCATATTTTAAAGTCGTGTTTACATTTTGTTACATTTGACCTTATACTGTCTTAATGCTTTAATACTTTTATGAATTACATATTCTACTTTCTTATTGTAATTTCAATAATATCAGGCGCAATAAACGGCAGGCTGCAGGAGGTTGTCAATTCAATTTTGACAGGGGCTGAATTGAGTGTTAAGGTTGCGTTTTCTTTAATCGGGATTATGGCGTTCTGGCTCGGGATGATGGAAATTGCTAAAAAATCCGGACTTGTTGAGATTATTGCGAAAATAATTAAGCCAATAACAAAAAGGCTTTTCAATGAAATTCCGGAAAATTCTCCCGCTGTAGGTGATATCGCAATGAGTTTTACTGCAAACGCTTTCGGACTGACAAATGCCGCAACTCCAATCGGCATAAAGGCTATGGAAGAACTCCAAAAGCAAAACATTGATAAAAAATCAGCCTCAAATGCTATGTGCATGTTTCTTGCAATGAACACCGCAGGATTTCAGCTAATTCCTGCAACTGTCATCGCAGTCTTAATCGGAATAGGCTACAAAAACCCGACTGAAATCATTGCTCCGACTCTTCTGGTTACATCAATTGCCTTTATAAGCGCAATCTTTATTGCTAAATTGCTTGAAAAATTCTGGAAACCGCAAAACAATGCTGCACAGACGGATTCTGATGCGATTGACGGAGGGCGCAGATAATGTTTCAATCTTTGATGGACATAATTTCTCTCTGGGCGCTTCCTGCAATTATTATTCTAATTCTGACATTCGGACTTTTAAGAAAAGTTCCGCTGTATGAAGTATTTACAACCGGTGCTAAAGAAGGATTTAAAGTTTCAATCAGCATAATACCATATCTTGTGGCTATTATGGTCGGAATTTCTATGTTCAGAGCTTCTGGTATCATTGAATATTTCGGACAACTACTTTCTCCGATTTTGTCACATTTCAATGTGTCTGCCGACATTATCCCGCTGATGATTGTACGCCCTCTATCAGGTTCTGCGGCACTTGGAATTTTCTCAGACATTGCACACTCTGCAGGAGCTGACGCCTTCACGACAAAACTTGCCGCAATTATGGTTGGCTCAAGCGAAACAACATTCTATGTCCTTGCTGTTTACTTCGGATCAGTCGGAATTTCCAAGCTTCGATATGCTCTTCTGGCCGGAATTCTCGCCGACATTATAGGTATTGCATCAGCAATTCTTGTGTGTAATTGGCTGTTTTAAGATCCACCCAGGTCTGTATTTTTGAAAATGCTGACGGCTTTACAACTTCTTTTACTAAAACCGCATAATCAATATCTATAAAATTGATTTTTGGTACCCGCTCTACTGTAAACGCCTCTGAACCGCAATTTTTACAAAAATGATTTTCGGGAACAACTTCACCGCTCTTTATAGTTGCTTTCAACTTCACTCCGCAGCAAGCGCATCTGGTGATAAACCATTTATTTTCCACCAATTCCCCGCAATCAGGACAATACGAAAATTCACAATCCGGATTTACCCTGTCATGAGTGCAAATTCTGTTCTTTTTAAATAACTCCAGTATAATCATACCCTCTTAATAATTATTTTTTTTATTTTGTCAACTTTTTAGCTATAATTTTCTATTATTTTTAGTCTGCCAAAATGATGACTTTGATTGCAGACTCAGATAATATAAATGTTATGGCAATATCAAAAAATATTGAAACCTATATCAAAAATTCTCTCATCCGCGGCAAGCTCTGCCGTTGGAATAAAAATACTGTTAACGTCTACATTACACCTGTTACAGCACCCGTTACAAACAAAGCATTTCTCTATTCGCAGGTTAAAAAAGCCCTCGCTGAGTGGAATAAAGTTCTCGCTTCTCAAAATATATGTCTTAATTTCACGGAAATCACAAACGCAAATAATGCGGATATTATTGTTCACTGGGTTAAAGTCGGGCGGGTTTACGAAGGAATGTGCAAGTATTTGAGCGTCGTTAATCAAACCATAAATAAAATCTCAATTGATATTGGACTGCCTAATGAATTTTCAGGTAAAGAAACAACAGATTTAAGTATCTACTGCGCAATTATGCACGAATTCGGACACGCACTGGGACTCGGCCACGGCGTCGAAATTGATGATATAATGTTTGTTCCTCATCAAAAAAATATTCAAACCCCTGGTGAAAATGACATATATGTCTTAAATAAAATCTACAAATAAGCACTCTGTGCCGGCCGGATTATAAATTTACCCGATTTAATACAATAAAAAAGAGGAAACTTAACAGACATTATGTTAAAATTTCCTCTTTTCTAAAATAGGACTTGGCAACGAGCTATTTTCCCAGGCGGTGGCCCGCCAAGTATCTTCGCCGATGTGAGTCTTTACGACCGTGTTCGGGATGGGAACGGGTGGTTTCCTCACTCTTTGTCACCAAGAAACTTGTGACTTGCGCGGCTTGCACGCTGAAAGTTGCATAATGATTATAAGCAAACGCAATCATCTTATCCTTTAAACAATCATCAAACTGATTGCCTAATTAGGAAAAGCCCTCGTCCGATTAGTATCAGTCGACTGAATATGTTGCCATACTTACATCTCTGACCTATCAACCTGGTATTCTGCCAGGAGACTTACTAGCTTGTGCTATGAGAGATCTTATCTTACGGTGGGCTTCGTACTTATATGCTTTCAGCACTTATCCGCTTGGAACACAGCTACCGGGCGTTTACCCTTGGCAGGATAACCCGTACACTGGAGGTCCCCTCTTCCCGGTCCTCTCGTACTAAGGAAGACTCCGTTCAAATCTCTTCCGCGTATACCGGATATGGACCGAACTGTCTCACGACGTTCTGAACCCAGCTCGCGTGCCGCTTTAATGGGCGAACAGCCCAACCCTTGGAACGTACTACCGCTCCAGGATGCGACGAGCCGACATCGAGGTGCCAAACCTCCCCGTCGATGTGGACTCTTGGGGGAGATAAGCCTGTTATCCCTATGGTAACTTTTATCCGATGAGCGATGGCCCTTCCATTCAGAACCACCGGATCACTATATCCTGCTTTCGCACCTGCTCGACTTGTAGGTCTCACAGTCAAGCTCCCTTTTGCTATTGCACTCAATGGTTGATTTCCGACCAACCTGAGGGAACCTTTGAACGCCTCCGTTACACTTTAGGAGGCGACCGCCCCAGTCAAACTGCCTACCAGAAACTGTCCTCTGCCCTGTTGTTCGAGGGATCAGGGTTAGAATTCAAATTATCACAGAGTGGTATCTCAACGATGACTCCACTTAAACTGACGTTCAAGCTTCTTTGTCTCCCACCTATACTGCACAATGAGAACCCGAATTCAATTTCAAGCTACAGTAAAGCTCAATAGGGTCTTTCTGTCCTGGTACACGTAATCCGTATCTTCACGGATAATCCAATTTCGCCGAGCCTCTCGCCGAGACAGCGCCCAAATCGTTACGCCATTCGTGCGGGTCAGAACTTACCTGACAAGGAATTTCGCTACCTTAGGACCGTTATAGTTACGGCCGCCGTTCATCGGGGCTTAGCTTCGGAGCTTCGTCTTACGACTAACCCTTCCGCGTAACCTTCCGACACCGGGCAGGCGTCAGCCCCTATACATCGTCTTGATCGACTTAGCAGAGACCTGTGTTTTTGGTAAACAGTCGCTTGGGCCTATTCACTGCGACCCTATCACGCTCCACGAGTAAATCGCTTCACGCTAGCAGGGTACCTCTTCTCCCGAAGTTACGAGGTGATTTTGCCGAGTTCCTTAGCGAGAGTTGTCTCGCGCACCTTGGTATTTTCTACCAACCTACCTGTGGCGGTTTACGGTACGGATACCGGATAATCTCGATTGCGAAGTTTTTCTTGGCAGTGTGGAATTAACACCTTCGAGTCCGTAGACTCTCCTCATAACGCCTTACTTTATAACGTCCGGGCGGATTTTCCTACCCGAACTAGCTACACGCTTAAACAGCCACATCCAATCGGCTGCGTGTCTATCCTCCTGCGTCCCTCCGCATCTGATAACGATTACCAGATAGTACAGGAATATCAACCTGTCGTCCATCGCCTACGCCTTTCGGCCTGAGCTTAGGTTCCGACTAACCCCACGCGGACGAGCCTGCCGTGGGAAACCTTAGGTTTACGGTGCATTGGATTCTCACCAATGTTTTCGCTACTTATGCCGACATTCTCACTTCTGTTTCGTCCACAAGTCCTTTCGATCTTGCTTCATCCTACAACAGAACGCTCCCCTACCCATATAGTAAACTATATGACGCAGTTTCGGTTACATGCTTGAGTCCCGGTGTATTTTCGGCGCGGAGACGCTTGACCAGTGAGCTATTACGCACTCTTTCAAGGGGTGGCTGCTTCTAAGCCAACCTCCTGGTTGTCACTGCATCTCTACCTCCTTAACCACTTAGCATGTATTAGGGACCTTAACTGGCGTTCTGGGCTGTTTCCCTCTTGGCCACGGATCTTATCACTCGTAGCCTCACTGCTGGACAGTAACATTACCGGCATTCGGAGTTTGACATTGTTTGGTACAACATTTCGTCGCCCGCACAAAACCAGTGCTCTACCTCCGGTAAGATAAATCCAACGCTGTGCCTAAACGCATTTCGGGGAGAACCAGCTAGCTCTTGGTTCGATTGGCATTTCACCCCTAACCTCAACTCATCCACCGATTTTTCAACATCGGTTGGTTCGGACCTCCACGTAGTGTTACCTACGCTTCATCCTGGTCAAGGTTAGATCACCAAGGTTCGGGTCTATCTCATGTTACTTAACGCTCTATTCAAACTCGCTTTCGCTGTGGCTCCGGATATTAACTCCTTAACCTTGCAACATAAGATAACTCGCCGGCTCATTCTTCAACAGGCACGCCATCACACTATTAATAGTGCTCTGACTGATTGTAAGCTAACGGTTTCAGGGTCTATTTCACTCAGCTTCTCACTGTTCTTTTCGCCTTTCCATCACTGTACTCGTTCACTATCGGTCACTGACTAGTATTTAGCCTTGCCGGATGGTCCCGGCGGATTCAGACAGGGTTTCACGTGCCCCGCCTTACTCGAGATACTTACAAGAGATTATTTAATTTCGCTTAAGGGGCTATTACCCGCTATGGCTTGACTTCCCAATCAAATTTAGCTATTAAATAATTTTGTAACTCTTTGTATAAACTGCAATTTATACTGTAAGTCTCACAACCTCATATGCACAACGCTTGCAGGCTATCACGTACATACGATTTAGGCTCTTCCAATTTCGCTCGCCGCTACTTTCGGAATCATTCATTTATTTTCTTTTCGTCCTGTTACTAAGATGTTTCAGTTCACAGGCTTTCCTTCTCACAGACTATTGATTCATCTGTGGATTGCAAGGTTTTAACCTTACAGGGTTTCCCCATTCGGAATCCTACGGATCAATACCTTTTAGCAATTCCCCGTAGATTATCGCAGCTTTACGCGTCCTTCATCGGCTGTCAGTACCAAGGCATCCTCCATTAGCTCTTTGTAGCTTTACCTAGTACTTGCTGTCACTTGCGTGACTGCAGTATTTGGAATCATTGATGATTACGTATCTTTATACATTTGATAACAGTTGTTATTTAATGTTTATACGCTTATAATCTTATGCAATTTTCAATGTGCAATGAGTGAATACACACTCAGAACAAAATAGTCTGAAAACAACTTTATTAATTCAGCCTCCATTATCTCTAAAATGATTTGCATAAAAAGAGATAACTTCAACAGCTTCGACCTTGGGATGGAGGCTAATTTTAAAATGCATCAGCATTACCTCAATCTCCCTAGAAAGGAGGTGATCCAGCCACACCTTCCGGTACGGCTACCTTGTTACGACTTCACCCCAGTCACCAACCCTGCCTTAGGACGCTGCTTCCTTACGGTTAGCTCACGTACTTCGGGCGTGGTCGACTTCCATGGTGTGACGGGCGGTGTGTACAAGACCCGGGAACGTATTCAACGCAGCGTGCTGATCTGCGTTTACTAGCGATTCCGACTTCATGCACTCGAGTTGCAGAGTGCAATCCGAACTGAGACCGGCTTTTAGAGATTTGCTCACCCTCGCGAGTTGGCTGCTCGTTGTACCGGCCATTGTAACACGTGTGTAGCCCAGAGCATAAGGGGCATGATGATTTGACGTCGTCCACACCTTCCTCCGGTTTATCACCGGCAGTCTTGTTAGAGAGCTATGCATCAGTAAACCGATACACGCAACTAACAACGTGGGTTGCGCTCGTTGCGGGACTTAACCCAACATCTCACGACACGAGCTGACGACAACCGTGCACCACCTGTCTTGAGGCTCTCCGAAGAGCACCCCGAACTTTCATTCAGGTTCCTCAGATGTCAAGCCCTGGTAAGGTTTTTCGCGTTGCTTCGAATTAAACCACATGTTCCACCGCTTGTGCGGGTCCCCGTCAATTCCTTTGAGTTTCACACTTGCGTGCGTACTCCCCAGGCGGGATACTTATCGCGTTGGCTACGGCACTGCAGGGGTCGATACCCGCAACACCTAGTATCCATCGTTTACGGCCGGGACTACTGGGGTATCTAATCCCATTTGCTACCCCGGCTTTCGTTCCTCAGTGTCAATTACGGCCCAGTAAAGCGCTTACGCCACCGATGTTCCTCCTGATATCTACGCATTTCACCGCTACACCAGGAATTCCCTTTACCTCTACCGCATTCTAGTTTGCCAGTATCCAGTGCCCTACGGAAGTTGAGCTTCCGCCTTTAACACCAGACTTAACATACCACCTACGAACTCTTTACGCCCAATGATTCCGGACAACGCTCGCACCCCCCGTATTACCGCGGCTGCTGGCACGGAGTTAGCCGGTGCTTCCTCTGTGGGTACCGTCAGGTTTCGTCCCCACTGACAGATCTTTACACCCCGAAGGGCTTCATCAATCACGCGGCGTTGCTGCGTCAGGGTTTCCCCCATTGCGCAAAATTCCCTACTGCTGCCTCCCGTAGGAGTATGGGCCGTGTCTCAGTCCCATTGTGGCTGATCATCCTCTCAAACCAGCTACTGATCGTCGCCTTGGTGGTCCATTACACCTCCAACTAGCTAATCAGATGCAGGCTCATCTTTAAGCACCGGAGTTTTCAAGATTAGCATTTCAGCTAAGCTCATATGGGGTATTAGCAATCGTTTCCAACTGTTGTCCCCCGCTTAAAGGCAGATTCCCTACATATTACTCACCCGTCCGCCACTTTCCTCTGACCGAAGTCAGATTCTCGTTCGACTTGCATGTATGAAGCACGCCGCCAGCGTTCGTCCTGAGCCAGGATCAAACTCTCCATTGTCAGAAAGTTTATTCGATCGTCATATCTCTATGACGCTTGACTCATTTCGTTTGCAAACTTTCGTTTGCGCTGTCCTTATCATTTTCTTTGAATTAACAAAGTTATTCGTCTTCAGCTATTCTGTTTTCAATGTGCTGAGCCTTTCACCTTTATTTTAATTTTGCTATTCACAAAATCTCTTTTGGGGTTTTGGCTAGTTCAGCGGTTTCATTTTCAACCGCAATTTTTATCTTACTACTTAAATTTTTCTTGTCAACTACTTTTTTAAAGTTTGTTAAGAATTTATTTTTTTCTTTAAGTTTTAAGGTTCGCTGTGCACTGAGCACGTCTTTAATTGTAGACAAAAGAAATTTAAAAATCAATATCTTTTTCTTTGTTTTTTATAAAAAATTTTACACTTTTCGCGAAAAAGCTTATAAATAAAGGATTTTAGTACTTTACATTTGTTAATAATTAAGTTTTATTCTATTGGTTTCATTTTATTTAGACACAAATTTTTTCTAAAAGTTCCATTTTTTATTTTTTTTCATAAGAACGTATGACGTTAAAACAAAAAAAATATAATATACTACTATCAGAAAACTGTATTTTTAGCAGAAATAGGAGATAAAATCATGATTAAAACATCTAGAATTCTGGCATTTTCACTCTTTTTGACTTTAGCATGCTCTACTGCAGCTTTTGCAGACGGGAATGCTTTTACACCATTGAATTTTGACAATGCAAGTTACACCAACTCTTCGGTCAGAACAAGCGCTACTTTAACTGATTCAAGTTCTGCAACAACGCTTTCCGGGAATGCTGTTACCCAGGAAGTCACTGGAAGTTCAGACATGCAGGACGCTATTTTGAAACTTGATAATGCGCAGGTTGATGTAAGAAATGACTTGTTAAATATAAAAGCTAAATATGCTGATATTGATGCTCAGTACAAAACAATCAAAAATGAGAGAAAAGCTCTTAACAAACAGCTGAAAGCAACTGAAAAAAGAATTAAACAGATTGAAAAAGCAAAAGAAAAAATCAGAAAAAACATGATGTAAAAAAGCATGCTTTATTAATTAAAAGGACTTGTCATGGACAAGTCCTTTTTGTATTTATTTTTTGAGAAGAGTTTTAAACGGTTCAATCAATCTTGAATATTACGTCATTCTGAGGGCGCATGCCTGAAGAATATTGTCGGATTTTTAGGAGATCCTTCGGCTTTTCGCACTCGCAGTAAACGGGTACGGCTGACGCCTTTCACCCTCTGCTCGTGCGCCTCAGGATGACGTGTAGTCATTTCAACTCTTCACGCTTCACTATTCTTACCCCTCACCCTAATTTCTAAATTCGCTGCGCGCATTAAGAAATTCTACCCTCTCCCGCAAGGGGCGAGGGAATTGTTTTGTAGCAAACCTTTCACCTGTTCACCTTTTCAACCCTTCAACTTCCCTCACTCCTCACCCTTCACTCTTCACTTTTTCGTCTTTAGTTATTCACGTTATATATTCTTATATAGTTCCAGTAGGATCTGAAAACTTTTTTGACGTAAGTTTTGGTTTCTTCATAGGGGATTTGTTCCACAAAGCTGTCTGTATCATCATACATAAGCGACTGTTTCCACCTTGTGACAGAACCTATTCCGCCGTTATAGGAAGCAACAGCCGAGATATCATGACCTGAAAGCATGCCTTTTATATATGCATAATAATAATTGCCGAGTTTTATGTTGGATTCTGCGTTAAAAAGATCATAACTGCCGAGATGTTTTATTCTGGCGATTTCTTCTGCAGTTGAAGGCATGAGCTGCATCAGCCCCTTTGCTCCTGCAAAGCTTGCGGCTTCCGGATTAAAATAACTTTCCTCTCTTGCGATTGAAAGCATTAGCGGGGGATTGTTTCCTGTAATATCGGCGTAATCATCTATTGTTTCATAATAGTGGAGAGGATAAACCAGACGCCATCTGAAATCATATTTGTCAGGTTTCTTTTCAAGCTTATCCATAGCATTACGGGCTATGAGCATGGAGTGCGAATAATCGCCTTGTTTATATAAAATCCAGCTTTTTACAAATTCATCACTGCCTGCTATTTCATCAATTATTTCATAATCTTCAAGTTCTGCAAGCTTTCTTATAACAGGATTTTTCAATTCGTAAGGATAAACAACAGGAAGCGGCTTTATTTTATTTGTTATGATGGCATGCTGCTGATGGTTAAGCCTTAAATAAGCCCGATATGCATAATATGTGTCAGGGAAACTTGTTATGACACTTTTATACATGCCCATATATGCACTGTAATCTCTGTATTTTTCAAAAATTTTACCCATCCAGAACATGATCATGGGTGCGGAGTCTTTATCTCTGTATTTTTCAAGATAATCCAGTCCGATTTTTTTGGCGCCTTCAAAATCTTTCAGCTCGTAGGTGCCCATAAATATTTCGGACAAAGCCTTCTCGGCATATTTGCTGTCCGGATATTCTACATAAAAATCTTTGAAGCATTTTGTTTTGTCATATCCGCTTGAATAATCACACTTGAGCATGCCGGCATAATCGTCAACTTTGCCTGAAACATGTGCTGCAAAATAATTGGCAATATCTAATTTAGGCATGCTGCTCAGACTTAAATATAAATTCATGGCATCAATCAATTTGTCTTCAGAAACATAGGATTGATACTGATCGAAGCCTTTTTGCAGCATGCTCAAAGCTTCATCTTTATGCCCCGTTACATTAAGAACTTCCGCTTTTAAAACCCATGCTTCTGCGTCATTTGTGTTCTGAAGCATGTCTTTTGCTCTGGGGTATTCTCCTAATTGATAAAGAGATTCAGCCATCAACAGATAATCGTCAGGTGAAATTGTTTTATCTATCGAAAGCCAGTTGTCAATAACGTTCGGCGCAAGTCTGCCTTTTGGAGCTTTTTCAAGGTAGTGTCTGAAGTAATTTTCAACATCCTGCTTGGCTGAAAGCGGAAATATAGAATTTTCGCTGTCTGTATATTTTTTCATCAGGATAAGCCCGAGATAATATTCAGAGGCTATGGCATAATCTGATGCCGGAGCTTCTTTCATCAGTTGTTTAAAACATTTTGAGGCATGCTTTAAATCATTATTTTCAAAAAAGATTTGTGCTGCTAAATATTTAGCCCTGGGGCTAAGCGGATTTTTGGCATAATGAGAATATAATGTCCGGTATTTTTTTAATGCAGATTCTTTATCGCCGATTGCGGACGCGCATGCTGCCTGACGATATAAAGCTGCCGGCTTCAACTCAGACATTGCGGATACTCTGGAAAACAAATAATAAGAGTTTGAATAATCTTCTTTTCTATAATCAGCAAGAGCATCTTTATATATTAACATTGTTTTATGGGGTGTCTGATACAGCCTGCTGAATAGTATTCCGCCGGCAAAACAGATTACTACAAGCGAAACACCTGCAATCACCTTTTCTCTGGTCTTTAGATTAATCATATATTTAATGTTAACAGATTTTTTTTTAAACTGAAAATTTTTCAAAAAAAGTTACATTTAACATGATATAATATTTTATAATATAATAATAAAGAAAACCCTAAACTGTCTTAAGTAAACAAGAGGAGTAATAATGTACGGAATTATATTGGCGGGAGGATCAGGAAGCAGGCTGTGGCCTTTATCAAGGGAGCTTTGCCCGAAACAGCTTTTAAATATTACAGGTGAAAAAAGCCTTCTTCAGGCAACATTTGAAAGGCTTCAAAAATTAATGCCTGAGGAAAATATTTTAAGTATTACAAACACAAAACATCTCGCTAATGTAAAAATGCAATTAAAAGATTATTATGCATCTCCTCTTATTTTGCCGGAACCTGTTTCGAAAAATACTGCTCCCGCAACAGCGGTTTCTGTTAAATATATTTATGAAAACAAAAATTCCGATGATATTATTCTTGTTGTGCCTTCTGACCATTTAATTCATGATGTGCAAAAATTTTCAGAAGCAATTGAAAAGGGAAAAATATTTGCAGAACAAGGATTTGTCGTAACTTTCGGGGTAGAGCCTTCTTATTGCGAAACCGGATTCGGTTATATCAAAACATCTGAAAAAATCAGTGAAGGGTTTAAAGTCGAAAAATTTGTCGAGAAACCGGATTCTGCAACTGCGCAAAAATATCTTCAGGATAAAACAATGTTCTGGAACAGCGGAATTTTTATGTTCAAACCTTCCGTATTCTTTAATGAATTAAAAGAGCATGCTCCTGAAATCTTTGAAATTACTGAAAAAATTGATTTTAAAAATTCAGAAGAAATTCCTTTTGTAGAGTTTGACAAAATGCCGAATATTTCACTTGATTATGCTTTGATGGAAAAATCAAATAATCTTGTGATGATAAAACTTGAAAACGACTGGAAGGATGTCGGAAGCTGGGATGCTATTTATGACATCAGCCCGAAGGATAAAGACGGAAATGTTTTTGTCGGGCATGTTCTGGATGAAGGCTCAAAGAATTCGCTCGTTTATTCATCTTCAAAACTTGTTGCAACTATCGGACTGGAAGATGTCGTTCTTGTCGAAACAGAAGATGCAATTTTGGCATGCCGCAAAGACAAAACCCAGAATGTAAAACATATTTATGAAACACTGAAGCAGCAAAATGACAATACTCATCTTGTTCATAAAACAGTTTATCGTCCGTGGGGTTTTTACACGGTTATTGCGCAGGGGGAAGGATTTTTGACAAAAATTATCCATGTTAATCCGAAACAAAGACTTTCTCTTCAATCACACAACCACAGAAGCGAACACTGGGTTGTATTAAACGGAACAGCTATGGTTGTACTGGATTCTAAAGAACTTATTCTGCATTCCGGACACAGCGTTGATATTCCAATTAAGGCAATCCACTCTCTTCAAAATCCTTATGATGAGGCTGTTGAAGTTATTGAAGTACAAAAAGGCGATTTGCTTATTGAAGAAGACATCATAAGATACGAAGATATTTATGGCAGAGCTTAGTTCATAAAAGGATTTTATTAAAGCCCTATTTTTTCGTTCAGTTTCAATGCATTGATTAGTTCTAAAACAGATAAAATTTCATTGAACAACTCGGTAAAGGTATTGCTGTCCGTTTCCTTACCCAAATTTGCCATCTGAAACAAATCACGGCCTGCATCTATTGCGATTGTTATTTTGCCATCCTTAAAGGCTGCCCTTATGTATTTTGCTCTGAAGGCAACTTTCATGTTCTTAAATCTCTCTATAAAGGCGGTCGTCAAAACATATCTTGCTTCAACCTGATTATCTGAATAAATTTTGTATTTTTTCATGAATTCAGGATCTTCAAGTTTTACTTCCTCAAATTTTGAATGGTCAAATTTTATTCCTAAACTTGTACGTGCTCTCTCAAGTACAAATGTATGCCCCTCAAAATTTTTGTTCATAACAAATTCGACAAAAACTCCGCGGAACGGAACGTTTATCAGCGATTTCAACAATATAATCAAAACAATTACAAACAGGGCAAAAGGAACAAGAAAAATACTTAAATCTTTTAAAATATTCAAAAATATAAGAATACAAATCACTGCAACAACATATACAGCAAGATTTCCGGATACAGATGCATCCGCCTCCAGAATATGAAAATCTACCCCTCTGTATTTACCGCAAATTGTATCATCAAATGATAAACCCAGATATGGAGTCATTATATTCAATCGTTGATAAATATTAGAATCCTTTACAATTGTTTTCAGAAGCTGATGATCCAAGGTTTTCATATCAGACCCGAAAATTTGTAAAAATTCAGGCATATACTTTTTCTTTATATCCGTTTCGCAGTTATAATCTGCAACGTTTGCGGGTCTTGATATTCCCTGAAAAATCAAAAATATAAGTCCGACTGCAACAAAAGGAATACCAAGTGCCAAAATTCTTTCGCCGTCCGGGAGAATCCTTGATATTAGACACAATATCACACCGAATACAAAAATTATTAACGGTAAACTTTTATACCTGTTTCCTGTTCGCAATCTGTTTATTGTTCCAAGTTCCGGCTTAATTTTGTTCACATAAAATGTTCTTAAGTCAGCTCTCATTTGTGCAACAGATTTTTCAGTCATGTTTTCAGCTCCTTTAATTTTACAGCCCGATTTTTTCGTTCAGTTTCAATGCGTTGATAAGTTCTCTTATGGACAAAATCTCGTTAAATATTTCGACAAACGTATTGCTGTCTGTATCCGTATTCAAATTCGCCATCTGAAATAAATCACGTCCTGCATCTATTGCGATTGTTATTTTGCCATCCTTAAAGGCAGCTCTTATGTATTTTGCTCTAAAGGCAACTTTCATGTTCTTAAATCTCTCTATAAAGGCGGTCGTCAAAACATATCTTGCTTCAACCTGATTGGTTGAGTAAATTTTGTATTTTTCCATAAATTCAGGATCTTCCAGCTTTACTTCTTCAAATTTTGAATGGTCAAACTTTATACAATTGCTTGTTTTTGCTCTTTCAAGAACAAACGTATGACCTTCAAAGTTTTTGTTCATGTCAAATTCAATAAATACCCCTCTGAATCCCGGCTGTGAAAAATACTTAACCAACCCGAACAACGGTAACCCGAGGACATAAGCCGTCACAATAATTCCCGTAACAGTATCATTGTGGCAAAGCTTGCCAATCCACGTTGCAATTGGCATAACAATCCATATCGAAACAAGAAAAAACGCACATCCGCATCCGATTGCAAACGGCGCTATTAGCAGAGCATTAAAAATACCTTGCAAAGAATTTTTGCTGGTATCCAATTCCTGAATAAGAAAACTAACTCCTCTGTAAGAACCGGTGAACCTGTCACCACAAGCTCCAACATAAAACGGATTCATAATATGCTGCTGATGGTATTTATACAAATCAACATTTTTGTCTGTGCGGGCACTGTCTTCCCACTTAAGATCCCCGAAGATGCTTGCAAACTCCGGCATAAACTTATCTTTGAAATCATGTTCTCCGTTTATATCAAAATATTTACTGCTGCTTTTAACTGTCCCCTTGTTAAAATATAATATTATACATCCGGTTAAAATAAATCCGACACCGGCAAACAGCCCAAAAGGAACTTCATTTATAACTAAACTGCTTAAAGAAAACAATATGCCAACCCCGAAAACAATAAACATTACAGCTATTGTTCCAAGTCGCTTCCGCCCCCGCTGCTTGTTCATCCAGCCAAGATTCGGCTTAACTTTTTTAAAATAAAAATCTCTAAGTTCTGAGCGCATTTGCGCAACAGTTTTTTCTTCCATACCAACCTCAATATTTAGGAATTACATCTTTAAGATTACCATAATATCCGCTTTCGAGCAAATCAAAAAATCTCCGGGAAGTAAAAGGCGCAAGCGCTTCTACCCATTCTCTATCAAGATAAAGCCCCTCAACAAACCGTGCAAAAAGTTCAGTCGGACGTTTGTAATATTTATTCATCCTGTTTATTCTTGCTGAAATTCTTGCCTGTTTTCTTGTGAAGGATTTTAGCCTTATGTACGCCGCAAAAGCTTCCGGCATATCAGGGAAACATTCTTCAATCGTGTTTATTGTATAAATTTTCGGAATAAACCCCAAAAATCCGCCCATAACTTTTACCCTGTCATACTTCAAAAGATACCTTGCATCAGAACGCTTGATATATTTGTCAAACTCTTTAAACTTTTTGGAGCGCTGAAATTTTGGATAAGATTTTTTAATAATTGCGTCATATTCATTGATTTTTTCGCGAATTCTGTCTTTGTGTTCGTATAATTTTACGCATAAAGAATTTTCGTCCACAAAATTCGTGACTTTAAAAAGTTCCGCTTCAATTAACGGGCTGTCAGACATAAAAAGCACCTGAAAACTTCCGCCGGTTTTTGGCATCCCGGGTTCAAGCTGATAGTGAATATAATGAGCAAATTCATGCATCATAGTCGGAATAACTTTATGCTCCGGCGTGTCTTTTGAAATATCAATACGGTTATTACAGAAAAATCCGCGGTGCCCTCTTGCTTTGGTCGTTGTATGAACCTCAATTCCGAGTGTTCTTAAATACTTCACAAACGTTTTCTTGTCCATAATCTTATTATACCGCAAGATTTCAGCTTATCTTAAACTTATACAAATAAAAATAAAGGCTGCATTTGATTTATATTTTTTAAACAACCATCTCAAGATTTTTCAAAGATAAACCTGAAAGAATATTTTTTATATCTGATGACATAAATCTGAATCTTAATTTTCTGTCCGGAAGTTTATTATAAAGATAAGAAGAAGTCATTGCCAGAACCTTAACTGCATCCAGAACATTCATCCCCGAAAGATCCAGCTCCAAATCCTGAATATCCGATTTTGTAATAACTTTTCTGATTTCTTCTGCAGCTTTTACCGGATTTGAAGAATTTAAATAAACCGAATTTTTATAACAAATCTGACTCATATTATTTAAATCGGATTTTATTAAATATATTTTAAAATTTTATACATATTTAGTTCATTTGTACGATATTTATTGTATAATCTGATTGGTAAAAACATAAAAGAAAGGTTAGGATATGGGTATTGCAATGGCAGAAACGGTTAATATTAATGAGCTTGCAAAAGAAGTTTTAACAATCGAAGCTAACTCTATATTGAGATTAAAAAATAATATCGGCGACGAATTTGATAAAGCTATAGAATATTTATACAACTGCAAAGGCAGAGTTATCGTAACAGGGATGGGAAAATCCGGACTTATCGGACGTAAAATAGCAGCGACACTGTCTTCTACAGGCACTCCGGCATACTTTCTTCATCCGGCAGAAAGCACCCATGGCGATTCCGGTATAATAACAAGAAACGATGTAATCATCGCAATTTCAAACAGCGGAGAAACTCAGGAACTTTTGAATCTTTTGCCTTTGATTAAACGCTTCGGCGTTATTATGATAGGTATGACCGGAAATATGAATTCAACACTTTCGCATGCCAGCGATGTAACCCTTGATATTTCAGTAGAACGTGAAGCCTGCCCGCTAAATAAAGCCCCAACAGCAAGCACAACTGCTACTCTTGCAATGGGCGATGCACTTGCGGTATGTCTTTTGAAAAAAAGAGGTTTCTCAGAAGAAGATTTCCTTATTTTCCACCCGTCAGGCGCACTCGGAAAAGGCTTCCTGTACAAAGTTTCTGACCTTATGCTCTCAGACAGAGAAAAACTTCCGATTGCACACGAAAACGACAACTTCACAGATGTTATTGAATTAATTACAAATTACAAACTCGGCATGGCAATGATATTGAACAACAACGGAGTTTTAACAGGTGTTCTCACAGACGGCGACATCAGAAGAACTCTTCTTAAATACCATGACACTTCAAACCTTATTATCAAAAATGTTATGACAGAAAATCCTAAATGTATTTCAGCAGATTCTTACGGGGCAAGCGCGCTTAATCTTATGGAAAAATACTCAATCACGGCGCTTGCGGTAGTCGACGAAAATCATAAACCTATCGGTGTAATTCACATCCACGACCTTCTGAAAGCCGGAGTTGCATAACAATGAACGATTTGGAACAGAGAGCTTCAAAAATTAAACTCGCAGCTTTTGACGTTGACGGCGTCATGACAGACGGAAGCATTACTTATGACGAAAACGGCATTGAATACAAAACATTCAACGCAAAAGACGGCCATGGAATAACTATGCTTAATAATGCAGGGATAATCACGGCGATTATTACAGCCCGCAGCAACGGTACAGTTCAGCATCGCGCGGAAAATCTTAAATTCAAAGAAATTCATCAGGGATCTAAAAATAAAATTCAAACTCTGACCGAAATTCTTGAAAAATACAACCTGACTCTTGAGCAAACCGCCTATATGGGTGACGATCTTCCGGACATATGCATTCTGGAAAAAGCAGGACTTTCAGGATGTCCGAATGATGCTGTTGACGAAGTAAAAAACATCTCACGCTTCATATCTTCCAAAAACGGAGGCAGAGGCGCCGTTAGAGAATTTTGCGAGTTTATACTGAAAAACCAAAACCACAATAATTAAAAAAGGGAAATAAATTATGTACGAAATAAAAACACAGGCATTTTTTTCAGCCGCACATCATCTTTTGAATTATGACGGCGAATGCGAAAATCAACACGGACACAACTGGATGGTAGAAGCTTATGTCAAAGGCGACACTTTAGACAAAAGCAACATCCTGATTGACTACAAAGTTTTGAAAAAAGAACTAAAAGCTGTATTAGATATGCTTGACCACAAAGATGTAAACGAATTACCTGAATTTAAGGGCGAAAGTCCATCTTCAGAAATGATTGCAGCTTTTATATATACAAAACTGAAAGAAAAAATTGTTCAATTAAGCAAGATTTCTGTTTGGGAAACCCAAACATCATGCGCAAGCTACTTTGAGGAGGAATAGCCGGAATGAATTTAATACAGGCAATATTAATGGGAATAGTACAGGGATTGAGTGAATTTTTACCGATTTCAAGTTCTGCGCATCTGGTGTTCACATCAAATTTTTATAAAGTATCTCAGGGCATTGAAATAATACAACATTCCAATGAAGAAGTATTTTTTGATATCATGGTTCACCTCGGGACACTTATTGCCGTATTAATATTTTTCAGAAAAGATATCGCAAATATTATAAAAGCAATGTGGCATGCACTAAAAACAAAAGACTGGTCTGACAAAGAAGCAAAACTCGGACTATACATAATTGCAGGCACAATTTTAACAATAATGCTCGCTCTTCCCATCAATGAAGTTGCGGAAAAACTTGTATTTGCACCGGCAATTGTCGGAATTCTTCTTTTTATAACAGGTTTTGTGCTTTTGGGAAGCGAATACATGTCAAAACATTTTACAGCAAAAAAAGAAAACGTTGATTTGAAAACGTCCATATTTATAGGACTAGCACAGGGTCTTGCAGCACTTCCGGGATTTTCAAGATCCGGCTGGACAATAGCAACAGGCTTGTTCTTCGGACTTGACAGAACAACAGCCGCAAGATATTCATTTTTATTGAGTATTCCGATAATACTCGGGGCATCAATGGTGTATCCGTTGATAAAAATTGATATTCATGAAGCACTTGCATACAACTGGACAGCAATAATCTGCGGAACAATTGTTTCCGGAATTGTAGGTTATTTGTGCATCAAATATTTTATGAAATTTATTTCAAAATTTTCACTTGCAATATTTGGCTGGTATTGCATTTTAGCCGGTATCGGAACATTCGTTTTCTTTAAATTTTTCGTATAAAATAATGTAAAAAAATGTAAACACAGACGCATAAAACTGTCAAAAATAATTCTTCACGGATATTAATATATTGAAGAAGTTTGTGTGGAGTAATAATGATTTTACCAGTAAACAACCAGAATCCTACACCATTTTTTTCGGCAAATAAGCAGAAAAAAAATGAAAAAGAATATACACACGATACACTATTACCGAATAATTTGTCCACCCGCATGCGTATTGGAATGGACAAATTCACAAATGCAATAACTCTCTATTCGGCAAAAGGTTTTAAGGGCAGCCGCAACGCCAATTTCTATGAATTTTTAACAATGGGTCAGATTCCTTATTTAATAGGAAGCGGTACTCTTATCGCAGTTTTCAATGCTGCAAACAAGCATTACAATCTGTTTGACCAGCCAAGCGCAAAAGCTCTCGGCAACAAAATGGCACTCGGCGTTGTATTGTACGGACTTCTGAAAAGTGCCTCAAAACCGCTGGTAACAGCGCCGGTACACTGGATTACAGGTATAGATACAGAAAGACCCTATGCAAAAGTTAATTATGAACTTCCTGACGACATTTACGACACGGATATAACAAATATTGAATACCACAAAGTGTTTGAAAGTGTTGATTTTTCAAGATGGGATTTACTTCTGATGGATCCCAAAAGCGGAAAACCCAGAAATGCCCGCTACGACATAATAGCCAAAAAGCTTGGTATGGGTACAAACTTAAAAGATTCAGATCAGGAAGTTAAACCCCGCATTAAAGAAATCGTAGAAAAAACAAGTGCAGCCAAAAGCATCACATCATACCTCTGGGCAGCAGCGGGTGTCGCTCTTGCATTCCAAAAGCCGTGGGAATCCTACTTTAATGTAGCAACTCTGAAATTCTGGGATACCAAAAAGTTTGCACATTCAATGAAAATTTTTGGAAAATCACTTGTCGAAAGTGCAAAAGCTATGTATAAAGGTGAAGGCTGTAAATATAAACATGCCGGCAAATTTATGATTTATACACCCCTCGCAGCAACAGTGCTTGGAGTATTGAACGTAATGCGAAGCGAACATAAACCGTCAAAACTTGACAGTGCAGATATCATAGAAAAAGAAAGAAAGTACGTGGTGAACTAATATGCAGACAAACTTAATCCAAAACTTCGTACAAAACCTGAAAACACCGCCGTCTGAAAGAAAGACGCCGGAATTTAATATTCATCACGAACTTCAAACCAAAACGTTTATAAAACCGAACAAAAGCAGCGGATATCTCGTAAAAAGTAATATTTTTGATGCGCCTGCAATTATGGCAAAAGATTTTGTATATGATTTGAAATCTGTCAAAAATGGTTTTAATGGCGATGCCGATGACCATCAACTCGGAAAAATTAATGATGTAGGTCTGAAAATTGGCGGGCTGGCAATTGCAGCTTATTTATACACAAAAAAACAAAGCCCGATGACAAAATCAATGGAATTTATCGGTTTAGGTTCATTTCTCGCATCAATGTCATTGTGGCCGAAACTTGCAATCCAGCTGCCGGCTTACCTTATTCACGGATTTAATGTTCAACAGCAGTATGTTGACAGCTTTGGACGTAAAAAATCATTCTTCCAGGATCCTCAGTTTTTAGCGTGGGACGCATACAGCGATAAAGAACTTGAAAAAATCGGAGACTGGATGGGAATTCCAAAAGATCTTCCGAACAGAAACGAATTCACGAAACGTAAAATGCAAAAAATTGCAGTTCAAAACAATACATTATGGATGTGGACAGCAGGTTTTGCAACTCCTATTATGAGTGCGCTTATCTGCAACCAGCTGGAAAAACCCGTAACCAAACTGCTTGGAAGAATTAACAATAAGAAAAACAATCAAGATATCAAGGATTTAGATGCTTTAGCAAAAGAAATGCATGATAATAAAATTAAAAATAAAGTCAGCAGTATCCTGTCTATAAACCAGAATAAAGTCATCACAGAAGATTTAATAGAGGAACTTGCAAAAGCAATTTCTAACGGTTTCGATCCTCAGGTAAAAGAAAGTGTAAATCAGGATTTGAAAAAACTTCTTCAAACAGATCTTTATGTTATTAACGAAAATACACTAAATGCAATTACGGCGAATACAGAAAAGACATTGCTTGATGCAGGATTTGAAAAAGAAACTATCGGACAAATTATCCCGTCATATAACGAAATGCTTAAAAACTTTGATAATGAACTCGGATTTTTCAAAATTGCTTGTGATAATGAGAAACTTGAAAAAGCATTTACTGCATACACGAAAAAGCTCTATGAAAAAATTGACAAGTATAACGAAGTTGCCATAAAGAATCCGGAATCAAATTTAAAAATATTATCAAAAAATCAAATTGATGATATTAAACAAATGCTTATAGGTTCAGAGATTACAGAAAACCCGGTTATGCTGGGGCTGAAAAAAGAGCCTTATGCTGTATTAAATCATAATAATCAAAAACTAATCAACCTGATTGCAGACGCATTTAATTCTTTAAAGCTAAACACAGCCGCAGCCGAAAAGTTTGTTCAAAACCAGCTTGGCTGTTTACCTGAAACAACAATGGCAAACTACTGGAATGATACTATTGATACTTTTGTCCATGGTTTGGGGCTGAAAACAAAAGATATCGATCTTATCAAAAATGACAGATTGCTTGCAACAAGCTTTTTAAGAAGCTCTTTTGATGATATTGCATCAGACAAAAAGAACTATAACAAATTCATGACAAAACTGATTGATCAGATTGCAATACAGGAAAAATTAATGAAACCCGGCGACACCAGAGAAATAATGTATTCAAATGCCGGAAATACAAAACTGGACAATTTCATTGAAAAATCATTTAAAGATTTCAATGGAAAGATTACTAAACTTCCGGGCTACAAGCCGTCATTTATGGAAAACACTTTAAACTATATTATTGGTATAGGCGGACAAACTTTTGAAACCAGAAATCCGCAGGGTTCACTAAAACAGACATATAAAGACCTTGCATACAACAGGATTGCCGAAGTAAAAAGTTCATTCTTCCGTATAATAAATACCCTTGATTTGTACCGTCGTCTTGCAATCGGAGATCCTAAATATTATCCGGCTCTTCACAATAAATTGCCAAGAGCATTAAAAGAAGAAGTTGTTGAAATCTCCAAAATGACAGGTATTGCAGGTCATACAGCGGATTATCTGACAAAATTCTATAAACAAATTGACCCGAATTTTGATATAGAAGATTTAAGTGATATTCCAATAAGAAATGGCCGTCTTATTTATAAATACGCAGGCAGACCGGCTCCAACAGGAAAAGTTGATACGCCTCAAGATCCACGTTTGTTTATTGAATCAATGAAATTAAGCTTTGAAAACAAAGTTCATCCGGAAACCGAGGCTGCATTCGGACGCAATAAAAAATTACTCGAAGAATTTAAAAAATACAGAAATATAGTACTTAATGATGTTGGTAATAGAGAGTACTTCGAAAATATACATAGAATGGTAACAGAGGACAAAACATCCACAGCAAGCGACAACAAAATATTTATAGAAGTTGGCGCTGCAACGGATGAAGTATTATACAACTTCTGTAAACGCACTTCTAATACCAACAAGTGGTTAAAAATGTTTTCAACGGCAGGAGCGGCACTTTTAGGAGTGACCATTTTTGCGCAATTCTTCTTTGGAAGAATGCAAATACCAAAACCGGCTGCAACTCAAAAGGACAAAAAATATGCTTAATTCAACAAACCTTTTAACGCAAAAAATTAATAACTTCACACCTGTGCTTCAAGCGAACAAAGAAGAAAGTTCAACATCTTCGCCTAAGCCTGAAATGGCAAAACAGGGCTTAATTTCTGCGTATTTGGATAATCTGGCAAGAATTAATGCTCCAAAAGTTACTCAGATTTCAAAAGCAGAAGCTGTTAACTATCACAACAACTTAAAAACATTATTTAACAACAATGAGGCAAAAATTCTTGCAATTATACCACGAGTCTTTAATGCCAAAGATACCAACGGCAACGAATATATTGACGGCAATGAACAGCATGGAACATTTAAAAATGCAATCGAAAGACTTGATGAAATAAAAGCCGGTGGATATAACACATTACATGTCCTTCCGATAAACACACCCGGAAAAGTTAAAGCAATGGGAACAGCAGGTTCAGTGTATGCGCCTAAAGATTTGCTTGAAATAGATCCGATGCTTCTTGATCCAAATGATCCGAGAACACCGGTTGAACAATTCAAAGAATTTACAGACGAATGCCACAAAAGAGGAATACATGTTATGCTCGATTTGCCAAGCTGTGCTTCCTATGAGTTGTTCCTTGCAAAACCAGAACTTATGGCAAAAGAACATGACGGACTTGCCAAAACACCGCAGGGATGGAATGACATCAGAATGTTCCAACCCTGGGAAGATGAAGGTAAAAGAACTTTAAATCCTAAATTGCTTGAATATCATAAACAATTTATAGACCTGTGCATACAGGCCGGTGTTGACGGAATAAGGGCCGATGTAAGCCGCGCGAAACCGGTTGAATTCTGGGATTTAATTATATCTTACTCACACAAATGCGATCCGGAATTTGGATGGCTTGCGGAAACTTATACTTATGAAGATGCTTCCCCGCAGGCAAACATGCCCTTTGACAGGCCTGAAGATGCATTCCGTTCAGGTTTTGACCTTATATACGGCCAATACCATATTTTCAATGAATGGCACAATGCCTCAACATTTATGAATTACGTAAAAGATATGCTTGATATGTCATATAAAGTCGGCAAAGGGAAATCCTTAATCGGTTCATTTGCAACACACGATGACATTTCCCCAATGTTCCACGGCGGAGTTGACTATTGCAACCTCACAACCGGCCTGCAGGTAACCTTGCCAATGCTCAACCCGTACTTTGTAGACGGTTTTGACTCGGGGGATTATTACGATTACAAATACGCAGAAAAACACAATCCTGTAACCCAGACTGACAACAACGAAATGAATGTCCATTACGGAAAACTTGATTTGTTCAACCTGTCAAGAAAACCAGGCGGCAAACATCCGGAAATTGGTCAATTCCGAACTAAAGCTTTTGAAGCAAGGGATAAATACAATGATGTTATTACCAAAGGTTCATTGATATTCCTTGATAAAGATGGGGATACAAATGACCAGATAATTGCATACGCCAGACATTACAAAGGGAAAACCCTTCTTGTTGTTGCAAATAAAAACATAGACAGAGAAGTTGCTGCCGTTGTAAAGGTTCCGACCCTGAAGGCTAATCAGGAATTAAACAACATACTTCCATCTTACGGCAAAGAAAGCATAATTCAGGCGGCAGACGGCGAGGTTAGAGTTGATCTTGGGCCTGCAAGAATTCACGTATTTGAAATAGATACTCCGGAAATCGAAAAACAAAGCGATAAAGTTTACAGACAAAATCTATAGGCACATTAAATAAACCAAAAAAGAGTACAACCTTAATAGGTTGTATCTCTTTGCGGTGAATAAAGTTTTTTATTTTTATTTGTCATAAATCTTTGTTTGTTTTAAAATATAGGCAGAGGATTTATAAAATGTTACAAGAATTTTTATTTTCAAAGATACACAGAGCCACGGTTACAGACGCAAACTTAAATTATGTCGGCTCAATTACAATAGATGAAACCCTGATGAAAGCCGCAAAAATAATGGAATTTCAAAAGGTTGATATTCTGGATGTAAACAACGGCGAAAGATTTCAGACTTATGTAATTAAAGGAAATCCAAACAGCGGATGCATTTGCCTTAACGGTGCTGCGGCGAGAAAAGTACAGCCGGGAGACAAGGTTATTATAGTATCTTACGCAAGCCTTACCCCTGATGAAATCAAAACTCACAAACCGACTGTTGTTATGGTGGATGACGAAAATAAAATTACTGAAATTCATTAGGCTTCAATGGCTTTGTAAGATTATTAAAAGTTTAAAATTTAGCGCCGGCATTTATGCCGGCGCCTTATTTTATTTATCTGTAATTGGTAAACTGCAAAGGATAATCATATTTTTCTTCGTTAGAACGCAGCATTCTGATTACTTCCTGCAGGTCGTCTTTGTCTTTGCCTGAAACTCTCACCGAATCCCCCTGAATTGAGGCTTGAACTTTCTTTTTCATATCTTTTATGTCAGAGGTAATTTTTTTTGCAAGTTCCTGAGTAAGTCCTTTTTTGAGATTAAAAACCTGTCTGACGTTTCCGCCAAGCGCATTTTCAATACTCTGCGGGTCAAGAATTCTTATGCTCAAATTTCTTTTAACAAGTTTTGACTGCAAAATATCATAAATATTTCGAAGTTTCATTTCATCGTTGGTTGTGATTGTAATTGATTTATCCGCATCCAGCGTAACGTCCGAGTTGGAATTTTTCAGGTCAAACCTTGAAGAAATTTCTCTTTTCACCTGATCAACCGCATTGACAAGCTCCTGTTTATCAAATTCCGAAACAACATCAAAACTACAGTCTTTTGCCATATAATTCTCCCTCCTTAATTTATAAATCTTTCAAAATGTTATTGTTTAATTATAGCATAAAAATGCGGAGAATAACTTCTCCGCAAAATGAGGTTGCATAATCTATAATCTTTACGGTGTCTTAGGTTTTGACTTGAATAACCCGCTGACCCAATTTTTCACACCGCTTGCCTGCTTAGAAACCCATTTGAAAGCACCTTGTCTTTTAAGCACAAATGCACTGCCGAGTGCCAGAAGCGCAAGTCCGACTTTCTTTAAGGTTCCTGCTTCTTTCTTACTTCTTTTCAGGTTTACAAATTCATCTCTTGCAAGTTCCCGCGGCATTCTTATACCGCCGAGGAAATTCGTATTAAACATGCCAAAGCCGGGCATCATCATACCCATATTTGGATCTCTTAGATCTTTGTACATTATTGGCATTTGAAAATCATCTACTGTTGACGGCATAATTTTTCTCCGGTTTTAATACAGTTTTTAAGCTGCATCATCTGATTTGAATTTGTTCAGCAATTCTCTTACTGAAATTGTTTTTTTAGATTTGTTTTCTTTTTTTGATTTTTGTTCCGGCTGTGCTTCCGGGATAATCGGCATCCCGCAAAGTGAACAGTCGCCAAGATTCTGGCAAGCTAAACCGCTTGCAAAATAGCTTCCTTTCAAACTCATTTTTTTGTTACTCCAAATTTTACCCTGCATATATATAAAGTATTTCATTGTTATAAAATTGACTTTTTCAACAGGATTGTAAAGTTTTATTAAGGAACATTTTAAAATATTTCACACAAAAATACACCTGCTCTCATTATAAGAACAGGTGCATTATAACTTTATTTTTCAAACTACTTAGCAGCTTTAACAGCGTCGAAAACTACCTGAAAAGCTTCAGGATCTCTAACAGCCATATCAGCAAGCATTTTTCTGTTTACGATGATATTAGCCTTTTTGCAAGCATTTACGAACCTTGAATAGCTCATACCGCGTTCTCTGACTGCGGCATTAATTCTTACAATCCATAAACGACGCATGTTGCGTTTTGTAGCGCGTCTGTCACGGTAAGCATATTTCAAAGCTTTCATAACAGCGATATTAGCTACTTTAAAAATTCTGCTTCTTGCACCAATAAAGCCTTTAGCAAGTTTTAATATTTTTTTATGTCTTTTGCGACTAACATTACCACGTTTAATTCTCATTGTTTGCTCCTATCTTGAATACTTCTTGTATGGTAACTCGTGAGATACCAATTTTACCTGTGCATCTGAAATCTGTTCAACCTTGAAAAGTCTGCGTTTTCTGGCTGAAGATTTGTGTTGGAGCAAGTGGCCTATACCTGCTTTTCTTCTGGTGATTTTGCCTGTTGCTGTCACTTTGTAGCGTTTAGCAGCAGATCTGTGAGTTTTCATTTTTGGCATTTTCTTCTCCTTTTATTGTTGGTAAGTTACTAAAAAGTTTCAGGCATACCAAAGCCATAAAACTTTCGGCATTAATGATTGTAATACGGACAACTTTTATTTGCAAGGGATTGTTAATTTTCGTTATCAAAATTTGTCAGCTCACTAACAGTAGTTTCAAGAACATCTGCGAATTCTATCAAAGTATCAAGGGAAGGTTTTGAGAAAGCGACCTCGATTTTTCCCATAAAATTAAGCGAAATATTCATTTTATCGGCCAGCTCCTGCTGGGTAAGGCCGAGAGCTTTACGCCTGTGTTTAATATTTCGACCCAATTTTTGATAGAATTCGGATTTCATACGTACAGTCTATACGTAATCCTTTTTCAAATATACGTACAGTCAATACGTAGATTTCAAACTGTAAATATTCAATAATTTAAATAGAAACCCATTTTTGAGAGGAAGATTTATGAAGCGGGCTTTTACAATGGCGGAAGTTCTAATTACCATCGGAATAATCGGAGTTGTTGCTGCGATGACATTGCCGGCGCTGATTAATAATGCACAGAATAAAGAACTTGAAGAAGGGTTAAAAAGATCTTATTCCATACTCAGTCAGGCGCTTGATATGTATTATGCACAAAACGGAGAAAAACTGACTATTGAATCTGTCGGTCAGTACGAGTTAAAGACTACCCTGATGAAATATTTAAATGTATTGCATGATTGCGGGTTAGGGTATGACGATTTTGACAAGGCCTGTATGCCAAACCCTTCCAATCCTGATTTTGAGGACAACGGACAGGTTAATATGTACAGAACCTATAACAATAAAACTGATATTTCTATGAGCAGGTTTGATGACGGTCAGCTTGTTCTGAATGACGGCAGTTTAATTTTGTTTGACAACTCCATATATTCTACCTCTTTATTAATTTCGGTTGATATAAATGGTTTTCACAAAAATCCGAATAAACTAGGGCAGGATTTATTTATGTTTCAGATAGATGCAAAAGGCACCCTTTTGCCTATGGGGGTTGAAGGCACAGACTATTACAGCAAAACAAACGAGTATTGCTCTCCAACTTCCACAAGTAATATGAACGGAGCAGGCTGCACATACAGGGCATTAACCGATAAAACTTTTTTCAGAAGAAGAGGCAGGTAAAATTCCGGTGCATGTAAGATTAACTTCACCTGCAAAACTCGCTATAAGGCTCCAGCTTTAAAAACCGCTATTACCCTGAATTATACAGTCATTTTAAATCCGGAATAAGCTTCTTTAACCGGAATATATTTTGACAGGATAATTTTTGCTCTCAAGTCGCAGCAGTGGCACGGGTAAATCATCTGTACACCCTGACGCTGCAGGTAAATACCGAGTTTTTTAACATCCGCATCAGATTTTTCTAACAGATGAATTCCTCCGAAAATCGCATAAATCTTATGTTGGTTTGTAACCTTTTTGGCATATTCAACAATATTTACAAGCCCTGCATGAGAGCAAGCGGAAATTATCACAAGCCCCTTAGGCGAAGTATAAACAAGCGCAGATTCATCCGGATCTTCACTGCTGTCAGATACAGGAAATTCGCCAAGATATATAAGATTTTCCGTTATATGATAAGGCTCTTTTGTATAAGTTATATCAAAAAAGTCGCTTATTGAATTTTCATCCCCGGGAAAACCAATATTTTCAAAGTTTTCATCATAATGCGGCTGAAAAACATACGGATGTACAATAAGCCTTTTATTATTTATTACAAATCCGACTTTCAGAAGCTTCTTATACAAATTCTGAAGCCATAAAAAACCGCCTGTATGATCATTATGACTGTGAGAAAGAACAATATCAGTCACATCACCCAGGTCAATATTCATATGATATGCATTCTTGATAAATACATCACTGTATCCGCAGTCAAAAAGCACTTTGTGGAAATCGTCTTCTATTAATATAGAAAGTCCGAACTCAGCCAGCAAATCATAATCTTTTTGTGTATTATTGTCTACTAATACTGTTAATTCCATATCCTTAAATATAATATAATTTTTTAAATTTGTAAATAGCTTTAAATCCACCACTTAAAGGATTTTGGGAATTTGAATTAGTAAAAACGTTCAACTATCGGATAGTTTACCCCGTTTGTGAATGAACGCTCGGTAAGTCTTACACCCAAACAGCACTGCTTGCGTTTGAATTGCGCGCGGTAAATCTTTTTAATTGTACTGTCAACAAGTGATTTATCGTATTTTTTATAAATTTCTTCTTTCGGCATAAGCTGTTCGACGTACATTTCAATTATATCGTCAAGAACTTCATATTCCGGCAGAGAGTCCTGATCCTTCTGGTTCGGGCGAAGCTCTGCGGACGGTGCTTTATCAATAATTTCCTGCGGAATAATTTCTCCGTTTCTGTTTATGTAGTTTGAAAGTTTGTAGACATTTGTTTTTGTCAAATCGCAGATAAGATTGTATCCGCCGGCCAAATCTCCGTATAATGTTCCATACCCCATAGATGCTTCAGATTTGTTGCCTGTTGAAAGAAGAAGTGCACCGTCACGGTTTGAGAAAAACATCAAAATCAAAGCTCTCAATCTTGCCTGCAAATTTTCTTCCGCAAGGTCATGGAGTCTTTCATGCGCTATTTTTTCCATAAAATTGTCAAAAAGCGGAGTGATTGTGTGTTTTACGGTTTTAATCCCGAGGTTTTGTGCTAATGCAATAGAATCAATGACACTGCCTTCTGAAGAAAACATGCTCGGCATTAAAATTCCCGATACATTTTCTTTTCCGAGTGCCTCAACCGCAAGAGCCGCAGTCAATGCGCTGTCAATGCCGCCGGACAGCCCCAGTATAACTTTTTTAAAACCTGTATTTTCACAGTATTCTTTCAGAGCAAACGTCGTAACTTTAAAAATACTTTCTTCAAAATTTTCTTCTCTGAATTCAACTGGACTTGCAAAATCAATATTCTGAACACTCTCTTCGCACAACGGCGCCTGAAATACTATTCTGTTTTCCCTGTTTTTGGCAAAACTTGCGCCTGCAAAAATATTTTCATCCGCCATTCCAAGAGAATTGATATATATAAAATCCGATCTTGCCTGAATACTTTCTACAAATTCGTTGTATGAATTCATAACAAAATACCTGTTATTTGCCAGAATGTACATATCACAAATTACATCATCTGAAAATTCATCTGATACATAGATTTTTTTCCCTTCAATCTCAAAAGTTTCAACAGCCTCTGCAACCCCGTTTCTAATCAAAATATTGCCTATCAAAATATTTTTGGCGTAATTTCTTTCTGCTATTTTTTCAAACATCTCTGCTTCATTTTCAAAACAGTTTTTATCAAAAATCAAATCCTTACCGCCAAGATTTTCGATTGACGCAGAAGGAAAAACCAACAAATCACAATCGGTATTTTCAATATTTTTTATTATATTTTCATAATTAAAATTAAAATCACCTGTTTTTAATTTTATTTGTGCAATTGCTGTTTTCATCACTTTATCTCCTAATCATCTAGTTTCAAATAATTTACCTTTTCCCAGCTTAAATCCAGATACTTAATTTTTGAATCCACAAGCTGAACCTGCGGAAGAATTGACGGAATACGTTTTATTCTTTCATAGACATTTTCATCAAGCCTTCCAAGCCTTATATTAACTGACTTAATTTTCACGTATGCATCATCCGGATTTCGCAAATCCACATATTCCACCGGTTCTTTTGAATAAACCGAAACATACTTTGCTATTTTTTCAATTCTCTGCAGCTTTTTCAAATCCCACTTTGTGTAATCGTCCCCTTTGTTTCCGTACGAAAGCACAAGAAGGGTTTTGTAGCCTGATTTTAACGGAAGATATTCTCTGCCGATAAGTTTCCCGTCTTTTGTGAAGAAGGCAACCGGTTGAACTTTTACGTCAGGAGAAATAGTTATAAAAGGCTCGCGTTCTCTTATAATAATTTGAAGTCTTGCCGGAAATGCATAACGTCTTATATAAACTTCTTCTATCGGGGTAAATTCAAGAAGTTTCTCTTTCAAATTGCCGGTTTTAGCCATATAAATCGGAACCTCAGGAACTTCAACGGTTTTTAATGCTGTAAGAATTTTTGACGTCGACACAATATGGTTATTCAAAATTTCAACAGTTTTGCCGTCAGTTACCTGAAAAGCATCTTTTTTCAGATACCACTGGGGCATATCAGCAAGATATACCAATCCCGCAATTAATACAACATTCACAACAAAACACAAAAAAGACCTGAAGGCATTCTTTCTTTTTCGGCCTTTTCTAATCTGACGGCTGCGCTGCATTTTTTTTACCAGCCGTCTGCCGTCAGTTATATCGTCTTCATTTGGTGTGTAATTGCTTCCGTCCATCTTATACCGATTATTTATTTAATCCTGCACTGTTTAGAATTAAGAGAACAAGTTCGTCATAAGTTATATCCATTGCGGCAGCCTGTGCCGGCAAATCGCTTATAACTGTCATTCCCGGGCTTGTGTTTATTTCCAGAAGATACGGGATGTTATCTTTCATCATAAAATCAATTCTTGCAACCCCGCTGCAGCCGGCGGTTTCAAAAGCTTTTACAGCCGCCTCTTTTACTTTCTCCGTAACTTCTGCGTTAAGACTTGTTGAAGGCACGATAAAGTCCGACATTCCGCTTGTGTATTTTGCTTCAAAATCATACCATTCGGTTTTCGGGCGGATTTCAAGAATTTCCGTTGCAAAAGGTTCTGTTTTCTCTGCTCCGCCGGAAGTTTTAACGCTGTGCTCAAGAACCCCGACAGTTACAAAAAATCCGTCGATAAATTCTTCAATAAGGACATCATCGTTGTATTCAAGTGCTGTTTTGTATGCAATTTCAAGGTCATCTTTTTTGTCGACTTTTGTCATACCGAAACTGGAGCCTTCACTTACCGGTTTTACAAAAAGCGGATAGGTTAAATCTTTTGTTTTTTCAAATAAATCTTCTCCTTTTTTGACAAAAGCTGATTTTGCCATGATAATATCCGGATTTGTCGAGAGAATTCTTTTGGTAAATTCTTTATTCATACAGATTGCGCTAGACATAACGCCGCAACCCGTGTAGGGAATTTTCAAAATTTCCAGAACACCCTGGATGCAGCCGTCCTCGCCGAATTTGCCGTGGAGGGCGTTGTAGGCATAATCAAATTTGCCGGTTTTAAGTTTGTTTGCAATGTCTTTATCTACTTCGACAAGTTCGGCGTTTTTGTAGCCGAGTCTTTTTAAAGCTTCATAGCAGCCGTTTCCGGATCGCCTTGAAACCTCTGCTTCCGATGACATTCCGCCGCAAAGGACGGCGATTTTAGCGTCTTTATCTACTTCTGGTATAATATTTTGCATAATTCAACCTCTCTTTTGTCGTTCCCGCCCAGAAATCTTACTTCGGGCTTCAATTTTATATTAAACTTTTCTTTCACTGCCTCCTGCATTTTTGCCATCAATTCCAGAATGTCCGTTGAGGTGGCGTCGTTTGTGTTTGTGATAAAGTTGGCGTGATTTTCCCAGACTCTTGCGCTGTTCACGCTGAAACTTTTGGCTCCAGCGCTTTCGAGAAGCCGGCCCGCAGAATCGCCTTCAGGGTTTCTGAAAACGCTTCCGCAATTCGGAGTTGCAAGGTTCGGCTGTTTTGCTTTTCTAAAATCCAAATTTTCCTGCATTTTGGCCTTTATGGTTTCTTTATCTGCTTTTTTAAGTTTAAATTTCGCGCTGATTATTGCTATATCGCTGCTCTGGCAAACTGATGTTCTGTAAGAAAAATTCATATCTTCTTTTTTAAGAGTAATAAAGCCTTTGTCTTTGCTCCAGCAGAGAGCTTCGACAAAAACATCGCTGATAGATTGCCCGTGAGCACCCGCATTCATAAAAACTTCTCCGCCGACGGTTCCGGGAAAAGCTATCATAAATTCAAACCCGCTTAAGCCTTCTTCTGCGGCGGCCTGCGACAATTTCGGCCCCTTTAATCCGCTATCCGCCGTTACAAACTCCCCGTCAAAAGTGTATGATGCCATTTTTGTCGTAAGAATAACAACTCCGTCATACCCGAAAGACGAAACAAGGGTATTTGTAAGATTTCCAAACACTTTGGCTTCAGGATAAAGCGCCAAAGCTTCCGCAAACTCTTCACGTGTTGTCGGGAAAATTACTTTTTTTATCTTACCGCCGCACTTTAAAGAAGTAAGCCGTTTTACATCAAAATTTTCTTCAATTAGCAGCATTTACAAGCCCTTCATTCAATGCCAGAAGTTCTTTCCCGAGAGAAGTTATTGTTCCGGCCCCGAGTCCTATCACAATATCGCCGTTTTCAAGAAGCGGGAAAAGCTTTTCTGCAACGGTTTTAATATCTCCGCCAATGTATTTGCATTTAATGCCGGTTTTTTCAGCAAGGTCTTGCGCAAACCTTTGCCCTGACACTCCTTCTATTGAATCTTCCGACGCGGCATAGACATCCGTCACAATAACCTCATCAACGCCGTCAAATGCGCCTAAAAAATCATTCCAGAGATTTTTGAGTCTTGTAAATCTGTGCGGCTGAAATACAGCAATTACGCGCTTGTTTTTAAAGCTTTCCGCACAGGACAATGTTGCCTTGATTTCTGTCGGGTGATGAGCATAATCATCATAAATTGAAATTCCGTCAAACTCTCCGACCTTCTGAAATCTCCGACCCATACCCGAAAAAGTCGCAAAGTGCTTTTTGACTTTTTCAATATCGACCCCTGACTGGTGAAGACTTGCAATTACAGCAAGCGCATTGTAGACATTGTGTCTGCCTTTCAGGATAATCGAAAGCGATGTCAGCATTTCACCTTTAAAATACACATCAAAAGTTGTGCAATCCTGTGTAAACACAATATTTTTTGCCGTATAATCCGCATCATTAAGCCCGAAAGTCATAACTTTATGCGCATGAAGCTGCTTTAGAACCTCGCAATCATTATTTATAAGAACAATTGACTCCTCTTTAACGTTAGAAATAAACTTCTCAAAAGTTGCAAGAAGCGATTTCATTCCGTCTTTATAAAAATCCAGATGATCGGGTTCAAGATTGTTTATAACGCACACATTCGGCGCATATTTGACAATTGTTCCGTCGCTTTCGTCAAGTTCCGCCACAAAATATTTGCCGTTTGTTGACTGTGAGTTTACTCCGAGTTCCGGAATAATCCCGCCGACAACAAAAGATGGCTCATATCCGGCAAGATCAAGAACATACGAGGCAAGACCGCTTGTTGTTGTTTTGCCGTGCGTTCCGGAAAATCCTATGAAAAACTTGTCCTGTTTGGAAATCTCTGCAAGCAAATCTGACCTGTGATAAATAGTTAAGCCGAGTCTTTTTGCTTTTACAAGTTCCGGATTGTCCTCTCTTATTGCAGTACTAGCAACAACAACACAGTCATCCGGCAAGTTATTTTCATCGTGGCCTATATATACAGTGGCACCGAGTTTTTTTAACTTATCTATATACTTACTTTCCTTAATATCAGAACCTGACACTTCGCATCCGTTTTCAAGCAGATACTTTGCCAGTCCGCTCATTCCTATTCCGCCTATTGCTATAAAATGATATTTCTTTTTCAAAGCTCTATCCCTATTTCTAAACTATTTTCTACTTATATAATTATATTACATAAATCTTTTGTGTGTTTTAATTTTAAGCTTTTGTAAAAATATTTTATATTTCTGTCAATTTTTTCTTCTCCGCAGACTTTCTATTATTAAAGGGGAAAATAAAATTATGGTAATAGGACCGCTGAAATTACTTAAATTACCTGCAAGATTAATCTACAAAGCAGGCACTAAAAACGTAAAATACAATATGTTTTCGACTAAAACCGGAGAACATCTCGGGTACATGCGTGCTGAAACTTTCACATTAAATACAAAAGATTTTTATCCGGTTGAAAAACCGACAAAGTCGTTATACATAAATAAACTTGAAGCTTTTAAAAAAAGAGAAGGAGTTGGAACTGACTTTATAAATTTTGCAAAACATCTGAGCAAAGAAAGCGGCGCTGAAGGCAGAATTCATCTTATAGCCTACAATGCTGACTCTATTGCTAATCCGCCGCAAAAATTCTACAGAAAACTCGGTTTTACCTGCAAAAAGCCCGAGGATAACAAAGCTATTGATGATGCAATAAAAAATAATACTCTGCTTCCTTTCAGGCTAAACTTTGGAAGCATTATGTATCTTGAAAAATTTTAGATTTTAACAGAAAAAAGACAGCCTGTTTTGACTGTCTTTTCAGGTTAATTTAGTTTTTTATTCTGCTACTTCACAACGATATTAACGAGTTTTTTGGGAACAACAATTGTTTTGACGATTGTCTTTCCGTCAGTAAACTCTTTTACCTTGGCACTTGAAAGCGCAAGCGTTTTAAGTTCATCTTCGCTTGAAGATTCATCTGCCTCAATCTTGTCGCGGAGTTTGCCGTTTACCTGAACAACCAGAGTAATTGAACTCAATTTAGCAAGGTTTTCGTCCCATTTCGGCCATTCCTGTTCGTGGATTGAACCTTCACAGCCGAGTTCATGCCACGCTTCTTCGGTCAGATGTACTGCAACAGGCGACATAAGTTTTATCAGGGTCAAAATTGCAAAACTCAACACCTGTTTGTCTTCATCGTCAAGATTTGGTTTTTTGCCCTGCCAGTCGTAAATCGTGTTCACAAGTTCACGGTACTTGGAAATTACGGTATTAAACTGAAAATCGTTTGCGATATCGTTTGAAATACCCTTGATTGCCATGTGAACCCTGCGTAAAAGTTCGTCATTTTCTTTCTTTTTCAAAGAGCCTGAAACAAGTTCCGCGCGGCTCAATGTTATATTTTCAGCATTTGTTGAAATTAATCTCCAAACTCTGTTCAGGAATTTGTAACAGCCTTCAACACCTGCGTCTGACCAGTCAAAATCTCTTGCCGGCGGGGAATCCGACAGGATAAATAATCTTGCGGTATCTGCCCCGTAATTTTCGAAGATTTCATCAGGGTCAACCGTGTTTCCTTTGGATTTTGACATTTTAGAACCGTCTTTCAAAACCATTCCCTGAGTCAGAAGGTTTTTGAACGGTTCATCAAAGTCCAGAAGCCCTAAATCTCTCAAAGCTTTTGTAAAGAACCTTGAATAAAGAAGGTGTAGAATAGCGTGCTCAATTCCGCCGACATACTGGTCTACAGGAAGCCATTTGTTTACTTTGTCTTTTGCAAACGGCATTTTGTCATTTCTGGCGTCTGAATATCTTAGATAATACCAGCTTGAACATACAAAAGTATCCATTGTATCGGTTTCGCGTCTTGCTTTTCCGCCGCAGCACGGGCAGGTTGTTTCGACAAAAGTTTTTGACGTCGTAATCGGGGATTTGCCGACTACGCTGAAGTCAACGTCTTTTGGAAGCAAGACAGGCAATTGATCTTCCGGAACCGGCTGAATTCCGCACTTTTCGCAATACACAACCGGAATCGGAGCGCCCCAGTATCTCTGACGGGATACAAGCCAGTCACGAAGTCTGTACTGGGTTTTAAATTCGCCAAAACCTTCTCTTTCAGCTTTTTCCGTAATTGCTTTTTTAGCATCTTCATTTTTCATTCCGTTAAATTCGCCGGAATTTACCATAATTCCAGGTTCTGTATATGCCTCAGCAAGGTCATTCTGAGCGGAGCGAAGAATCTCATCGTTTGACTCTGACTGCGGCGCAATAACAACTTTCATCGGAAGATTGTATTTTTTTGCAAAGTCAAAGTCTCGAGTATCATGCGTCGGAACAGCCATTACCGCACCTGTTCCGTATTCGACAAGCGCGTAATCCGCAGTCCAGAGCGGGAATTTTTCGCCCGTAAACGGGTTTATGCAGTGTGTGCCAAGAGGAACACCTGTTTTTACTCTTTCTGTTGAAAGTCTTTCGATTTCTGTCATTTTGCGGGCATTTGCGCGGTATTCTTCAACTGCTTTTTTATTTTCCGGAGTTGTTAATTTTTCAATATCTTTGTACTCGGGAGCCACAACAAGATATGTAATTCCGTAAGCGGTATCAGGTCTTGTTGTGTAAACAGGGATTTCCAGCTCCGACCCATCCGGCATATCACAGACTTTGAACCTTAAAATCGCACCCTGAGATTTTCCAATCCAGTTTGCCTGCATGGTTTTAACGTTATCGCCCCAGCCGGTGAGTTTGTCTAAATCTTCAAGAAGAACTTCCGCATAATCCGTAATCTTCAAAAACCACTGTGAAAGGTATTTTTTCTCGACAACATGGTCGCATCTCCAGCATTTGCCGTCAATTACCTGTTCATTTGCAAGAACGGTTCCGCATTCTTCGCACCAGTTGACAGCCGCTTCTTTTTTGTAAGCCAAACCTTTTTTATACAACTGCAAAAACAGCCACTGTGTCCATTTGTAATAATCAGGCTTGCAGGTTGTAACCTCTCTGTCCCAATCGTATGAAAGCCCGAGCATTTTAAGCTGTTTTGTCATATATTTAATATTTTCATCAGTCCAGTTTTCAGGATTTGCACCGTGCTTCATTGCAGCATTCTCTGCCGGAAGCCCAAAACTATCCCAGCCCATCGGATGAAGAACGTTAAATCCGTTCATCTTTTTATATCGTGCGATAACATCCGTAATCGTATAGTTTCTGACATGCCCCATATGAAGCTTGCCTGACGGGTACGGAAACATTGACAATGCGTAATATTTCGGCTTGTCACTATCATCTGTAGTTTTAAAAGCTTTATTATCTTCCCATATTTTCTGCCACTTTTTCTCAATTTCCTGCGGATAGTACGATTCTTTCATCTTTTTCTCCCTAATTCTTCGCACACAAAAGGGTAGCACAAAAACTGTCCGCACGCAAATCTTATTTTAAAAGAATTTCATTAATGTACATCCCGCCTTTTTCCTTCATGGCACAAACTTCGTTGGCTACGATTACATCGGTTTTCATATCCTTACGGTTCAGCGTGATATAAAATAAATCATACCCCCATCTGTTCGGACCTTTAGCTCCGTTTACATCAATAAGAAAAAACACTGCATGATGCTCAATAGGTATCTCAGATATTTTAGTATTCACAATTATATAAGAACCATCACTCAAGATATAAAAGACCCCGTTTGGATAATCCAACGTACAATGATTATTTATGACTTCACCGCCTTCGGCTAATACTTCCGCCTTTGATTTGTATTCCGGATGACAGTCATAGTCCTCACGTTCACACGTTTGCAAAATCTGGTATTTGGATAAGAATTTCTCCCAGAAAACATCGCACTCGGTCAGATGATATTCGCCAAATCCAGTGTTATAGCACTCAAACGGAGCACCCCAGTCAGCCTGAATAAGGTTGATTGTGTTTTGAATATTTGTATACATTTTCTTGAACTGCTGGGCTAAAATCATTTTCTGCGCTTTGTTTATCAACATTGGCATTGTCATTGCAGCAACAATTCCGATTATGCCAAGCGTAATCAGAACTTCCGCCATTGTGAAGGCAGCGTGCTTGGATTTTTTCCTGGCATTCTGAACGGAGTGAAAAATCCAATTACGTTTTAAGTGGATCCTTCGCCTTTGGCTCAGGATGACGTCCTTTTTTATGTCATTCTGAGGGCAAATGCCCGAAGAATCTCCTTGTGCTGCCTTGTCATTCTGAAGGCAAAGCCCGAAAAATTTCCCCGCTCCTTGCACGTCATTCTGAAGGAGCGAAGCGACTGAAGAATCTACTTCATGTTTTTGTTTTGTCCTGCGCGGACGGCGGTCGCTTTGATGGCAAAGCGACGCAAACCAGCCGCACGCTTCGTTCGCTAATAATTTGCTAGACTCGGCATTTTGGCGGGTAAACTCGCTGCGCTCGGACAATACCCGCCTTTGACGTTTGCCTTGTCTGCAATTATTGTTCACTTCGCTATCGCGGCATTTTGGGTTTTGAATATTTTTGTCACTCAAGTCGGAGCGAATTGGCTCGTCACGATGTGTCATGTCATTCTGAGGGCAAATGCCCGAAGAATCTCCTTGTGCTGCCTTGTCATTCTGAGCGCAAAGCCCGAAAAATTCCCACGCACCCTGCACGTCATTCTGAAGGAGCGAAGCGACTGAAGAATCTTCTTGCTTTTTAATAAGATCCTTCGCCTTCGGCTCAGGATGACGCTTAATTCCATTACTTTCGGCTAAAACGCTTGAAGGAGCCTGATTATAGGTTGCCCCCCCCCCCCGTAAATTCAATCATAGTGCGGCTTTTCATACTCTTAGCTCCTTTGCTTTTTCACGTTCGTTACTCTTTTATTTTAGCATGATTTTTTATGCTTTTCAAGGGAAGGGAATTTTTTTGCGTGAAGGACTTTTCACACTTCCGCCCCATTTTGTCTTTCTCTGTCATCCTGAATTTATTTCAG
>CALVAX010000010.1 GCA_944325605.1 Candidatus Gastranaerophilales bacterium
GTTACGCACTTATTCACCTATTCACTTATTTACTTATTCACTTTGTTTTGAACTTTTCGTCTTAACGCCTTATCGTCTTATCGCCCTAACGTCCTAACGTCTTAGCGTCTTTCCTACGAGAATATCTTGAAGCTTCTTTCTACGTTCTTTTCGATTACGCTCTTGATGCTGTCATATTCCGTCTGCAAGGCGTTGTGCTCTGTATCAAGCTTCTTGATCTGGGTATCATATTCTTTGTCTTTCGCTTCGATTTCTCTTAACGTCTGGTTGTATTCTGTTTCTGCTATTGTTATGGCTACCTGATCTTTTTGTTCGGTTATGTCCTGCGCGCTGGAAAATACGATCGATGTCCAGACGGCATTTTCTATCCCGCTGCCGCTTTCGGAAGGATCGGTAAACTGTACCTGTTCGATTGTGATTAGACCGTTTTCTATTGCGTATTTAAGGTATTCAGGGCTGTTCATATCTCCGTCTTTCAATACTGCCCAGTTCTGGTCGGTTTCCGATTTACTTGCCCAGCCGTTGCCTGCTATATAGTCTTCGCTGTTGCCGAATCCCGCTTTAAAGTCACTTGTGCCGTTCATTCTGTGCCAGAGGTTTACGTACCACTGAGCTTTATCAAGATCTTCTATCTTGCGAACTTCTTCCTCCAGATATTCGGGCACCGTTACTTCAGGTGGAAGCGTCGGAGGTTTTATTGCTTCTCCTTCAAGCTCCCATGCATCATGGTCGGCTTTATAAGCTTCTTCATCCGGAATCATCGGGGCTTCAGGTACTTCAACCGGCTCTTTCGGAATTTCGATTTCGCCGATTGCGCCTTTTAAATCATGCTCTATAATATGATAATAACGCTGTTTTATATCTATCCATACAGGATCCGTATCATCGCCTTCTTTACGATAATTGCCATCTGCATATGCTTCTATATCAGCCATTAGCTCTTTTATCTTATCAGTAATGAGCACATTGCTATCGCAAGAAATTCCGCCACAATCCAGATTTACTGTTGTTCCATAATATTCATGTTCATGTTCTCTATTACAATCTGAACCTTCGCCGCAACAATATTTACCTTGAATTGCATCAGCAATCTTATCCATAATTTCACCGTCGCCAGAAGTGCTATTAACTCCACCACCGGCTTGTGTCCACCAGGTACCGCCTTCCCAATATGAGGTACCACCTACAATATGTGCCAACGTATGCTGAAAATGCCTTACAATGTTATATTCTGTAGAATTTGGATTAGAAGATGACGTAAAACATCCGCCGGCTGTGCCTTCGGTGAATGCTTCATACAATGACCAAGTTTCAAGAGTACCTTCTCCTTCTTCTGGAGTTGGCGGAACCCAATCCGGATCCGGTATTTGATACTTAGGATCATCCAGACTCGGTTCTCTTGACTGCCAGTCAGCAATTTCTTGTTCATATTTTATATATTCTTCATTGTAATTAGCCATATCTTCTTCATATTGATCCATGGCTGTTTCATATTCCGGATTGTTTACAAGGATTGTTTCACCTGTCCCAAGCTCGCCTAACACGCCGTATTTTTCAAGAAATTCTTCAAGAGTGTTGGAATTTTCAAAATTTGCAGCGTCGGTTTCGCTTACTAATATTTGACCTGCTGCGTTTATTAAGCCATACTGATTTTTAAGTTCCCCGTATTCAGTCAAAGCGGCGCCTGTCAAATCCATTGTTATTTTTTCGCCGGCGGCGTTGTAGTAATTGTACTGGTATTCTGTCTTGTTCAAGGCGGCTACGTACTTGTCGCTTGCCTTCTGGGTGCTGTCAGACAAACGGATTTTTGCGTTTGAAAGATATTGCGTTTCAAGCTCGACGTGATTTATTCGCGCCGTTATTGACAACAATCTCGCTTGTGAGGCTGACATTCCCATTTTTTACGCGTCCTTTCGCCTTATTTTTCGACCTTTTATATTATTTGTCGGATTTTTACGCTTAAAAATTTAGGATTAAAGATAAATTGTTACATTACTTTACAAAAAAAATAAGCCTGATATAATTAACCTATGGAATTATGCATTTTTTCAGGAACTTTCAACCCTATCCATAACGGACATTTGTATATGGCAGAGTATGTAATAAAACACTTTGGCATACCGAAAATTTTGTTTATACCGGCATTTGTTCCGCCAATGAAAGACACCCCTAAGGAACTTGCAAACCACAGATACAAAATGACAGAACTTGCAATAAAAAACAACCCGCATTTTGAAATATCTGATATAGAATTCAGACACAGCGGAAAATCCTATACATACTTGACGATTAAAGAACTTTATGAAATATATCAGATTGACGGAAAAATTAATTTCATAATAGGCACCGATGCTTTTGAAGGGCTTGACAGGTGGTACGAAAGTGAAAAACTTCGAAAACTGGTTCGATTTATTGTTTTCGTGCGAAAGAACGATTTTGACATCACTAAATATGATAATATGAAAACAAAAGGGTATGATTTTAAGTTTGCCCGAATGCAATTTAATGACATTTCATCCACCGGAATCAGGAACATGATAAAAAACAATCAGGATTTAAGCGGGCTTTTGCCTGAGGAAGTTGAAAGGTACATCAAAGAAAATGGTTTATACAAAGATTAACGAACAAGAGATACTCAAATGGCTCAAAGAAAACCTTAATGAAGAAAGGTACATACATTCGCTTGGAACAGCGGAATGTGCAAAGAAACTTGCGGCTAAATACAATCTTGACGAAAAAAAAGCTTATACAGCAGGGCTTCTGCATGATTGTGCAAAATGCTTTTCTAATGAAAAATTGAAAGAAATTATAGACAGGCATCTGGCAGTAGAAGAATGTGAAATGCTGAATTATAAAACACTTCACGCACCTGTCAGCGCCTATATTGCGGAAAAAGACTTCGGAGTAGAAGACAAAGAAATTCTTTCAGCAATCCGCTGGCACACTTTAGGCAAAATCAATATGACAGATTTTGAAAAAATTATATTTCTTGCAGATAAAATCGAGCCAAATACAAGAGATAAAAAATATTCAGAAGAAATTTTCAGCATTCTTGAACAGTCAAACGGGCTTAATCTTGCTCTTTTAAGGTGTTACAAGGAAACAATTAAAAGCCTTGTTAAACGCGAACTTAAAATCTGTACGACCACAATTGATATCTACAATAACCTGCTTGACACAAAAAATGTTTCAGATATTTAATGAAACCTTAAACAAAAGGCATGTTCATGGTAATATCTATTTAAAGAGGTAGTTTTAATGAAAGTATTGGAAATTAAGAATAATTTAGTAAAAGTAATCAATGAAACGGAAGAAAAACTTGTACTGGCCGGTTTTGTAGTAATAGACGACGATAAAACACCCTATGTCGGGCAAATTATGAGCCTTAAAGCAGATGGCGGCATTAGTTATGCAATAGTCAAATTATTATTTACCTTTGACACAGAAGGAATAGTAAGAAATTATGACGGTTCAATACCTAAGCTTGAAGCTAATGTAAATATTCTGGATGCAAAAGATTTACTGGAAATTCTTCCTGTACAAACACCGGTAAAACTTGGCAAACTTGCGCAGCAGGAATTTTTGCTGAGTGTCGACCGCTCTATAATACAGAATAACCTCCTGATATGCTCTGACAGTGCCAAAAATACCGCAACTCTTGTTTCCAATTTTGCAAAACAAATAGAAAATAACGCGGAAAGTTCTGTTATTTTTGATATTGACGGTAAATATAAAGAAGAAAAAAAATTCGTTTTCGGAAAAGATTTCAAACTTCCTCTGAATTTTGACTCAATCAATTTCATATACGGCAATGACTTAACTGATGTAGATTCCACAAGCAGAGCTGTTATTCAGGACATTTTTCTGGAGATTCAGGACTATACAAGAACAATCCCCGAAAAATTTATTCCGTTTGATACTTTTATTGATGTTGTATCCCAACAGTATACGGAATCCGGCATTCCGGAGCTTGCATTGCTGAAAAACAAACTCCTGAAATATAAAGAAGAAAATGTTTTTGCCCAGTCAAAATATGAAATAATCAGTCTTAAAGAATATATTCGTGACAATTACACCACTATTATAGATATCTCAAATATTGATGCTAATTTGCAAAGAGAAGTTATTTCCTACGTTTACAGCGTACTGGAAGATATGAATGCCTCTATCTATACCTTTGTCAAAGTTACAGACAAAAATAGCGATAAAAAACTTCTAAAACAACTTCTTAACGAAAATAAAATCTACACAAATTTAATCTGTAATCATAATTACAAATACGTTTACGAACTCAAGGCGCAGACTGACAATTTGATTTTGTTTGCTCCGGAAACAACAAGACATGATTTTGCATCATACAATACATTCCTGAATAAATTAAATCATGATGAGTTTGTTGTATGGGGAAATTCAACCCAGCGGATACCTTTGATAATAGAACTTTCACCGATTGAACTTATCAAAGATGAACCGATTTATATGACTGAAACGGAAATACCGGAAGAATCTTACAGTGCTGAAGAAGATGAAGATATAGATGAAGCTTCAGAAACAAGTTATATACAACCAGTTGTTCCGCCTCAGACAGATGAAACACACCACGCGCCGGAACATGATTTTACAGAAAACGAAGACACTTACACAGATCTTTCCGATGATATAGAAAGAAAACCACAGGAAGAAGAAGATTATTCTGCACTCAGTTCCGCTGAAAATATAGAATATGAAGAAACTGATGACTTTGATGCAGAACTTGACAAAAGTATAGAAGAAGACCTGCAGGATCCAAATTCTTTATTAATGAACACGGAAGAGGAAGAAGAACTGCAGGAGGCACCGGCTAACGATTTTTTTACGAAAGCTGAACCGGATGAGGCTTCAGAGGTTGACACCGAAGAAGTCATAATGCCTGATGGTGAGATTATTGAAGAATACAATGATGCCAATATTCCACCGGACAAGACAACTTCAGCAATCGAAATTGAGCAGCCTGAAGAATTGTATCTGCAAGAAACAAATGCCAGGCAAATTCAACAGGAACCGGAACTTCAACAACCGGAAATACTATCCGAACCTGATATGATTGAGCCGGAAGCTATTGAAGAAATTCAGGAAGATGCAATTGAAACTTTTCCTCTGGAAAACCAGATTGAACAGCAAATTGATTTTGAAGAACCCGAACTTGTTGAACAAGAAGAAGAAAGCTTCATAGAAGAAGAAAAAACTCCGCAGCCGCAAATCAACCTTCCAGACCCTGAAATGGATGAAAGGATTGAACAGGATCTCAATTCAGCCGGAGATGAGGAAGGTTTTGAATCCGAAGCGCAGGCTCCTTACGAAAATGAACAGCTTCCTGATACACCTGAACTTATGACTGAAGATGAAGATTTAAATAATGCCCTCATTGAGCAGGTGGCAAAAGATGTTGATCAGACATTCATTTATAACAAAATTCAGGAAGATAATATTGATACTCCTGTTTCTCCGGATGTATTGACTGAAGATGATTTGAATTTCATTGATAATATAAACCACGGCGAAAATGAAATTCTTGAGCCTGTTGTCGATACACCTGAGAACTTTGACGACAATCAGGATGAACCGGACTCTGATGAAGAAAATAATGATGCTCCTTCTCAGGTTGTACCAGTGTATCCGGCAAATACACCCGTCACAAATCAAACTTTTGAGCAGGGCGACCACGTAACTCACCCGAAATACGGCGAAGGGATTGTTGAAAAAATGATAAAATACGGTGAAAAAACTCTCTGCTCCATAAACTTTGTCAATGTAGGAAGAAGACTGCTTGACCCTGCAATTTCAGAAATTGCGAAGTTGTAAATCTTGCCAAAACAACGTATTTAGTTTAAGCTTTTACTAAAGGGAGGATACCAATGGCAGTCAGAAAAGTTTTAAAGTATGGAGAAAAGAGTTTAAGAGAGCCGTCAAAAGAGGTTCATAAAGTATCACGAAAAATTACTGATTTAGTTCAGGATCTGCTGGATACATTGTATGCACAAAACGGTGTAGGTCTTGCAGCACCTCAGATTGGTGAAAATTTAAGAGTTTTTGTTATTGATGTTTCAACAAATGAAGAACCGCTCAGGCCGCTTGTATTCATCAATCCGAAGATTATAAAAAAATCAGGTGCAATAGTTACAGAAGAAGGCTGTCTGAGTTTTCCCGAAGCATATGCAAATGTAAAAAGATATAAAAATGTAATGGTAAAAGCTACAGATATTCACGGACGGTCATTTGTTATGGAAGCAAAAGACGGCTGTCTGCTAGCGCGTGCAATTCAGCATGAAAATGACCATCTTGACGGTATCCTTTTTATTGACCACAGTGCAAACAGATTTGAAACAGAAGCTGTTCTTGAAAAACATCATCTTCCGCCAATTGAACCGGAACGTCTGATTTCAGAACCGGATATTGACGAAGAATTGGAGAAAGAAAAAAGTAATGATTAAGATTGTATTCTTTGGCACCCCTAAAATAGCGGTTAAATCTCTGGAATATCTGAATGCATCTTCTGATATTGAAGTTTTAGCAGTTGTAACCCAGCCTGATAAACCTGCAGGAAGAGGGAAAAAACTCACAATGTCGCCGGTTAAAGAATTTGCAATTCAACATTCTATTCCTGTTTTTCAGCCAAAATCAATCAGAAAAGAACCTGAAATTCAGGAAGAATTAAAAAATTTTAAGCCTGATTTTTTTGTAACATTTGCTTTCGGACAAATATTATCACAGGAAGTTCTAGACATTCCGAAATATTGTACAATAAACCTCCATGCTTCACTTCTTCCGAAATACAGAGGAGCCAATCCGCTTCAGAGGGCAATAATAAACGGCGACAAAGAAACTGGTATCTGCACAATGATAACGGAACTCGGGCTTGATTGCGGAGATGTCTGCCTTAAGGAAGTAATTCAGATTCCGGAAGATATGAACTGTGAACAACTTTTTGAAAAAGTAAGCGAGATGTCGCCGGAATTGATAGAAAAAACACTTAAAGGTATTGTTTCAAACACTATTAAACCAACACCGCAATGTGAAGAAGGGGTTTGTATGGCCGGAAAGCTTACAAAAGAAGAAACGGAAATTGACTGGAATAAAACCGCAGAAGAAATTCACAACCTTGTCAGAGGGATCTATAAATTTCCAGGCGCCTACTTTATGCATAACGGGAAGATTATAAAAGTATTAGAAACAAAAGTTGACCACACATGCGCATTAGCGGCTGGAGAACTCGGAAAAGCAGCAAAAGAAGGGGTTCCGGTCGGCTGCAGCCACGGAACAGTAATTTTGACAAAGGTCAAACCCGAAGGCAAAGGCGAAATGTCTGCACGCGACTGGTATAACGGAATTAAAAACAGGTAATCGGTATGACAAAAGGTATTCGCGGAGCAACAACTTCTGCTAAAAATACAGAAAGTGCAATCAGAGAGGCAACCGTAGAACTTTTATCAGAGATGATAAAAGTCAATAAAATTGATATCTCAAAAATTTCACATGTAATATTCACGACAACAAAGGATTTAGATGCGGCATTTCCTGCAAAATTTGCAAGACTGGATATGGGTTTCACAGAAACAGCAATGATGTGTTTCAACGAAATAGATGTGCCCGGAGCCTTGAAAATGTGCATAAGAATATTGATAGTCCTTAATTGTGATGAGGATTTTAAACCTCAATTTGTCTATCTTAACGGCGCAAAAGACCTCAGAAAATAAGTACCCTGAAATCAAGCCGGATATGAGTTTACAGTGTTATCATTATCTGACAGACAGAAATTTGTGCACCTGAGGAATAAGTCTGACTTTGTTATATTTTTTAAGGAATTTATCAAGAATAGTGACCGCAAACACAGATGTAACACTCATTTGGTCCTCCACCATTTTAGGCTGCAAAATCAAGAGCAAATCATATTTATTTGCAAGTTCTATACATTTATTAATTTCTTCATCAGTAATATTATCGTCAAAAACAATTTTTGCAAAGCACTCATGCCCTTTGCAAATGGCGAAGAATTCGTCATGTCTGTCAAAAGAATTCATCATACCGGTTGCACTTTCAAGCTTTATATCAGCAGCAACAACATCAATATAATCAATAACTCTTCTCAGTTCCTCCGGCAACGTTGCATTGGTTTCAAGATAAATCTTTAAATTATTTTCTTTCAGTAACGGAAGAATTTTGCATAAGAAATCAACAGACAATAATGGTTCACCACCCGTCAATGAAACAGAATAAATTGTTTTTAAATCGAACTGCTCTATAACTTCCATAAGCCGTTCAGGTGTATATTCGTCACAATCGCTGTCAAAATCAGTATCACAGTAATGACATCTCAAATTACAATTACAAAATCTAATAAACAATTGTTTTGCACCAATATAAGGCCCTTCTCCTTGAATTGAGGCAAAAACTTCCTTTATTTTTGCACTATTACCTGATTCAAAATTTTCTTCTTCAATCATTTGCTGACTTCTCTCTTTTGCATTCACCGGAAAGCTCTTTTAGCTTTGTATAAAGATTAATTTCCTCATCAGTAAGACTGTCCGGAATTTGTATCTTAACAGTAACTATTATATCACCAACAAAATTATTTTTCTTAACACCTTGAGAAGATATTCTGAAAATTTGTCCGGATTTTGTCATAGGCGGAAGCGTAAGCTGAACATACCCGGACAATGACGGAACCTTGATATCCCCGCCGAGTACAGCCTCAAACGGAGATATCAGCACTTCACAAATCAGATTATTTCCGTCAATTTTAAACGCGGAATCCGGCGTAACGGTAATTTTCAAATATAAATCACCGTTTTTACCGCCGTTTTCACCTTTTTTCCCCTCGCCTGACAGCCTGAGTTTTGTACCGCTTTTAACATTTTGCGGAATAGTTACATTAATCTTCTGATGATTTGTAATCTCTCCTTTGCCGTCACAATGCTGGCATTTTGAACCGTTAATAAACTTTCTGCCGCTGCAATACGGACAGACCTCAGTATTTATAACATTAACGGTTTTTTGCGTACCTGTAATCGACTCTTTTAGCGTTATTGACACATCTGTATAAATATCAGCCCCTTTTTTCGGAACAGATTTCTTCTCAGAAAATGCCTTTTTCTTCTTAGGCTTTTGCGAAAAACCGTCTATAATATCATTTATCAAATCGCAAAAAGGTTTATCCTCTGATTTTTTTTGAGTCTTGCTATTGAAATCCTGTGCATTTTTGCTTTCTGATTTTTCAAAAGAATCACGTTTTATTGTATCTGATGAAGCTGAAGGATTTCTGTAACTTTTTCTGTACGGCTCGCTTTTAAACTTTTCACTGCTTCCGGAACTTTTAAAAAAGCCGTTTAAAGTATCATATTGCTTTCTTTTTGCCTCGTCACACAAAGTTTCATAGGCTTCCATAATATCCTTAAACTTCATTTCTCCGTCCGGATTAACGTCAGGATGAAATTTTCTGACAAGACGCCTGTAAATACTCTTTAACTCTCCTGACTCCACGTCAGGAGTAACCCCTAAAATTTCATAGTAATTTTTGCTGCTCTTTAACATATAAAAATTTATAATGATGCTTGAAAAAATATCAACTAATCCACAGATTTGCAGATATCTTTACGGTATTTCTTACCGCTAAAATTAATAACATCAACATTTTCATAGAGCAATTCCCTGGCTCGGGATAAAGTTGAGGCAGTTCTGGTAAGCACAACCGTCCTGCCGCCGGACGTAAGATATTCCATATATTCATTTCTTCTGGTATTAAAATGGTTTATATCCAGATCATCAGCCAGCTCCAGACCGGAAATTAGATTGTCCTTAAGTTTTCCGCTGGACAGAACACAGGATACAGAAGAATTTTCAGAAACATCTATAGCATCATAATCATCTGCAAAAGAACCGACAGCACAGGCTTCAAAAAGAGTATAAAGATTTTCATTAATTAAATTCAAAACTGCCTGACAATCGTGGTTTGCCAAAAATGGTTTTAACTCAAGAATTGTAAATTCGCCTGACGAAGTCAGAACACCTTCCACACCGAGAATTCCAAGATAAGGAGTCTCTTTTGAGGCAAGACTTGAAATAACAGGCTCGACAACTTCATACAAAATTCTATTCTGGATTTCGCAAGAGAGTTTGTAATCCGGACAATATCCGCCCATACCCGGAGTCAAAATTCCGCCATTGCCGTCAGACATAAATTTGTAATTTGCAAAAGTTGTAAGCGGAAGAAAATGATACCCGTCAGTAATTACATACATTATAAATTCATGCCCGTAAACAAAATCTTCCAATAATATTTTTTGAGCGCCGGAAACAAAAAGATCCTCCACAAACACAGAAGCCGTCTGAATATTGTTACAAACCTGCCTGTCTGCTCCTTCTGTACTTTCATCCGTTCTTATAACAACCGGAAACTCTGATTTTTTTAAATATTCAATGGCCGGCTGCTGTTTTTCAAAAATACCAAACTTCGGAGTAGGAATACGCAGTCTGTAAAAAAGTTTTTTGCCCGTCGATTTTGAAATTGCAGGAAAAGCACTTGCTGCAGACGGGCCGAAAATCAACTGTCCGTTTGCCTGGAATAAAGATACAAGATCAGCCTTAACGGCACTTTCATCAGAACAAATAGTCATATCAACCGCATTTTCCAGAACGAAATTTAACAATTCCGAAGTATTTTCCGGTCTGATATCAACACGCTCACAGAATTCACCCATTGCATCATTTCCGGGAGCTGCGTATATTTTTTTTACAAATTCATACTTTGCAAAAACAGAGGCTAAAGCGTGTTCCTTTGCCGAACTTCCAACTATCAATATTTTTTTATTCTCAAGAGCCATAAAACAATTATAAATATTTAAAATATTTATGCAAGGTGTAATTTTCTACAACAAAATAATGATTTTATTAAGATTTATAAAAAAAAATAAAAATTTATGTTATAATAATGACGAAAAGAAAATTATAATTAATAATAATTTGTAGCAAGTGTAACAGGTAGAAATTATATGGCAGATTTAGTAAGTTTATTATCGAATGTATTTACGGCTCAGCAGGCTCCTGCAGCGGTTTCGACGCCTGCAATAAGCCCGAGAACGAACAATCCGTTCAGCAATAATCCTTTTGTCAACTATAACGGAAACAGGTATAACAGCGCAACTTACGGCAAAAACACACCGGTAAGAGGCGGATATTTTGCCGGCTACTATAACGGCAAACAGAATATTGTCGGACAAAGGTTGTTTATTGAAGTGTAGCAATATTTGATATTTTTATTAAGTTTACCGCTTAAATTATGGAATTTAAGCGGTATTTTTTAGTTTTCAGTTTTTATTTTATACACATCCTGCTTGAATGCATATCTGTATAGAGCATAAAACACAGCCAGATTAATTAAGAATTCGCACACAACTCCGGAATAGCTGTTAATAAGAATGTGCTGCCCTGTTAAACTCAAAAATGTTTCACTGCAGATAAAAGGCACTGCCAATGCAGAAGCAAGCATTGGTAAAGCTAAAATTTTCCACACTATCTGAGTGCCGATTTTAAGATTGTAAGCGTAACCTATAGCAAACAATACCTTTGCAGCCATAAACACCCAGCAAACAATATCACCCCACACCAGCACCCCGTAATCCATCATCACAAGACAACTGCTCAGATAAATTAAACCCTGAACAGCAATGTAAGTTAAAAACACTTTCCAATAGGGTTTATTTACACCAGAAAAGGTTTCACAATTTTTTTTATAAATAATACACGCACTTAAAACAGGTGAATAAATTAACAAATATATCAAAAGAGATAAAACAAGCAGCCTTGAAATTGCCGACATGTAAAAGGCTTGATCCAGTGTACCAAACTCTGATTTCACCTGTACTGCCATAATATTAAGCCCTGTAATCACTGACATTACAACACTAAAGACAAAAAATAAAATACAGAAAATAATCAGTAAATTAATAAATTTATTGCTGAAAAGCTTCTTTTTCCAGCCAAGAGCATAAAATAACCCGAGTACAGCAATAACAAAAATACTGAAAATATAGCTTAATGAAATTGAAAACTCGCTTAAGACAAATCCGTTTGAAATGCCTCCTATATTTAAAAAACAGAAAATTAACGATATAATTACAAACAGTATTTTCCAAATCATTGTTTTACTCCTCTTTTTGAACTTAACATATATATCACATTTTGTAAATTATCGTTTATTAAACAGTTAAGTAATATAAAAAAACACATATTTTAAGTATAATTATAATGGACATGTGAGGAAAACATTAAATGAATACTAATCAAATATTTGAAAAAATAAAAACGACTCAGGCATATATGAATTACTCAAGGATGTGGCCTTTCGTAAAACCTTACTGGTTCAGAGCACTTCTGGCCGTATTAATATGCATTCCCATAGGCTCGCTTGACGCTGTAATTGCATTGTCTTTAAAACCTTACATGGATCTTGTAATGGTTGAAAAAACAGTTGAATCCCCATGGTATATACCGTTCGGGATAGTTGCTTTTACGACTATTCAAGGAATGCTTAATTATCTTGCGACTTACCTAAACACATGGGTTGGCGGAAAAATTACAAACGATTTGAAATTTGAACTTTATAAAAAACTTTTGACTTTCGAAACTGCATATTTTGACAGGAAAAAATCAGGAGATATTGTATTTAGATTTAACAACGACGCAGACACAGCATGCGCAGGACTTCTGGATAACCTCAAGACTTTTGTATCAAGATTGTTCTCATCAATTTCGCTTGTAGGTGTCCTTATTTATAACTCATGGCAGCTTGCACTGATTGCCATTTTTATACTTGGATGCGCATTTCTGCCGCTTGCTAAAATCAGACAGAGAATTAAAAGCGTTATGGATAAATCAGTTGTTGCAGGCTCGACAATAATTACAGCCTACAACGAAAGCTTTGCGGGAAACAAAACTATTACTTCCTATAACCTCGCGGATTATCAGGAAAACAAATTCAAAAATATTCTTCACGAAATTTTCAAGTTTAAAATCAAAATGATACAAAGAACCTCCTGGCTTTCTCCGATGATGCACGTTATTGTATCTGTCGGTATCGGTATTGCAATCGGCTACGGCAGCCATCTTATCTTAACTAAACAAATTACAAGCGGTAACTTTGTATCATTCATTACTGCATTAATTATGCTCTATACCCCGATTAAAAACCTCGGAAACAACTTCAATTCTGTTCAATTCTCGTTTATGGCTATTGAACGTGTGTTCGGAGTTCTTGAAAGCAGCCCGAGAATTAAAGATAAACCGAATGCAGTTGATTTAAAAGAAATTAAAAACGATATAACCTTTAATGACGTTTGCTTTGAATACCTGAAAGACAAACCCGTCTTAAAACACATAAACCTTGAAGTTAAAAAAGGCGAAACCATTGCACTGGTAGGCAATTCAGGCGGCGGAAAATCTACAATCGTGAGCCTTATCCCGAGATTTTACGACGTAAAATCCGGCTCAATTATGATTGACGGTATTGATATCAGAAATTATACACTCAAAAGCCTGAGAGAAAATATTTCAGTAGTGTTTCAGGACAACTTTCTGTTTTCAGGCACAATAAAAGAAAATATTCTTCTAGGTAAAGAAAACGCAACGGACGAAGAAATTCAAAAAGCTGTTAAAATGGCATATTTAGATGAATTTGTGGCTACGCTTAAAGAAGGCCTTAATACCCAGATCGGAGAAAGGGGGATGCTTCTTTCCGGCGGACAAAAACAGCGTGTTGCAATTGCAAGAGCTTTTCTGAAAAATGCGCCGGTTGTTATTCTTGATGAAGCAACGTCAGCGCTTGACAACAAATCAGAAGCAATTGTGCAAAAAGCAATAGACAACCTTATGATAGATAAAACGGTTTTTGTAATTGCACACAGGCTTTCCACAATACAGAATGCAGACAGAATTGCAGTTATAAATGAAGGAGTTCTGGCTGAACTCGGAACCCACGACGAACTTATGCAAATTGAAAACGGTAAATACAAAAATCTTTATAATATGCAATTCAGGGGGCAAAAAGAGTCCCAAAAAACACCGGTTGCCGTTTAAATTCAAACATAATTTACAAAAAAGGATAAATATTAATGAAAAACACACTGACAGCGAACCTTAAAGGGGACATCCTCGGCGGTATAACTGCCGGTATTATAGCGCTTCCTCTTGCAATAGCCTTCGGCGTATCAAGCGGACTCGGGGCTGCGGCGGGGCTTTACGGCGCAATTATCGTCGGACTTTTTGCCTCGATTTTTGGAGGAACTCCTACGCAAATCTCTGGCCCGACAGGCCCTCTGACTGTTCTTGCAGCCTCAATTCTTGCGTTCAATTCAGACTCTCCGGATGTTATTTTTGCAGCTGTCTTTTTATCAGGAATTTTCCAGATAATCTTCGGGATATTTAAAATCGGAAAACTTGTTAATTTTATTCCTTATCCTGTAATCTCAGGCTTTATGAGCGGAATCGGAACGATAATAATTCTTCTTCAGGCAAACTCAATTCTCGGACTGGATTTTTCCGGCACTCCTGTCGAAGGCTTAATCAATGCCGTAAAAGCTGTTCCGCAGACAAATCTGCAGGCTCTTTTGCTCGGAATTATTACACTTCTGATAGTATTTCTGACTCCGAAAAAACTTGCAAAAATTATTCCTCCGCCTCTGCTTGCGCTAATCTCAGGCACAATAATTTCCGTAATATTTAACTTTAACGTGCCGACAATCGGCGAAATTCCGTCAGGATTTCCTGCATTTAATTTTCCGGAATTTCACCTGACAGAATTTGAAATCGTAATCTCATCAGCACTGACAATTGCAGTTTTGGGTTCTATCGACACTCTTCTGACTTCTCTTGTTGCGGATTCAATGACTAAGACAAAACACAAATCCGACAAGGAACTTATAGGACAGGGGATTGCAAATATGATAGCGTCGGTATTCGGCGGGCTTGTTTCATGCGGCGCAACGATGAGAACAGCCGTAAACATCAGAAGCGGCGGCAGAACAGCTTTATCAGGCGTGGTGCATTCAATATTTTTGATATTAATAGTTGTATTTTTTGCACCGGCAGCCTCAAAAATCCCGCTTGCCGTATTAGCCGGAATTTTGATAAAAGTCGGAATAAGTATTATTGATTACAAATTTATAAAACTAATAAAAATCGCACCGAAAAACGATCTTCTTGTAATGCTTCTTGTGTATTTCATAACGATATTCGATGATTTAATCCTTGCAGTAGGCGTGGGTGTTGTAATGTCATCCCTGCTTTTTGCGGCAAACGTTGCAAAACAAACAGACGTAAAACTAAAAGGTATAAAGGAAAACGAAAGCTACATCAACGAAGACTTAATCAACAACACAATGATAATGCACATAGACGGAACCCTGTTTTTCGGCTCAGCCTCACAGATTGCCTCAAGAATAGATGAGGTTTGGGACAACAAGGCAGTTATAGTGGACTGTTCAAGCATAAAAACTATAGATATATCAGGTGTTTTTGCGCTGGAAGATTTAATTCTTACACTCAAAAGCCGGGATGTACGGGTAATAACGATTTTCAACAACAGAGATATCGCCGCCCTTGCACTAAAACTCGGCTTAAGAAAAATTATTACATCAAAAGATATAGCCTTCTCAACAGCAGAAGCTGTGGAATGCTGCTGTAAATAAAAACTTACAGACTTTTAAAAAGCACCTCTTGTTTTTGTAATTTCTATGACATTCTTTTTTTCAAGTATATCAGTAATTATATCTTTCTCATTTTTAAAAGTATTAAAAACTCGATTTAAAATTTCCTGTTCATATGTTTGATAAATAACAATCAACCCACACTTATCAATAAATATTAAATCCCCTGGAGTTATAGTACAACCATCAATTTTAATCGGCTTATTAATATAATCCAAAACTGCTCTACGACGAACATCAGCAGCATTATATCCTCTTGTAAATACAGGATAATTCAAGGCCGCAGTTTCCTCCAGATCTCTAGTCACACCATCAATTACTGTAGCTGCTGCTCCGGCACGTATTGCCAACTGCGCATTTAAATTACCAAAATAAGCAAATTCTTTGGCTTCATTTTCTACACAGATAACATCATTCTCTGATATTCCATCATAAGATGCCAATGCATCATAAATTTTTCTAAAATCCTCACCTACTTTTAATTTTCTTAAACGCAGGGTATTAGCCCGACCTAAAATTTTTACATTTTTCAAATTTGATTTCCAATTTGGGATAACAGCACCACATTTCACCCCCTTCTCAATTTCCATATCATCTAATAGGTCAGACAGTGCAGGTGAAGTCATAAAATGTTTTACAAGATTTAAACGTTTGTTTTCGACTGCTCTTTTCCCCTTTGCGAAAGCTTCTGCAAATACTAAATCCTCAGGTGTATTAACATCAATTAATTCTTCTAATTCTCCAAATATAAGCAACGGTTTTTCCCCATAACGGCGATTTGTTTTTAAAGCACTTGCTTTCTTGTGGATATACAATCCCATTGACTCATTTATCGTTTCAGGTAAATCCTTGCTGTTTGGAATATGGTTAATATCATATACAGGCTTATTATCCTTCCAAAAATAATATTTATCTTTTTTCATTAGAATAGCAGAATCATATTCTGTACTATTTTTAAGAGTTCTTATAGCTTTATCTATCGTTTCTGGATGTATAAAAGGTGATGTACACAACAATTGTACATATATGTCCGCATCGGAATATGAGTGAACTTCATTCATAAACATTTGATGTCCATCTGTTTTATTATTGGCAAGACTTTCATCACGTTTCATAAAAGTAATTGGCAAATAGTCCGCCATCAAATACATCTCATCGGATTCAGTATCTAAAAACACTCGGTCTATTTCATTACATTTTAACAAAGTCTTAAGTGCTCTTATATAAAGGCGCTCCCCATCAAGGAAACGCATATTTTTACTTTCTACTCGTTCACTAGTTCCCTTTGCCGGAACAAATGCATAAACTTTCATTTTTATCTCCTTTATTATTAATTTTTACATGCTCAAAATGATAACCTCTGTGTTCTGCAAAAGTTCTAAATTCGAGATTTTCCGATAACATAGGCTTTGAATTTATATAGTTTGCACATTTCTTATACAAAACTGCTTTTAATTCTTGTTTTGAATAAGAGTTAGGATTAACGCTTAATAATTCTTCTATGGGTGTTGTATATTCCATAACCATTTTTCTTATTAAAAGACTTTGCCATTTAGTCTCAATAGGAACATCCCAATTTACGGGTAAATTTATTGTAAATCCTGCAATTTGTGCAAATTCAATGGCTTGTAATGATGTCGAAGATCCCAACGAAACTACAGCCACAAACTCGTCTAAACTATAACAATCTAGCGGAAGACTCGAATTTAAGATAGATATACTTGGATTATTTATATAATTTCTTGGATCTCTAGGATGTGGTTTAAAATAAATTTTATATCCTAGTTCTGTTAATTTAGCAATCATATCGTCTTGCAATTGCATATATTGCGTTTTTGAAAGACGAGTAATCTCCCACCAAGAACCACAAAAAATTATTGCTTTTTCTTCTTTATCTAAAGTAACATTTAATGGAAACATCGTTTCACACTCTTTAGTTACTTCTTTAAATAACTTGCGATCTAATGGGATCATTTTCCTGACAACATCCGGAGTGAAACCATAATAATCTAATTTACCTATATAAGTATGGGTTATAAAATTTTTGAGCTTCCCGTAATCAAAATAACCGGAACGCGCTATTTTACAGCCGCAGCCTTCATCTGTCATTATCCAGGCAGCATTAGGGTATAACTCCTTTGGTATTCTAAAATCGCGATAAATATTAGGAAAATATACTTCATCAAAATTATACAATTTATTTTTCAAAAAATACTCTCTAATATCAGGAGTATTTGCATAATAAGAATGCACATTCTCAAAATTATGCAAACCCGCAATTTTTCTTGCGCATTCATCAAATTTATCATTTTTAAAATTTGAATATATAAAAAGCTCATCCTGACAATTAGGTTCATTCAATTGTTTTATAATTGTTAAAGTGTTCACAAGAGAAAGATTTCCCGTTGTCATAAACAGGCGGCGTTTAATCTTTTTATTTTTTCTTTTCAGAAATTTATCATTTGCTTGTATAAAATGCTTAATTCTGTCTTCTAAATTGATTTTATGCTTGAATGTAATACCAAAAATTCTCACTATTTTAACTTTATAATCATTTTTATAAGAATTACCTATAAAGAAAATTCTGTTTACTACTTTCTTAAAGTAATAGTTAAAGTCCTTATTTTTTGAGAACTTCAGTTTCACTCCTAAAATGTTGAATACCTTATGATTTTTAATTTTATCATTTGTAACTGAAAATATTTTTTGATAATGAGTTGAAATTTTTATTCCAAGCAGATTTAAAACAAAATATGGATTTTTATTTCTGAAAACTTTTAGACCGAAAAATCTATTGCCAAAATCAATATATGGAAGATTAAGCTGCTTAATTTTCCAAAATTGTCTTTTCCTAATATATTCAACTTCTGCTCCCCAATTATAATTAATATTCAACGAGTTTGCCAATTCTACTAATTTTTCTATTATAAAATTGCTATTTGAAGGAGTTGCAAATGTACAAGCCCACAAAATCACATTCAAAAAACGCCTAAAAATTAAATTACAACAAATATCTACTTTTTTATTTCTATTATAGAATTTGACAATTTCTTCCGCTGACTGAATATAATGCGAAAAAGCAAAAACAAAATTATAATGAGGAGAATACTTTGTTGTTGCTGAATTTAATACTAATAAATAATGATATAATTCTTTATTTATAAAATAAATATAATTTACATCACACAAATACGAATACACAAAAAGCGTATCTTCGGTATAATTATAATTTAAAAAACGAAGATTAAAATTTTGTATTATTTTCTTTTTAAATAATAAACGCCAAACACCACCGGACATTCTTAAACTTATCTGTAAGCTTAACTTCTTCTTTCCTGCAAAAGGATATTTGTGCCAACCTTTTATGTTTTTATATTCGTCCTTTCGATCATCCCTTAATTGAACTACATTAACACCCCAGCTGACAAGGTCAATTTCAGAGTCTTTGAGAAACTCGGCTACTGCAAGTTCGTAACACTCTGGTTCCAGCCAGTCGTCTGAATCTACAAAGGCTATATACTCGCCTGTCGCAATATCAAGACCTTGGTTTCGAGCTGCTGAAACGCCTGCATTTTCCTGATGGATTACTATTATACGTGAATCCTTTTTAGCATATTCGTCTAGAATAGCACCACTATTATCTGGAGAGCCGTCCTCAACACATATTATCTCTAAATTCGTATATGTTTGATTTATTACGCTATCCAAACATTTTTGTAAATATTTTTCTACGTTATATACTGGTATTATAACACTTATTAATGGTGTATTTTCCATAAACTTATACTCCTCTTCGTAACTTTTTAGCGTTTTTTATTTTTTGTTTCCACTTTAATCTTTTGTCTTTATAATGTTTTTTAGCATTGCCAAAAGTAATATTTGAAAGAATTTTATATCGCCAATACTTCAGAATATTTTTTCTGTAGTTTAAAGCATCGCTTAACTGCGTTTTATCAATATTGTTGCGGACTTCTATAGTTTTGCTTTGTAATAAATTCATAAGCATTGCTTCATAATAAGGTGATTTCCGTGCATAATACCAAAAATATTCAGCATAAGGAGTATTAATTTTTAACCAGGGTTTTTGACGTGCTGCATAGTGTATAATACCATTATTTCTTAGCAATAGTTGGTTAATATGATATTCATTGTAATTGGGTTGATTATAATTAACATATATGTTCCAACGTGCATCAAGATAATATATATTCTTTGCAAATGTAATATTAAAAATATCTTGATCTGGATATTCAAGTTTTTGCTTATACGTTATAGCTGTATCTTCAAATTTTTGTTCAACATCTAATTCCCGCCACAAATCTAAATTTGCAACAAAAACTCCGGTATTACAGTAATGTACTATACTTTTTACATTTAATGCTTGTTTAACTCTCTCTGAAAGTGGATCAATTACCGCAGCAAATGGTTTTGATACAACGTCTGTATTGTAGAGCTCACTCAATGAACTTTGAACAATCATATCCGTTTCTAATACAATTGCTTTCGATATATTTGGAAATAAAGAAGCAAGCTTCAATTTGTAATTACACAAATTTGTTTGAATATGCAACTTTGCAAATGGAATATTTTTTATTATATTTGCATCTGGATATATATATTCAATATTGTAATTTTTATGCTTTCCGCAACCTAAAGATATTTTTATTTTATCAACTTTAGATATATCTTCTGTAATGATATGGAATGATAAATAGTCATCTTCATTCGCATTTTCTAATATTGATATTAATAAAACTATTAAATATTGCGAATATAAAGATGATGAAGGTATAATTATATCAATAGGCTTTTTGTCTTTAATCATTTTAAAATCTCCATTTTTAAAACCTTTCTCCCATCGTCGAATGCCTGATGGGTCCAGAAGTATTCCCATTTGCCGAAGCGTCCGATACTTTCTATTCCAACTTTGTACAGATAGTCAAGAACTATCTTTTTGTTTTTGTAAATATCTTTGTCAAAGATTACGTTTGCATACTTTTCAAATCGAATATCTTTTACAGCAATTTCTTCTTCTTTGAACAGACCCATCGAAATTAAACTTTCTATTGTTTTTTCAAGGATTACCTCAGGCGGTGTCTGAGGATTAAAGAAACCCCTCCTCGAAATCACAGATTTCGGTCCTCCCGCAAGGGGAGGACAATTCTCTTGCGCTCCGGAATTTGCAAAGAATATTTCCGCCTGCAGTGAACTGCAGCCTTCCGGTACATTATCCGCAGACTTCAAGTTTGGCGAATAAACCCTTGCCGGCAAAATATCTTCATCATAAATATAAAACCACAGATGCTTTGCCACATCCGGACGATTAAATCCTAATGACACCATATAACCTGATGTATGCATAAGATTTAAACCGGCTTCTTTTACTTCCTCCGGTATTCCGTCTATCATTTTTACTATTTCTGGCAGCGGAAGCGATGAAATCAATCTTGTGTATTTTGTGCTTGTTCCGTCTTTAAATATGACTATCTTTTCCTGAGGATTGATTTTGATGACTTTTTTGTTAAAACGTATATCCAAACCTTCGCGGCATTTGTTTAAGATTGAGCGGAACCCGCCTTTTTTAGGGTATTTCATCACTTTTGAATAGTAAAAACATTCATCTTGAGTTTCAAATGAACCTTTTAAAACCTGTTTTAAATCAGGAGTATACATCCTTTGCCCCACCCATTTTGTTTCAAGCTCTTTTGGTTCTACTCCCCAGTATTTGCGGGTGTATTTGAACGGAAAGTTTTCGGCAAAATAATTTCCGTATTGAACCCTTAGCCATTCACCATAATCTTGTATTTCATCAACTGGTTTTTCAATTCTGTTTACAAAATCATAGATAATGTCCGTTTTTTCTTCAGATGATAGGGGGGCAAGATTATTTTGAGCAGGGTGTCTAATCCAAATTCCTTTGTAATAATTCGACGGAAAAGGGACATGTTCAATCAGTTCAACAGATTCTTTAAATATATTTTTTATGTACTCATCCGGCGCAAAAGTAAAATGCACAAACCGGTCAAAACGGAAGCCGTCTATCGTGAAATTTCCGCATAAACCGCCCCAGTCGCTGTCTTTTTCATAAATAACGACATTTTCACCGGATTTTTCAAGATGATAACCTGCAGAAATTCCGGCGATTCCGCTTCCTAAGATTACAGTTCCCATAGATATCCTTTATCCGAGTGTGCTTGAATTTGTTTCTTACAAAATTCGAACATATCGTCCGAGTGCAGAGCTTCCTTGTACCAGTCAACCGTAAATTCTATAGCCTCTTTTAAATTAAGCATTGCTTTCCACTGAAGCATTCTGTATGCTTTTGTGACATCAAGACTCAACAGTGTATTTTCATGCACCATTTCTTTTCCTGATACATCTACTACTTTGCCTTTGCCGTAGTATTTAACCAGGTATTCCACAACTTCCCAAACTGTTTTGTTGCATTCTATCGGAGGCCCGAAGTTGAAACCTTCCGAATACTTAACAGGATCTTCCATTAACTTCTGGCCGACTCTAAGGTATCCGCTTAAAGGCTCCATTACATGCTCCCACGGGCGTGTTGCCTTTGGTGATCGTATTTCGATATCTTTCCCTTCTTCAATAAATCTTATGCAGTCAGGGATTAAACGATTATCTGACCAGTCGCCTCCGCCGATTACATTTCCGGCGCGGACTGACGCTATTGCCTTTCCGTGTTTTGCATAATCTTTCGGGTTGAAGTAAGAGTTTCTGTAAGATGAAATCATTAGTTCTGCACACCCTTTTGAAGATGAATACGGGTCGTAACCGCCCATTCTGTCTGTTTCTTTGTAACCCCAGATTTGCTCTACATTTTCGTAGCACTTGTCAGAGGTAATCATAACAACCGTCTTAATACAATCAAATTTTCTGACAGCCTCCAGTATGTTCAAAGACCCCATAACGTTGGTTTCGTATGTGTATTTCGGATTTGCATAAGCTGTTCTGACTAACGCCTGTGCTGCAAGGTGGAAAACAATTTCAGGTTTATACTTTGCGATTGTTTCTTCCAGCTTTTCACTGTCACGGACGTCACCCTTCACATCTGCAAATAAATGTTTTTCCAGATGTGAAGCCTTGTAGTTTCCTCTCTCGCTGTACGGTTCAAGCGCATAGCCGACAACTTTTGCCCCGAGCATTGTAAGCCAGATTGAAAGCCAGCTTCCTTTAAAGCCGGTATGACCTGTTACAAGTACTGTTTTACCTGAATAAACATTATTAAAATTTGACATTATATTTTTCCTTTCCGAGCATTATAATCTCCTTAAGTGCTGTTTCAATCGTATATTCAGGTTCCCATCCAAGGTCATTACGTAGTCTTGAGTTGTTTCCGACAACAAATTTATACTGGTTACTTGCATGTTCATTAAATACCACAAGATTTTCTTTTTTCATCAATTTTGCGATTGTTAAAACATAGTCTTTTATGCTGGTTGCAATTCCTGTTGAAATGTTAAATATGCCCTGCTTATCAGAATCCAGAATCTCAACAAAGGCACTTGCAACATCTTTTGAATAAATATAATCTCTTATTAAACTTCCGCTTTTGATTTCAACTGTTTTATCGTTAAAAAGCGAGTTCATAACATCACCTGTCAATCTTCGTAAATCGCTTTCCAGACCGAAGGCGGAAAAAATTCTTCCCCACGCTAAGCTTATTCCGTTAGATTTACAGTACAGTTCGGCTATCTCCCGTAAATAGTTTTTGCATTTTCCATAAATATGCTGTGGATTAAGCGGGCTTTTATATTCATCTAAAAGTTCTGCGCTTTCGGCATATTCAATGTAAGTTCCTGCGATAACAACTTTTTCACCGCCATTTTCCTTAAAAGTTTTCAGCAGATTTAATGACGCTAATAAAAAATCAAAATTTATATTGTCATTAAATTTGCCTGTTGTCTGCCAGGCAAGATGCAGTAAATGAGTCGGTTTTATTTCTTCAAATATCTTTTTCACTGTTTCAAAATCAAACAAATTTCCCTGAAGCCATATAACTTCACTATGGTGAGAAGGGATTTCACCCGTTGTGAGTGCAAAAACCTCATACCCTTTATCCAGTAAAGGTTTTAAGGTTTCTTTGCCGATAAGTCCTTTTGCTCCTGTAACAAATACTTTTTTAGGCATTAATCTGTCCCCTCCACCATTCAACACATTCTGTCAAACCGTCATCAAGGGAATATTCGGGAGTCCATTTGACTTCATTTTTCAGTTTTAAACAGTCGCCCACGACAACAGGATCTTCAAAACCCGCCGGAATTACACCGTATAAAATTTTGCCTGAAAAATTCGTTAACTCCTTAATTTTTTCAACAATTGTTTTCAGTTGAACAGGTTCGCCGGAACAAATGTTAACAGCTCCTTGTACATCGCTTTCAAAAAACTTGACTATTGCTTTTGAAACATCATTCAAATACAAATAATCCTGATATTTTGTGCAAGGCGAAACTTTAACATCTTCCCCTTTCAGCATGGATGTAATTACATAAGGCATCAATCTTTCAGGACGTTCAAACCGGCCGTATAAATTAAATATTCTTGCCCATTTAAAATCAATTTCGTTTTGCCCGCAATAAGTTCTGGCAACATTAAACAAAGCAGCTTTTGACTGCCCGTAAAGAGATTTGTTATCAAGCGGAGTTAAATCTTCTTTAAAATATCCGTACCCAAAGTCGTATTCTGAAATACTTCCGGCAAAAAGAATTTTTTTTCCGCCGTTTTCTTTAAAATACTTTAAAAGATTAAGAGAAGCCCCTACCCATTCAATGTTTATATTGTGAGAATGGCATTTTTTATCGCCGTACCATGCCAGATGGATTAAATTTTCAAACCTGTTTGATTGAATAAAATCTTTGACCGCAGCAAAGTCCAACAAATTAAGTGTCACAATTTTCAAATTGTTGTGCCAGAAATCGACGTGATTTTGAAAATTAATACCGACGACATCGTATCCGTTTAAAACTAAATCTTTTACAAGTTGTTTTCCGATAAATCCTGAAGCTCCGGTAACTAAAACTCTCTCTTTCATTTTTATATTACTCCGGCTAAGGTTTCATACGCGTTAGTTTTCTCCCAGACTTTCCAGGGAGCTGTACCGGATTCCCACATTTCATCCAGTTCAATTTTGTCTCTCAGAGTGTCCATGGGCCGCCAGAAGCCGTGGTGTTTGTATGCAGCAAGCCCGCCGTGTTCGGCTATTGTTTCAAGAGGTCTGCGCTCAAAGATTTCGTTTTCATTTCCTGCTTCTATAAAGTTAAACACTTCAGGTTCGCAGACAAAGAATCCGCCGTTTATCCAGCCGCCGTCGCCTTTTGGTTTTTCTCTGAATGAAGATATTGTTCCATCCTCTTCTATATTCAGCGCGCCAAATCTGCCGGAAGGCTGAACTGAAGTCATTGTCATTATTTTTTTATGCGAGTTGTGGAAGTCTACAAGTTCTTTAATATTCACATCCGCAACACCGTCGCCGTAGGTGAGTAAGAAGGGTTTGTTTCCGACATACTCCTGTGCTTTTTTAATTCTGGCACCTGTCATTGCATTCTGGCCTGTGTAGAGCATAGTGACTTTCCAGGGCTCCGTGCGCATTTTGTGAAGTTCAATAGTATTGTCGCGCATATCTATTGTTAGGTCTGAATATCTCTGGTAATAGTGCACAAAGTAATCTTTTATTACATGCGACTTATATCCTGTCAGAATTACAAAGTCATTAAACCCGTAGTGGGAATAAATCTTCATTATGTGCCACAGAATAGGATACCCGCCGATTTCTACCATGGGCTTTGGTTTGCTTACTGTTTCTTCTCCTATGCGCGTCCCTAAACCGCCTGCTAATATTAGTACTTTCATTCTTATCTCGCACCTCTTAGACTTATAATTTTTACAAATTTATCCCTGACTTAAATCTTGCACTTATTGATTCCTGAACATCAATATAACTCATTGTCTGGGCTGCTGACTGATGCCCGAAATACCACTGAAGAAAAGTTAAATCTTTATATTTTTCATAATAGTGGTACCCGAAAGTTTTTCTCCAGGATTCCGCTGAAATGTCTGCAAAACCAAGTTCTTCACACACTGCTTTAAAATTCTGGTATGCGGAATGTCTGCCCAGACGCTTGCCGAATACTGATGTAAACAAAGGTTCAGAAGCTTTTTTATTTTCTGTTATTTTATCTACAAGTTTTTGAATTTTCTCCGGCAAAATATACTCTGCACCGGTTTTTAATTTCAAAGATTTTTTGTTCTTTACATCTTTCACATCCAGATTTAAAAGGTTCACAACCTTCATGCCGGTATTTATTGCAAGCTCAAAAAGGAGCAGATCCCTGTCATTACCGGTTCTGCGATAGTAATTTTTTATCTGGGCTATTAAATTTTTATCTTTTAACGGTACAGTTTTTGTCATGGCCTACATATTCTTAAAAGCTGAAATTCAAACCCCTGCCACATAATATTCATTATGTTGTGTTTAATTAATTAGCTTTATATCCGCATATTAGCATAAACAAAAAATAAATAATACCACTATGTTAAAAATTGTAATATTCAAAAACCGTATTGTATGTATATTTTGCCAAACAATTAAACACAACATAATGAATAATTAGTAATGTTACAAATTAAACATTTTTAAACTTTTAGTGTTCATGATACAATTGTTGTATGACTAACAAATCTTTAAAATGGACAATATTTGTAATTACTGCAATTGGCAATTTTATAGCAATGCTTGATTCAACAACGGTTAATCTTGCACTGTACCCGATGTCCGTAGATTTGCAGGTTTCAATGAGCCAGATACAGTGGGTTATGATTGCATATATGCTTGTGCTGACTGTTTTTCTTCCGTTTTTTGGAAAACTGGGTGATATTTTTCCGAAAAACAAGCTCTATTCTATCGGATTTACACTTTTTGCAATCGGAGCGTTCTTGAACACTACTGCACAAAACTTCTGGCTGTTAATTGCATACAGATGCCTTGAGGCTCTTGGGGCGTCTATAATGCTATCTAACGCTCAAGCTATCATTGCTTCGATATTTAAAAATGAACGCAGGGGAAAAGCTCTGGGATTAAACGGATGCATAGTTGCTATAGGCGGAATGAGCGGCCCTGCAATTGGAGGTATTCTTATCAATTCTTTCGGATGGCATTCGGTATTTTTTCCATGCATTCCGGTTGCGCTTGCCGGCGCTTACTATTCATACAGAATGCTCCCGCACACAGTCAAAACTGACAGGAAAAATTTCAAATTTGATTACAAAGGGTTTATATATTTTACAATAAGCTTATTTGCACTTCTTCTTGCTATTGCGGAAGGTCATACCTGGGGATGGCATTCTTTAAAAATTATAGCCCTTGGACTTATAACACTTGTGTTCGGAGTGTTATTCTATATCAGAGACCACCATATAAATTATCCTTTGATCGATTTTTCACTGTTCAAAATAAAAACATTTACCTACGGAAACTTAGGTGTAATGACGTCTTATATGGCAATGTACACAAACAGTATACTTCTTCCGTTCTTTTTGCAGGAGATATTAAAGTACAACGCGCTTGTGACAGGGCTTTTAATCCTTCCGTATTCAGTTACTTTATCAGTGGTTGCTCCGTTTGCAGGAAGATTATCGGGCAAATACGGAAGCAGATACCTGACACTTGCAGGCCCTGTCGTTTATTGCATAGCACTTTTAATGTTCACTTTGTATGACAAAAACTGTACTATGTGGCAGATTGTACTTGCCTCGGGAATTATGGGAATAGGAAACGGGCTTTTCCAATCACCTTCAAACAATGCGATTATGACAAGTGTTACCCCTCCGGCTCTCGGGCTTGCGTCAGGAATTCTTGCGCTTTCAAGAAATATGGGCAACATCCTAGGTGTTGCGGTAACAATCACTTTGTTTGAAACGTTCAGAAATCTTCTTCTTGAAAACGGGAAAGCATATGACACAGCATTTTTATTTTCATACAGAACAACGATGTGCTTCGGAATTTTGTTTGGTTTAATTTGCCTTCTGTTTGCCTATATCGCACACAAACCGGCAAAAACAGCTAAAAACAACCTGGAAATTACATCTTGAAAATAAATTATCATTGTGTAAAATTGGTATGTTACATTTACACTACAAAATTATAAATGGCGGGATATATGACAAAAAAGAATGAAAATATCAGAAATATTGCGATAATCGCACACGTAGACCACGGGAAAACAACACTTGTTGACTGTTTGCTTAAACAGGCAGGTGCCTTCCGTGAAAACCAGCACGTTCAGGAAAGAGTTCTTGACAGCAACGACCTTGAAAGAGAAAGAGGAATTACAATTCTTTCCAAAAATATTTCAATCAATTATAAAAACACTAAAATTAATGTAGTTGACACCCCCGGACACGCGGATTTCGGCGGAGAAGTGGAGCGTGTATTGGGAATGGTTGACGGCGCTCTTTTGATTGTCGATGCTGCTGAAGGGCCTATGCCGCAAACAAGATTTGTTCTGTCTAAGGCGCTGGAATTGGGTTTGAAAATTATTGTCGTTATTAACAAAATCGACAAGCCGGCTGCTGAACCGCTCACTGCACTTGACAAAGTTTTCGATCTTTTTACCGAACTCACTGACAGAGAAGATTTAATCGACTTCCCGTTCATTTTTGCAAGCAGCTTAAACGGATTTGCCATTAAAGATCTTGATGATGAAAAAAAAGATATGATTCCGCTTCTGGATTGCATTTTAGAAAACATTCAGCCTCCGCAGTGCGATGAAACAAAACCTTTCCAGTTCAGGGCGACAACTCTTGACTATAACGATTATGTAGGAAGAATTGTAATCGGAAGAATAGAAAACGGTTCCGTTAAATCTCAGGAGCAGGTTTGCGTAATCCATGCTGACGGAAGTCAGGAGCGCGGGAAAATTACAAAGCTTTTCGGGTTTCATGACCTTGGCAGAATGGAAATTGAAGAAGCTTTTGCCGGCGATATTGTCGGAATTGCAGGTTTTGGAGATATTCAGATAGGTGAAACCATTGCCGATTTGAATGACCCGAAACCTTTGCCGCTGATTAAGGTTGATGAGCCGACTTTGCAGATGAATTTTTCAGTAAACGACAGCCCGTTTGCCGGCACCGAAGGGAAATTTGTAACTTCCAGACAATTAAGAAAAAGACTTTACAACGAACTTGAAAAAAACGTAAGTTTAAGAGTTGAAGATACGGATTCCACTGATGTTTTCAAAGTTTCAGGCAGAGGAGAGCTTCATCTCGGAATTTTGATTGAAACAATGCGTCGTGAAGGTTATGAATTTCAGGTTTCCAAACCGGAAGTTATTTATAAAACTATCAACGATGAAAAATGCGAACCTTATGAAAATCTTATAGTAGACGTTCCGGAAAGCTGTGCCGGCGGATGTATTGAAAGACTCTCGGGCAGAAAAGCCGAATTAAAGGAAATGCACAACGCAAAGGGCAGAACAACTCTTACCTTCCACATTCCGGCCAGAGGGCTTATCGGTTTCAGAAGCGAGTTTATCAGAATGACCAGAGGCGAAGGAATTATGTATCATACATTCCTCCATTACAGGCCTTACGCAGGGGATATTCCGCGCCAGAGAAACGGTTCTATCATTGCAATAGAACAGGGCGAAGCAATTCCATACGCATTAGCCCAGTTTGAAGACAGAGGTGTATTCTTTGTAACCCCGAAAACAAAAGTATATCGAGGAATGATTATCGGCGAATGCAACAAGCCGCAGGATATTGTTGTAAATATATGTAAAACCAAAAAACTTACCAACATGAGGAGTGCTACGGCTGATGTTATGGTAACCCTTCAGGCTCCGAAAATTCTCTCGCTTGAAGAGTCTTTAGAATATATAGGCGACGATGAGCTTGTTGAAATTACACCGGAAAATATCAGAATAAGAAAAGCTGATTTGACCAGAAAAATCTATAACTAATAGGCAGAATTTGTCATTATATATATTGACATTCATGTAAAAATTTGTTATAATTTTTATATGGCTAATGTGAAAAAAATTGTGGATTCTTTCAAACAAAGCCGTTTTGGACATACATTTGATGACTGCAAAAAAGTTCTTGAAGCTATAGGGTTTGTTGAAAAATCTTCAAAAGGCTCTCATCACAAGTTTATCAAAAAAGGATTAAACAGACCTTTTATTCTGGCAAAGCACAGACCTGTAGATCCTGCAGCCATCGCTGAAATTATTGAATTTTTTGATAAGGAGTTTGATAATGATTAAAGATTTACAATACTATTTATCATTGCCCTGGCAGTTTGAATTTACAAAACACCCTGACGGGAAATATTCTGCGCGAGTTGAAGGCCTGTCCTGCTATTCAGGCGGAGATACACTTGAGGAAGCCTCTAAAGAAATCCAGGTCGCACTTGAATTTTATCTTGAAAGTTGCTTGGAAGACGGTATGCCGATAATTGAACCAGAAGATATTTCAAATGCAAACGGAAGAATTAGTATAAGAACATCTAAATCTACACATTTGAAATTACTTAAACTTGCGGCAAAAGAAAATGTTTCTGTTTCGCATCTGATTAATGACGCTATCATGAAACAATACAGCTAAATTGATTTTGTTTGTTTATTTTTCACAAATGATTGACCGAAAACCGACAGCAGTATCAGGGTTAAGCCGGTGTAAAATGACAGACTGAGTTCGTGGGCTTCGTTGAAAAACAGCATTGCAAAAAGAATTCCGTAAACAGGCTCAAGGTTTCCTGCAAGGCTGACCGTAAAAGCTGAAAGCGTTTTCAAGACGGCGATATAAAGCAGGTATAAAAGTACAGTACAGAAAAAAGCAAGCACAAAAAGCCACAAAAAATCAACTGCCGTCGGAATTATTGTCCCCACAGGACTAAAGTGCAGATAAACAGGGATAAGAGCACTCATAAACAATGCCCCGCCAAGAAGTTCATAAAACAACATGCTTCTTGACGACTTTCCGACTTCCGCAACTTTATTTAAAACTGTATAAAGCGCGAACAATGCTGCAGAAATTACACCGATTACAATTCCTAACCTGAAACTTACATCAAAACTGAATATAAGCCAGATACCAGCAACAGCAATAAGGCTGTATAAAAGTTCAGTAAACGAAAATTTTGTCTTCTTAAAAAGCGGCTCAAAAAATACCGTGAAAAATCCGACAAGAGAATAACAAACTACTCCTACCGAAATATTTGAATATTTTATACTTCCGAAAAAGAACATCAAATGCAGCGCAAGCAAAGCCCCGAGCCCTAAAAACCTTAATGCATCCTTCAAATTTTCCACAGGCTTTTTCTTCATAAATATCAGCATCACGGCGAATATCAAAAAAGCAAAAAGCATTCTGTACCAGACAATTACGACTTCGTTCAAAGATATAAGCTTTGCAAAAAGCCCCGTAAAGCCCGACAGCAATACAGAAATATGAAGTTTTAGATAATCAAGTTTTTTATTGGACATTGTTTGTATTTTGTTGATTATAAGTTTTTTTCTTACTATAAAACAACACGATGCCGCACGCAATACATAATATACCTACAATCAGTCTTAAAGTTTTTAATGGATTGGAATATTTATAAATAAAACTATTGTTTATGGTTAGCTCCCTTATAATCTCAGCATTTGCCTCACAATCATATTCGTTGTAATACGGCACTAAGTTGTTCAAGGTTATATTGGAATCTGAAAACTGCTCCGTGTTCATAAGAATAATTTTGTATTGGTCTGTTCCACGCGCAGATCCCTTTTTAAGGCATAAGATTTGGTTCTTCAAAGGCATATACCCGAGATTTATTTTAATAATTTCTATCCCGGCAAGTTCCGCCTTTTCATATAAAAGACGGTTTTCGCTTACCAGAAAATTATTCGCACAGGACATAAAAATAAATGCCAAACCTGATATAATAATAAATAATCCAAAAATATTTTTTTTAAACATAACCAGTCTTCCTTTTATTTTCCTGTGAGTTCTTTATACATTTTTAAATATTCAGCAGAACTTTTCTTCCACGAAAAATCTGCCTCCATTGCGGATTTTCTCATAGCGTTGAAGGTGTATTTGTCGCCGTAAACATAAAGCGCACATTTTATTGCGTCAATCATTGCGCCTGAATCATATCCCCAGAACTTAAAGCCGGTTGAATTGTCAAGAGGATAACCCGTCACTGTGTCCTCAAGCCCGCCTGTTGCTCTTACAACAGGCAGCGAGCCGTACCTCATTGCAATAAGCTGGCTCAATCCGCACGGTTCAAATTTAGACGGCATCAGATAAAAGTCGCTTGCGGCGTAAATTTTGTTGGCAAGTTCTCCGCTGTATCCGACATAAGCCCTTATGTTAGAAGAATTGTTTGAAAGCCAGATGAACAGGTTCTCATAATCCTTTTCGCCGGAGCCAAGGAACACAAAATCTGCTTCCATATTTCTTAAGGTATTTTCTGCCCCGCGTATAAGGTCAATACCTTTTTGTGCAACAAGCCGCGACACCATGACAAACAATGGACGGGCAGGATTATATTTCAAACCAAAATAATCACAGATATATTTTTTGTTTTCTTCTTTGTTTTTTAAAGTGTTTACATCATAATTTTTGACCAGCAATTTGTCGGTTTTCGGATTGAAAACATCATAATCAATTCCGTTCAAAATTCCGCGCAATTTATTCTCTGCGCCGCGAAGTGTATAATCCATTCCTTCGCCGTATTCGCCTGTCAAAATTTCTCTTGCATAGGTCGGAGACACGGCAACAACCCTGTCTGAATAATTAATTGCACCTTTCATCCAGTTGACTCTGCCGTAATGCTCAACACACCATTCATTGTAGACAATGTCTTTTCGCATATTCGCAAAATCTAGAATACTCTCAAACCATACTCCCTGATATGCAAGGTTATGAATTTCAAAAACAGTCTTAGTATCTTTCCAGAATTCATCAAATTTGTAGTTACTGTGCAGATATACCGGAATCATTGCAGTATGCCAGTCATTTGCATGGATTACATCTGCGCGGAAGTTCAAAAGTTTAGCGTATTCCATTGTCGCAAGCGAGAATGCGATATATCTTTCATGTTCATACTGAGGATCAAGCCATTTCGGGTAAACTTCATTAAAACAAGAAAAATACCAGTCATTATGAACAAAAAACACATTGATATTTGTTCCGGGAAGCTTTGTCATAAAAAGTCTGAATTTGTGCCCGTTGCGTCCGAAAGTAAGCCACATTTCAGAATTTTCAAGTTCTTTTATTCCGTATTTTTCTCTGTCTATACAACCGTGAAGCGGTGTGAATATTGCGATTTCAGCATCTTTTTCAATATACTTCGGCAAACTGCCTACAACATCTGCCAACCCGCCCGCTTTTGAAAAAGGGGCAACTTCCGCTGCTGCAAAAAGAACCTTCATTATTCCTCGCTTTCGTCTTCGTCCTCAGACTTTCCTGCTCCAACACCAACCTGAATATTTGATTGATTATCCTGCTCCTCATCCGGATCCACCATTGGAACATAATGAGAAGCATCCGTATCAAAGTTAAATTGAATTCCGTATTTCTGCGTCAAATATGAACACTGAACTATACAAATCTTTGCCTGCTCTATCTGCTGTTTGTACATCAAAACCTTAAACATCTGATATTTAAACAACATTAACAGATATTCATTTGACCCGTCAGCCTTTTCCAGTTGAATTAATGAGTTGTTAATTATGCCGTATGCAACAGTATACCTGCCCTGACGTAAACTCATTTCGCTCATCATCAGCCAGGCAACATAAGTCAAATCCGACATACCGTTATCGCCGGTTGTTTTTATTATTTTATAGATTATTAGTGACGCTTTATCAAAAGATTCCATATCATAATAGGCTTTTCCTATCATCAAGTCGCAGAACAACTCAAGCTGATGCAGATGATTGAATCTTGCAATGCGTTTTGCTGCATAAATTTCTTCTGCAAACCCGTTGCTGTCGTTTGAATATTTGTGAAAAGCTTCCATTATATGGAACAGAATTCCGGAAAAACGATCCCTGTCGGAAACCATAACCGGACTGTATGCGCTGTGATCTCCTTTCATAAAGGATTCTAAAGCCGGAAATATATCATATGATGGAGGAATCTGCGGAAGGTCTGATTTTACAATATTCAAAAATTCTTTGACATTACCTTTCATTTGCAATACGCAGGCAAGCGCAACAAAACCTACAGCGTCCACAACAATAGCCTCGAATTCTTCTTTAGTGAAAAATTCAGGACGCAAAAGCTCCAGCGTAGATTGATTTATAAAACTCAAAACCTTCAGCCCGATATCAATACAATCATCCAATGCGCCGACATTAAACAAGATTTCTATATGAACAAGCGACATCTGGAAAAAATATTTATTAAAATCTGACGCTGAAGGATCTATTGAGGCACTCGGAAGCCTTGAAAGAATTTTATGCGTAAGTTCTAAAGCGTGTGTATATTTACCCTCCCTGAGATACCCCTGTATCATTTTATTACACAATTCTATAATTCTGTCATTTTCGCCTGCCTGCTCAAGGCGTGATAAGGTATGTTCAGCAATTCCTGCGCTCTTTTGAGGGTCATAAGCAAAAAGGTTATTTGCAATGTTCTCTGAAAGGTCTAATTTATATTTATCAATTTCTTCCTGTTTTTCTTCATCGGTATTTTTGTCAAGAAGCTCAAGAATTTTGCCTGCACAATTTACATAAGCATTATAGTCGCCGAGAGAAAGATTTATCTTTGCAAGGTTTTCCCACTCGAGAAATTCTGATTTATAATCCTCTAAAAGTCTGTAAATATAAGCTTTTACAGGAGATGGCATGCTGTCAACAAAAACTTTTGTAAACATATCATTTGCAACGTCATGCAAAAGCTCTTTATTCAGCATAGACAGGATGCTCTCCAATAAAAGTGTATAATTCGGGAAATACATACAATTATTCCAGAAATATATATATCCCATATCTGAAAGTTTGCTTATTATTTCATCAATATTGTCATATTTTAAACTTTTAATTGTATCCTGATCGACTCTTGTTCCCATTAAAACGCATGTAGCAAGAAATTTTATTGCATCAGGGTCGTCTTCAAGAAGATTTAGTCTGCGCTTCATCAGTTTACGCAAACTTGACGGGATAATAATAGTTTTTGGATTTACAAGTTCAATACAATCGTCATTTGCCTCATAAACACCGCTTTCTATCAAATACTGAATTGCAATATCCAAAAACAGAATACTTCCGAATGAATATTTTGCAATTCTGTGGAAATAGAAACTGTCCATAATTTTACGGTAATATTCCTTATTTTCCTCAATCATCCTCTTGAATGAGGTTGGCTTAAGGGTTATTTCTGTGTAGTAAGGCTTTGACATCAAGGAATAAACATCCTTATGCAGAGAGAATGACTTATCATAAGAGATTAAATAACTTACTTTTAACCTCTCAAACTGTTCAAATAAAAACTTCATTACTTCGTAAGAACTGGCGTCAATTTTTTCAAAATTCTCGATAAAAATCAACGTTTCGGGAATTGCGTTCATCAAAGTAAAGAATAAATCATAATAAGTCAGATGCCTTGCTTTAGTTTCATCAATTCCACGCTCCTGCAAAGTCACCAGATCTTTTATCAATCCGTCAGGATCGATAGATTTGAACATTGAAAAATCATTTGAACTAAACAATTTTTGAGAAACAGTAAATTCAAAAATAGCAGAAACCAATTCCCTGAAGAATGAATAAGGAGAATATTTCATCTCGTCATAGCATGTTATACTTATAATATTTTTATAAATATTCAGTTCTTCAATAGTCGAAATTATTTTTAATGAATACGGAACATACAAAGGAGCTGTCTTAATTGCACAAATGCCGTAAGGATGTTCAGAAAGCCTGTTTATCATATGATAAAAGACATCAATATTTTCTGTTCTGATAAATTCACACTGAATTTCATTAAAATGAATGGTTTCAATATCATAAATTGCGTCAGGATCAGTCGGAGATTCAAGTTTACTCAACGCTTCGCCATCAAGTTTATCTTGCTCGACAAGCATATTTTGAACAAAATTCGGAACCTCAAGCTCCTCATCGGGTTTGTCTTCCAAATCTTCGTAATTGATTTTGATGCGGCTGCTTATGTCAACTTCGTGGAACATAACCATCTCGCCTTTGAGCATAACAGAATTCAGCGGGCTGGAAGAATATTCTGCTCCTAAGGATTCTTTAACATAATTGTCTACGATTATCTGAGAAGTATTGAGGGCTCTTTCTTTAGCGCTTTCACTTTGTTTTACCATACTGATATTAAAGCCGGATTTTATATCATAGGGGTTATCATCAATACTTCTGCGCAAGATAAACATATTACATCTTACGGTTGCATTCTTTTTATTCGTAAGCTTAAAGTTAAGCTTTGTCATCTCAGTAATCAGGGTGACGGCTGCCGAAATAGCTGTATTGACACTGCTGTTAAAGGTATAATCTTTATCAAAGCGCAAAATATATGTATTATTCAAAACCTGACGCCTTATTCCGGCCGATTTTGCAACGTCAAAGATAATTTTGTCCAGTTTAATTTTAAATTTATTCAACAGCTGAACAGAGCCTAAAAGATTTCTTAATTCGTTGACGTTCGGAAAGTCAATTGTCATAAGTGCAAAATTGTCGGTATTTGATTCATTTAGAATAACACTCTGCTCAAGAGAAAATCCGCATTTTTTGCACTTTTTATCGACGGTCTGATTAATTTTACCGCACTTGTTGCACTTTGTAATAATAACGTAACCGCATTTTTTACAGGTATTTGTTTTATTGATGGTTTTACAAATCGGGCAAACGACTTTCAGCACCTTTTTACAATTGGGGCACACCGTCGTTTTTTCATCTATTTCTAAACCGCATTTTGGACATTCCATACAAAAATTATACCATAATCACATTTTTCAGTACAATATATTTTTAATTGTATCTGATACCAGCATCTTTCATTCTTTGAATACATTTTTTAATAGTGTCAACATCTTTTGTAAGCGCAACACGGAAGTATCCTTCTCCGCATCTTCCGTAACCGTTTCCCGGCGGAACAACGATGTTGGCTTTTTCAAGCATTTCAGTTGCAAATTCTTCACTTGTTTTGCCTTTAGGAACAGGAAGCCAGAGGTAGAAAGTAGCTTTTGACGGTTTAATATTCCAGCCGAGTTCTCTAAAACCGTTTTCAGCAGCATCGCGTCGTTCCTGATACATTTTGTTCAAATTGTCAATAAGCGATTGATCAACAGTGAAGGCTTTTGCTGCGGCATCCTGAATAGCTTTAAAAGTGCCGCTGTCGATGTTGTTTTTGATAGTACCGAGCGCCTTAATTGCCTGAGCGTTTCCGCAGACAAACCCGACCCTCCAGCCGGTCATATTGTAAGATTTTGAATGCGAATAAAATTCAATCGCAACATCTTTTCCGCCTTCGACCTGCAAAACCGAAGGTGCCTTGTATCCGTCAAAAGTCATTTCAGAATATGCCATATCAGAACAAAGCAAAATATCGTATTTTTTACAGAAATCCACGGCTTTTTTGAAGAATTCAAGATCTGCAACAGCTCCTGTCGGGTTGTTCGGATAATTCAGGAACATTAATTTTGATTTTTTAGCGATATCTTCCGGAATTTTGTCAAAATCAGGCAGGTAGCCGTTTTCTTCTAATAACGGCATCTCATAAGGTGTTCCGCCTGCAAAGATAGTTGCATTATGATAAACCGGATACCCCGGATCCGGAACAAGCGTGTAATCTCCCTTGTCTACAAAAGCCAGAAATACATGTGCAATTGCTTCTTTTGAACCGATATTGGCAAGCATTTCTGTATCAGGATTTAATTCAACGCCGAATCTTCTTTTCATCCAGCTGCAGGCAGCTTTGCGGAAATTTTCCGTACCGTTGTAAGGAGGATAGTCATGATTTTTCGGATTGTCAATTGCCCTGTGCATTTCTTCAACCACCGGCGCTAAAGTCGGAGTGTCGGGATCTCCAATCCCCAGACTTATGACATCACAGCCTTTTGCCTTTGCTTCTGCAATTTTTCTGTCTATTTCTGCAAACAGGTAAGGCGGAATTTTTTCCAAGCGTTCTGAAACTTTCATAACTTCTCCTTCTAAAAATTTTACAATAAGACTGATTTTATGGTATCATAAAATTATCAAAATGAACAATAGTGTAAAATTTTTATACACACAGGCGGGGAAATGAGTATAATTCCAGACAACAACGATTTCAAAACAGAACACAATATAACACGCAAAAATCCCGTAGTAAAAGCGGAAAGCCTTGACTCGGACAAAAATTTTGAAAACTCAATCCGCCCGAAATCTTTTGAAGCATATATTGGTCAAAGCGCCTTAAAAGAAACCCTTAAAATCACGATAGAAGCAGCGAAAAAAAGAGAGCAGCCGCTTGATCATCTATTATTTTACGGCCCTCCGGGGCTTGGCAAAACAACTCTGGCCGGAGTAATTGCAGAACAAATGGGGGTTAATATAAGAATAACCTCGGCGCCGGCGCTTGAAAGACCCCGCGATATTATCGGAATTTTGATGTCCCTGAAGGGCGGCGAAATCCTGTTTATTGACGAAATCCACAGATTAAACAAAGTTGCGGAAGAAATTTTGTATCCTGCAATGGAGGATTTTTTCCTTGATATGACAACCGGAAAAAGCCAGACAGTCAAAACACTACGGGTTCCGCTCCCTAAATTCACACTAATCGGCGCGACCACAAAAGCCGGCGAGCTTTCAGGCCCGCTGCGCGACAGATTCGGAATTATACACAGGCTTGAATTTTATACGGAAGATGAACTTGCAAAAGTTATTACAAGAACAGCAGGGATTTTGAATATAGAAATTACGGAAGAAGGCGCGCGCGCAATCGCAAAACGCTCGAGAGGAACACCGAGAATTGCAAACAGGCTTGTAAAGAGAGTAAGTGACTTTGCGCTGGTCAAACACGACGGCAAAATTACAGAAAAAGTTGCCAACGACTCTCTTGATATTTTAAAAATCGACGCCTTCGGACTTGACACAACTGACAGAAGCCTGCTTAAACTTATAATCGAAAAATACGACGGCGGCCCGGTCGGCGTGGAAACAATTGCCGCAGCAATAGGAGAGGATGTACGAACTATTGAAGATGTCTGCGAGCCGTATCTACTACAGGCAGGGCTTTTGCAGAGAACCCCGAGAGGCAGAAAAGTTTCTCCTGCTGCCTACAGACACCTCGGGATTACGGACAGGGACATAAACGACCAGAAAAGTTTGTGGAATTAATTTACCACGGGTAGTCATCGCGGATTTCCCAGCCGTCGGTCATTATGAGAGCAGAGCAGAATGCGCCGTTGGTTTGTCCTGCTTGTTTACTGCAGCCGTAGCGTCACGCTGACTTTAGATACTCACGGTCAAATGTGTCATAAGCGTTTCCCATATCGCAGGTGCCTTTATATCCGTAAGGCACAAGTCCGTATTCCTGAGATATTGAAAACATAAACAAATCCCGACCAAACCTGTTTGGCTTCTTGTAGCCGTTCAAATCAAGCACAATGTCAAAAGCCTTTCTTGTCATTGCTGTACTGCCACCTGTAATATAAAATGTCATTCCGTCGACCGTGCTTACAACTAAAGCATTTGAATAAAATAGAGTAAAAGTATTCTCAACACTCCCGTTCGGGCGTGTGTATTGCACTTTATCCGAAATTTTGCCGTATGTTGTTTCATTTATTTTTGCAAAATGAGGTTTTAAGTACTGGTTGAAAAAGTCCGCATTTGACTGATTAAAATTCCAGTATTTAACGCTTTCATTGTGAACTTCTGAAAGCTCAATTGCCTGCGCCATAACGGAATAGGCCTTCTTTAACCGGTTTATGGTTTCGGCTTTCTGGTACCCTTCAATTACGCCCGGAAGTGTCATAGCTGCAACTATTCCGATTATTCCGAGGGTAATCAGGACTTCCGCCATTGTGAAGGCCGCGTGTTTGGATTTTTTCCTGTCATTCTGAACGGAGTGAAGAATCCAATTACGTTTTAAGTGGATCCTTCGCCTTTGGCTCAGGATGACGCTTAATTCCATTACTTTCGGCTAAAACGCTTGAAGGAGCCTGATTATAGGTTGCCACCCCCCCCCGTAAATTCAATCATAGTACGGCTTTTCATACTCTTAGCTCCTTTGCTTTTTCACGTTCGTTACTCTTTTATTTTAGCATGATTTTTTATGCTTTTCAAGGGAAGGGAATTTTTTTGCGTGAAGGACTTTTCACACTTCCGCCCCATTTTGTCATGCTGAGTTTATCTCAGTATCTCAACGGGATTCTGAAACAAGTTCAGAATGACAGTGTAAGACAAAATGGGGCGATTTCTTATCGCCTTTATTCCGAAACTAACCTTTCAACCTTTCACCCATTCCACTATTCAACTCTCCTCACGCTTCACGCTTCACTCTTCACTTTCCCGTCCGCCCCCTCACCCTGACCCTCAGCCATTCGGCATACAGTCTCACTCGGCTCGTTCCTCGCCGGTTCGAACTAGCATCCCACAAGGGGAGATGGAAAATATTTTACTTAACAAACCTTTCAACTTTTCAACTATCTTCACTCTTCACTTTCGCCCCATTTTGTCATCCTGAGTTTGCGGATTTTCGGTAGGGTGAAGCAAAGCGGAACCCGTAAGGTGCGGGTCGGACGTTACTCCGCCCGCACCCCGAATAATCCAAGATAGTCTCAGTATCTCAACGGGATTCTGAAACAAGTTCAGAATGACAGTGGTAGACAAAATGGGGCGATTTCTTACCGCATTTTTCTGAAACTAACCACTCAACTTTTCAACCATTCACCATTTCAACCCTCTTCACACCTCACTTTGTTAGAACCTGACTTACAAATCACCCACACCCGAAATTGTAAGTTCGCTAATGCTCACTAACAATTTCTTCCCTCTCCCCTCAAGGGAGAGGGGATTTATTTTACGTAAAGAACTTTTCGTCTTATCGTCCTTACGTCTTTATTTAAAGTGAATAAGTGAATAGGTGATGAAGTGAATAAGTTCTTTGCGGCGCTTCGCGCAAATTTTAATTAAACATTACGCACTTATTCACCTATTAATTTTCAACTCTCCTCACGCTTCACACCTCACCCCTCACTCTGTTAGAACCTGACTTACAAATCACCCACACCCGAAATTGTAAGTTCGCTAATGCTCACTAACAATTTCTTCCCTCTCCCCTCAAGGGAGAGGGGATTTATTTTACGAAACAAACCTTTCAACCATTCAACTTTTCAACTTTTCAACCTTTCAACTCTTCTCACGCTTCACACCTCACTCTGATAAAAACTTAACGCCATATCGCCTTGCAGTCTTATCGCCTTTTTTCGAAACAAACCACTCAACTTTTCAACCATTCACCCTTTCAACCCTCCTCTCTCTTCACTGAAAATGTTTTCATGGTAAAATTGCTGTCAAAAGGGGATTCGTGATGAAAAAAATTTTAGTTCTTTTTGTTTTAATTATAACAATTTTTGCAAGACCGGCGTTTGCGCAGAACGAAGAAAGCATTCTGCCGTCCGAAACCGGTGCTGTTATGTCTGTTGAAAATATTTACAGTGATGACAACCCCAACCAGCAGGGCACACAGCAGATTGTGAAAGTTAAAATTCTCTCAGGTGAATACAAAGGGCAGGAAAGGGATATTATAAATATTTTAACGGAAAATCCGGCCTACGACATACAGCTTAAAAAAGGCGACAAGGTTGTGCTCCACCTCGAAGAAGACCCGACCGGAGGAATGAACTTTTTTATTGCAGATTTGAAACGTGATTCTTCAATAATGCTCTTTGCCTTTATATTTTGTGCGTTTCTCGCTGTTATCGGCAGAAAAAAAGGCGTTTTCAGTCTTGTTTCAATAATTGCAACCGTCGGATTAATCCTTTTTGTTATGATGCCGCTGATTCTGGCAGGATTTTGCCCGATTGCGTCAGCAATAATCGTCGGCGCATTAAGCACGCTGATTACAATATATCTTGTCGGCGGGTTCAATGCTAAAAGTACGTCTGCAATTTTAGGCACTATGTTCAGTCTTGTTTTTGCCGGAGTACTCTCTATTCTTGCGATTTATACTGCACATCTGACCGGATTTGCAGGCGAAGAAACTTTATTCCTGTACGGCGCAAGACCGGATTTGAGTTTCACCGGAATTTTGTCTGCCTCTATGATTATCGCGGCTCTCGGCGCATTGATGGATACTTCTGTTTCTATCGCAAGCACAATCAACGAAATTCACGAAACCGACGAAACTCTCGGGGTTGTCGAACTTTTTAAATCCGGAATGAACGTCGGCCGCGATATTATCGGAACAATGTCTAATACTTTGATTCTTGTTTATATGGGAAGCGCGCTTCCGCTGGTGCTTCTCGGAAGCAGCATTGACCTTCAGAAGTTCTTTAATCTCAATCAGGTTTCGACTGAAATTTTGTCGGCGCTCACTGGAAGTATCGCAATCCTTGCATGCGTACCGATTACGGCTATCATTGCGGCTTATCTCATTAAAAATAAAAAAGTCCGGAATGTTGATTTTAATTTCTAAATTTGTAATATAATTATTTTATGCAAATACTTAAAGAATTAACAAATATACCTGACTTGTCGCTTGCGCTTGGTTTTTTTGACGGAGTGCACAGGGGGCATCAGGCAGTTATAAATAATGCCGTAAATTATGCGCATGAAAACGGTATAAAATCAGCGGTTATTACATTTTCTGATCATCCCTGCTGTTATTTTTACGGAGTTGCTCCTAAATATATTCTGACAAGAGATGATCGTGCAAAACACCTTTCAAATCTCGGGATTGATTATTTGATAGAACTTGATTTTGAAAGTATATCAGGACTTACCGCTGAAGATTACCTGAGAGATGTGCTCGTTAAATATTTTAAACCCCGCGCCATCACGACAGGCTGGAACCATAATTTCGGATACAAAAAATCCGGAAATGTTAAATTTTTGGAAAAATATTCTAAAAAATTCGATTACAATTACTTTGAAATTCCTCCGCAAAAAGTGGATTCAATTACGATAAGCAGCACTACAATCAGGGAATTTCTATCAAATGGTAAAATTGATAAAGCAAATGAAATGCTCGGATACAACTTCACAATCTGCGGAAAAGTTGTAAAAGGACAGCAAATCGGAAGAACCATCGGATTTCCAACGGCAAACATCCTTTATCCATCAGAACTTATTGAGCTTCCGTTTGGCGTTTATGCCGTTTGTGTCAAAATTAACGACGAGATGTTCAAAGGGATTACAAACTTCGGAATACGCCCGACAGTTTCTGATACAAAACAACCTTCCCTTGAAACCCATATCCTTGATTTTGATAAAGATATTTACGGACAAAATATTGAAGTTAAATTTTTAAAAATGATTAGGCCGGAAAAAAAATTCGACTCGCTTAATGCATTAAAAACTCAAATCGCTCTTGATATTCAGGCCGTTTAATTATTTTTAAACTCTCTTATTCGCATTAAAAAAGGCTCAAGTCCTTTATGCCCAAGCCTTTCCTATGTAAAGACCAAACTAAATTTTACTTAATCAAAGCCTGAATTTCTTTAAAATGAGGATTTTTAGCAGTCTTAAGCCACTCAAAAAGAACAATTTCACCACAGCTTACTTTTGCACCGTTTTGTGCCATAAGTTCTATCCCCTGTTTAAATTCATATTTGTTGCGGCTTGCGCATGCATCTTTCACTACATAAACTTCAAAACCTTCTCTTAACAGCGCGGCAGCTGTCTGGTGCACACAAATATGAGTTTCTATCCCGCAAATTACAATCTGCTTTTTGCCGTAAGATTTTATTTTATCAAGCACTCCTTCTGTTTCCAGAGCATTAAAGGCTGTTTTTTCAAAAACCGGCGTATTTTGCGGAAATTCTGATGCCACTTCAGCAACTGTTGCTCCGAGTCCTTTTGGATATTGTTCTGTTACAACAACAGGTATTGACAGAAGAGCAGCGGATTTCACAAGGTTTGAAACCCTTTTAACAATTATATTTTTATCAAGTGCATTCACTAACCTTTCCTGCACATCAATAATTAGCAAAAGTGAATTTTCAGGATTTAAAACATTCATAATTTTCTCCTCTTAAATATCTATACACGATTTATATTCTTCTACGAAAGTACAAACAATATCTGACAAAGATTTTTCCGTAAGATCTTTGAGAGGAAGAACAATTTCTCTGTTTTCCGGACTGTCAAGCCCGCTGTGCGTAATATACAGCACAATCTTGCCCAAACCTGCATAAACTATTGTCAAACGGCTTGTCTGTTTTAAACTTTTAAGATGAAATATACACTGAAATTCATCTGTTGATTGCTCGATTTTTGTATCCGGCAGTTCATCCTCAAATACCTTCTGTAATCTGTAAAAGACAGGTGTTATAACATTTTCCGTCTTTTTCAAGAACTTCTGCCTGAATAATTTAAAATCTTTCTTCTCAGGTTCAATTTCAATATTCCAATCTTTTTCCTGCAACGCCTGTTCTTTTTCTGTATATATACAGTAATCGTTTGCACTGAGCATTGCCTCAGATAATGCCGCTGATGCCTTCTGTTCTATAATTCTAAAATCTTTAGATGTTATCTTTTCAATACCGGCTTTCAGCCTGAAAGCCTCCTGCAAATTTTCTTTTATTTTTCTAAATACTGCTATTCCGCCGTTAATATCTGTATTTGGCAACAATATATAGAACTTTGAGGTCTTTAATTCGACAACAGTGTCACTTTTCCTGACTGATAAACTCAGGGCACTTCTCAAAGCATCTAAAGAAAACCTTGCCCTGTCAAGTTCATCATAAGTGACAATCATAAACACACCATCCGCCAGAGCTTCAAACTCCTGATTTATAAGTTCGTTTGCACAACGCTCTGTATAAAATCCGCTTTCAGAGGATATAACATCCAATTCTTTTAAAAGTAATTCATTTTTATAAGCAATTCTTCTTTCTTCTGCGCGCTTTATAGCATTTACAACCTTAATCAAAATATCCGCCGGTGTAGAAGACGGCAAAATATAATCATCAATTCCACAGTCATACATGCCTGCGATAAAGTCCGGTTCAGAAGATTTTGACAATAAAATTAAAAACACATGCCTGTCTTGCTCTTTTATATAACGGATTTGTGTTTCAATTGAGGTTTCTCTTCCATAAGAATCAAGCAAAATCACATCTGTGTAATATTTTTTGAATAAATCCTGAATTGCATCAAAACCGAGAGTCTCAATATCATCAGAATTTCTTAAAAGCAAAAGCTTTTCAGCAAGTTCTGTTTCTGCTTTTTTATTGTCACTTATTAATATGATACTTTTATTTTTCATAAACTTTACACTTGCAAATGCTTTTTAATACACAGGAAGCTTCCGCCGGCGCCGAAGAGCGTTCCGACCGCAAACATTATAATAATAACAATATTCTGTGCATAAATCGGAGATGGCACCATAAAGAATTGATGCATATTGATTAAGCCGTTCTGAACAAAATTCAGCGGAATAAGCGCAATTAAAGCCCCGGTAAACCCGTAAAAAGCACCCTGCATAATTAACGGGAACCTTATATACCAGTTGCTGACTCCCATTAAGCGCATGATTTCAATCTCATCTTTTCTTGACTGTATAACAAGCTGAATAGTATTATTAATAATGGTAATCGTTAATATTGCCATTATTATTACAACAAAAACCGTAATAGTGTTTACTACATGGTTAAGCATCTGAATTCGTTTGGCCAAATCCTGTGCATAACTCATATCTTCAACCGAAGACAGCTCTTTTATCTTATTAAACACAGGCTCTATATTCTCAGGCTTGTCAACCTTTACGTGCAAAGTGTCCGGCAATGGATTTGTCACATCCGGAAGATTCATCTCCCTTTTCAGGTTTGCCCACGAAACATCCTTTGGTATAATCTTTACACCTTCTACATATTCAAAATCCTTTATCCTGTTCTTAACAGTATTCGGGTCTGATCCTGATTTGAGATATACTGAAATTTCAAGAACATTTCCCAGTTCATGCGCAAACGATGAAATAGACATTGCTGTTCTGAAAAAAGCTCCGAAAATTGTAAGAATTGCAGCCATTGTCGTGATTATGACAATATTCACAATACCGGTTCTTTTTATATCATTAAAAGTTTCCATTGAAAGACGGTACAAAATTCTAAGTTCGCACAGCCAGTCTTTCGGTATATGTTTTTTAACTTTCTTTTTTATTTTAAGTTTTTGATCATTCATAAGTACCTGCTTGTATATCTCTTACAATTTCACCTTTATCAAGAGTAATTACACGTTTTCTGAAATAATCAACCATGGCATTATCATGAGTTGATACAATAACAGTTATCCCTCTTTGATTAATTTGATCTAAAATCTGCATAATTTCAAGTGAATTTTTAGGGTCAAGGTTTCCTGTAGGTTCATCTGCAATCAACAGCGGAGGCCCGTTTACGATTGCACGTGCAATACCGACCCTCTGTTGTTCGCCGCCAGAAAGTTCAGCAGGAGTGGCATGCATTTTGTCATACAATCCGACAATCTTCAATGCTCCGGTAACCCTTGCATTAATTTCTCTTGAGCTGATTCCGAGAGTTCTGATAACATAAGCCACATTATCGTAAACACTCTGGTTTTGCAGAAGCTTATAATCCTGAAAAACAATTCCCATACATCTTCTTAAATTAGGGACTTTGTCATTTGAAAGATTTGCGATATTAATGCCGCCGATTGTGACGGTTCCGCTTGTCGGACGCTCTTCGTTGTAAAGAAGTTTCATCAAAGTAGACTTCCCTGCCCCCGAGGCACCGACAATAAACACAAATTCTCCTGATAAAATATCAAGATTTATATTTTTCAATGCATAATTATCATTTTTATATTTTTTGGTAACTGCTCTGAACTGAATCATTTTAAATTACCCCTTTTTACTAATTTCTTCTTTTATTGTTCCGGCAAGCTTTTCGGCCGACAAGCCATAATAATCTAAAAGAAAATCTGCTTTTCCGCTCTGGCCGAACCTGTCGTTTACACCTATTCTTTTGACTTTTGCCGGATAATATTCCGCCAAAACTTCACATACCGCACTGCCAAGCCCGCCGATTACAGAATGATTTTCAACAGTTATAACAAGTCCTGTTTTACGTGCAGATTCGACAACAGCTTCTACATCCACGGGCTTCACAACGGGCATGTGAAGAATTCTTATTGAAATTCCGTCTTCTTTAAGCTTGCGGCATGCTTCAATTACTTCAGCCAGCGTTTCTCCGTTTGTGATAACTGTTGCCTCAGTTCCATCCTCTATGACTTTTGCCTTTGCAATATCAAATTTATAACTGTCATCAAATATATCACAGACATTTGTTCTTGGAATTCTGATATACATAGGCCCGTAATTTGCTGCGGCATATTCAATAACTTGTTCGCACTCTCTGCAATCAGCAGGAACAATAACTGTCATATGCGGCAAACCTCTCATAAGAGCAACATCTTCAAGAGCCTGATGACTTGCACCATCTTCTCCTACTGTCACGCCGCCGTGAGTACCGACTATTTTTACATTGAACTCAGGATAACAAACAGAATTTCTAATCTGATCATAAGTTCTTCCGGTTGCAAACATTGCAAAACTTGCAGCAAAAGGTATTTTGCCGGAAGACGCCAGACCGGCCGCAGTTGCAATCATATCCTGTTCCGCGATTCCACAGTCAAAAAATCTTTCCGGAAAACTTTTTGCAAAAATTTGAGTTTGAGTAGAGCATGCCAGATCAGCATCCAGAACAACAATATTTTTGTTCAAATGCCCCAAACGCTCTAGAGTCTTGCCAAAAGCAGATCTGATTGATTTTGTTTCTTTTCTGTTCAATATCATAAAAGTCCGGCCTCGTATTCCCTCTGTCAATAATTATACACACAACATATTAACATAAATAAGTCAGTTATGACAAATTAAAGAATTTTATATTAGAAGTTTTGTAAATATTTTAAAGGTTGAAAGTCATTGTTAACAATGTTTTTGCTAATATTATGTTAAGAATTATTAAAAATATGATTTTATATAGCAATTTATTTTTTTCAGGGATATTAAAACAGTAGAATAGGAATAAAATATTTATTTATTGAAAGGAAACGATAATATGATGCAAATTCCAAATCTCCCCAATCCTTACATGCAGGTAGCACAACCTCAACAGCAGCCGCAAAGCTACAACGCTGTCAAAATTGATGTTCACAATCCGTCAGTAATTGCACCTGGCGTAGCAGCAATGCCTCAGGCACAATACGCACAACCGACAATGCCTTATTACAACTACCCGCAGTCTTCAGTTTACCAGTATCCTCAGGCACCGATTCAACCATACTACATGCCTGCACAACAACCAACTATAATTCCTCCGCAGGTTACGGAACAAACACCTTCTGCTCCGACAGCTCCGGCAGTTGCAACAGAAGTTCCGCAGACTCCGCAGCCTGAAGTTCCGCAGCCGGTTGTAACTCAAAAACCTGCAGAACAACAGCCTAAAGCTCAACAGACCCCTCAAATCGAAACTCCTGCCCCGCTTGAACCGCAGGTTGATTTGAACGGTTTTATCGCTAAATTAACAAACCCTGATTATGAAGTTCAGGCAGCAGGCATGGAAGAAATAGCCAATATGGTTAAAGACAACCCGCAAAAAGCAACTGAATTACTTGATGTTAAAGTAATGGATACTTTAAATAAGATTATTAACACAGATTCTTCAAAACTTGCAGGCCCGACTCCGGAACAAATCGCAGCAAGACAAAAATTAATGAAGAACGAAAAAATGACAGATGCTGAAAAAGCACTTGCAACTTCAATCACGCCGATGGAACAGGCTGAAAGAAACAAAAGCTATGCAATGTTCACAACTGCAATCTTGCAAAAACTCTACTCAGAAGAAGTTGCAAAATTGACAAACACAACAGTTCCTCTGACAGAACTTCCCGGCGCAGTGTCAATCGTTGAACAACTCAAGAACAACCCGAACCCGATGGTAAGAACTTCTGCAATTGAAGCTTTAAGCTATATTCAACAGCCGGCATACAAAGCAGATCTGAATACCTTGTTCACAATTGCTAAGAACGATCAGGACAAAAACGTACAGGATGCAGCAAATGCAGCACTTGCAAAATTAAACCAGATGCAAGACTCAAATACACAGGCAAAAACAATTGAAATGACTCCTGCTGCGCAACCGGCACAAAACCCTCAGCAAGCTAAATCTGTCGAAATGAACCCTGCAGCTCAAGCTCCGGCACAAGCAGCATAAGCACAATCAATTCCTTTCTTTAAATAAAACTAAAAGCTCTTAAGAATTTCTTAAGGGCTTTTTAATAATTAAACTAAATACCAAAAACCTGCAGCTAAACTTCCGCCTGTTCGGTTTGTCTGCTTGCCGGATAAGGCAGAAGGTTTTCATATCCTGCCAGTTCTGACATCTGTTCTCCCCATTGATAAATAATTTCATCTTCGGGAAGTTTATAAGAAATCGGTTTTCCAATATGCAGTTTTACATTACGTCTTGTGAAAGGTTTAAGCTTGGGATACCCGTCAAAGCCTTCAATACCGACAGGCAGGATATCAGCCTTTGCGTTTTTGGCAATTACAACAAAACCTTTTTTAACCTCATCAATTTTTCCGTAAGGCCTTATTCCGCCCTGCGGGAAAACGCCTAAAGACCAGCTTGTGGAAAGAATATCTCTTACGGTTTTAAAAGTTGCAATCTCCGGCTTTGAACGGTCGACTGCGAAAGCGCCGAGACGTTTTACAAGCCAGCTTAGTTTTTCTTTAGGATCAAACAATTCTTTTTTAGCCATATAAGCAATAGGCTTTCCGGTTGCCATAGAAACCATCGGCGGGTCAAATATTGAAACATGGTTTGCAGTATAGATAAATTTTCCGTTCTTTTCTTCTTTCGGAAGGTTTTCTCTTCCCGTGATTTCGTAGTTGTAGAAAATCTTCATAAACGGAACAACAACAGTATAAAGAAAAGTCATATAGAACATCGTTCGGAATATTCCATATTCCGAAGGATATCTTCTGTTATAATTTCTTTGTTTTCCAGCCATATCTTAAAACTCCTAACTAACTTTTTTTTCAGATTCGATATTTTCAATATACTTAAAACCTGTTAATTCCTGAATAGATTTAGACCATTCTGCAACAACCTTTTCCGTGTCATCGCTGTATGGAATAGGTTTGCCTATTTTCACAACAATTTGCCCGGAAAAAGGCAATCTTTTAACTTCATTTGTTCCAATTATGCCGACAGGAAGAACTGCACATTTTGTAATTTTTGCAAGACCGGCAAAACCTTTTGATATATTTGAAATAGTTCCGGGTTCCTCTCTTGTACCCTGAGGGAAAATTCCGAATACCCAGCTGCTTTTTTTAATATTCATAACAGTTTTAATCGTGGAAGGGCCAAGACTTTCTCTGTTGACAGCAAATGCTCCGAGCCAGTCTATCCACCATCTCAAAAACCTGATGTCAAACAGTTCTTTCTTTGCCATAAACGAAACCCGTCTTGGCAAAACAGCAGCCACAAGAGGAGGATCTAAAGTTGACAGATGATTAGGGCAAACGATATACGCGTTATCTTTCGGAACATTTTCAAGCCCCTCTACCTTCAGCCTGTATACAAGCTTCAGCCTTATCATATAGAATATTTTGCAAACTATCCACTGAAAAACCGACCGCCACAAATTAAATGTTTCGACGGGTCTGTTTGAATAATTTTTTGGATCTTTACTCATTCGGTACTCCTCAAAAATATTATATATCAAAATTTATATTGAACAATAGTTATTTTTCTTATATAATTCACCTGACAGGCTATATTTAAGAAGGAGAAAGCGATGACGTTATGCCGAAAATCAAATAACAGACTTGAAAACGAACTTTTCGAAAGCGTTTACGAAAAAACCCCCGAATACATAAAAGAACTTAATTTAATGGATTTTAATAATAAAGGTGAATTTACATTTACATTAAAGAAAGAACATCTTGCCCCTTATGACAAAGAAAGAAATCCGGAAGGATTAAATCTTAAAGAATGGTTTGCCAATTATGCAAAGGAAGCTAAGGTTTCAACGGCAGGAATCCGAGGCCCGCAGAATATTCTTTTTCCGCAGGACACGAGATTTCCGATTAACCTTGTCGGAATTGTCCTTGCAACTTTAGCCAAAGCCCTTGTCGCAAAAGAAAAATATTCAGGAAAAGAAATTTTAAAAATTGCAGGAAGAGAAGTAAGATACAACTCTGACCTTTATCTTGAAGCAATCGCAAGAGTTCAGGCTGCCCAAGGGATTAAAACACTGCTACCGGAAGGCAGAAAAACCATTCCAATCTGGCTTGCGTCATTTTTGGCATTCAAGCTTGACCTTCTGGGCGGCGAATATATAACTTCATCTCACGGCATTTCGGTCAAAAATGCAACAAAAGACTTAAACTCTCAAGGCAGCCAGTATTTGCCGGAAGAAAGCCTTGAGTTTGTCGATAAAATAAACGAAATTTTTGAAAAAACCGAAAAAGACGGTAAATATGAAATCAAAATTGCAAAATCCGACAGCGCGCTTATTGATGAAAAAATAATGAAAAAGCTTGAGGACGGAACGAACTTATATGTAGAATATTTGAAATCAGGAGTTGCGCAAAAACAGAATTTAAATCTTATAAAAGGACTGGAAGATAAAATTGTCATAGAAAACGTAGGCGGTTCAGCTTACAGAACTCTGGGAAGAGTATTAAAAAAACTTGATATTGCTGACAAATTTATCTGGTTTAATACGGAAGAAGATCCTTTCTTCCACTCTATCGGGAAATACGACCATACCCCAAAAGGCGAAAAAGCCTTCTACGATTATTCAGTAGATGCAACGGTTCTTGCAAAACGCCAGAACGGAGAGAAATTCTTCCCTGTTATTGAAACAATGCACTATGAAGAAAAACTTAAAGATCTGCCGTATTTAACAACGGTCTTAATCACTGATCCGGATCATGACAGGCTGACAATCGCCCAGAAGGAAACTATCTTAAGAATTCCGAAACTTGAAGAGGCAGGGATTGATTACATAAAACTTGACGACAAATCAATTCTTACGATCTTCACGGCAAATCAGGCATTTCTAATGCTTATGGATTTTCAGGCAAAACAACTGAAAGCGCAAGGGTTATGGAAAAATCATCCGAGATTTATGATAAAAACAACGGCATCGGCTCTAAGCTGGGATGAATGGGCAAAACATCAGGGAGTAAAAGTTGTCAATGTACCTGTCGGCTTTAAAGAAATTGCAAACATAATGAAAAAGGTTGAACTTAAACTGAAAAAAGCGCCGGAAAAAGAAGTTATTGTTGACGATGTATTTTCAAACCCGATTAACCTCGGCGTAAACCCGCGGCTTATATTTGCAGGCGAAGAAAGCGGAGGCATGATTATGGGAACGGAAGAACTCATCAAATCAAATGCCGGAAGATGCGCGGTTGCTATGCGCGAAAAAAGTGCAACAGAAGCCATAATTGTAGCGTCAGCCCTGATTGCAAGCCTGAAAGACGTATCTCTTTCCAGAAATCTTGTTAGAATCTTTGACGAATGCTCAATTAAAGGCCGATATGATACCAGAATAGATATTGCCTATTATAACGAATCCGAACCGGATATTGAGAAACTCAAACAGGCCAAAATCGAAGGGGAAAAGAAAAGAACAGAAAATGACCTGTTCTATTTGACAATGGCAATTGCAGTTAAAGAAGGTAAAATGACACTTGATGATGTAAAAGAAGTTCTTAATGATTCCTTCAAAAGCCTTTGTTTTGACAATCTTTTGTCAATAAAATTTGTGGGCGACGGCACATATCTTGAATTCAACGACAAATTTATAGAAATCCGTCCTTCCGGCACTGACGCAAAAACAAAAGCCTACGGAGCCGGAATTGACAAACAGGTGCTGGAACTTTATGCGGCCAATATGGGCAACTACAGCGGATTTAGAACCGAACTTCATAAAAAATTCATTGATGACGCATTCTACAATTCAACAAAAGATAAAGCCATGGAATATTATCTTGCTTTTGTTGATAAAGACGCTAACAATGAAAAATTTGAAATTCCTGAATATAATTTTTAATTAATTAATAAAAATAAAAAGCAGCTCCTGACAGACTGGTCGGGAGTTGTTTTTATTTATCAAAATAATTAGGCCGCCAAGTTTCAAACTGTGCTATAATCAGCTTATGAAAATAAGAAAGCTATATAAATCAGAAAAAACTGTTATTTCTTTTGAAATATTTCCGCCGGATTGTGAAGAGAAATTTTCACGGCTAAACAATGAAATAACTGTTTTAAGCAGTTATACCCCTGCATTTTTTTCCTTAACCTGCGGGGCTTCCGGTAAAAAAAATTCTTACTCAAAAAATATTTTAGAAAGATTAAACACACATGTAAAAACGGACATAATGCCGCACTTTACCTGCATAAGCTGCTCAAAATCCGAAATTGACAGCCGGATAGAATTTCTAAAATCACAGAAAATTGAAAACATTCTTGCACTCAGAGGAGATTTTCCGGAAAACACGAATGAAATCTGCAAAGAATTCTGCCACGCAAATGAACTTGTAGAATATCTTAAAACGAAAACTGATTTTTCAATAGCTGTCGCAGGCTATCCTGAAGGCCATATTGAAAGCCCGTCAATAAAAAAAGACATTGAAAATTTGAAAAAGAAAATTGATGCAGGAGCCGATGCAATTTTTACCCAGATGTTTTTTATAAATAACAAATTTTTCTCTTATCTTGAAAATCTTGAAAATGCAGGAATTAATGTACCTGTAATAGCAGGGATTATGCCGGTCATAAGCGCAAAACAGCTTGATAAAATGACGCAGCTTGCAAGAATTACAGTTCCATCAGCGCTTAAGGACAAAATACAAACACACGCAGCCGATAAAAACTATATTAAAAACCTCGGAATAGAATTTTCAACAGCCCAATGCAAAGAACTGCTTGAAAACAAGATAAAAGGACTCCACTTTTTCACACTAAACAGAGCGTATTCAACATCAAAAATTTTAGACAATATTTTATAACAGGAGGAATTATGGAAAACATAAACAGACACATCGAACATACTCTGCTGAAACAGGACGCAAAAGAAGAAGATTTTATAAAACTTTTTGAGGAAGCGAAAAAATATAACTTTCTCGGAGTTTGCGTTAACCCTATGTATGTAAGACTTGCTAAAGAAAACCTTAAAGACAGCCCCGTAAAAGTCGTAACAGTAGCAGGTTTTCCGCTCGGTGCAAACAGACCGGAAGTTAAAGCTTTTGAGACAAAACTTGCGATAGAAGACGGCGCAGATGAAATTGATATGGTTATAAATGTTACAGCACTAAAAACCAAAGACTACGATTTTATCAAATATGATATTGAAACCGTAAAAGCTGCCTGCAAAAATCACCCGCTGAAAGTCATCTTAGAAACAGATTTGTTAACTAAAGACGAGATTAAAAAAGCGTGCGAACTCTGCATTGAAGCAAAAGCTGATTTTGTAAAAACATCAACAGGCTTTGTAAAAGGCGGTGTTGGCGCAAAGGCAGAAGACGTTGAATTGATGTATAAAACAGTATCCCCTTACGGCCTTAAAGTAAAAGCCTCGGGCGGAATAAGAGACAGAGAAACAGCAATAAAAATGCTTGAAGCAGGAGCAGAACGCCTCGGCACCAGCAGCGGAGTGAAGATTGTGGAAGGAAATTAACTGTTTTTATCTGCAAACAGAATGTTAAACAAATTCAAACGGTTTTGACATCTATTTACGGAAGGCGGCTAAAAAAGTCTTTGTCATAAAGTGCTTTTATCGTGCATCCGCCGCCATTCATATAATCGGTTGCAGTTGCGGAACATTTCATATTGCCCCAGCCTCTGTCAGGCATTTCACCTGAAGGAAATACACCGTCCTCATAGATAAGAAACATAAACAAATCCTGTCCGAGTCGGTTTGGCCCTTTTTTGTAACCGTTTACATCAATACTTATACTCTTCGGGCAGGCTCCTATTGAGTTGACAAATATCATTGAACCATCAGTCAAAATAAATTGCCCGTCGTCAAAACATTCCATATTGATATCAGTTGTTCCGGTAAAATTTTTATACGCCGGTCTGTTAATTGAAACACATGCAGAGTCACGGTCATCGTACCCGAATCCGCAGTCAACAAGAACAGGCATATATTTCATAAGAGTTTCTTTAACCATATTTCCGTCTATATTATCATTTCTGGTAACAATACGTTCTCCTGTCAGTGCATAATGCATATCCAGCGCCTGATAAAGTCTTGAATAATTCTTTTTAAAAGCGGCTTCAAGCTGTTTGCCGCGTGCACGGTTTATTAACGACGGAAGCGTCATTGCGGCAACTAATCCGATTATTCCAATTGTAATCAGCACTTCCGCAAGTGTAAATCCTAAAAACCCGCTCAGAGGAAGTCTATGCGGCTGCCCCCCCCCCCCCTAAATCAGCTCTACAACTACGTTTCAGCATTTTATCCTCCTCTGTTAGTTTTTCTTTAATTTTATTTTAACAAATTTTTGTCACTTGTGCAATATTTTATTTTTGGGACTTATATAGCAAATTCCAGAGATACAATAAAAGCCAGTCATTCTGAGGACTTTAGTCCGAAGAATCTTTTTTATTAAGATACTTAGCTAACGCTCAGTATGACATTCTTTTTCAAGTCATTCTGAAGGCGAAGCTCGAAGAATTTCCCCGCTTCCTGTACGTCATTCTGAAGGAGCGAAGCGACTGAAGAATCTCCTTCTGTTTTTTATTTCGTCCTCCGGACGGGGGCACTCGCTTGGTTGCTCGCGTTATGCGGGTCTACGCTGCAAGGCTCATCGCCTTGACCGGCTCCGCCCTCTGCTCGCAATCCGCTTTGATGGCAAAGCGACGGAAACCAGCCGCACGCTTCGTTCTCTAATAATTTGCTAGACTCGGCATTTTGGCGGGTAAACTCGCTGCGCTCACTAATCAATTGTAACCGTTTCAATTAAGCAAGTGAACTCGTGCTTCGCACTCAAACAGCACTTGTTTTGAAGTTTTGAAACGGAACATTGATTGTTCGCTCCGCAATGGTCGGAGGGAAAATATTTTATGTAACGAACTTATCGTCTTAACGTCTTTTTTAAAGTGAATAAGTTCTTTTCGGCGCTCCGCGCTAGCTCCGCGCAAATTTTAATTAAACATTACGCACTTATTCACTTTGTTAAAATCGCCTTTCTCAACTCTCTTCACCCTCACTTTCGCCCCATTTTGTCATCCTGAGTTTGCGGATTTTCGGTAGGGTGAAGCAAAGCGGAACCCGTAAGGTGCGGGTCGGACGTTACTCCGCCCGCACCCCGAATAATCCAAGATAGTCTCAGTATCTCAACGGGATTCTGAAACAAGTTCAGAATGACAGTGTAAGACAAAATGGGGCGCTGTCTTAACGTCCTAACATCTTTTATTCCAAAACAAACCCTTCAACTTTTCAACCCTCTTCACCCTTCACACTTCACGCCTCACTTTTTAGTCCGCCCCCTCTCCCTAGCCCACTCCCAGAGGGAGAGGGCAAAAATTTTACCGCATCACTAAGGTGTCAGTAATCAGAGATTCTCAGAACCTGCTAAAAACTACGCTTGAGATATAAATTTTTGTCTGACTGCCGGACAAGATTGCCGCTATCAATCTTTAGAACCGTAAAAATAATCCATATTATCATAACGAATAATCCATTCGCCGCAGGTTCCGCCGTTACCTGTCGTAGCATTCTGATTTTTTTTCTTGCAGAACTTTTTTACATATTCATCGGTTCTGTTATAACCAACCGGAAAAATCCCTTTGTTAGTCGCAGCAAAAACGAAATGATCTTTTCCAAAATAATTTTTATTCTTCGGGTTACTGTTATTTGTAACAACAGCATAAATTATACCGCATTCATAAATGGTTGTGGTATATGGATTCCCGTCATCATCAATATTTTCCTGATCGTATTCGCAACCCTGATGGACAGGATCAAGAATCATAAGAGAAAACCCGCCGTTCAAACGGATTTTCGGATAAATTTCCATATCATTCAACTCTCCCCAGCGATGCTCCCCGCTTAATGAAACAAACGAACCCTGAGATGTGCAGCCTTTTTTATAATAGCATTTTTCAACAACATTCAGGTGCGGCTCCAGAATTTTTAACAAATCAGCTTCATCCTCAAGAATCCACGAATCCGGCGGGCCGCTTTCCATCATCGCAAGATTGTATGCGTTTGCAAGAACCGAATACACTTTTTTGTATTTGGTTATAATAGCCTTTTCTTCATATCGTTTTGTAAGATTAGGAATAGTAAGGGCTGCGACAACTCCTATCAAGCCTAATGTAATCAGGACTTCCGCCATTGTGAAGGCTGAATGCCTTCTTTGCTTGTCATTCTGAACGGAGTGAAAAATCCAGTTAGGTTTTAAGTGGATCCTTCGCCTTTGGCTCAGGATGACGTCCTTTTTTATGTCATTCTGAGGGTGGAAGCCCGAAGAATCTTCTTGTGCTGCCTTGTCATTCTGAAGGCAAAGCCCGAGGAATCCACTCGCACCCTGCACGTCATTCTGAAGGAGCGAAGCGACTGAAGAATCTTCTTGCTTTTTAATAAGATCCTTCGCCTTTGGCTCAGGATGACGCTTAATTCCATTATTTTCGGCTAAAACGCTTGAAGGAGCCTGATTATAGGTTGCCCCCCCCCCCCGTAAATTCAATCATAGTGCGGCTTTTCATACTCTTAGCTCCTTTGCTTTTTCACGTTCGTTACTCTTTTATTTTAGCATGATTTTTTATGCTTTTCAAGGGAAGGGAATTTTTTTGCGTGAAGGACTTTTCACACTTTCGCCCCATTTTGTCTTTCTCTGTCATCCTGAATTTATTTCAGGATCTCATCGGGATACTGAAACAAGTTCAGCATGACAAAATGGGGCGCTCCGTATCGCCTTTTTCTGAAACAAACCCTTCAACCTTTCAACTTTTCAACTCTTCAACCCTCCTCACCCTTCACGCCTCACTTTGTTAGAACCTGACTTACAAATCACCCACACCCGAAATTGTAAGTTCGCTAATGCTCACTAACAATTTCTTCCCTCTCCCCTCAAGGGAGAGGGGATTTATTTTACGAAACAAACCTTTCAACCATTCAACCTTTCAACCATTCAACTTTTCAACCTTTCAACTCTTCTCACTCTTCACCCTTCACCCCTCACTCTGATAAAAACTTAACGCCCTATCGCCTTGCTGTCTTATCGCCTTTTTAAACGTAACGAACTTTTCGTCTTTACGTCCTGCGTCCTATCGTCCTATCGTCTTTCACATATTTTTTTGACCATGGTATAATAATTATTAAGAAGGAAGCAGTATGGGTGATGAAGATAAACAATTTGATGCGACGCCCAGAAAACTGGAACAGGCTCGCAAAGAAGGTCAGGTTGTAAAATCAAAAGATTTTTCAACTGCTATTTCTTTGCTCGTTTTGTTTACTGCAATTTACGGAGTTTCACCTTTTATATGGAATCAAATTACCCAGCTTTTTACGCTTATGTATGAGCAAATTCCGAATGCACATCTTGAAAAGATAGGTATGGCATATATTTTGATGATTACGATAAAATGTGCCGCACTTATTATCGGGCCTATTCTATTTCTGGCCTGGCTTGTGGCAATTCTTGCGGATTTTATTCAGGTCGGCCCGCTTGTTGCGACAGCTCCTCTTATGCCGAAACTCGATAAACTTAACCCTACTAAATATTTCAAAAACATTATGTCCATAAAAACCCTCTTTGAACTTTTTAAGAATATAGTAAAAGTTGTGCTTCTGGGGTATATAGGCTGGACAGTATATATGGCGCATATTGAACATATTTTGATGCTTGCGGCTATTGACAACAATTTTGCTGTAATGATAGAGTTCGGAAAACTTGTTACTGAATTTATTTTCAAAGCCTGCATTGCGTTCCTTGTTATTGCCGCTGCCGACTACGGGGTTACTAAATGGAAGTTTCTGAAAGATCAGAAAATGTCTTTTAAAGAAATTAAAGATGAATATAAAAACACCGAAGGCGATCCAAACGTTAAAGCTGCTCTCAGACAAAGACGTATGCAGATGCTTCAACGAGGAATGATGGATGCTGTTCCGGATGCTGATTTCGTCGTGACAAACCCTATTCACATTGCCTGCGCACTTAAATATAAAGCGGAAGAAATGGATTCTCCGATGCTTATTGCAAAAGGGACAGAGCTTATCGCAAAAAAAATTATTCAAATTGCAAAAGATCACAACATTCCGGTAATAGAAAATCCGCCGGTCGCAAGAGCCTTGTTTAAGATGGTCGATTTAAACAGGCAAATTCCGCCTGAATTGTACAAAGCTATTGCAGAAATTTTACTTTTTGTTTACAACTTGAAAAATAATCAAAAGAGAAGTAGAATAGGTACAGAGCCTAATACTAGAAAATAATCATGATTATGCAGGAAAAAAACAGACTACAAGAATACCTTGATATAGTAAGAAAAGTTGCAAAAGTCGAACACAGAAGAATACCGGCTCATATGGTTGAGTATGAAGAATTGTTGTCGATTGGTATTATTGCAGTACAGGCTCTTATCAAAAACAAAACTCCGGAACAGCTTGCAAGATATAACATGGCCTATGTTGCAACCGCTGTCAGATGGGCAATCCGGAATGAACTTCGCATCCGATACAAATGGTATTCAATGAAACATAAAGCAGACGAAGAATTTGAACAGGATGAAGAAGTTGAAGGAATGGACATGCAAAAAGCAAAAGTCCGTGAAGCGGTGTATGAAACCGTTTTATCTATTGACGGACTTGCAGCTGCGGCCAGTGACAACGATTCTCCGTTTGATTTCTTAAAAGATCCGCACGCAAAACCTGATGAACAGGCAGAAATAGCCGAACTTGGCAGAATGATTCGTGCTGCAATTTCAAAACTTCCGCCAAAAGAAAGAACTGTTGTCGAATACAGGTTCTACAGGAATATGCAGGTAAAAGACATAGCCACTCAGGTTGGACTTTCGCCTTCCAGAGTCACCCGTATAGTTCAATCATCGCTTAATTTCGTCAAAGAATATCTTAATAACCACGAACAGTATGACTATTAAGCTTGAACAATATTAACTCTCCGGTCATCTCTGATTTCAAGAGGCTGTTTCATTTTCCTGATATAATCACAGGCTAATTTATTTTTGTCTACATCGTATTTCTTTATTATGAAGTCCGGATTTTCATTGCTTGGCAAATAATTATCCCCTCCGGTTGCAAAGAAGTCATCCATTGCACAGGTAAGTTTATGATTAGGATCAGGATTATTTACATCAATTTTATGTTCATTACCGTCTTTATCCTGATATGACAAATCAAGCAGTTCGCCTTTATCATTCATGGTATATTTCATGCCTGAAACCAGAAGAATTCCGGGTTTTGAATTGTGCGACACAAGCGACTTGCCGCCGACTTTCAAAGCATCAACTATATCTTTTTCTGAAAGGCTTCCGACAAGCATTTTATCCTCAAAAGGCGTAATGTCATTAATCAAACGGCTGTCTACTTTGCCGACATCAAAATGTCCTCTTATGTTGCCTGCGTTCAGAATTGCGATTTCTGTACCCAATTCCTGCCGCATAGCGTCTGCAATAAGGTTTCCATGAGGGTTGTTGGCAATCAATCTGTTCTTAGGTTCCGGATCTGCATAAGCTACGGTTCCTAAAATCTCTGGTTTTCCGATAATTTCTTCTACAGCAGTCCGGCTGGGAAGAGTTCTATTGAATTTTCGGGTATTAATCACATTATTTTGGACTTTTGACAATACGCCGTCATCAGTCCATTCTACATTCAGAACACCGACATTTTCACCGTCTTTGCCGGCCTGAGTAATGACTACCGGTTCGCCGGATTTTGAATAAAAAAGATTTTCGCCTTGTTTGATATCCTTAACCATTTCATGAGAATGTCCGCCGATAATTATATCTATTCCTTCCGTTTCCTGAGCGATTTTTTTATCCTGCTTAAGCCCGCTGTGAGAAAGAAGAATAATCTTATTAATGCCTTTTGAGCGCAGATTGTTTACTTCCTCCTGAACTTTTCTGATTGTTGTATCAAAATCATCAATTTTAATATCTTTCATTGAATCGTTAAGTTTGACGCGTTCTGCCATATCAGAAGGGGCAACTCCGATTATACCGAATTTCTGGCCATCACGTTCTTCTATTGTAGATTTCTGAATTTTTCCGGCCATCGGACTTGTCGGAGCCACTGACGCATTGATTGCCAGAAGTTTAAAGTTTGCATTTTTCAACAATTCTGCAAGGCGGCTCGGAACAACATCCAGTTCATGGTTTCCAAGTGCGTTTGCACTGACTCCTATCCAGTTTAGGAATTTGCTTGCGACCATATTTGATATAAAATTAGCACCTAAGATAATATCTCCGGACGCAAGTTTTAATCGGACAGTGTTTTCATCTTTCGGAGATTTGTCAAAAACATCTGAAACCGTCTTAATTCGTTCCATATTAGTCATTTTACCGTGTACGTCATTCAGATAAAAAATGCTTGTCTTTGCTGTGGGATGTTTTTTATTTTGAGGGGTTGATGTATTTTCATGCCCTTGCATATCTTGCTTTATTATATTTGAATTCGGATATGAATTGAAATTAATCATTACTTTTACCTGTTTTCACTATTTCTAACGTTTCTAAAATTTTTTTTTGACTATTCTGGAAAAATTTGTAACAAATAGTTACGCTGCCATTTTTTGGGGCACAGAGTCCGGTTTGCTGTTTTTTTTCATTTCCTGATATGATTTAAGACCTTCTACCCAGTTTTCTACGAGGTTTACGTCATCTTTGACAACTTCCTGAGGCAATCCGGCATGATGAATTTTAGGAAGCAGGACTTCCGCACTGTATTCTACAGCATGTGGAATATCGTCATCCGTGTCATTGCAGATGTATATCAATTTGCCTGATTCATCATATTTTTGACCGGTTATTGTAATTTCATGACCGTTTATAATTTCATTGCTGTCATCAACTTCTGTATAGCCGATTATTACATTTTCACCTTTTGCCAGAGCATCGGAAATCTGTTTTTTCATTGTTTCAAAATCCGTTTCATACCCTATAAGTTTTGCATTGTCATCTACTTTCTGATATGTCACGGAAATTTTATTTTTATCTTCGACTACAGACTCTGTGAATGTTTTTTCAAATTCAATCAAACCTTTGTCATTGTTGTTGAATTTACCTTTGCGTTTATCGCTTAAGGAATCATAAGTTTGCTGCGAGCCGACCTGCATAAATGTTGACTGCATAAGAACGTCCAGTGCAGATCTTTCATACGGATCTCTGTTCGTTGTCTGAATTCTTGCTCTTATAATGGCATTTTTGTCAGGTGCAAACGTAAGATTTGCATTATCATAATCATCCATTTTAAATGGAATTTCAAAAGCATTCAAAAGCCAGATTGAATCCAGAGTGTTGTCTGTTAAATTTTTCATTTTTATATTTTTATTAACAGACATTGCAGGAGATGTAAGACCCTCTGCAAATCTTGCAAATTCAGCAGGAAACTTTGAAGCCAGATTAAATTCGATACTTGAAGCCACACAGGTTCCTGAATGTTCAACATTTATATCATCTTCAGCTATTTTGCGCTGCAAAAGCATAGCTTTATCAAGGTTGTGTTCCCTCATATAGGAATCAAGTATTTGGGGTTTTTGATTTTCAGGAATATCGCCGAACTGCTGGGTTATCACATGAGGATCCGCAATTGTGTCTATTGTATCTTTAAGAATACCTTCTCTGGAAAGCCCGTGTGCACGCTCTTTTACTGCAATATTATAAAGATTATCAAGAACTGTTGAATTGTCATTTGAATTTGCATTTAAAAGAATTCCGGTTTTCAACAGATCTTTCATCTTCTTTTTTGAAGATTTGTCAAGCATAGTTAAAATCGTATTATATTTATTTTTTTCTTCCTGACTGTTCATACGTGTTCTTAATTTAGAAGATGCAAAGGAGGGATTGTACGGGATTTTGTCATTGTACAACGGGTTTGAAACATAACCGGTTGAAAATTGTCCTGCCTGATTTGACACCGTTGAAACTTTTTCCGTTTGCGAATTCCGGCTTGTGTTATAATTATAATATCTTGAATTTACACCTACTGGATACACTACAATTTCACTCCACTTATTTATATAAACAACAATAACGCAAAAAAATTGCTATAAAAATTAATTAAGTAAATAAATGTAAAGAAGGAACTATTGGAAAAAATAAAAATAAAACCGCTTACTAAAGAACAGTTACTTATTTCGGCAGACAGGCTGACCAGATTTAAAAATACCGAAGCTAAGTATCTTAGAGTTTTCAAGGATATAATAACCGGCAATCTGATAACGCCAAAGTTCAAAAAACAACAGCTTGATGAAACAGATTATTGCCAGCTTAAAATTATGGCTGAAAACATAATCAATTACTCGCTTGAAATATTAAATATCAACCCTGACGGAGATTATTTGATAAATCAGAGGCTTTATGACTACGAAAAATCAGTATTTAAAATTTCAGCACAAACAGAAAATCTTCTGCAAAACAAAATTAACTACAAGGGAATAACTAAACTTTTTTCCGGCAATGAGGTCAAAAATTTAAAATGGCTTGAAGCACTTGAAAATTCTCCGGATATAATACAAACGAGAAAAGAAAAGTCACTTTTATTTCCTGTTGAAAAAGTAATAATTTGCGAAGGAATTACAGAAGAAACCCTTCTGCCTGTGTTTGCGGATATTTACGGCTTCAACTTTGACAGAAACGGTATTCACATTATCTCTGCAGGCGGGAAAAATCAGGTTGTAAAAACTTATTATGAACTTGCCGAAAACCTTAAGATACCTATCTTTGTCCTTCTTGACAAGGATGCTTCGGATAATCTTTTATCAATAAAGGCAAGACAAAGAGAAATGGATAATGTTTATATACTGACAAGCGGTGAATTTGAGGATTTGCTGCCGGTTCCGCTTATTGAAAGGACTCTGGCGTACGCTTTTGAAAATATTTCGCTTGTCGATCTTGAATTTTTAAAACAAGAGATGCCTAAAGTTAAAATTTTGGAAGAGATATTCAAAAACAGGGGGCTGCATGAGTTTAAAAAGTCAGAATTCGCAAACCTCGTAAAAATAAACATTAAAAGCAAAGAAGATTTATCTGATGAAATAATTAAGATACTGGAAATTTTGCAAGCAGGAACAAGCAAAAAGGAACTTGTGTAAGTTCCTTTGTAAAAATGGAGTTTAAACCATATTCGTAGAATTACAATCCTAAATCTAGTTACCAACCAGCCTCAAGGCTTCTTCAAGCAATTCTTTGTTGGTTGATATTAATTTATTGGAAATTTCCATCTGAAGCTTTGCCATCTGATAATAAGAAATATTTCCTTTAAAATCAGCATTAGACATTTCCAGAAGTCCAGAACGAATTTCGCCCATACCAAGAACAGGCTTGCCAGATTCTTCTGTTTCTATAAAATATCCTTCATTAATTTCATAAAGAGCTGCAGCATTGTGGAAATTGCGGGTTGTTATCCGGTATAACGGAATTGTTCTTTTTCCGCCGTCCGCTTTTCCGTAAATAGTGCCGTCTTCCTTAATTTCATAATCGTCATATTTACCTAAAAATTTTCCGTTGCTCGGATCTATCCACAATTTGATATTTGTAGTCGGAACATCAAGAGCTCCGCCGTTTAATGCTGTTTGCTCATACAAATCCTGAGAAACAGTCTTGGTACCCTGCATGATTTCGCCTTTATCATTCAGAATATACCCTTGAACAGTATTGCCGTTCTTTGCACGGTAAACCCCTTCGCCATCAAAAGTAAATTCTCCAAGACGGGTATAAACACTTTTCCCTTCAGGAGTTTTTGTCAGGAAAAAGCCTTTGCCTTCTAAAAAGAGGTTATCTTTTGAAGTACCCGGGGTTGATTTACCCTGATCTGTTTTTTTATCATAATCATCAGCAATTGCCCCGCCAAGGAAAGTCTTAAAATTGACCTGAGCTTCCCTAAAACCGGGAGTATAGACGTTAGTCATGTTGTATGCAATAACGTCCATCCAATTCTGGGTAGATTTCTGGGTATTCAGCGCCGTGGTATAAGAATCATTCATTATCGTTCTCCTTATCTTTGCGTTTTCCGGATTCCTGATCCTGCTGTTTATATTTGCTGTAGGTTAATTCGTTATATGGAAGATTTTCATCATCAAAGCGTTGTCTTAAATATGAGATATTATTTCTTAAATAGGCCTCCACAGCCTTGTCGCCGGGGATAAAATTAGCGTTTAGATTTCCGTCTTTATCAACTCTCATAACAACAGAAACATCTTTGTCAAAATCTATTCTGAAAGCTTTATTGTTATTCATGGAATCAGCCAGCGCATCCATCAAAACACTTGAAACTTTTGCTGTTTTTTCGACAGACTGAACATTTGCAGTATTAAGAGCTTTTTGAAATCCGCCGGCAATACTTTGCATTGACATATCTGTCTTTGTTACAAGATTTGCAAAAAACAAAGCGTCACCTTCTGACATTGAAAAACGACTATAATCAATTGCAGGAGCTGATGTATAAACATCTTCGCTTATGCCGGTTTTAAAATTTACATTTTGAAGGCAGTTTACATTTCCATTTTTAGAATTCAATCTTAACATCTCTGCTATTTCATCAGAAAGCATTGAGGATTGCGGATTTTGATTATTTTGCTGCCCTTGCTGCTGATTTTGTTGATTTTGTCCGGAGGTGTCCTCATTCTTAACCTGATTATCTTTCTGCTGTTCTGATTTTGGGGTTTTATTTTCGTCTGCCTTTGCTGTAACTTTTGTATCATCTTCAGTTTTGTCATAATCAGATTTTACAGCTTCACATTCAGCATCAGCTTCAATCTCAGAGTCCGAATTTTCAAGCTTTGAAGTTGTAGTTTTTCCGGAAAGCGATTCCATCTGAAACTTAAAAGCCTCATCACCTTTTGAAATAGAATTCTGGTATGCAGCAATATAGTTATTTTTATCGTTTGCCGGTGTAAGAGTTGATGTATCTATATTCATTAGCCCTCCAGTTGTTTCAACTGATTCATCAGTTCTTCCTCTTCCTGACGCTCCTGTTCCTGCCTGAAGAAACGCTGGACACCAAGTTCGGAATAGCCTTTAAGCTCTGCTTTTTTCTCTTCTTCTAGATATGCCTCACGGCTTTTTTCTTTGTGTTTTTCAAGAACTTTTACGGCTTGCTCCAGCTTTACAAGCTTTGCCTTCTCCATATCGAGAACTCTCTGAGCTTCCGCGCGTATTTGTTCTAACTGTTCTGCCTTTTCCCAGAGATGTATAAGGTACCTGTCATAAGTTTCATACATCATAGGATCCGCCTGCCTCATATTTATCTGAGTTTCACGAATTTCTTCGTTATTTTTACGGATATTTTCCTCTGCAATAAATACTGCCTGTTGGGCTTTTTGAACAACCAGAAGCTGTTCTTCTTTCTTTCTGATTCGAAAATCAAGCACTTTTTGCAGTCGGTATCTAAAAGGCATCTTTTACACTTTCTTATGTTGATTATCCGCTATTTAGAAAGTGATACAAACATCTATTTGTATGATATTAATTTAAGGATTTTTTTAAATTAGTCAAGAATATGCACCCCCATACCACCGCCGCGCATGGTATTACTGTACGCATAACCTCCCCAGTTATCACGGTATCCCTGCTGAATTCCGCCTCCGTTAAATCCAAAATTAGGAATTGCATACGGAATTACCGGAGGAGTTACGCCTGTTGGATATCCGCTGAAGTATCGTCCGGCACGGCTTAGAGTATTACGCCAGCCACTTTTTGTCCCGTAATCTCCGTAGCATGTTGAATATGGATCATCCTGCACAACTTCAGGCTTTTTTGCAACTAATGCATGCTCAAGAGTTGCAAGCCTGCGCTTTAAATCTCCGCTTTGAATTGTGCCGAAAACCCGTTCCTCTAAATTCGATATTCTTTCTGCATTTGCCTTATCCTCAAAAGTCTTGTTAAAAACCCGCATTTCCAACTTTGCAACAGCATCTTCAGAAACAGCTTTAGAATTGTAATTAACAAAGAGATTATTTATCCTCTCTGATTCGCTCATTGCAGGATAAGTTTTATCAAACATCTCCTTTTCAAGACGATTTAATCTTAAACTTGATGTCTGATGCTCAAACGTTTTGCCATATATATTTTTTTCTACAAGAGAAAGTCTTGGATCCTTTGTATAATTTTCTTTGTTTGCAACATCAACTATGCTGTCGCCGGAAAGGCTTTTTAGTTTGTAATTAAGAACCTGTTCTTCCTCCGGAGCATAATCACCTGTCTGTTCGAGAGTTCTGCGCATTGTAAAAAACTTATCAAACATCGGCTTTTCTTCAGTTGAAGCGCTTGCGGCTGCGTTATTATTGCTTTGAACTTCATATTCCTCATAAGGCCTGCTGTAAGTATTTGCGCCGTAATAAACAGGATAATAAGTTCCGTTATAAATACGCCCGAACGTATTGCCGTAATAAGGACGAATAAAATTTCTGCCGAAATAACTGTTATAAGGTCTTGCATAATGCCTGTAATAAGGCCTGATAAAAGGATTTACCCTTCTGTTGTATGGCGGAAACGGCCGGGAAGTAGTGATTACCCTTGAAACCGCCATGAGATTTGGGGCAAACAGTGCAACTATCAATAATAAAACAGCTTTTTTCATTTCTATCTCCTGTAACTCTTCTTATAAAAGTTATAACAGGAGAAAGTTGTTCACATTATCCGATAAAGCTATTCTTGAGGAGGATTTTGCTCCGCAGCGGCAGAACTTCCGTTATCAAATGTTGTAATTATTGAAACCAAAATTAACGTAAAAATCAGCCCGCACGGCAATGCGATAAAGATTGATGCGATATACAACAAAACAGCAGGAACTGATTTCCACAATTTTTTGCAAGTTACAATTGATGCGCCAATAAATACAGTAAATAAAAATCCAATTATCGGCCCCCACAAGCGGCCTATATTAGTTCCGATAGAGCTGCCGTCCGCAATACAAGCCTGAGGTTTCATTAAACAATAAAAAGTTGCAAGTAAGGCTGATACCAGACCGCACAACAATCCGCCAATCAGCACATAAACAATATAAAAGCCTAAAGCATTTAAACCGCTCCGTTTTACTGAGAAATCAAACAAATTCTTAAACATCCAATCCTCCTAGCAAATTTCCTGCAAAATGTTTGTTGAATTGAATTTTCTCGGGGAATGAAGGTTGATGTACCCCTTCAAAAGTTCAAAACATACATTACAGATTTTTTCAGTAGCTTTTTCTTCAAACTCACTTTTTTGCTCAAAATCAGTAATTTCAAGAGCTTTCAGAAAATCTCTGAGTTTGTAATGCATAATTACCGGAATACCGTAAGTTTCGTTGCAATCCTTACAAATTACCCCGCCTAAAGTTGAAGAAAAATACATATTATCTTCCCCTAACGCACATCCGCACTTAAGGCACGAATTAAGCTCTACCCCGAAACCTGATAAAACCATCATTTTCATCTGAAACTTCAAAACAGCTATCAGAATTTCAATCTTATCCGAAGACGAAGCTATATGCTCTAAAGCTTTGTACAACAAATCAAACACTTCATTTGAACAAGGATCATCCTCAACCCCGAAATTAGCAACAACCTCGCTTATATAAAGAGAATAGAATATTTTATCCATATTCTGCCTTATACGGTTAAATGTATTTAAAGCTTCCGCCTGACAGATTGTATCAAGATTTTTACCCTTATAAAGCATTAGTTTATTTGCCACAAGAAGATCCATACGGGCACCGAGTTTGCTTTTGGGTTTCTTAACACCTTTAGCAACCCCTCTTATCAGCCCCTTATCTCTTGAATACATTACTATAATTTTATCTGACTCGCTTAGATTATACGATTTCAGATTAATTGCATCCGTCACAAAATTATTCATAACTATTGATAATCTCTGTCTTTGCCGGAACTTGTGCCGCGGAATACACCACGGAACATCTGGCTTAATTCATTCTTGTCATCAGAATATTCAAGAGCAACATCTTCTGATATAAAGCCCTCATTATACAGATTATAAAGCGACATGTTCATTGTAATCATGTTGTTGAAAGAACCTTTACGTACAAGATCATAGACATCTTCAAGCTTGTCTTTTTCTATAAAATCTTTAACTGTAGAAGTTACAACAAGAAGCTCGCAAGCCGGTCTGCGCCCCATACCGTCTTGAAGCGGCACCAATCTCTGGGATACTGTTCCTCTTAAAATCTGTGCAATCTGTCCTCTGATATGAAGCCTGTCAGCAGGATCAAACATATTAACAATTCGGTTTACGGTTTGAACAGCATCGTTAGTGTGAATAGTTGCAAACACTAAATGCCCTGTTTCTGCTGCTTTTAAGGCACTTACGACGGTTTCCCTGTCCCTGATTTCTCCGATAAAAATAACGTCCGGATCCTGTCTTAATGCATATTTTACACCTTCAGGGAAAGATGGCGTATCTATGCCTATTTGTCTTTGCGTAACTATAGATTTTCTGTTATTAAAAATAAACTCTACAGGATCTTCAATTGTAATAATATGTTTTGGATAGTTTTGATTTATATAGTCAACAAGAGAAGCAATAGTTGTTGATTTACCGCTTCCTGTCGGGCCTGTAATCAATACCAGCCCGTTGTTTAAAGTTGCAAACTGTTCAATAGCAAGAGGCAAATGAAGCTCTGAAACAGTTTTGATTTCATAAGGAATTGTTCTTATTACTAGAGAAAATCTGCCCAGTTGACGGCTCAAATTCACACGAAATCTTGAACATCCGGCAATTTCATAAGCAAAATCCAAATCATAAATATTATCAAGCATTGTATTGTTAATACTTGCAGGAAGCAACGCCCCGTAAGCTTCATCAATATCTGTCGCTGTTAATACCGGCATGTTAATTTTTATAATTTTACCATCTTTTCTTATCGCCGGATACTCATTTACAGACAAGTGTATATCTGACGCGCCTATTGCAACAGCTCTTTCCAAAAAAGCTACAATATCAAAACTGCTTTCTGACATATTTTCCTCTCTATTCTTATGATGTTGATTATAGCATTTTTTATAGTATATGACAAGATTTTTTTAAAAGCCCCGATTATTTATATGATTTGTTACAAGCTTGTAACAAAAGAATAAATAAAGGCAATTTTAACAAAAAAAAATACTTTATATAAATGTAAGGGATCTGAAAGTTATGATTGTATGGTAAGCAAAAAAATATATAAGATGTTCTAAAGCAGGAAGAACTTAAAGAAAAAGATTTTTTATACTCTCTCTCTCTTAATATCCTCGTGTTTATTTAATGTTGCCTATTAAAGGCAACTTTTTTTTTGCAGTTTGACGGGCGGTCTTTGCGTTCTCACCGGCAGTCTGACGGCTAGGCATTATTTATGACGCACTTCTGACGCACTAAAAATTATTCAAAACCGCTTGAATAAAAAATCTTTTAGTTGTAGCATGAAGGCACACAGCGGTATCGTCTAGTGGTTAGGACGGGAGATTCTCATTCTCCAAACAGGGGTTCAATTCCCCTTACCGCCGCCATTTAAAAGACCGGTTTGACACGGTCTTTTTTGTTTCCCTGTTTATTGCTTCGCAACACAGGGGTTCAACCTCTCGAAAAACGATATTTAATCGTTTTTCTCGGCACAGTCCTTACCGCCGCCATTTAAAAGACCGGTTTGACACGGTCTTTTTTGTTTCCCTGTTTATTGCTTCGCAACACAGGGG
>CALVAX010000011.1 GCA_944325605.1 Candidatus Gastranaerophilales bacterium
AAAAGTTGAAGGTGAAACAGAATATTCGTCGACAAATTATGACAATGGCAAGCCGGTTGGAGAAGTAACAGGGAAGGCACCATACACCACAGATGTAAAAGTTGAAGGTGAATTGCAGAAGTAAAATAATTTAAATGAATTAAACAGGAGCAGCCGGATTTACGGCTGCTCCTCAAAATTTTGTAAAAATTAAGCCTGTATCACTTGACTAATCATAAAGTATATTGATTAAAAAAAAGCGTTGTTGTTAAATATTCGTATGAAGAGAATACAGGTCATATTTTTCATAATAACAATAATACTTCTGGCTGCACTCAACAAGTTTGTGATGAACGTGAACACAAACATGTATTCAATGGACACAACAGAACTTGTAAACCACGAGCATGTTTCAAGCCAGAAGCTTTTTGACAATGTCTGGCAGACAGTCAAAAACAACTACTATGACCCGACAATGAACCATCAGTCATGGTCAAGGTGGAAAGAGCATTATCACGGAAAAATTAAAACGGATGAAGATGCAAAAGTTGCAATAGATACAATGCTGGCAAGCCTTGATGACCCGTATTCCAAATACATGGACAAACGCGAATACAGCGACCAGAACACTTCAATTGACTCTAAAATAACAGGTATCGGCGTAAATATTGCCTCAATATCAGGAAAAGTTCATATAATAAACGTTATGGAAGGCACGCCGGCGCAGGCTGCAAACCTTCAGGCAGGCGACATAATCCTTGATATAGACGGCAAAACCGTAAACGGGCTTCCGTTGTCTGACGTTGCAGCGCTTGTAAAAGGTCCGGAAAATACCTTTGTCCAGATGACGATTCTGCGTAACAAAGACAAATTTGTCAAAAAAGTTATGCGAAAAGAAATAAAAATTAAGACAGTAAAAAGTTCGATGGACAAAAATATCGGCTATATTCAGATATCGAGTTTTTTAGGCACTTCAACCCCCAGTGAATTTATGGAAGCTGTTGAAAAAACAAAAGATGCTGACGGCTTAATCCTTGATTTACGCGGAAATACAGGCGGATTGCTGCCGAATGCAATATTTATAGCAAATCTTTTTATTCCCGATGGAAATCTTGTAAGTATTGTCGGAAGAAATAATTACAGGTACGATATTTACGCCCAGAACACAGAGTTTGAAATCGACAAACCTATGATAGTTCTGGTTGACGGTGCAAGCGCAAGCGCAAGCGAAATTCTTTCAGGTGCCCTGAGGGATTATAAAAAAGCTAAACTTCTCGGCACAAAAACTTTCGGCAAAGGTATGGTTCAAAAAATAATGCCTCTTCCGAATGAAACAGGGCTTAATCTTACAATAGCGAAATATCTGACCCCGGGCGGTTCAGACATAAATAAAGTCGGTATAGCTCCGGATATCGAAGTAAAGCTGACAATGGATGACGTTAATAACAAAAAAGATGTCCAGCTTGAAACAGCAAAAAATGTTCTGGTAAAAATGATAGAAGCCGAATCAACAACAGCTTTGAAAAAATAAGCGGAACCTACTTATCTTTGAAAAAGTTCCTTTTTTCATAAGCTTTTCTGCTTATAACAAGTCCGCATTTTGAGCAGGCAAAAGTTTCTCCGGAGCTGTCGAGCGGCATGAACATATGTTCGCAGGTTTCGCTCTCATCCTCAATCCCGAATTCGTTATTAAGCGGATCTGCTGCCCGCTCGTTTTCAAGTTTGTCAAGAATATTTTCAACTCTGTCTTTTTTTAAATATTTAACAAAGAGTTCAATAAAATACATATTTATAATCTGAATCTTTCGGGAAAAATCTCGTTAAAACTTCGGATTTTCAAACCGTGTTCGTCCTGTGTTATGACGTCAATACCTTCCGGTGCGCAGAAGTCGGAGATTACCTGACGGCATGCCCCGCATGGTCGGCAATCGTGGCAGTTCGGTGAATAAATCGCAATTGCGGTAATTTCTTTTTCCCCTGCGGCAATTGCTGTACCGATGGCGTTTCTTTCCGCACATATAGTCAAGCCGTAACTGGAGTTTTCAAAATTGCAGCCCGAATATAAGTTCCCGCTTCCGCCGGCAACGCAGGCGCCGACTGAGAACTTTGAATACGGCGCATAGGCATTTTTTGAAACTTCTTTAGCTTTGTCCATTAAAATTTGATAATCCATCTGCTATTCTCCTGTGTATTGTGTATTTTAAATTATATCAGCTTAAAAATAATCGGTTAGTTGTATGAGAAATTCTGTGGTACAATAAAATTATGAAAATTCTTCTAAAATTTTTGGTGCTGATAAGTTTGCTTATCCCGTTGCGCGCAGAGGCCGTAACCTTTGGTGTTCTGGTGCTTCCGACGGATATCACAAATGTATGCAACAATTATTATTGTTTTGATGAAGTTTCTAATATTGTGGCGGCGGATGTTATAGCCAATTTCAGCCGTTCAAATAAGGTTGCAGCACCAAATCTGGACGTCGTAAGAGCACAAATTGCCTCAAATCAAGAACTTCAGAGTCTTGTGAATAATGTTTTGAGAAAATATAACCGTGCAAACAATCTGGATATGCCGGCAATCCAGAAGATATCGCAGGCTTTCGGGGTAAAGTCGGTGCTTCTTATTTCAAGTTCCGGTATGACAAGAAAAAGTAACCTGCGCCGCGGAATATGGGAAATACTTGATTTATCAAGCAGGTTTGATATTGTTTATCCGTTTGAAATGGAAACCAATGCAGTTCTTATAGATTCAGTCAACGGGCTTGTTATGTGGAGCGGAAGCTACAAAAGAAAACTGGGCAACAACAATGATGAATTCAATGCCAAAAGTCCGTCTCAAGCTGCTGCAAAATTTGAGCAGATTGTAATGTACAGTGAAGCCATTGCGGGAAGAAGTATTGCACAGAATGTAATTTTACGGTTTTTCCCGAAAACTTCAGAACCTGTTGTCTCCAAAAAGGCTACAGAAAACGTTTCCCCCGGAGCTATGTTGAAGATGAACAACACACCGCTTCCGGATATTTTCCGCAATAAAGATATCAAAAATGAAAACGAAAGCGATTTTGGCGAAATCCTTTACGGGCTTTGATTTGGTGAAGGTGAAGGCTTAAACTGCGGATTTAATTTTTGCGGAATATTTTGAACTTTCGGGTTGTTATTCTGATTTTGAGGCGGCTCGAAAGTGCGGGAATTTTCAGTTTTTTCTTTAATGCCGATTCCTGTAGACTTTGGAGCATCCATTTTCATTTCTACTTGCGCAGGAGTTGTTGCGGCAACATTATCAAGTTCTTCCATGCGGGTTTTAGCGTCCATAAATGCGAGTATGCCGACAACCATAATTGAAAATATAATAAAAAAATTTTTCATTAATTTCACCTTTCTTTTTGTAACATTATAAGTTCATAAGCTGATTAAAAAATTACCTGCCTGTATAGCCTTTCAGGGGAAGTAAAGATATATTTATAACTTGCATAAACAGTATTCTGATGATAATATGTTAGAGTTGATTTGACTAAATTATAAGGGGAATTTTATGGCAAGATTAATCAGACCCACCTGGGCAATAAGATGTGTACAATCAGGATGCAGAACTTTGTTTGAAGTCGCAAAACTTGAAGACGGCAAACAGCAGGAAGTTGTATGCCCGAATTGCGGTGAACATTATGTTTATCCTATAAATAACGACGAAGAAGAAAAATAAGTTTTTTAAAAACTTAAACATAAAAATTTACAAGAATCATTTTGTATTTCCGCAGCCCAAAATTTTTTGATTTATATAGGAAATTCTACAAATATTATAAAAAACACGTCATTCTGAGGGCTTTAGCCCGAAGAATCTCATTTTATTTAGAGCCTTCGCCTGTGGCTCCGGATGACGCAACGTTGAAAGTTTTTGTGGAATTTGTTATATAAGTCCGAAAAATTTTTAATAAAACTCGGGTTTAGAAATTTGCGGATTGCGGAATGATTTTTGTTGTAAAATTATTTGTATGTTTAACGGAACGGAAAAAAGATATAACCAATTCAGCGCGCATTTAAAGAACAAATTCGGCGCCAGAGTTTACAAAATAACTCTTGATGCCGGATTTTATTGTCCGAACAGGGATGGAAAAATATCAACAGGCGGATGTATTTTCTGCGATGACGGCGGAAGTTTTTCTCAGGCTCACTCAAACCTTTTATCCGTAGAAGATCAGGTTCAGGAGGGGATAAAAAACTTAAGTGCAAGGTTTAAAGCCGAAAAATTTATGTCTTATTTTCAGGCTTTTTCAAATACTTACAAACCTGTCGGAGAATTGAAGAAAATTTATGATTCTTCGCTTTGCGATGAAAAAATCGTCGGAATTTCAATCGGAACAAGGCCGGACTGCGTGAATGATGAAAAATTAAAACTGATTTCCGAATATAAAGACGATTATTATACATGGATTGAATACGGGCTTCAGTCTATTCATGACAAAACCTTAAAGCGGATAAACAGGGGACACGATTTTGACTGTTTTTTGAAAGCTTACGAAAAAACGAAAGAATACGGGATAAATGTTTGTGTGCACGTGATTTTCGGATTGTGGGAAACTCATGACGAAATTATGCAGACCGCGAAGGAACTTGCACGTCTGAAAGTTGACGGGGTTAAAATTCACCAGCTCTGTGCGCTTGAGAATACCAAACTTGCTGATATGTACAGAGCAGGCGAAATTGATTTTATGAGCGAAGACGAGTATATTCAGACAGTGTGCGATTTTCTTGAATACCTTCCGCCTGAAACGACAATCCACAGGCTTGCCGGAAACGGGTTTTCAAAAACACTCATAGAGCCAAAGTGGCTCGGCAAAAAAATGGACTGTTTGAATAAAATTGACAGAACATTTATAGCGCGCAATTCTTGTCAGGGAAGCAAATATAAAGTCTGAAACTCCTGGATTGCTAAATTACGAAAATTCATAAAACAGTTTACAAACTCTGGCAAATGTGAGATAATAAGTTGTGTAAAAGGGTTTGTAAATTTTTATTAACAAAGTTTTGATAAAACAGCAAAAAAAATATTTTACGTTTATTAGAGTATTAGCAATAGTCTAATAAAGAAATGGAGAAAATATGTTATCAATTCGTCCTGTAATTAATCAGAATTATCGTATAAATCCTTCATTTGGCGAACGTCCGGAAGAAAATCCGCTTGATGAAGAGTATTTAGGATTGCAGAAGGAATATAAGGAATACGCTGACGAGCGTCAAAAGTGGCTCGAAAGACGCACTGAAATGCAGGAACTTAAAGATAATGAAGAAGCTCCTGTTGTAAAACCGATGAAAAAGGTTCTTCAGGCAGGGATTGTAGGTTCTGCAGTTGCCCTCGGTGCTCTTGGTACCGGCTATAGTGCAAGATATATTATGGAACGCGGTCAGGAAATTGCTAAATCAAAACAAATGAAAAATTTCGGAGCGTTTCTGAAAAAACATATCTCTGAACCTGTTTTAAAAGGTTTGGGTGCTGTTAAGAAATTTGCCGGAAAACAAATTGATAAAGTTAAATCTTCAAAAACATATACAGAAAATAAAGCAAAATTGAGTAAGAAAAACGAAGCTTTCAAAAAGACAGCCTTTGCGCAATTCTTCTCTAAAGCAGCAAAGAAAGTTTCAGATAACAAAGTTGTACAAAAAGTTACAGGTTTTGCCGACGGAATTTTCAACGGAATTGCAGAAAGTGTCGTAAAAATTTATAACAAACTCACAGGCGTAAATTATAAAAATACGGTTTCTAATACTCTCGGTGCAGCCGGCGGTATTTCAACAGGTGCTGCAACAATGATGGACATAAAAGCTGAAAACGAAAAGAAAAAGGCTGAAGAAGCGAAGAAAAAAGCTGAAAAAGGCATTGAAGAAGAATATGTCAGCTATGAGGAGGCCTAGATAATGGCAGTCGAAAGATTAGCTACAAGTATATATACTAACGCAAGAAATGGCAATCTTAATTCCGAAGAAACTAAAAAGAAAGTCGGCGAGGCCGCTGTAGGAACAAGTGCTGCTGCAGCCGCCGGAAGAAAAGCCGGATTCAGCATGTTTAAATCTTCCTCAAAAGTCGGTGCGCTTTCCGGTGAAGTTGTTGATAACATAAGGCTTGCAAACAAACCTGTTCAGGAAACAAAGTTTTTGTTCGGACGTTTCGGCAGAATGATGACTAAATATGCGGAAGCCTTTTCCGGCTGGGTTCAGAAGGCACCGGTAATCGGTAAAATCGTTAAAACTTCACTGTTTGCCGGCACTGCAAAATGTTTAGGGTTTGGTCTTGCTGTCCTGACGCTTGTAACAGGGCTTACAAATATTGCAACAAATACAACCGCAGCTTATGACAAACACATCAAAAATTCCAAATTCCTGAATTCTCTTGATGAAGACAAAGAATAATGCTTGCGACTCAGCCTCTTATCTGTTTTGGAAATCTATCTGTTGTCAATCATAATCTGCCGCCACGGATAATCTTTTTTAATCTCCCATCCGTCATATTGAATTAATCTGGCACAGGCATGGCGTTTATCTTTGATACTGACAAGCGGATTGTCTGCGTTGCATTTTGCACAGCTGTCGAGCAACTGTTCCCTTGTCTTGTTTGTATAGCTGTGCGTCGAAGCAAAGAATTTTTCAGGAAAGTTCGACTCAATAGAAAATAGAAAAGAATGTCTGCCGTCATATTTTTCAATGCCGCAATATTTGATGTCTGTGCAGTACATAAAATAAACACGATCTGTTAAGTCTATATACCCGCTGAATCCGCTTCCGTCCAAAAATGTAACCTGAAAAAATTTAGCGTCAAGTTTTTCTTTGTGCAGCGAACTTATATTTTTGTCAAGATACATGTTGTACTAATCTTCGAAACCCTGACTGGATTTTACCTAATCTGCTGTAGGCATCCAGCTTTTCAGTTCGCCATTGGCATTTTCGGCCAGCATAATCGCCTGCATCATGACTGTATAGAATTTTTTGAGTTTGTTCGCCGTAACTTTCTTTTCATAACCTTCCATTATTCAGGGTAATGTCATTGCGATAACAACCCCTAAAATTCCAAGGGTAATCAATACTTCAGCCATTGTAAAACCGCGTTTCATAATAATCCTTTCTATACATACATACAACCGTTAAATGTAATATTAGAAAACTTATAACATATTTAATATGATATTGTCAAGTTAAATGTAAGGATATTGTATGGATAGAAAATTGATGCGCAACGGAAACGGCTGGGCGCTTTGCCTTAACGCTACAATACTTGATTTGTTAAAGGTCAATCCAAAAACCGATATGGTTGAATATACTATAGAACGTGACAAACTTATTATTACCAAAAGTGATAAAAAAAGAGATGATATAAGAGAAGATTAAAATACAATTTTTTGGGGAGATATGTAGCAAATTCCACTGATACTATAAAAATCCGTCATTCTGAGGACTAAAGTCCGAAGAATCTTTTTATTGAGATACTTCGCTAACGCTCAGTATGACGCTGTTTTGAAAATTTTTGGTGGAATTTGCTACATATCTCCTATTTTTTGATAAACTTATTTTATGAAAGATTATATTTTAAAAGAAATTAAAACTAATGATATGGCGTCAGAGCTTGCGCGCATCGGGTTTGACAGCACATACACCGAGCGCGGGGCGCACAAGTTTGAGTATAAAAATATCAAAATATATTCTCTGACTCCTCCTCAGGCAAATATCTTAAAGCAGACCGCGCTTTCTGTCGGAGCAGATTGCGCAACGCATAGAGAAGTAATAACCGCAAAAATAGAAAAAAGTGACTGCATCTTAGGCGGCAGCATTTCTCAGTTGAAAAAAATAGCCCAAAAACTATCTTTTCAGCCGTTTGGTCTGAAAAATTTAGGCGAACAAATTGAAGATTTTCTATTGCCGCAAAAACAGTGCCGCACGCAGATTGTCGGGATTTTAAATCTTACGCCGGATTCGTTTTCGGACGGCGGAGAATTTCTTGATTATGATAAAGCTAAAGAGCATTTTCAATATATGGTTGACTCCGGTGCGGATATTATAGATATAGGCGCAGAATCCACACGACCTTATTCGACACCCGTTTCGGCAGGGGCGCAGATTGAGCGGATTTTGCCAATATTAAAGTTTGCAAAAGAAAACGGAATTAATGTTCCTGTAAGCATTGACACCAGAAGCGCAGAAGTTGCAGAAAAGTGTATTCTGGAAGGTGCAGTGATGATTAACGATGTATCAGGGCTTGAATATGACCCGAATATGGCTGATGTTGCCGCAAAATACGGAGTGAAAGTTGTTATCCAGCACTCAAAAGGCGAGCCTCAAACTATGCAGGACAATCCGCAATATGACTGTCTGATGGATGAAATTTATTTGAAATTAAAAGAAAAAATAGACTTTGCACTTTTAAAAGGAATAAAAAAAGAAAATATAATTGTCGATCCCGGGATAGGATTTGGCAAAACGCGGGAGAACAACTTTGAAATTCTGAGGCGTATAGAAGAACTGGAAGGGCTTGGATGCAAAATTATGCTCGGGCTTTCACGTAAGTCTTTGTTAAATATGCCGGATGAAACCAATGAAATGAAAGACATTTTTACGGCAGCCCTGAACACTCTGGCTGTTGAAAACAAAGTTGACTATATACGTGTGCACAATGTTCCGCTTCATAAAAAATTGTTAGAAGTTTTTAGGGTGTAATCGTTTAAAGCCGGCTCTGCGGACAAAAATAAACGCGGGGCTGTTTTAATATTCAATCCCTTTTCTTGCGGCAATTCCTGTATCCCAGTAATGTTTTACCGGCTTAATTTCAGACACCAGATGAGCCAGTTCTATAATTCTCGGGTCTGCATTTCTGCCGGTCAAAACGATTTCCATTTCATCAGGTTTGTTTTTCAAAACTTCTATAACTTCGTTAATATCAATCAGGCCTAAATCTATGGCAATGTTTGCTTCATCTAAGATAACAAGGTTGTATTCATCATTTTTAATAACTTTTTTTGCAAGCTCCCAACCTTTTTTAATCTCTGCTTCATCATCTGCGTTTTTGTTATTTTCGTAGATAATTCTATCCAGACCTGCCTGTACTATTGTCAAGTTTTTTGAAATTTCAGGCGAAAGATTTCTGAAAGAATTCAGCTCTCCGTAATCATCTCCGCCTTTGGTAAACATTATTATCAAAACTTTCCAGCATCTGCCAAGCGCCCTCATTGCAAGTCCGAGAGATGCTGTGGTTTTGCCTTTGCCGTTTCCGGTGTAGACCTGAATGTAGCCGTGTTTTGCCCAATTCGGGTTTATTAAGTTGTTCTCGCAAAAATCTGTCATATTTCTTTAGTTTATTATATATTAAAATCATGGAAAATAAAACCTGCTTAAGGATATGGGCTAAAAGTCTTAGAAAAACTCTTGATACTGACAAAATCAGCAATGCAATTGTCAAAAAAATCAGGAGTCTTGATATTTACAGGACGGCAAAAAATGTTATGATTTTTTATCCTCTGCAATTTGAAATAAATCTTTTGCCGCTGCTGGAGGATTCCAAAAATTTTTATCTTCCGAAAGTTGACGGCGAAAATCTTCTCGTGTGTCCCTTTAAGATAGGGGAAAGGCTTGTGAAATCAGAGTTTAATGTTTTAGAGCCATTGTCTATTCCTGTATCTTCAGACATTCCGGAGGTTGTATTTGTACCGGCTCTTGCGGTCGATAAAAATAATTTTCGGCTCGGGTATGGCGGCGGATTTTATGACAGGTTTCTTGAATCCTCTAAAGCTTATTCTATTGTACCTGTTTCAGAAAAACTGGTAGTGGAAAAACTTCCTGTTGACGAGTTTGATATCCCTGTTGATTGTGTAATTACGGCATAAAAAAAGGATCCGTAAGCTGCGGATCCTTTCAAGATTTAATTGGTCAGTTATTAAGGGGGAGAGAAAAAAGGAAAATTTAAGGGGTTTTTAATTTTTATACATATTCAGGCTTCCAGAATTGAACACCTTCTTTAGTTGACTGATTTAAACTGTCAAGTTCTGCACGCGCCATCTTTAATTCAAGTTCTATGCGGGATTTTTCCTGCTCCATTTCTTCTTCCTGCTGGTGCAGGAGTTTTTCTTCATGTTTTTGATATTTTTGAAGTTCCTGTTGATATAAATTGTTAAATATCCATTTTTGATATCTGGCTGTCATCTCCGGCGTATTATTCTGGGACATTTGCTGCATTTGTTGAATCTGCATATTAATCTGCGGTCCCATCATTTGCATATTGTATTGCGCTCCGCGTAAGGCCCCGTTATGAGAGTAAGTCATAAAAGCCATTGACCTTGGAAGCATTGAGGAAGGAACGTTCAGCATATCACTCATCGAAACCGTGCCGTCGCCGATGTGTGCAGCATATTTCTGCAATTCTCCGAGCTTTCTGGTAAGTGACATCAAGTGGTATTCTTTTTCACTTATCTGCCGTATTATTTGATATTTTCGAGCTTCGAAAGCTAACAGCATACTAAACTCCTACCTGATAATTTTTAACTAACCTTGTAACCTTTTACCTACATATATATAAAAACATGCAACTCTTGCGAATTGCATGTTTTTGTTATTTTTGTAAAGTTTTGTTACAAAGAGTTTCTTTCTACAACCTTGTCAATCAACCCGTATTCCAGAGCTTCTTTCGCACTGAGGAAGTGGTCACGTTCGCAGTCTTCTTTTACTTTGTCATAAGGCTGGCCTGAATTTTCTGCCATTATGCTGATTAACATATCTTTCATTCTCAAAATTTCTTTTGCTTCGATTTCAATATCTGTTGCCTGACCTTTTGCACCGCCTAAAGGCTGGTGTATCATAATTCTTGAATTTGGTAGTGCCATTCTTTTTCCTTTTGCTCCGGAACTAAGTAAGAATGCTCCCATTGAAGCGGCATCTCCAAGGCAAATTGTGCATACATCGGATTTGATAAGGTTCATTGTGTCATAAATAGCCATTCCTGCTGTTATTACACCGCCCGGGCTGTTGATATATAGCATAATATCTTTTTCATTATTTTCGCTGTCCAGAAGTAAAAGCTGGGCAACAACAGAATTTGCAACTTCATCATCAATTTCCGTTCCTAAGAATATTATACGTTCTCTCAAAAGTCTTGAAAAAATATCAAAAGACCGTTCTCCTCTTGAGGAGGCTTCAATTACTGTCGGGACGTAGCCCATTATTCTCATATAAGTTTGCTGATCCATTTTTCTCTCCTAATTATATGTAGATATTATATAATAAAAAATTTTGCGCAACAATCTTATGTAGGAGAATTAATTGTTAACAAATGTAACGAATTGCAAAAGTCTTGAAATCTGCCTTTTGTAAATGTTTTTATATAATTAAGAGTACAAAAATAAGAGGACGAGAGATATGGCAATATCAAATATTCAAGAAACATTGCTGATGTACACAAAGCAAAAAGCTATGTTAAACGAAAAATTGTCAAATATTATGTTCAACATGATGAATGCGTCAAGAGAAAGCGCAGAATTGCAGTCAAAGTATAATGAGCAGCAGCAATACTATTATTATACTTATGCAGATTCCGATCCTGATTATTATGAAACAGTTATGGCTGTATTGGAAAATGACCATGAGTATGAATTACAGAACCTGAATTCCTGGGAAGAACAGCTGGAACTTGACAAAAATAATTGTGAAACAAGACTGAACGAGATTACAGCATTTGAAAGTTCCTGGACAAAACTTCTTCAGACCAACGTCAAGAGTGATTTCACATACGGCGGTACAAGCAAGTAATTTTACGGTAAATAATTTGAAAAGTAAGCGGGCTTTAAAAGTCCGCTTATTTGTTATAAAATTAAGATATGCTGAAGTCAGGCGAAAAGTTAGGTGTATTTATAGTTCCGACAGGGGTCGGCGCAAGTATAGGAGGGTTTGCGGGAGATGCAAGCTGTCAGGCAAGAGCTTTTGCTGAAAAATCCAGGCTTATCGTAAATCCTAATGTCGTGAATGCAGGCGGGTTTTCAGGAATTAATGATAATATGTTTTATACGGAAGGGTATATTCTCGATGAAATATTCAGAGGTAATGTCGGGCTGCTTCCTTCTTCACACAATAAAATAGGTGTTGTTTTTGACAGGGCAATTCCTGAGAATGTTTTGAATATCCATTTCAATACAATCGGAGCTGTTAAAACGGTTTATGGCGTTGATGTAATCGGATACGAAATTACAAAAGAAGAAGCCGGTGTTGAATTTTTTGTTGATGAGAACGGAATTTCGACAGGCATGGTGAAAAATATTGAAACAGTCTTTGAAGCATCAAAGAAACTTTTAGCGAGAGGCGCAGAGGCGCTTGCTGTTGTCTGTTTTTTTGAGGATCCGGAAGAAGATAATGAAGATTACGCAAACGGCTCAGGGGTGGATCCTGTGGGCGGGGTTGAGGGAATAATTTCTCATGCGGTTTCAAAAGAATTTCTTGTGCCTTGCGCGCATTCTCCTGCTTTTGCTGATTTTTCGATTTCTACTGACCTTGTAAGCCCGAAAGCGGCTTCGGAATATATTACGCCGACGTTTCTGCCCTGTGTGCTTCTGGGGCTTAACAATGCGCCAAAGATTGTAAAAGAAGGCGGAATCAGAGTTGAAAATATTGACTATCTTGTAATGCCTTTCAATTCTTTAGGTTCAACCCCTGTGTTTGAAGCTTTAAAACGCGGAATAAAGGTCTTTGCGGTAAAAGAAAACAAAACTGTACTTGATGTATATAACGAAAAACTCTTTAAGTCTGATAAAATTATTGAAGTCAGCACCTATGACGAGTGTTTAGAGCTTTTATAATTGAGCGTTTTAGTCTGCCGCCCAGTTGAAAAAGTCGTTTAAATTCAGCTTTAATACTTTTGCAATTTTTAAAAAGTTATAGAGCGAGATGCTTTTTTCGCCCCGTTCGACAAAACCAATATAGGACATACTGCAGTCAGACAGTTCCGCAAGTTTTTCCTGTGAAATAAGGGTTTGAACCATGGAAATACAGGTGAGATGGCTCTATAGAATCACTCTGGGAAGGGTGCAGAGGTAATAATACAAATAATACTTCCCCTCCATCAGTTTATTTTTGTACGGCTTTAATCCAATATTACGGCTGGACTATTCCGAAAAATTACCCGAAAAGAATCGGATATTAATTGAGCGTACAGGCTGAGAATATAAAATAGCAGTTAAAAATTTTTCAGAGTCGGGATGGATTTTATTTGATAAAAAAGCGAGGCGGATTTTTTGAATTTTTCAGGATTTGCGCTGACGTAGAATTCTTCCGAGCCTTTCATGTCCTGTTGATTCAGCAAATTTTTAGCCCATAAATCTTCTTTTATAATACCGGCGAACTCAACTGACGGGTTTATAAATATGTTTGCAGGTGCAAATTCAGTCAATACGTCAAGAAGATAAGGATAGTGAGTGCAGCCGAGCACTATTTTTTCCGGTGAAAATTTCAGCATTTCATCCATTTTTTCTTTTACTGCAAGGCGTGCAGATTCAGTTTTTTCTTCCCCGTTTTCAACAATCTTAACCCATGACGGGCAGGGGATTTCTATCACTTCTATATCCGGATTGTTTTTTTGTAATTCTTTTTTGTAGCAATGAGAGTTAACTGTTGCCGGTGTTGCAAAAATTCCTATTTTTTTTACCGGCATTTGAGAAATTTTTTTTGCAACAGGCTGAATTATCGGATATATTTCAAAATGATATTTATCTTTAATTTTGTCATAAACGACTGCAGATGTTGTGTTGCAGGCCATAACGACGGCTTTTACGTTTTTGTTTTTCAGAAAATCGAAAATATTTACAGCGAATTCCAAAAGTTGTTCCGGCGTTTTTTCTCCATACGGCATATTTTTTGTATCGCCAAAGTAAATATAATTTTCATTTGGCAATATTTTTTTTACCTGTTCAAATACCGTTACTCCGCCGACTCCGGAATCAAAAAATCCTATGGGGCTGTTATTTAATCTGGTCAAAATAGTTTTCAACTCCTTCTACAATTGCCTTTGCTGTTGCTTTCTTTCTTGCTGAACCGTTAAGTTCGGCTCTTTCCTGGCTGTTTGAAATGAAGCCTATTTCCATTAATATTGCCGGCACGGTCGTGTGGTTTATTACATAGAATTTAGATTTAAACAGGCCTCTGTTTTTTGTGTCTATAGCACTCACAAGCGAAGCGTGCAGTGTTTGCGCAAGGAAAATACTTTCCTGATGGTAGTAATGTGTTTCAATTCCGCTTGCTTCTGTTCCTGTGCTGGAATTTACATGGATACTTACAAATATATCAGGTTTAAAGTTTTCGCTAATTGCAACTCTGTCCTGCAATGATACATATTCATCACTGTCACGAGTCATCTGGACTACGTAGCCTTTTTTGACAAGCAAATCTCTTACCTGTCTTGCAACATCGAGTGTTATGTCTTTTTCGTTTATGTTATCTCTGATTGCGCCGTAATCGCTTCCTCCATGACCGGCGTCAATTACAACTTTTTTAATACCTTTGCCTTCGGGTTTCGGGGTTGTAACAGTCGGTGTTATCGGCTGTACTGCAATTGCCGGCTGCTGTTTTTTAGGCGTTTTAATAATTATTTTCAGAGCTTTTCCGTCTGCGCCGAGAAACGTATTTACCAGACTGTTCTGTTCCAGCGGCATTGTCAGTTTAAGTCCGATTTTCGGGATAAGACTTATTGATGCTGCTGCAAACGGAGTGTCTTTAAATGCAGCCTGAAAATCAGCTTCATTGTAATTTTCAACGTTATATAAATAAACGGTTAATTGGTCATTTTCCCTGTTTATCCCGTGAACAATCGGAGATGTAAACGCTAAAGTCATTGAATTTGTCTGTGCGTCGATTTTTTCATGTGAATATGAAAGCATATTCGACACATTTGAAAACAGGTTAAAACTGTTTATTTTATCGTAATTTGCGATTAACAAAGACTGATTGTCGCTTGAAATTACCGGAATATATTTTTTTACATCTTCAGTAGTTATAACAATTCGGGCTTTGTTAACCGAAAATTGGCCGATTTTCACTGTTTCGTTGGTGCCGATTGAATATTCAGTGTTTCTGATATCGCCTCTGACAAGAGTGTTAGGAATATCATAAACTATTCTTGACGGGTTTGTCAGAATCATTGGTTTTTCAATTGTAATTGCGCCAAAACCATTTAAAAGCACAGCATTTTGTTTCGCTGTAATTTTGTCTATATAATATTTGGTATTAAGTTTGAGTTCTTTTTTAGAAGTGTTTTTTGATGCAAAAGCCTCATGAATTTCATTTGCAATATCTGTCGGGGATTCTTCAGGTGCCGTCATTGTCAGGTATTCATAAAAATCGCTGGAGGATGCATGATCGTCCCTGTATGTATTTTGAAAATAATCGTTTGTAATAGTTGTATCTTTAAGCTGTATAAATATGTTATTTTTAATCCTGTAGAAATGAATTTTAGACAGGTCATAATCATCGTCAAAATACATAACTGTGCGGACAATATTCGGGTTTGTGGAATTCTGGCTTACAATAACCTGCTTTAACCCGTTAGAAGTAAAAGACCAATCCTGTTTAGGAACCGTAAGGATAGAAGAATTAATATCAAAATAAGCCCTTGTCGGGTTTTCCATTTTGACAAACTTTACGCTTTCTAAAACCGGCTCTGGAATTGTGTCCGGAACAGTTAGAAGTATAAAAGAATTTGAAGTGTCGTAATTAAACGAAGTAACCTTATACACATCTTCCGCAAACACGTTTTGGGAAAATGTACACAGGAATAAAAACAATAATATAACTATTTTGAAGAATGTTTTCATAAATAAATATCCACATTAGATATTATAATAAGAATTTTCAAAACATTCAAAAATGTTACATTTAGTTTATTTACAAAAAATAATTACCGGCAAATTCCGATTCTCAGTGCAATGCAGGCTGCATGAGTTCTGTTTTTGGCGTGCATTTTTTTAATAATTGCGCTGACATGAGCCTTTACAGTATGAATACTTACATGAATTTCCCCGGCAATTTCAAGATTGTCATAGCCGTCTGTGATGTATTGCAATATTAACTTTTCTCTTTCCGTTATTTCATATCTGCAAGGTGAATTTGAAGAAAAATTTTCCATCGCAACCCTTTCTTTTTTACTGGAGATTAGTTTTAAGGTTAAGCATGCTCAACTCAACTATTATTATGACCCATAAATGAAGTTTTAAAAAGGTTTCCGATTAATAATAGTTCATTTTTTAATTAAACTTTATAATTATTTTGCGAAACTCTCATTTTCCTTGTAACAATAAGAATTACCCCTGCCAAAACCATAAAAACCCCGAGGCAGATTCTTGGAGTGAGATGTTCGTGAAAGAACACAACCCCGAAGAATATTGCGGTTAATGGCTCCAGAGCACCGAGGATTGCTGTCGTAGTTGAGCCGATGAGTTTTATTGCAATATTTATAGTTTCAATTGAAATAATTGTCGGAAATATTGACAGAGCAAGTGCGCAAAGCCACAAAAATGGATCGTTGATAATCTGAAGCTGTGTACAGAATTTCAGGTTTACAACATACACCAGCAGTCCGAAAAGCATTACATAAAAACATAATTTGTCACTTTTTATATGTTTGATTGCCTTAATATTTTTGACACCTATTATATATAATGCATAAAGAAGTGCGGAACTTAAAACAATCAAAATTCCCTGAATATTTAAATCCATTCCGGGGTTGCCCTTGTATAGCAGTATAATGCCGGATGTCGTAAGGCATATTGCGCCGACAACGGTTTTGGTTATTTTTTCTTTAAAAAATATTGCCATCAGTAGTGCAACCATAACCGGATAAATAAAAAGGATTGTACAGGCAATTCCTGCTTCTATATATTGAAATGCAATAAAAAGCGTCAGAGATGACAGCGAGAAGAATATTCCGAGAAAAAACAGCGGAAAGAATTCTTTGAGTGTTATTTTAAGGGAAGTTTTTTTCACAAATTTAAGCCACAGTCCGTAAATCAATACAGCAAAGAAATATCTGTAAAAGAGCACCGAATTAACACCTATTCCGCCGGCATACAACGGCAGTGCAAAAAGTGGATTTGTCCCGTAGCTTGCGGCAGCAATCGAACCGTTCAAAAATCCGGCGGCCCGCCTTCTCATCTTATTTAACCTCCAGTGATATTATTATATAACTACTTATAAAATATATCAAAAATAAGGCCAAATACAATCGATTTAATAGTCTATTTACCTGCGTTTTGGATTATGGATGCGGCTTCTTCATCTGTCAGGTTATTTTTAATAATATAATTAATTACGGGTAAATTAAAGTTTTTGCTGCTAAATTCTGGGTTTTCTTCAGCGAATTTTTTTGCAAGCGCAAGTTTTGTTTCTTTGTTGTCCCCGAGAAACTGAAAAAGCTGGAAGTTGTCGTAAAGCCTTTCTCCGTTTTGACTTTTCAGGCTTGCGGCTTCTTTCAGAATATCAAGATCATTTTCAGTCCGGATTGCGCTTGCAAAATCATCAGCCCAGGCTTTTGAAACCGCAAGTTCATTTAAAAATTTATCAATATCTTTTTCTAGCATAAGACTCAACCCTTTCTACAAGAAAAATGACGGAATATTCCGGGTTTTTCTTAAGCAGAAAATATAATATTGTTACTTAATTTAATAATTTTACAGAGCGAATAAACAATAAGTTGTTCATTGCGGGTGAATTTTCCGGTTATTAAACAAGTCCTTCTTTCAAAGCCTTAACAGCAGCCTGCGTCCTGTCGTCGACCACAAGTTTTTGAATAATGTTGCAAACATGTGCTTTTGCCGTATGTTCGCTTATCGTGAGAGCCTGTGCAATTTCGTTGTTTGACTTCCCGTCAACCACAAGCTTCAGAACTTCATATTCCCGCTGTGTCAGGTTTGAATGCTGCTCCTTAAACATAGCCCTTGACATCTGGCGTGGCGGAATTACACCGCAGTTTTTCTCTCTGAGTATCGGAACAACCTGCGGGTCAAGCCACATTGCGCCGTCTTTTATTGTTTTTATAATCATCTTTAATATTTCCGTATTTATATCTTTCATAACATAAGCGCAGGCCCCGGCATGAAGTGCGTCTATAACTTCGTTTTCAGAAAGATGTGAAGTTAATATAATAATTTTGGCCTTTGAATCGATTTCAAGAATTTTTTTAGTCGCCTCAATTCCGCTCATATCCGGAAGCCCTATGTCCATAAGTGTAATATCAGGATGAATTGTCTTGTATTTTTCAATGGCTTCTTTCCCGCACCGGGCTTCGGCAATGATTTCAAGTTCTTTATGTTCGTCAAACAGGGATTTAAGCCCTACACGCATAAGTTTCTGATCTTCTACAAGAAGTATTCTGATTGTTGAATTAGTCATATATCCTCCTATGTTTGTTAGAGTTGCGCATTATTATTAAAAAACTTTTGTTCCGGATTTTAATCAGTCTTGGTTAAATTTGTTGTTATCTATATTTTTGAGGGTTAATTAATAAGTAAGATTTGATATAGAATTATTAACAAAACCGGAAATGTAACGAAATGTAAAGATGATTTTAAAAGTGACTGAAATCCGCTTATAATGCGCTATATGATATGATATGATATGATATGAGGGCGTGTAGTCAATAATTTGGGGCAAAAAGTTTTAATAAAAATATAAGCAGCGTGTGCTTAGCCCTAAAGAGAAAAGGAGTATAAAAATGGGATTTGACTACACAGTGAGCGGAAAAGACAAAGGCCTGACGTATATATTTTTGGAACAGGCAAAAAAGCATGCAGGCTTTGACTCAAACCAGAAGATAGACTGGAATAAAGTCATGTCAGTATTTGATGAAATTCAGAAAGAAGAGCAGGCCGAAGGTCAGAAACTATTCAGCGGCGGAACGGATAAAACGCGCGCCGGCTGGGGCAAGAGTTATGTAATAAGGCAGGGCGATAAAATAAGTTTGTCCGACGAGCAGATGAACAAAATCTATGGCGCAATGGGTCTGGATTTGTCAAAAGCGCAGCAGCCCAATCCGACGAAGCAGGTGCAGCAGACGCCGCCTGCACAGAACACGCCACCGGCACAGCAAACCCCGCCGGCTCAACAAACTCCACCGGCGAAAGATCCAAACCCGCCAAAGGCTGCGACACCTCCGGCAAAAGGAGAAGATTTGTCAAACAACAAGGCTCCGCTTGATATGCAAATGTATATAAAACGAGAAAAATATGCAAACCAGACAGCTCCAAATCCGGATGGCACAATGTACTCATACGATGAAAATGGTTATGTAGAAGAAGTATTAGACAAAGACGGCAACAAAACACAAGAGATTTACCGCGACCCAGACGGCAGTGTTGATTGCTATAATGACAACACATACGACAAAGACGGCAACAAGACACAATGTATTGTACGCGACCCAGATGGCAGTGTTAGGTATTATTGGAACTACACATACGACAAAGACGGCAACAAGACACAAGCTATTTGGCGCAACCCTGACGGCAGTATTTACAGCTATTATGACTACGCATACGACAAATCCGGCAACATGACACAACAGATTAATCGCAACCCAGATGGCAGTGTTGGTACTTATCTTGTCTATGAATATGACCAGGATGGTAACCAGATTAGTCAAATCATGTACGACAAAGACGGCAATGTTGATTCTTATCTTGTCTATGAATATGACTAGGATGGTAACAAGATTAGTGCAACCTCATACGACAAAGACGGCAATGTAAAGGAATAACATCAAGCAGGCCGGATTTATTTAATCCGGCCTTATATAAAATTTCATGAGATTCTTCGGTCGCTTCGCTCCCTCAGAATGACAAGAAAAGAAGTCACGTCATCCTGAGCGAAGCGAAGGATCTCCAAAAAACCTGATGAGATTCTTCGGTCGTTGCACTCCCTCAAAATGACGTAAAAAATAAAAAACATGTCATCCTGAGGCGCACGAGCAGAGGGTGAAAGGCGTCAGCCGTACCCGTTTACTGCGAGAGCGAAAAGCCGAAGGATCCACTGAAACCATAACAAGCCATTTTGTCATGCTGAGTTTATCTCAGTATCTCAATGAGATCCTGAAATAAATTCAGGATGACAGTGAAAGACAAAATGGCTAAAAATTTTCTATCGGGCACGTATCCCGATCTACTACTCGTTCAGAGGACAAAACAGAAAATAAAGAGATTCTTCGGTCGTTACACTCCCTCAGAATGACAAGAAAAGAAGTCACGTCATCCTGAGCGAAGCGAAGGATCTCCAAAAAACCTGATGAGATTCTTCGGTCGTTGCACTCCCTCAAAATGACGTAAAAAATAAAAAACATGTCATCCTGAGGCGCACGAGCAGAGGGTGAAAGGCGTCAGCCGTACCCGTTTACTGCGAGAGCGAAAAGCCGAAGGATCCACTGAAACCATAACAAGCCATTTTGTCATGCTGAGTTTATCTCAGTATCTCAATGAGATCCTGAAATAAATTCAGGATGACAGTGAAAGACAAAATGGCTAAAAATTTTCTATCGGGCACGTATCCCGATCTACTACTCGTTCAGAGGACAAAACAGAAAATAAAGAGATTCTTCGGTCGTTACACTCCCTCAGAATGACATGCAGTGCGCAAGGCGCTTCTTAACGCTTCGCCCTCAGAATGACATGCAGTGCGCAAGGCGATTCTTCGGGCTCCGCCATCAGAATGACATGCAGTGCGCAAGGCGATTCTTCGGGCTCCGCCCTCAGAATGACGTAAACTTTCTATTAGTTTTTGCATTTGGTTATTTTTATATTATGATTAACCTAACCGGTGGTACAAAATAGAGGGAGGTATTAATGGAACTCTTACACAGTATCGTGCAGGCGCACAGTGTTGCGATTTCTGCCGCTATTCTGTTAATTGCTTACGTGTTTATTGCGCTGGAAAAAATCCCGAAAGTTACGATTGCACTTTTAGGCGGTGCTCTTACTATTCTTCTCGGGCTTGTCAGCCAGACAAAAACACTTGACGGAGGTTTGGATCCACATTATTTTATCAACTTTGTTGATTTCAACGTTATTTTCCTTCTTGTTTCAATGATGATTATTGTAAGCATTGCGACAAGAAGCGGTATGTTTAACTGGATTGCAAACCAGCTTTTGAAACTCACAAAAGGGCATCCGGTCGGAGTTTTGATTGCATTGGGCGCATTTACTGCATTTGCATCGGCATTTCTTGATAACGTTACAACCGTTATCTTAATTATGCCAGTAACGTTCTTTATTGCAGACAAACTTGACATCAACCCGGTTCCGTACCTTATGACGGAAATTTTTGCGTCTAATATTGGCGGAACAGCTACTTTAATCGGCGACCCGCCGAACATTATTATCGGAAGTGCAGCCGGACTTTCATTTATGGATTTTGTGAATGAATTAACTCCGATTATTGTTGTTATTATGATTGTTGTTCTTGCGATTTTGTGGCTGTTCTTCAAAAAAGACCTTCACACAACTCCTGAAAGAATGGCTGAGGTTGCAAACCTTGATAATTCAAAGACTATTACGGATTATCCTTTGATGATAAGAAGCGGAATTGTGCTTGTACTTGTTATTTTAGGATTTGTCCTTCATGATGTTACTCATATTGAAACCTGTGTAACCGCAATGCTCGGTGCCAGCTTCCTGCTTTTGTTTGAAAAGCCGAAAGACATTTTGAGTGATGTTGAATGGAACACTATTTTCTTCTTCATCGGTTTATTCATCATAATCGGCGGACTTGAAGCTTCAGGCGGAATTGCGCTGATGGCAAAATGGGTTTTGAACGTGACTGAAGGCTCTCAGGCTGCAACGGCAATGATTATTCTCTGGGCTTCAGGGTTCATAAGCGGTGTTATTGATAACATTCCATATACCGCAACAATGACTCCGATGCTTCTTGAAATCAGAAACGTTATGGGAGCTGACTATACGCTGCCTCTGTGGTGGTGTTTGTCACTCGGGGCATGCCTTGGCGGAAACCTTACAATCATCGGTGCTGCCGCAAACGTTATCGTTTCCGAAACTTCGGCTCATCACGGACATCCGATTTCATTTATGAGGTTCCTCAAATACGGTGCTGTTGTAATGATTACATCGTTAATTTTGAGCACAATCTACATCTGGTTCAGATTTTTACACTAATTGAACCTGACGGACTGTCGAATGTTTAAAAAAATCCCTGTTGTTTATCATAAAAAACAACGGGGGTTTTTATATGAAAAAAGTAATATTTTTTGATGTTCAGGATTACGAAGTCGAATTTTTAAGGTCAGCCTGCGGCGGCAGGTTTGAGTTTGAACTTATAAAAGAGCCGCTGAATGATTTATTCGATTTAACCGGAAGCCGGAAAGAGGCGGAGATAATTTCCTGCTTTACGACATCCCGCGTAAGTTCGGAAGTTCTCGAACATTTCGGAAATTTAAAACTGATTGCACTCCGCTCTGTCGGATTCAACCATATTGATACGGACTTTTGTAAATCGCATGGAATTTATGTTGAAAACACTCCGAATTACGGGAATATGACCGTTGCGGAATTTGCACTGGCGCTTCTTTTTGATGTAACCCGTAAGGTTACAAATTCATATAACGACTTGCAAAAATCAGTCATTAATCCGCATAAAACAATAGGGGTCGAAATTTTCGGCAAGACAATCGGAATTGTCGGACTCGGCGCAATCGGTGCGGAAATGGCAAGGCTTGCAAACGGCATCGGGATGAAAATTCTGGGATTTGACATAAAAGAAAGAGAAGATTTAAAAGAAAAATACTACGTTCAATACACGGATTTTGAAGGGCTAGTCAGAAATTCGGATTTTATTTCGCTTCATTCTCCTCTTACAAAAGATAATTACCATATTTTTAACAAGGAAATTTTTGAGATGATGAAACCTTCTTCATTTATAATAAACACAGCCCGCGGCGAGTTGATTGACACTCAGGCGCTTTACAACGCTTTGATTGACAAAAAAATAGCAGGAGCAGGGCTTGATGTTCTGGAAAGCGAAGAAATCCTGACAGCTCCTGAATATCTGATAGATATCGGGCGAATGACGCCGCAGTCGCTTCAGAAAACCGTCTTGAACAACAAGCTTTTGCAGCTTGATAATGTAATAGTGACGCCACACATAGCCTACGATACGCATGAAGCCATCAACAGGATTTTGAATACAACGGTTGAAAACATTTTTGCCTTTTGTGAGGGGAAAATTCAGAATAATGTTTACTAAAATCTATGATTTTGCGTAAATCTATCTAACCCGCCGGCTGTTTGATTTTGTAATTCTGAGCAGAGGCAACTTTCTTCACTTTTCACAAATTGTTTGCCCCTCACCCTAACCCTCAGCCATACGGCATACAGTCTCACTCGGCTCATTCCTCGCCGGTTCGAACTAGCATCCCGCAAGGAGAGGGGATAGACTCCCGTCATTCTGAGGGCGAAGCCCGAAGAATCTCCTTGCGCACCGCATGTCATTCTGAGGGAGCGAAGCGACCGAAGAATCTCATGAAATTTTATATAAATAGTAGGTTTTGGTAATCTCTGATTACTGAAACTTTTTTGTTGCGGTAAATTAAAATTTACCACAACCTGCTGCTTTATATTTCATTCAATAAAACATGGTACTTTCTTGTGCCGACAAGAAAGTACCGCAAAGAAGCTCCCGACCGGTGCTTCGCTTACTAATCAATTGTAACCGTTTCATATAAAGCAAGTGAACTCGTGCTTCGCACTCAAACAACACTTGCTTTGAAGTTCTGAAACGGAACATTGATTGTTCGCTCCGCAATGGTCGGAGAGAAAACATTTTACGAAACAAACTTTTCAACCCTTCAACCATTCAACTGTTCAACCCTCTTCACTCTTCACTTTATTTATTAACTAATGTAAAAAATATTAAAGATTTGTCATTCTAAATCCGTAAACGGGAATAGGAAGGTTAGGATGACAGAGAATTTTATTGTTGAAAATCAGGAAATAGATTATTATATCTCTCCTTTAAACGGATTATGGATGTGGTTTAAGCTGCAGCGTGTTATTAAATCAGGCAAGGCGACCTCTATGACATATAATAATCTTGCGGAAATTTGTCAATGGTACGGATTTTACAAAAAAGCCCGTAAATATGTACTTAAAGCTTTACGAATGAACAAAAACAATGCTCTTGCATATATCACATTAGGGTATTTAAAAGGTTATGATTCAGGCAAAAAATACTTTTTAAAAGCGCTTGAAATTGGCAGCCGCTGGGATTATCAGGCTCTGGCGTATCTTGCAGTGTACGAAAGAGATAATTATAAAGAATCAGTTGTTTATTATAAAAGATTTTTTGAATGTCAGAGTGACGATGCGGGTTATGTTTACTGGCGGGCATTATTAAATGTTTATTTTTTTAATATCGGTGCGGCAGTTAAAGATTTGCCGCTGCTGTTTAAAAAAATAATAAATGAAAGACTATACATTCCGATTTCGTCGATGGGGGTTTTGCTGTTTGCAATCCTTTGGAGCGGGGCATTAGAATTGTGCTTTCGGGAAAATATTGCTGCCGCAAGAGCTATAATCCTGCTGAATGCCGGAAGGGAAAAAGAGGCTGTTGATATGATTTTTAACGTCATATCAAAAAGTAAAAATAAAAAAACTATAGAAAATTGCTACTACTTACTTCTGGACTTCTTTTTTGACCGCAATGAATATAAAAAATGTATTGATGTCGTAAACAGAATTCTGATAAAAGAAAAATTTGAAGGAGCTTTCATATATAAAATAAGGTCTTATGTGGAGCTTGAAGAATATGATAAAGCTGTTGAGCTTATGAAAACGGTAAAAGAAAACTATAAAATTAATTACAGTATATGGTGTGATTTTGATATTGGTGTTACGTATTATAGAATGAAGGATTATGATAATGCACTGAAGTATTTTAACAGGCATATAATCTCAAATCAGGATCCGAAAGCCCTGCTTTATAAAGGTGTATGCCTTGAAGAAACAGACTGTTACGAAGATGCTTTGAAAGCTTATCAGCAGAGTCTTGAATACAAACCGGATGATTGCTGTTATTATCGAATAGCAAACCTTTATTACAGGATGAATGATTACGAAGAAGCGCTTGAAAATATAAACAGAAGCCTTATGCTGCGCAAAGATTCTTACAATTACAATCTCAAAGGCGACATTCTGACATCTCTCAAACGGATTAAAGAAGCGCGCGCCTGCTACAAAAAGGCAGAAGGGCTTGAGTAATTATTTTCTCTGCGTGCAGGGATTGCAATCTTTATGACAGTTATTTTTGACAGGTTTCCCGAATAGCAGCCTTAACCCGCCGAAGTTTTGCGAAAGCGTCGTCTTGACTCCTGACGTAATTGCGGCAATATTTCCGGTTATAACTTCCACGTTAGAAATTGTTTTTGTGATTTCCGGCGAATTTTTGTTTAAGTCTGCCGTGAAAACATTTATATTTTTGGTTATTCTGTCGAGGTTGTCAGTTGTGATTACTGCATTTGAAGAGGTTTTATCAAAGTTAGTAAAAGTATTTTGAAGCTGCTGCTGATTAATTGCATTGTTTAATTTAAAGGCAAAAATACGCAGGCTGTCAGACATTCTGGCAAGATTTTCAGTCATAATCTTTATTGACGGACGGTTCTCATTTACGGTTTCGGTCAGAACGTCCATCAGCATTGTGAGAGCTTTGCTTGTCGCATTAAGGCTTTCAAGAAGTTCGTTCACGTTGTTTGTAATTTTATCAAGGTCGCCCGATATTGCTTTTGATGAAAAATAACTTTCAATATCGACCGTCGTAAACCCGTTTATGCTATCACCGCTTCTAAGCGGTAATTCAGATGGTTCGTCCGGATAAATAAGGTTTACAAAATCAATTTCACGGCGTTCACGTTTTTCTCTTGTTAAGAGTGCCGTTGTATTTGACGGAAGCCGCAGGTTTTTGGGGTAAAGCACAATTGTAACCATAGTTGATTTAAAATCATCACTTGGTTTTATTTTTTCGACTTTACCTATCCTGTAACCCTTATAATAAACCGGGATTTTGTTTCTGACAGGGCGGGCATCATTGAACACAACGGTCAGATAGGTGTATGTGTGAAATCTGTAAATGCACATAATTGTGCATAAAAAAATGAAAATTAAAAGTGCTGCCCGTGATGTTGTTTTGGTTATTGGAGATGTTAAAAATTCTTTCATATCTTGATGTTATAATTTGAACGGATTTTTGAAATTACCGCTGCGGCTAAACAACCGGCTAATCTTCTCATTACGGTAAATAATTCAAACGGTGTAATATAAAATCAGTTTTTTTGTTATAATTCAGTTGCAACGTAGAATTTTTTAGAGAAGATTTATGACAGCTACCGAAAATAATACAATACGCGAAAATCTGGAACAAAGAGAAAATATCTTATTAAATGAATTTGCAACAAAAAGCGTAAATTCAAAAGGAAGAAAAATTCAGGAGGATGAATGTCCGCTCAGAACCTGTTTCCAGCGGGATCGTGACAGAATTCTTCATTCAAAAGCTTTCAGGCGTTTGAAGCATAAAACGCAGGTGTTTTTGTCACCGTTTGACGACCATTTCAGAACCAGATTAACGCATACGCTGGAAGTATCACAGATTGCACGCACAATCGCAAGAGCGTTGAGTTTTAATGAAGATCTGGTTGAGGCAATAGCACTCGGGCATGATTTAGGGCATACTCCGTTCGGGCATTGCGGTGAAGGTGTTTTGGATGAACTTGTAAAAGGCGGATTTCATCATAATATTCAAAGCGTCAGAGTTGTTGAAGTTCTGGAAAAACTTAATCTTTGTTATGAAACAATTGATGGAATTCTGACACATACCTGGGGTTATACTCCAAAAACTCCGGAAGCACAGATTGTCCAGCTTGCAGACAAAATTGCATATATTAATCATGATATAGAAGATTCAATCCGCGCTGGAATAATTTCAGAAAGCGATTTGCCAAAAGATTGTATAGATTATTTTTCGTCAGTTCAGAGCAAGCGTCTTAATAAAATGATTGCTGAAATTATAAATAATTCGCTCGGTAAACCAAATGTTTCGATGAGTGAGGAAGCGTGGGGATATACAACCGCCTTAAGAAACTGGATGTTTGAAAATGTCTATATGGATTCTCCGGCAAAACTGGAAGAAAGTAAGGCCCGTAACGTTATAAGAGAATTGTTTTTCCTTTATTCCGACAAACTTAAAAATATTTGTGAAGAAAGCCGTATTGAGCGGATTGTAACTGATTATATTTCAGGCATGACTGACCGCTATGCAATTGAAAAATATAAAGAACATTTTATTCCGACGGGATTTCACACAAGTGCAAAAGACGATTATCTTTACAAACTTGCAAATATGATTGAATAACCTTTAAACGAAGTTAATTCTTTGCTTCTGCGGTATTTGAAGGCGCCGGCGCTTTTGTTGGAAAGTGCTTTTTGCGGTAATCGTCAAGCATGGATCCGAGTTTGCTGATTGCTAAACCGGAAAGTGCACCGTACATCATTGCTTTACCTCCGGATACAAGACTTGCAGAAAAATAAAGCGAAGTTGCAATCGCACCTACTGCCGGAATTCCGGCTTTCAGAAGAACAGTGTTTTGCTGGTCTTTGTTTTCTGCTTTTGAAAGTCCGATGCCGATAGCGCCTATAGCACCCAGAATTGATAAAATATCTGTCGGCGCAGAACCCATTGTTAAATCCCGCATCATATCAAAAAAGCTGTTTGTTTCTTTTGAAATTGCATCGTCAAGATATTTTATGTTTCGGGATGTTGAACTCTTGAGCTTGATGTAATCTTCTCTTGGCAAAAGTTTTTTGTAAATTGTATAAATCTCCTGCAATGCACCTTTCCCGCTTTCGCCCATAATATTTCCGATCTCGTTAATATTTGCTTCAAGAAGCTTTACGGTTTCCGGATTATATCCGTATGTGCGTTTGTTATCTTTGATGCTTGAGGATAGCTGTTTTAAAAGAGTATTGATTTCTTCATGCAAGGATGTTCTTTTTGACATTTCCTCTTTTCCTGAAAGCTTTTTCCAGTCCTCCAGTTTTAATCTTAGATTTTTTATAATATCACGTGAAGATTTGTCACGGGTTTTTATAAATGATGTCATTGAATCGACAACATCAACCGTACTTTTGTAAATGTCATCTATATCTCTTGTTATAACGTATCTTGAGGATAGAGTATCAGTCATAAGCTTAAGCTTTTTGCCGGAGAGTTTTTCTTCTGCAATAAAACTTTCATACATTTCTTTTTTGCTTAAGTTGTTTAAGTTTCCGGCAGTAGCCTCCCAGACTTCATCTGTCAGGTTTTTCATGCCGTCTTTTATCTTAGCATATCTGTCTTCTCTTGTTCTTGCTCCATAGTTTGCGTTCCAGGTGCGTCTGATTTTTGTCTTTAGTTTTTCTATCTCATCAAGCCATTCTTGTACTGTTTTGTCTTCAATTTTTTCGGTATTGTTTTTATTATTTTTTAGAATTCTGTCGTCATAGTCCTCAAAAGTCTGGAACATTCCGTAAAGTTTTGATTTTGCTTTGTCGTAAGATTTGTTTACAGTGCGTCTGCCTATTTTTTCGTAAACTCCTGTAATTTTTTCATGGATTTTTTGCGTAATTTTGTTCTTGTACATAAGTTTTTTGAAAGTGATGTCTTTTACGGCGACAAAGTTGTTGATACTCTGGGCTTTTCCGATGAATGAGTTGAGTTTATTTAAAGTGAAAGTGTAAAATTCTTCAAGTTTGCCGACCTGTCCGCTTTTTCTTTGTTTGGCAAGTTTGTTTTCAAGTTTTTGCGACCATTTTTCAAGAGTTTTGTATGCGTTTTTCGGAAGCCCTCTCATCAAAAATAAAATACCTGCGCCGACTCCGAGAGCTGAAAATGCAATGGTTTTGCCAAGGTGCCGTTCTTTTTTTTCTTCCTGTTTTTTGACTGTTTGCGCCTGAAAACTATCATTCCGGGTTGCTATATATGACGGCAGAAAATAGTATCCGTTTTTTGTTGAATTGAATTCCAAAAACGGATTGTTTGTTACATTATTTGCCTTTACACCTGTTATTTCAGTCATAATACATCTACCTGTATTTATAAACGTTAATTTAAACAGGTTTTTGCGTATTTTTAAAGTTAAAGTTAATTTATGTTAACTTTTTAACTCTTTTGTAATTTCAAGAGCGGCTTCGGTTGATGAAACTTTGTCTGATAAAAGTGTTGAAACCTGCTTCAATTGGTTAATATAGTTTATTCTATAGTCGTTGTCATAGAGAATTCTTTCGATTTCATAGGTTATATTTTGAACCGTAACATCTTTTTGGATAATTTCAGGTACAACGATTTTTCCGGAGATGATGTTTGGCAGAGAAACCATCTTTATACATCTTACAAGCAGATAGATGAAATAAAATAGCCACGGGCCTCTGTAGGCTATTATCATAGGAGTATTATACATAGCAGCTTCAAGTGCAACCGTTCCGGAGGCAAGTATAAGCGCGTTTGATACGCTCAAAAGTGCATGATTGTCGCCTTTTATAACTTTATAGTCAGTGTTTCTTAAATATTTGTCAAAAACCTCATCAGGTAAATTCGGGGCATGAGAAATCACAAATTGAATATCAGGATGAAGTTTTTCAAGATTTTGTGCTGTTTTTACAAAAACATTCATCAATTGTTTAAGTTCAAACTTTCTTGAGCCCGGAAAAACCGCAACAAGTTTTTTGTTTTTATCAAGGTTGTATTTTTCAAAAAAAGCATCCCTGTCTGTTTTTGGCGGAAGCTGCGAAACAAGCGGATGACCGCAGTAATGAGTTTTTATCCCGTAACTTTCATACATTTCTTTTTCAAACGGGAAAATGCAGAGAACTTCGTCAATATTCTTTTTTATTGTCTTAATCCGCCACTTCCGGCTTGCCCAGACCTGAGGCGGAATGTAATAGAATGTCTTTATCCCTGCTTTTTTTAAGAATTTTGCGACGTTAAGATTGAATGCCCCGTAATCCGTCAACAGCACAATATCAGGTTTGAATTCTTTTGTCAGATAATCCACAACTTTTTTGCCTAAAATTATGTGATTAAAAATTATCCCGAAAGAAATTCCGACAGCCCCCATTTTTTTCTGGTCCGAAAACAGCTTTACACCTGCGGATTTAAGGTTTTCTCCGCCAATCCCTTCTATTTCTATATCAGGGTTTAATTCATATAATTTTTTTGCAACATTTGAAGCGTGGATGTCGCCTGAGTATTCGCCTGTTATTATGAAAACTTTTTTCATGAATTTACTGCCATCAATACGATATTGTTATCGTCTGCAAATTTTATTACTTCTTCCTGATTTACAATAATTGTTTCGTTTGCTTCGACGGCAAGAAGGGCTGCTTTGCAGCGTTTCATTGTCTTAAGTGTTCTTAAGCCTACTGCCGGAATATCGAAACGTTTGTCCTGCTTCGGTTTTGCAACTTTCACGACAACCGCTCCGCTTTTTGCAAGCTTTGCACCGCGTTTGATGCACATATCAGTGCCTTCTATTGCTTCTACCGCCATTGCCATTTTATCTTTTATTATAACAGATTGTCCGACGTCAATTTTGCCCATTTCTTTTGCAAGCCAGAACCCGTAGTTTACATCCTGAAGCTGTTCTTCCGTCGGTTTGTGTTTGCCTAAGACTCCTGCAGGTATCATAAGATTTTTGATGAAAATCGTCTGATCAAGAACCGTTATTCCCGCTTTTTCAAACTCTTTTACAATAAGAAGCATGACTTCATCGTCGTTCAGCCTTTTTATTGTTTTTAAAAGTTCTATTGCGCGGGCGTCAAACTTGTGAAGCTGCAAAAGTACTCGTTTATGAACTTTTCCTAAAAAAGTTGCCTGTTTTATTTCTTCGTCTTTCAGTATTTTTTCAATTTTGTTTATTTCGCCGGGATGGCAGTCGTAAACTTTTGAGCAGTATTTTTTTAATTTTGCCCTGTTGTCTCTTGCAAGTGATATGCATACTACGTCAAAACCGTTTTCTTTTGCATACTGCGCCATTTTTACCGGCAAAATCCCGTCGCCGGCTATTAATCCTTGTTTATTTTCCAACATTAAAGACATTTATTTTTCCTCTTTTACTGAAATTTTACCACAACCGTTTTTTAATGCATTAATTTCTTCAACTTCTTTTTTTGTTAAATGTGATGCTCCGCCGAGAATTTCTGTCTGAAGTATGACCTGAGCGTAGCTTTCTGCCAGTTCTAGATTTAAGTAGGCTTCTTTTATTGTTTTTCCGGCAGAAATCATCCCGTGATTTGCCATCAATATTACATTGTAATCTTTAAAATACTTCGCGGTTTTTTCAACCAGATCCGATGATGAAGGAAGTCCGTATTCCGCAAGCGGAATTTCTCCGAAGTAAAAAATATTTTCCGGCATTACCGGTTGATTTAGGGCTTTTTTGCAGGCCGCAAACGTGCTTAAATACGGACTGTGCATGTGAAGAATACAATTTATATCAGGTCTTTGTTTGTAATATTCTACGTGGAGCATTTTTTCGCTGGATGGCTTTTTGTGTCCGTCAACAAGATTGCCTTCAAAATCAATCAAAACAAGTTCGTCATCTTCTAAATATGCGTTAGCGGAACCGGATGTTGTGATTAATATCCTGTCTTCAACTCTTGCTGACATGTTGCCTGAGATGCCCGGGGTCATGTTCTTTTCTCCCGCAAGGCGTCCGTATTTTTTTAGTTCTTCTTTTATTTTATTTAATTCCATGGTTTTATATTTGTTCTTTGTTTGGATCTTCTATGTTTATAACCTGAGCAAAAGTACGTTTGACCGGTTGTTTAGGCTTATCCTCCGGAAATACAACAGGTTGTACATATTTTTTGCTTTTGCCCAGCTTTTCAGGATGCTGGATTTCCAATCGGTCATATTCAACTGATGAGCCTTTTGTATCCAGAGCCAGCTGGATTGTAAAGTAGGTTTGTTCTCGTATAAAATCATATCCGAAATTAACTTTAAAATCATCAGGTCCTACGGAAAATATAAATGCACTTTCCTGTAAATCTTTACCGTTAGGAGAATCACCTGAAAGATTTATAGATGTTCCGTAAGCAACTGTTAAATATTTGTTTACCCTTAGAGCTTCTCGTAAATATACGTTGGATCTGCCATATCTGTAAGCATCAAATCTCGGAATAGGACTTTGGTCGGAATATGCAGACTGAAAGTATCCAATATCCTGCATCCAATATTTGTACTGGGTATGAAGATATGGCCCTATGCGACCGACAAACTGGGTATCGCCCGTTCCGTAAACTGAGCCGCTGCCCTGCAGGAGAAGTCCGGAGTCTAGATGCAGGCGCTTTTCATTGTTATGGTATGAATAAAGTGACTGCATTATTTGTGCCATGTATTTTAATCTTGTTGTGCCAATTTGGTTAGAGCGAATTTTTTCTCCGCGTGTGTTGAGGTCTGTATCATGCATATAACCGAATGATGTACGATGCTTAAATGTCAGGTGTTTTCCTTTGCCTAAAAAGTCAGGGTATCTGACTCCGTCCATATATACAGCTTCTGCTAAATATTTTGCCATACGGTAGCCCATCCACCAATCACTCATATATGAGTTTATCCCGTATTGCAGCATAAATTTGTCATCCAGATATTGTTTACCGCGAAGAACAAAAATGTCTTTTGCACTTCCATACATCATATCTGTTCTGTTTGTTGAATTTGTGAATCTTAATGCGCCGCCATAGCCTAATTCATCTCTGTAGTTTAAAAGCGGCATCACTTTTATCGTTGAGCCTAGCGGAGCATCAAATACAAAGCCCGGGCCTAGAAACATCCCAACTCTTGAACGGCTTCCAAATTCCGGAATATTTGTTTCGACAAAGTTATGTTCTTTATTTGTGTGTACGGTGAAGCTTTTAAAATTAAAAGCTTTTATATCCCCAATATGAACACTGCCATCTTTTACGGAGATTGTTTCATGATCATCTTTTGCGTTAACTTTTATTGTTTTAGCCACTACTTTAATTTTAGTATGACCTACAATATCTTCAAAGTGCGACTGCGCAGCTTCCGGAACCACTATTCGGTCAGGTCTGATACGCAGAAATCTAGTCTGAAGACGCAGAATATATGAACGTTCTGATGCAATTTTACCTTTCTCTAATACAATCAAGTCATCTTCAGCGTTTGCCTTTTCTGCGTAAATTGTCATATTTAGCTGATCAGTTTTCAGATTTGTTATAAGAGCATTTTCTTCGTTGATGTTCAACTGGAAGAAATCTCCGTACATTGTGTTGCCGTCTTTTGTAACTTCAACGTTATCAAAGGCTTTTAGTATGTTAGTTGCAGTGTTATACGTTAATCTGTCCGCAACAATTTTGACCCCCTGTGTCGGGAATCTTAATACAGGACGGCCGAGTGCTTCAACTTCTTCATCAAGATAATTAACAACTTCACAGTCTAAAATGGCTTCTTTTTCTGCTTCAACCTGCTTAACCCCGCCTTTGATTTTCATAGTTTCTTCGCTTTCAGGCGCGGTGTCGGTTTTATTTTCCGGCGGAACACCGGTTTCTGTTTTGTCCGGATTGTCATCTGCCGGTTTCTTACCGGCAGGTTTGTCAGCCTGCGGCGCTTCTTCGTTAGTAGTTTTATCTTTTTTGAAAAGATTGAATTTTTTCTTTTCTTTTTGTTGTTTTTTCTCTTTATTTATTTGGTCAAGAAAGTTTTGAAGATTTTCTTCCTGCATTTCTTCAATTGCGTCTTCACTTGTGTAATCTTCTTCTTCCTCTAATTTCTTTAAAAATTCCGCTTCAAGTCTTTTTTGCTCGAGCATTTCTTCATGAGCTTTTGTCCTGTAGTAATTTTGGATTTTAATTCTTAGTTGTTTGAAAAGCGGGGTGCCTCGGCCTTTAATTTCTTCGCTTCCGAATTCGGCCATGCCGGAATCATAATCTTTTATCTTCTCTTTTGCTTTGACTTCCGAGTTAATCGGCGGTTCAAAAAAGAATTGCTGAATGCTTTCCAGTTCTTTTTGCTCCGGAGTTTGTTCAACTGCCGGATCCTGATACATATCCCAGTAAGCGTGTGCGGCATTTGGAAGCATTAGCGTTATTAAAACTGTAAAGAGTAATTTTTTCAATGATGATCCCTTTTCTTCTCTAAATATAATTAAGCGGATTGTTTGGTTTGCCGTTTATTCTGACTTCAAAATGGCAATGAGGCCCTGTTGAATAGCCGGTTGTCCCTTCAAGTCCTATTACCTGGCCTTTTTGGACAGACTGTCCGTTGCTGACTTTTATTGTTGACATATGTGCATATAAGGTTGTCATCGGATGTCCGTTGATAATTCCGTGGTCTATGATGACAACTTTCCCGTAACCTCCGTACCAGCCTGAATAAATGACCTTGCCGCTGTTAGAAGCCCTTATGCTGCCGTAATTCGGGCCGCCAATATCAACCCCGGAGTGGAATGTACGGCTGTTAAATATCGGATGGGTTCTCCAGCCAAAAGGTGATGTTATTCTGCCGGCAATCGGTTTCATAAAACCTGTTGATGTTGTTTTTACCGTTGATTTGCTGTAGCCTTTGCTTATCATTTTTTGCAAATCTTCAGACTGGCGTTCAAGCTCCCGTTCAGTTCTCTGGTAGTATGCTTTGTCTGTTTTTAGTTTGTTTATCATACTCTGGTTCTGTGCGATTGCTCTTTTTATTGTTCTTTGCTGGTCATTCATGCTTTCTATAGTTGCCGCAAGTTCCTGTTTTTGAACTTCAATATCCTTTTTCATCTTTGCAAGTTTTGCGGATTTCTCTTTCAGCTCAACCATTTTTTTGTAGTCGCGTCTTATGATAATTCGTTCAAAATAAACAACATCTAACAGAGCATTTAAGTCTTTTGCTGACAAAATAAGTTCAAACATCCCGAGCCGCTGGTTTTTGAACACCTGACGGATACGGCTTTTTAACTGTGCATCAACATTATTAAAGTCGCTTTGCGCTCTTGAAAGTTCTACCTGCATCCGGCTTAATTTGTTTTCAATTTCATTATATCTGGCCCGCGTTGAGGCAAGGGTAGAATGGGTTGTTTCCAGTTTCTGCTGGTTTTTATATAATTTATTCTTTTCTAAACCTTCAAGAAGCTGAATTCTTTTAATTTTTTCTCTGGTTTGTTTCTTCTTTTGATCCAGAGTTGTTGCATAAGAAGTCTGGGGTGTTATTGTCAGAATACAAATAAACACAGCCAATAAAGCTATAAATAAATTTTTTGCTATTTTATTTAAATTCATTTATTTCCCTATTTGAATAAAAGTGGCAGCATCATTAAACCAACCGTCCAAGCGATGAAGGTTACTGCTATAACGCCGATTATTAATTTCTGGTGTTTTCTGAAAAATTCCATCTTCTTCCCCTAAGTTACTGATAATATTGTACTATAAAAAATATTTTGTGCAATTGTGTAAAAATAAATTTGCAAAATTCGCTGTTATAATTTAATATTAGTTTATATGAAATATCAGTTTATAGACGACATCACCGACAGAAAAATATTTTTAAAACAGGATGCGGATCCGGTAACCAGAATTCTTGCAGAAAACAATAATGACCAGTTTCTGAAAATGCATGAATTTTTTATGTATGAAAAATTCCTGTTGTTAATAAGCGGCTTTTTGGGAACAGGTAAATCTTCAGTTATTAATTATTTCACAGATTTTTTAAGGCCGGAAACGATTGTCTTGATGTATAACTGTTATGAAACCTCAAATCTGGAAGATTTGCTTCTGGCTTTGTTTGAAAAATTTAAGACGCTTGAGGCTGAGAATATCATAAGAGAGCCAAAAATGCGCTCGGAAAATTTTGCGCAGAAAATTAATTCTTATTTTATTTCAATATCTGCTCCTATTGTTGTAATAATAGATTCATTTGAGCAGGTTCTAAAATCAAACAAAGGCGAAATTCTGGATTTTTTGAAACACCTGTCGCATACTCAGAAGGTTAAAGTTGTAATTGCCGGCAGAACTTTCGATATGAAAGATTTTGAAAAGCAGTTTGATTATTCCAAAATAATTATAGGAGCGCTTGAAAAACATAATTTTGAAAAATACCTGAAGTTGTATGACATAAAAACCATCGGGCCGGTTTCAGATGAACTTTACAAACATACAAGAGGATATTTTTTATATGTAACGCTCGCTATGAAAATTATTCAGATAAGAGGTTTGAGTATGTACGAATTTCTTGACGGGTACAGCAAAAGCTTTCTATCTTATAATGATTTTATTTTGCGGGAAGCGCTTGCACTCATTGATCCTGTCAGCGGGCATCTTTTCAGATTTCTTACAATTATAAGGCATCCTGTCAGCGTAAGTCTTTTGAGAACGCTCAATCTATACGATGATTTTAAGATAAAAGTTTTTATTGAAACCTGTATTCTGGCGCAGGACGGAGATGCAATTTATCTGAAGGATTACTATAAAATTATTGCGGAAAATTCAATTCCGGATAATGTGGCTGTGAAAATTCACAAAAGCTGCGTAGATTTATACAATACCCAGCTTCCTCTAAAACCGATGGAGAGAAATCTGCTTATTTCAAGAGCTACTATGAGGGCAGAAATTGAATACCATACAATGTTTCTGCCTAAAAAGCCTGTCATTAAGCCTAAATATATTATAGAAAACGGACTTAGAATAGATCAGCCGCAGGAAGTTCCGCTTCCGGAACCCGAACAAAAAGATATAAAAAATATCAGCTTCATTTTTGACAGCGAAGAAGAAGAAACAAGTATAATGAATCAGATTGCTGATTCAATAAACGAATTTATAACGTTCACGGATGAACAGTTAAAAGCTATTGAAAAAGAAAACAGTATGACGCTGGTTGAACTTATAAATCTGGCAAGGCAGCAGGAGAATAAATACAATTTTAAACGTGTTGTAATGATTTATCAGCGAATTCTGATGATGAAGAATGATGCGAATTATATAAAATTTCTTCCGGTTGTCTATGCGCGTTTAGGGATGGCATATTCAAAGCTTTCTGATTGGTTTAACTCTCTAAAATACTATGAGGAAGCCCTGAAAATATATGTTTCCGGAGCAGATACTTTGAAGGCTGCTGATATAAAACTTGAAATGGCAAATGTTTATTATCAGATGTTTAAGCGTGAAGATGCTAGAAATGTATTGACGGAACTTACTTCAGAGGATAATCTTACAGCGGATATATACATAAAATCTTATATAAAACTTGCAGATATTTCCGACGATGATTTTGAAAAAGCTTACGAATATATGAAAAAAGCGCTTAATTTTACGGAAAACTCTGAGGACGAAGTTTTGCTTGCGGAACTTTATTATAAACTGGGAATTTTGAGCGAAGATGCAGACGAAGTAAAACAGGCAGTAATGTGTTACAAAAATTGCGTAGAACTTGCTGAAGGTAAAAATCAGTTTGCCTCGGGTGCATATTCAAATCTTGCTGCAATTTATGAGGATTCAGAGGCAAAAGAGTCTGCTGAAAAGTTTTACGAAAAAAGTCTTGCTCTTGACGAGGAAAGCGGAAATGACAACGGAATTTATAATTCTTCAATGAAGCTTGCCGCATTAAACAGAAAGAAAAATCCCGAAAAAGCTCTTCATTACTATGAACAGGCTTGCAGCAAGGCTTGCAGGCTTAACGAGCGGATTTATAAAGTTTCATCGTCAATGGCTTTCGGGGATTTTTACAATCTTTATATGAAAAATCCGGAAGCTGCTCTGGAAAAATATCTTATTGCCCGCACAGCCTCAGAAGGCAAACTCGGCGAAAAAAATATGGCAAAAATTAACAAAAGAATTGACGACGTGAGAGTAATTCTCGGTGATGAAAAATTTAATGAAATACAAAACAGGTTTAACAATGAAGCTGAACAGAGATAATTTTCAGGAATATATAGCCGTTTTTTTGAATGAAAACGCAAAATTGAATTTAATTTCTAAAAATGACGAAAAATTTTTATGGGAAAAACACATATGCGACAGCCTTGCAATATCAGTATTTTTTGAAAAGTACGGCTTGCCGGAAAATTTGCTTGACATTGGAACTGGCGGCGGCTTTCCTGCAGTTCCTGTAGCTATGGCATATTCAGATATTGAAGTCTACGCTCTGGACAGCATAAGAAAAAAAATAAATGCAATTGAAAATATAAAAACAGCTTTAAATTTGAAAAATCTTCATCCTATATGTTCAAGAGCGGAACATTTGACCGGTAAATATGGCACAATCACCTCAAGAGCCGTTGCCCCGCTAAAAGTTCTTGCAGAATACGCGTTGCCTTTGCTTGATGCAGGCGGGTATTTTGTTGCATACAAGTCCCTAAAAGTTAACGAAGAACTGGAAGAAGCGCAGCAAATACTTAAAAAATCAAGGCTAAAACTTGAAGAAATAATCGAATATGACCTTCCGCTCGAGGAAAATTATTCCAGAAACCTTGTTATTTTGAAGAAATACTAATAGTTGAACAGTTGATAAGTTGAACGGCTTAAAGGCTAAATAACTGAAGTTCGAAACCAGTTCCGACATTGCGAGCAAAGCGAAGCAATCCAGTCGATTAATAACATGTCATCCTGAGGCTTTAGCCGAAGGATCTTCTGAAAATCCAATTGGATTCTTCGCTGCGCTCAGAATGATATTTAGGCGAAGAATATTATAACAGTCTATACGGCAGTTTCTTGACAACGATAAAGTTGTTATGCCATTTCCAATATACAGAAGTGCCTCAGGCTATTAATAGTGACAGCAGTTGAAGACCGTTCCGAAGCGGGTACCGTTCCAAGCGCCACAACTAAAATAGTCAGTATTTTAGGGTTTATAAAAAAGCGCAATTGGTATGTCAGTTCCGAAGTACAGAAGTGCCTCAGGAAATAACCAGCGTCACCAGACAAAGGCCGTTCCAGCACAAATATAGTTCCCAGCGGCACAACAAAAACAGTTAATCTTTTTGAAAATAAAGAAAAGCGCAGAAATGATGCCAGTTCCGAAGTACGGAGGTGCCTCAGGAAATAACCAGCGTCACCAGACAAAGGCCGTTCCAGCACAAATATAGTTCCCAGCGGCACAACAAAAACAGTTAATCTTTTTGAAAATAAAGAAAAGCGCAGAAATGATGCCAGTTCCGAAGTACAGCAGTGCCTCAGGCACCTCAGGCACACAAAAAAAACCACTCATTACTGAGTGGGTCGTTTTCTGCATCCTAATGGTCTCTTTTAGTGTTTATTATTTAGGAGTTTATATGTTTTTTTTGGGGTTAATGAATCTATTTATATTTAGTGTTTCGACTACACTTAAATCTTATGTCTTTATTATTGCATATAAGATTTCAAATGTCAACTAAATGTTTTAAAGTAATCACAAAGAAAACCTGAAATGCAAATATAGTGTAGAATTTACACTTTACAAAACTTAACAATATGTTATAAAACCCAAAATATGGGCATGTCATAATTGTAAACATTTGTAAATCAAAACCACCGCAAAAAGGCAATTATTTAATAAGTATATACTTTATATATATAAGAGTATAAAAAAGGATAAAGGATATGACAAGCGGTTATAACAACGGCAGTATCGCTCCGATAAACAGAATTAATCTCGGAAATGATGCTCAGGTCGGGATAGGACAAAATAATTATTATGACACTTCGCAGGTTGCGGGTGTTTCGCAGGGCACGAGGGCTTACGAACAGAACTGGGATCCATCAAGTTTTAGTTATATGACCAAAACCAGTATGAACTCTGTAGGTTTGAATCCATTTCAGAATAACTTTTCTGAGGTAATTTTAGGATACAAAGATGACGGAACAGTTGATATTGGTCATACAATAGGTATTGGATAGCAAAATAAAGATTTAACCCCGGCAAAAACAGCCGGGGTTTTGTTATGATTTGTAAATTTTTTATAAAAAATAGACTTTCGACTAGCAAATATTTTATTTTGGGGTTTAGGTATATGTGGGTATTAATGAAAATAATGAAGGTTAAGAAATCATGAAAATTACACCAATATCTTCGCAATGGCTTGTATCAGGTATTAAGAACAAATTTCAATATTCAAATAAACCAATTACGAACAATAATACAGTGAAAAACAATGATATTTTTGTAAGAACCTCATCGCATTCTGTTTCTCAACCGATGCCTGTACATTTTATGGGGCACAATGTCTACCTGATTGACGGCGGAAACCATGCAAAAGATATGGAGCATTTTGCAAAAGCTATAGACAGCGGCAATAATATGACGGTTTATACTTATGAAACACAAGACCCTATCTATTCAAAATTTGGAAAACCGTGGCAAAATGTTGAAGAAGAATTACAAAAATTATATTACAGTGAAAGATTGAAGAAAGACGATTATGTCGCAGTTCCTGTATATATAAACGTTCCTCTGCAAAATCTGGAAGCCCAGTATAAAGAGGTTATGAAGAAAGATATTGATTTAAAACCTTATAATGTTTTAACCCATAAAAAAGAACTTCTGGAATTTCTGCAGGAACTTGCGCGGGATCCCAAAAAGCATGAAAAATATATCAGATACATGGATCCGCAGGACAGGGGTTTGGAATATGTATCAGGCATAATCAATGTTTTAAACAGACTGGATTGTAAGAAAATTTATGTACCGGCATCCCATCCGCATGAAGCAAGCTTAAGATGGATGGCAAATGAAAGAGGCAATACTCCGGAACTTACGAATTACCTTGCGACCGGATATGACAAGGATGGTAAGGTTCATGGCATGCTTGATGAAATTAAACGTAACGGCTGGTATGATTTTAATTTATTAACGCTGGCCGATGTTGATGTTGTGAACATGAAGAAATCAGACGGATTTACGGATCATATATTTTCCGCATACGATACGATTGTAAATGACGGAGAGCGCGGCGTTTATAACCTGACGCCGGTTCGGGATGAAGAAGGCAAAATCCTCGGATACAGCTTTAAAGATGATAAAACTAACAGCTATCCGGTGGAAGAATTTCCGTACAATGAAGATTTGCAAGATATTTCAAAATTTGTTGGCAAAAGTGTTGATGAAGTAGTTGCCGATGATGAAGAAACCGAATGTTTCAGAAATGCGCTCGGCGAACATCGGGATATGCTTCAATTTGCAGACAAGCTGTATCCGGTTTGGAAAGTATATAGTCAGGAACAGTTGTGGAATGACAAAATCTATGACAAGGGAGATTTTGTTGATTATAAAATGGAGAATTTTTTCAGGAGAAACGGAGATTATAAAATAATATACCCGCCCGGAGATGTTGAAAACAGCGGCCGTCCAAGTGTAAAAGCAATGGGTGGAAGCAGTTATTCTATGTTTACGGCAATTAAGCGTGATATAGATAACCAGATATTTTATGAAAGAGTAAAGGAAGATGGCGTAAATTTGACAAATACAATATGGAGTATTGTCGATGATGCTGAAGGGTTGATGCGTGTGGGAGATTATGACCGCGCGGAAGAAGGCTTTACAAGTTCATTGAGATATATTGATATGGTAGGATTTGACCCTTCAGAACAGTCATTCCTCCGGGCATATAAAGGTCTGGCAGATTTAAAATATAACAAAGGCGATTATGCCGGTGCAAACGGTTTATACAATTTCTACCTGAATAATATTTGTAAAAAGCTTGAAAACTCAACACCTGAATACTTTATATCGCATGAGAGCGAGCGTAAACATATAGCAGATATATTTTTACGTCTGGCAGATATTGCCAACCGCAGAGGTGAATATATTCCGGAACAGGAATGCCGGATTGCAGCACAGGCTATAGTTCCGTCTTCTGATTTGGGATATTACATAATTAACCGCAGGGCAAAGGGCGATAATAATATAGGAGATTTAATACAAAATGCACGTCGATAATTTACGAACAAATATCGCTTTTAATGGTTCTATAATAGATACCCATATGCATATAGGGCATTGGTCAAAGAACGGCAATTCCAATAACACATTGAATTTTGATTCAAATACAATAGATGAGTTTGTAAAGAATCCATTGAATGTTCAGGTGAGTGGTGCGGTTCAGCAGGACGAAGTTGAAAAAGTTATTATATCGAATCTTGACGGCCTTGTAGTTAACGGTCAGGATGAAACAACAGCCAATAAGGCTCTTTTAGAAATGTGTAATAGTAATCCTAAATATCATGCTCTGGCGGCTTGCGCGCCGTCTGTTACAGAAGGGAATTCTGTTTATATAAACAATTTGATACAGGAAAATCCGGATAAATTTATTGGGTTGAAATTTCATCCCCGACATTTTAACGCGCAAGCAGACAGCGATATTTACAGACCATACATGTTTTTAGCAGAACGCTACAATTTGCCGTGTATGTTTCATTCAGATCTGCAGTTTGCTCCTGACGGCAAACCTGTTGACAAGATTTCTTCTCCGGAGGCAATCCACAATATTGCAAGACTTCACCCTGATGTTCCTGTAATAATGGCGCATATGGGTGCAGGTGATGCAAAGTCACATCAAAACGCTATTGAGGAGCTTTTAAAATCTATAGATAACAAAGATTCAAAACTATACGTTGACATATCGTGGGTAGATTGGGGTAAAGACGGACTTAGCAGCAGCCAAAAGCCAAGTATTGTTAAACTTATTAAAGAATTGCAAAAAAGGAACGCTCTGGATAGAATTTTGTTTGGTACAGATGCCCCGCTCGGGTGCTTTGGCGAAACCCCTGCAGGCGGACTTTCTCCAAGACAGGCTTATGAAAAAACAGTAGGAGATTTAAAAACTGTTATTAAGGAGAATTTCAAAGAACAGTCGGATGATTTGATAAACAAGATTTTCTATCAGAACGCAGAGAATTTATTTTTCAAAAAAGATTGGACAACACCCGTAGAGCCAAAAATTCCGAAGACACCTCTGATAAAAATAATTGGAATGGTTGCGGCAGTATTAGCATTGATAGGCCTTGGCGGAGTTGTAATTGATAAGATTTCGGAGGCAAAGGATACCGGTCTTAATAAATAAAACCTTATAATGCTTTTGAAATAAAAATAAAAAACCTGCTTATTACAAGCAGGTTTTTTAATATAGTATTCGCAGTAAAAATTACACACCGACTGCAGATTTTGATTTTTCAATACAATCAATAAGAGTTTTTGCAACGGTCTGCTGTTCTTCTTTTGTCAATTCAGGGAACATCGGAAGCGAGATAACCATTTCGGTATCTTTTTCCGTGTACGGGAGTGAACCTTTGCCGACTCCTAAGTATTCGTGAACTTTCTGTAAGTGCAGAGGTATCGGATAATAAAGCATAGCACCGATTCCGTTTTCCTGAAGCATTTTGTGAACAGTATCGCGGTTAGGAATTTTAACCGTGTATTGATGATATACACAGTAAGTATCTTTCAATTCAACCGGAGTTTGAATATCTTTGCAGTCTTTGAAAAGTTCATTGTAATAGTATGCATGTTCGCGTCTGAGCTTGTTCCAGTTGTTTACATGCGGAAGTTTTACTCTTAAGATAGCAGCCTGAATTTCATCCAATCTGCTGTTAACGCCGATTTCATCATGATGATAACGGATAGCTCCGCCGTGGTTTCTGAGAGCAACAACTCTGTCGCGGAGTTTTTCGTCGCTTGTCATAATTAAGCCGCCGTCACCCATACCGCCTAAGTTTTTAGTCGGGTAGAAGCTTAAGCAGCCGAAATCACCGAATGTACCGACCATTTTGCCTTTGTAAAGAGCACCGATTGCCTGACAGCAGTCTTCGATAACGTGGAGGTTGTGGCGTTTTGCAACATCCATAATCACATCCATATCGCACGGCTGGCCGTAAAGGTGAACCGGAATAATAGCCTTAGTTTTCGGTGTAATAGCAGCTTCTATTTTAGATGCATCAATATTGAAAGTATCAGGATCAATATCTACAAATACCGGTTTTGCCCCTACAATTCCGATAGCTTCTGTTGTAGCAACGAATGTGAAAGCAACAGTAATAACTTCGTCGCCGGCTCCGATATCAAGTGCTCTTAGCGCAAGATGAAGAGCATCTGTGCCCGAGTTTAATCCAACAGTATATTTGCAGCCGATAAAATCAGCCATTTCCTGTTCAAAAGCTTTGCAGTTAGCGCCTAAGATGTAAGAACCTGAGCGAAGAACTTCGCAAACAGCTTTTTCAACTTCACTGCCGATTGCGGCATACTGGCGTTTTGAATCTAAAATAGGTATCATGTTTGTATCTCCTTCTTAATTACCCTTACCTATAGTTTACCACAAGAGAAAAGAGCCTTTACATAAACTTAATAAAGTGAAGGGTGAGGGGTGAAGGGTGAAGAGAGTTGAACGGGTGAATGGTTGAAAAGTTGAAAGGTTTGTTTCAGGAAAAGATACTAGGGCACTAGGAGGTTTCGGATAAAAGACGATAGGACGATAGGACGTTAAGGCGAAAAGTTCTTTACGTAAAATAATCCCCTCTCCCTTGAGGGGAGAGGGAAGAAATTGTTAGTGAGCATTAGCGAACTTACAATTTCGAGTGTGGGTGATTTGTAAGTCAGGTTCTAACAAAGTGAGGAGTGAAGGGTGAAGAGAGTTGAAAGGGTGAAAAGTTGAAGGGTTGAAAGGTTAGTTTTGGCATAAAGGCGATAAGGAGCGCCCCATTTTGTCTAAGTCATGTCATTCTGAGGGAGTGAAACGACCGAAGAATCTTCTTGCGTTTCCAGAAGATCCTTCGGCTTTTCGCACTCGCAGTAAACGGGTATGGCTAACGCCTTTCACCTTCTGCTCGTGCGCCTCAGGATGACAGAGAAAGACAAAATGGGGCGGAATTGAAGCGTGAGGGAAGTTGAATAGTGGAATGGTTGAAAAGTTGAATGGTTTGTTACAGAAAAAGATACTAAGGCGCCGGTGCCCTGTGAAGTTGTAATATGAAATGTCATGTCGTTTGTCTGTTAAGTAATATCAGTTTCAGCAATTCCAATATTATATGTTTTTAATTCAAATGTAATATTTGTTAATAATTCGCCTAAAAAAAGCAATTTTTACCAATGTATATTTTATATATATATAAGGAGTATTTAAAATTGTTTAGAATTGACGGCGTAAACTTAAATATTGAAGGCTTAGCAACTTCAAAGCCACGCAATAACGGTATCACAGGCGGTGGTATAAATTCCGTATGGGATGCAAAACCGCAGGCTGCCGGTAAAGCTAACGAATCAGAACAAATTAATCCTCAAACTGCTCAAAAAGAAGAAAAGTTGGATAAGGCAATTGCCGCTTATAATGAAATTTCCGCAAGTAAAAGTTTCTTTCAAAAGTGCAAAGAGCTTAAAGATTCAGATTTGCCGGTGATGTCGACTCTCGGGTTTCTTTTTGAAAATACCCAAAAAACACTTTCGGAGAATGCATCGGCTATTCTTAGCGAAATGTCGCTTGCACGGGCTAATTTAGAGGCTTCTAACGTGGAATCTCTGATAAATCAATTAAATCAAATCTCAGCAAAGATAAAAAATCTGAATTCAAAAACTTCCAAAACTGTTGAAATAAATAAGAATCTTAATGATTTTGTCAGCCGCGGCGGTGATATAAATCTGATTGATATGGACAAATTAAGTGCTGATATTATGAAATCATTAGAAAATGGTGACGAAAGTTCTCTCGGGCAGAATCTGGAAAATGTGGGTAATATCAAGGACAAGGACGGCGACGATATCGACAAAAAACTTGATGAATTTATAAAACTGCTTCAGCGGGGAGATACGGAAGAACTTAAAAAATCTAAACTTGATTATGTAAAAAAAGATAATCAAACTATAAACTCTGACAATACCGAATCAGAAAATTCTGCAAATCCTTTCGTTCAGAAAAAAAATAAAAATCCGTTTGAATTTTAAACAAGGTTATGCCTGCTTTTATTCTATTATATTTGTTAGCTTAGTAGGTTTTGGTAATCTCCGGTTACCGAAACATTATTGTTGCGGTAAATTAAAATTTACCACAACCTACTGTTCTGCAAAAAAATAAAAAACTTGCACGAGAAAACAAAATTTGATATAATAACATCATAGAAGAAAAAAGGGGAGGACTTAATGCTAAAACGCAGTCATAGAGCCAATTTTACGGGGGGGGGGCAGCCGTATAGTCTTCCTCTGAAAGAATTTTTAGGATTTACAATGTCTGAAGTGCTTATAACACTAGGCATAATCGGAATAATTGCTGCAATGACTTTACCTGCTCTTATTGGTAATTATAAGATGCTAATTTACGAAGTCGCATTTAAAAAACAGTATGGCCTTCTTCAAAATACAATGAATATCTTAACTGTCGAAAACGGTACAAACAGATGCTATACGTATTTCCCCGGTGGTATGTCATATAAAATTTCAGCAGATGATTGTAGTTTTTTTGAAAATGAACTTGTTAAAAAGTTGAATCTTAACAAATTGAATAATGATGATTTTAAAAATGAATATGCAAAGCTAAACGAAGTTTTGGCCTCCGGAGGGGAGAGTATAAATCGCAATTATAACTATGACAGCGCAGTTAGCGGGGCACACTCTTATATTTCAAAAGACGGAACAATTTTTATGTTTTATATACAAAATATAATACTTGACGTTAACGGAACCAAGGGGCCAAACAAATGGGGATATGACGTGTTTTTTATGGGGTGGTCAAATCATAACAAGTATGAAGATAACTCAAGCAATCTTTTGTTGACGGATGAATTCTGTTCAATAATCGAAAAAGGCGGAAAATACCCCAGAACTATCCTGCGTAATATGAAAATTAATTCTGATACAAATCGTGTATGGTAGAAATTAGTTATTATCAGATGTTTTACAAAATGCAGAAATCACAGCCGCCATTGTCCAGAAGATAAACTGCAATTGCGGTCTGAAAAATACCGTATCCACAAGCCCGTGAACCATCAGCGCACAAATTGAAATTACGGCAGCAGACAAAAAGATTACCTGTTTTGTATCAGTTGATTTAAGGATTATTCTTACTCCGTCAACAATGTTTGTGATTATAAATCCAAGGAAGGCTATCAGTGCAAAAATTCCGCTTTCAACCGCAATTTCAAGGAAAATATTGTAGGCTGAAAGTGCGTCAAAGCCTGTTCTCATATAAATTCCGTAAATTTCCCTGAAGTTTTTGTTGCCGCAGCCTATTCCTAACAGCCAATTTTCTTTAAACATATTAAAAGATGACTGGTAAACATTAAATCTGAATGAATTTGAAGAATCCTGCCTCATTGCAAAGATTGAAAGAATTCTTGCTCTAATTGATGCCGACAATAGAATTGCCGAAGTCATTAAAGCAACGCACCCGCCGACAATTGAAATATAAATTGCTTTATAATTTTGCCAGAGATATTTTGCTGAAACAAGGAAGGTTCCGCCTAAAATTACCATCATTCCGATATAAGACCCGCGGCAGCCGGTCAAAAACAGTGCTATACTGGATAAAATAGCACAAATTCCTCCTATGATTGCAAAGTTATATTTTTTATCAGCAAACAAAGCCGCAACAACCGCGTATAGAGCCGGAATTCCAGCAACAAAATAGCCGCCGAGCAAATTTGGATTATAAGGTTTTAGTGTCCCGTAAACTCTTGTCATAACTTCTTCGGGGTTGAGTTTTGAAACATCCTGCCATGTTGAAATTTCCTCAACGTGTGCGAAATTTTGTAAAAATCCCATTATCCCTTCAAAACTTATGCATAATCCGATAGTCAGAAATATCGGAAAAATTTTGTCTTTGTTATTTTTCAAAAAGTGTGCTATTGAAAGATAAAAACCAAGATATATGAAAGTTTTAATAAAACCTTTCAGACTCAGTGCAAAAAGACTTGACCCAGCAAGGCTCACTACAACAAGCATAAAATATGCAAGAAGCCATATTTCAGCTTTTGTAGCCTCAAGTTTTTCGCCTTTGACGAAAAGCAGCTTGATAACAGTCAATATAGTCGTAAAAACGGCGATGAGCCCGATATAATCCGACGGGAATATCGTTGATGCCGCAAAAACAGCCAGAATAGACAGGTAAATAAATTTATCTATATTTTGGATTATAAGGCTGTTGTTATAAAGAAATTGTGTATGATTTTGAGTAAAATTGAATAATCTATTGAACATTTTCCACTGCACTTAACTGTTGATCATTAGCTACTTCTTCTGCCCCGTTAATAAGTTTTATGTTAGAAACGGTTCCGTTAAGTCTGTAATCTACACCTTCCAGAGTTATCGGCAGTCCGATTTTAATTTTGTTTCCGCCGACAACAGCACCGTCTTTGGTAATTTTTGCGGTATCTTTGAGTGTAACAACAGCATCATATACATTCGGCTGGGAAGTATCTTCAACAACAATAACTGTTTTTGTATTTTTGGTATTCAAAACAGGAAGAACAATTTTTCTTTTTTCAGCTTTAACATCCGTAATCATAAGGTCTGAATACGGAACATTTCTGATGCTTATAAATGTTTTTTCATTAGCCTTGAGAGGTAATTCACTTCCGGTAAAGGTTATGCCTCTGATAAATACGTCGAATGAAATTTCGGAAACAGCATCAACGGATTGGCTTGCTGTTTTATGGAATCCTTTGTATGTCAGAAATCCGACAAATGCTGCAAGAATTATTCCGACTATAATAATATAGTCAACGATTCTGAGTTTTTTTAGTGAATTAAAAAAGTTTTCCATAACATTCTCCTATAAAATATTTTCAACAGCGCACAAAAGTTCGCTGATAGTAGTTGTCGCGCATCCGAACTGCTTAACGACGAGGCTGGCGGCAACATTTCCAATTAAAGCAGCGTATACGCTGTCTGCGCCGGCCGCAAGCGCAAGGGTGTAAACCGCAGTCACGGTATCTCCTGCACCTGTTACGTCAAAAACTTCTGATTTATTAAATACAGGGATTTTTGTATATTTTTTGTTAGGTTCGGTTACGAACATTCCGTCTGCCCCGCAGGTTATTAGTATTGATTTGGCTTTTGTATCTCTTAAAAGCCTGTCGCCGGCTTTTTTCAAATCTTCTTCATTGTTTAATTCAAACCCGACGGATTTTTGGGTGTCCGGAAGGTTCGGGGTCATTGAGGTTATGTTTTTGTAGATTTCAAGGTTTCGTTGAGCGTCAACGACAACGATTTTTTTATGTTTGTTCGCAATTTCAATTGTTTTTTCAATAACTTTTTTGGTAAGAGTTCCGATGTGGTAGTTTGAAAGGATTACCGCATCAACTTCCGGAATTGCTTTTTTTAGGTTTTCGATAACTTTATCTTCGGTTTCTTTAGAAAGTTCGTCTTTAGTCTGGCGGTCAATTCTGACAATCTGCTGGGTTATGGAAGTCGAAATGCTGCCGGAAATTCTTGTTTTGGTTGTAGTTTTGCGGTTTGAATCTTTAACCAGATATTTATAACTTACATTTGCCTTTCGGAAGGCTTCTTCCAATTGTCCTGACTGGTAATCGTCCCCGCAGACCCCGATAACTTCGACTTTGCCGTTGTTTAGGGTTGCTGCGTTATGGGCAGCGTTAGAGGCGGCGCCGAGAATAAGATTTGTTTTTGTGTGCTGCAAAATCAGAACAGGAGCTTCTCTTGAAATCCTTTCGGTATCTCCGTAAATCATCTCATCAATTGCAAGATCCCCTACAACAAGGATTTTCGGCTCATTCAATCTTTTTATATAAGCTATTAATTTCTTTTTATCTACATCCATAACCTTTTTCCGAATTTTCCTTAATCTTATCACAAACAAAATTAAGTGCAAAAATTGAATTTTGTTAAGCAAATATAAACAGAAAACGCAATTTTCGTTATCCAAAAAACTTTAAATAAATACAGGGGATAAAAGGGATTTATATGGGAAAAATCGGTTTAACAATAGATTTGGCAAAGGCTGCCTGTACATATATAAAAACAGGCGGCAAAGTTTCGGCAAACAGCAGAAAGGCATCCGGACTTCAAAGAATTTTTAAATTTGCAGATAATCCTGCTGTTAAAGATTTAAAAACAGATTTGGAGAAGATGCCGGAAAATCTCCGTTCTCTTGCACAATCCTGCACCGGAGTGTATAAAATTGCTCCTGAAGAAAAGGTCATTGAAGCTTTGAAAGAACTTAAACTTCCGGATGGAACGCTAAAATTTTCGGAAGAGGCATTGAGAACGGAAATTAAAAAAGTTAATAAAGAATGCCTTTTGCAAGCAGACGATTTAAAAAATCTATATTCTGACAATAAAGTTAGTTCGATAGTCAAGTTTGCGGAACGTAATGATGTTGATCTATCTGATATTGCAGAGTTTTCGCTGCTGCCGGAAGAAGCTTTTTCTTTTGTAAGATACCTTTCGCCGGAAAATTTTAAAATTTTTAAAGAATTCATGCCCTATACGGAATGCCGGAGCGCACAAATACCGGATATCCTCAAACCAAGCCGCAGGATATTTACTTTCTATCAATTGCAAGAAATATCAAAGTACATGCCTCAGGAAAAAATTGAAACCTTAAGAAAATTAAGAGATATAAAAAGCCCCGTGTCACCATTCGGGGTAAAGGAAGAATATGTATTTTCCGGAGAGGAATTAATGCGTCTTGTGAAATATATAAAAGGAAGCAAAGCAGACAAAATTGCAGAATTTGCTAAAACAAGCGGGTTAAAAGGAGACAGCATTCTTGAGCTTGTACAAGTTGAAGATGTCGATTTAAAGGCTTTATCCGAAGTTATAAACAGTATCAGGAAATCTAAAGGTGGAGATGTTGTATTCAAAACAGAAAAGTCGTTGTTTGACCCGGGCAGATTCAGGCTGTCTGAATGGAGCAAGGCAAATGATAAAGAGGTTATTGTAAAAACCTATGACCGCGAAATGAATTTAATCTCAACAGAATCAATTACTCCGGTTAAAGGTATACCGGATCAGGTAAGAGTTACCGGAGAAAATTTTGAAGCTGTTCTGGAGAAGCATAAAATTCAAATTCCGGATGTCGATGGAACTGTCGTTATTAACTTCGACAGGCTAATTTCCGAAACCCGTAAGATAAGGGATAAAGACGGCTTTCTTTTAAGAACCGAATATTTGACTCCGTCAGAAGTTGAAGGGCTTCACAACTGGAAAGCGGTTATGCCTGACGGAACCGTAAAACCGATTATTGATGTTAAAAAGAACAGAAAAGGTATCCTGACCGTCAAAAAGGATATGGAGGCGCTTGACGGAACCGTTACAAAATCAAAATACAGAAAACTTCCGGACGGAAGCTGGGCAATGAGGCTGAATATTTCAAAAGACGGTGAAATTTTATCAAAACTGCACGTTAAACATAGAAGACTTTCTGCAAACGAATCCGAATCAACTGTCAACGGGCAAAAATTCAAAGTTTTGTATTCGCCTGATGAAATAAAAGTTTTAAATTCAAATGGCGAAAACGATTTCATAATTGATTTGAAATCTCTTATTGATGCAAATAATACCCCGCAAGACGCATTGAAATTAAAAAATATGCTTAAAGAATTATCTGCAGACGAACTACGGGTGATGAGCCAAACAGTTGAAAGATTAAAGTTTACTCAAAGGAATCTTGAAGCCGGGGCAGATAATTTTACAAAAAGTATTGTTACAGATGATAATATTTTTACATTAAGGCACGAACTCGGGCATCTTGATGATTTGTTTGATTATAATAACATCCATCGTGGAATTTATTCTTCTGCAGATAAGTTTGAAGATATTTATACGAAGGAATTGAAGCTGTTTATGGAAAACTTCCCTCAGACTCAACGGAAATATGTGGACTATTTCATAGATAATTCAACTCTGGCCGATAGTGAAATGAGCAGAGAGGAAACGGCAGCAGAACTTCTGGCATCAAACAAAAGTCCGGATATCAGCCGGTTGTTAGGTACAAGAACAGAATATCTTGAAAGGTATTTCCCGCGGACAAGAAGTTATCTGATAAACGCCTGATTAAGCATGCCTTGGCGAGGGCTTAACCAGCATATCAGCAATTCCTTCTGCCCCGTCAAAGTTTCTTGAGCGCATAATTTGGGCGGCTTTTTCCCTGTCGTAATCCAGAAGTCTGTGTTCAACTTCAAAACCTCCGTCTTTTATGTCTAAAATCAAATAACAGGATTTTAAATCTTCTGTCATTGGTCTGCCGACACTTCCGTCGTTGATTACGGTTTGTTTTGTTCTTGTCTGGTATCCTGCCGGCATGTGGGTGTGGCCGCAAAGAATTAAATCAGCTTTTACTCCTGCAATAATTTCTTCAACCTGTTCAATTGGAAGGTTCGGCAGAATATCCTCATTGTTTCTTCTTGGAGAGCCGTGTACAAGAAGAATTTTTACCCCCTCAATTTCAAGCTCTTTTTGAGGCGGAAGATTTTTTAAAAATTCTTTTTGATTATCCTTCAAAATTTTTACATCTTCTCTCAAAGCCTTTGCCATAAGAGGAAAAACATTCATCATATTTTCGAAAAGTTCTTCGTTATAATCAACAATGAGTTTATCAGTGTTTCCCTGAATTATAGTCCAGTCTTTTTGTTCCATAATAAAATCAACAGTTTCCACAGGCTGAGGCCCTGCCATTGCAAGGTCGCCGAGGCAGAAAATTCTGTCACATTTCTGCTCTTTAATATCTTCTAAAACAGTTCTAAGAGCTTCTAAATTCGCATGAATATCTGAAATTACCGCAATTTTCATAAAATCCCTCTCTTATATTTTAATTCTCAGCGGAAGTAATTATTATTATTCCGTGAGATTCTTCGCCTTCTGTGTCATTCTGAGCGAAGAATCTGTTCCGATCGGCTCAGAATGACATTTTTATGTGGAATATTTTTGTTTCTTTATGATAGCATGAAAATATGATAAAAAGACGTAATACAAAACAAATACAAATCGGAAATGTCAAAATAGGAGGCGATGCGCCAATCAGTGTTCAATCCATGTGCAACACTGACACATGCGACATTGAGGCAACCTTAAGGCAGCTAAATGAATTTGCAGACAGGGGCTGCGAGATTGCAAGGCTTGCGGTTTTGAATGAAGATGCGGCCTGCGCCATAAAAAATATTGTTAAAAAATCACCGCTTCCGCTTGTGGCAGACATTCATTTTGATTACAGGCTTGCGATTGAATGTCTGAATAACGGAATTCACGCGCTCCGGCTTAACCCCGGCAACATCGGCAAACGAGAAAACGTCGAAAAAGTCGTGAAGCTTGCAAAAATCAATCAAACTCCGATAAGAATAGGGGTAAACGGAGGGTCTTTAGAAAAAAATCTGATTGATGCAGAGATGCCATTGTCTGAAAAAATGGTTCAAAGCGCGCTCGGACATATCAAAATTCTTGAAAATCTTGATTTTGATTTGATAAAAGTTTCATTAAAATCCTCGGATGTTATGACAACGATTGAAGCATACCGTTCAATTGCGGAAAAAATCCCGTATCCTCTGCATCTGGGGGTTACGGAAGCAGGAACTATGCGTCAGGGATTGATAAAATCTTCAATCGGACTCGGAACTCTTCTTGCTGAAGGCATTGGCGACACAATAAGGGTTTCTTTGACTGAAAATCCGGTCGAAGAAGTCACGGCTGGTTTTGATATTTTAAAGGCTCTCGGGCTTCGTAAACGAGGTGTCAATTTTGTTTCCTGTCCGACCTGCGGAAGAACAAGAATTGATTTGATTTCTCTTGCCAAAAAGGTAGAGGAAAGATTTAAAGATATAGAAGCACCGATTACGATTGCAACAATGGGCTGTGCCGTGAACGGCCCCGGAGAAGCCAGACACGCTGATTTTGGAATTGCAGGCGGGGTCGGGGAAGGTTTAATCTTCCAAAAAGGTGAAATTATCGCAAAAGTTCCCGAAAGTGAACTTCTTGATAAACTGGAAGAAATTATAAGAAAATCATACAAATAATCCATTCTTTTTTTGTGTAAAGAAATTATAATACTTTTGTCATTATCTAAAATTAATATTATAATCTGAAATATACAGAGGTGGACTTATGAAGACTAAACTTTTACTATTGACAGGACTTTTGGCTATCATTATACTGCCGGCCGGTGCACAGCTTTCAGCGGAAGATGCAAGTTCCCGTGAATATCTTATTAACCACGGGCATTCTGCGGCAACGGCTGATATTGTAGAATTGAGCAAAGGTGCGGCAAACGGTGAAAAAGTTGTGCTGCCTGTTGACAGAAAGTATGACAACAAACCCATTGTTTATAAGTGGATTGATAAATTCTTTATTTATATGGATCCGGCTTTAGATAATGGAAAGTTTATGCGCGAAGATACAAAATTTCAGCCGAGCGTAGATGATCTCTAGAGGTAAATTTTTTTTAAGTTTTCCTCTGGTGCTATTAATACTTGTGTTTTGTCAATATCCGCCGTCTTGCGCAACAGATAGCGGATATTCACAGTATGGCAATTTTGTTGTTGATTATACAGGTATCAATGGAGAGAGAATTCGCAAAGAAGGGGATGAGTATTTTGTAAAAGCGTACGACAGTCCGACCGAGTCAGAGCAAGAAAAATATTACATAAAGGCTCTGCATAAATATTATATTCTTTCTCAGGTTTATCCGGCTGATTATTATGCTTATGTTCAGCTTGCAAGAATTAACGACGAAAGAGATAATGACACCCTTGCTAAAAGATATTATTATCACGCATTTAATCTCGATAAGCATAATCCTTATACAAACTTCTATTTTGCCGAATTTCATGTAAAACGCGGAAAGTTTCATAAGGCGCTGAAGTATTATTTAGAGGCATATAATAACGGATATAAAGAAAATTATGTAACAAATTTGAAATTGGCAGAACTTTATGAAAAACTTGGTGATATGGAGAAAGCTATAAGTTTTTATGAAAGCGCTTATAAACTGGATCCGGGTGCCGGAAATCTTGTTAATAAAATAGATTCCATCAAATCATTAAATTATAAAAATCATGAATATTATCATCGTATCAGGGAGTAAAAGATGACAGCAAAGAAAATATTAATATATTTAATTATTTTTGTTTTTGCCTCTTGTTGTGGATATGCGCAGGCAGAGGAGAGTCTTGATACGACAAACAGCATGGATTTATACAGTATAAACAATTTTCTTGTTTACCAGCCGTATAAACCAAAAAAAAATGAAAAAATTTATATTGAATCATCAATAAAAATAGATTCTGTTAATCCGACGGTGTACTCAAATCAGACAGGAAGTTATCTGCCCGGGGTCAGAGGTGCCAATCAGCTTGTTGTTTATACGGGCGGATATGCTATAAGAACAGGAACAAATGAATTCGGGGCCGAAGCCATTGTCGACGGCAACACGGTAACTGAACTCAGCGGCGCGGATTCTTTTATCCCTCAAAACGGGCTTGTCGTAAGCGGCCATGGCGTTGCTAAAAACTGGATAAATAAAAATTTGAAAATAGGAACTAAAATTTATATTGATGCCGTATCAAATACTCTTTATGCCTACACAACATCTGAAAGCTATCTTTTTGAAGCCGCAAAAAAAATTGATGAAGCAAAGGCTATGGTTGATTATTACAAAGCAAGCAGCGCTGACTACGATTTTAGAATTCCTAACGAATACATAAAAGATGCGCAGGATTATCTTAAAAAAGCAGGTCATGATGCGGAAAATTCTAAAAAATATACAGAACTTGCTATAAAATCTGCAAATACGGCATTGAAAAGTGTTGTTCCTTACAAGAATAATGAATTTAAAGGAGTCTGGGTAAGACCTGTAGAAATAAGAGAAAGAGATATTGAAAATTCCGTAAAACGTATTAAAGAAGCAGGGATTGATAATATATTTATAGAAACTTATTTTCACGGCAGAACAATTTTTCCGAGTAAAACAATGGAAAAATACGGATTTGTCAAACAAAATGAAAAATTTGCTGAGTTTGATCCTCTGAAAGCCTGGATAAAATATGCTCATAGAAACGGTATTAGAGTTCACATCTGGTTTGAAACTTTTTACGTAGGCATACAGCGGCCAGAAACGAACCCCGGCAATATTCTTGCGGTAAAACCGGATTGGGCGAATAAAACAAAAAAAAATTACGGTATAAATGCGCCTACACCTTCAATTTCCGAACATAACGGCTTTTTCATAGATCCGGCTAATCCGGAAGTACAAACGTTTCTGCTGGAATTAATAACTGAAATTATTGATAATTACAAAGTTGACGGCATTAACCTTGATTATATCCGTTATCCGCAGGCTGTTTCCGTGAGTGAGTTGAATTCATGGGGGTATACAACCTTTGCAAGAGAAGAATTTAAAACAATCTACGGAAAAGATCCTGTTGATATTTCAATAAAAGATCCTCTGTGGATGAAATGGTGTGAATACAGACGTAATAAAATTACTCATTTCGTAAGCAAAGTAGGAGCTTTAGGCAGGGAAAAGAATGTATATATAAGTGCTGTTATTTTCCCCGACAGACTTTCTGCATTAATGAACAAACAACAGGACTGGAAGGCCTGGAGTGAAAAAGGTTATGTAAACGGATTTACACCATTGTTTTTGACCTGTAATGCCAAAACTTTAAATGCTCTTGTGACAAATGTAATGAAGGCAAAACTTCCGGCAACGGATTTGTTTGCGGGACTTTTTGTAACTTTTATGGGCGGCAGTGAAGAGGATTTGATAAGAGAAATTCACGAAACCAGAAAAATTAATGCAAATGGCGTGATTTTGTTTGATTATGCACACCTTGACGACAGGTATATTGAAACGTTATCAGAGCGCGTATTTAATGAAAATGATGATAAGTCTCCGCTCAGATTACGAAGAATAGAAACTTCGGTTCAATCGACCCCGCAAACAGTGAAGCAGCCGCAGCAGTCATCTCAGCAAGTCAAACGAGAAAAGAAAAAATGGTTCTGGCAAAAAAAGTAAGGGTGGACTTTTAAAATCCCTTTTTTTAGAATTAAGATATGATTAGGGATTTTTGTAAATCTGCGCTGCAAAAGAAAAATACGATAATGTTTATAACATCATTGTCGTTTATTGCCGGAATTGCATCTTACTTCAACAATTGCGAAATAGTTTTGTGCATTTCTTTTACGATTGCGGCTTTGTTAGTAATATGGAAAACAAAAATTCCGTTTAGATTTTTGGCGATATGGGTAACCATTTTTTATTTAGGATTTTTTAACGCATTCTTGCGAATTGATAATTCCGATAATCTTGCAGGTATAGCTCCTGCGAATGTTGAAATAGAAGGAAGAATAGTATCAATCCCGGATAGCGGGTCAAACGGCAAAACCAAGTTTTTTATGGCGGTTGAAAAAGTTAACGGTAAAGATTTGTCCGGCAAAACTTTTGTAAATATTACGGATAAAAACAACAATTTCCCGAATTTCAATGTCGGAAGCATGTATAAAATCAACGGAAATCTAAGACTTCCGTTTAGAGCTTCTAATCCGTCGCAGTTTGATTACGGAAAGTATTTGAGAAATTTTGATACCTTTACAATTTTATATGCGGCAGCGGGCGATTGTGAGATATTGCCTTCAAAACTGCCTTTAAAGTGGGAGTTTATGCAGAAGTTGAATAATGTCAGAAATCGGATAATTTCAACGCATGCAAAGTATTTGAAAAGTCCTAATTTAGAAATATTAGGCGGCATTGTATTCGGCGATGATGCTGTTTCCCCTCCTGATTATATAAAAGACAGTTTTACAAATTCAGGATTGCTTCATATTCTGGCAGCATCCGGCATGAACGTTGCTTTTATATTCGGATTCTGGTTTTATATATTATCCTTATTTAAAGTCCCGTACAAACTGCGGGTTATAAGCGGTATGGGAGTTGTTGTTTTGTATACTCTAATGACGGGGCTGGGTGCTTCTGTTATCAGGGCAGCCTTAATGTTGTTGTTTGTTCTGGCAGGAAAGCTTATTGACAGAGATTCTCATAGTGTTTCCCTTTTGTCTTTTGTTGCGTTTTTAATGCTAGTATACAATCCGGCGTTTCTTAATGATGTTGGTTTTCAGCTTTCGTTTCTTGTAACCTTCGGGATAATATGTACTGCCGATGTTATTTTAAAACGCTTTGAAAATAATAAAATTTTGACAAAAATTGCCGGAACTTTACTTATTCCTATTGTTGCACAGGTGTGGGTAATTCCTCTGCAGATGTTTTATTTCAATACGATAAGCTCATATTCATTTTTTACAAATATTGCCATAATGCCGTTTTTATCCGTGATAAGCTTTGGCGGATTTGTTTCATCCGTACTTGCAATAATTGCCCCTATTGCAGATTTTGTATGTAAAACTTTTGATTTTGTTTTGAATATTATGTTGAATTGTCTGGTCTGGATATCAAATTTCTTTGCCACATTACCGCATTCATTAATAGAAACTCCGCATCCGTCTGTTTTGCAGGTATTTATATATTATCTTGCGATTTTGTTTGTGACATTGATGATAAAAGAAGGTTTTACAAAACGGCATCTGGTTATTCTTGCCGGTTTGGCTGCAGTTTTCTTTTTGCTCGGAATTAATTTCCCGAACGGGAAACTTGATATTATAACCTTTGATGTAGGAAATGCGGACGCTTTTCTTATAAAAACACCTGAAGAAAAATATATACTTATAGATACTGCTAAAACAGGTTATCTCGGTTCAAAACCGCAGGCCGAACTGATTATCAGAAAATATCTCAAAGATAGAGGTATAAAAAATCTTGAAATGGTTATAGTAACTCATTTTGATGCAGATCATGCAGGCGGAGCGGCAGATTTGGCTGAGAAAATGAAAATAAACAAAATTCTTGTAAACAATATGAATGACGGTTCAAAAATTGCACAAAAAATATATAAAACAGCAAAAGATACAAACACTCCGATAGCAGAGGCTCCTGATGATAAAATTGTATATGAAGAGCAGGATTTGAAAATAAAAACCTTTGTAAAAATGTATGATTCGGATAATGAAAGTTCAGTAATATCACTCCTGAGTTATAAAGATTTTGACATGTTATTTACTGGCGATGCTGGAGTCGAGGCTTTCAGAAGAATATCCGACAAAATGCCGGATAAAGTTGAAGTTTTGAAAGTAGGGCACCACGGAGCCTCAGGTGTTGTGGATAAAGCCTGTATTAATCGTTTGAAGCCGGAAGTTTCGATAATTTCAACAGGTAAGAATAATTACGGGCATCCGAACAATGTTACTCTCGATATTTTGAGAAATACGGAGATTTATCGTACAGACAGGAATAATTCCGTAAAAGTTTCAACAGACGGCTTTATTTACCGGCTTTATACATTTAATTCCCTGCTGAAGCAATATGAACTTATATCAACCAGACCGGCACAATAAGGCGTACGTTTAAAAGTAACCGGCGGCAGGATTGATTTTATTTTTTTTCATGATAAACTTCACTTGTATTGTGAGGTGGTAGTTTTATGTTAAAACCTTCTTCTGCTAAAGACAGAATTATTTTGGCACTTGATGTTGACACTCTGGATGAAGTAAAAGAGCTTGTTCTTGAATTAAAGGATTATGTGGGATATTTCAAAATCGGTCTGCCTTTAATAATCAACTGCGGATTTGAGGCAGTGAGGCTGATAGAACAGCTTGGAGCAAAGTGTTATTATGACGGAAAGTTTCATGACATACCGAACACTGTCCAAAAGGCTTGTATAAATCTTGTAAAAAACAATATTCATTTTTTTAATATTCATATTCAAGGGGGATCTAAAATGATTACGGCGGCCGTGAAAGCAGTGAATGCAACAGCCAAAAGAATGGAAAAAGATCCGCCTGTAATTTTAGGTGTTACATTATTGTCAAGCTTCGGGCAAAAGACATTAACCGAAGAACTTTGCGTTAATAAAAATATAGAAGATTACGTGATGCAATTGGCGCAAGTTGCAAAAGATTCTGGGCTTGACGGAGTTGTCGCAAGTGCGGACGAAGCAAAACGAATTCGCCGTCAAATAGGCGAAGATTTTATTATTGTCTGCCCTGCAACGCGTCCAACCTGGGCCGGTGTAGATGATCAGGTAAGGTTCGATACCCCCCGCAAAGCTATTCTATCAGGCGTAGACTTCCTTGTTATCGGACGTCCGATTACAAAATCTGAAGACAAAATTGCTGCAGTAAAACTTGTAATAGATGAGATTGAAACAGCGCTGGCTGATAAAGAAGCACTGGTTTAATCCGTTTAAACTCAGTGCTCTTAAAATTTTATCTTTTATTGCCGGTTTAATCCAAATCTTCAGGAATTTCAGGGATTTCTTTTGTAACAGCCCCGCCGAGTTTTTCTATTTTCCCGATTTGAGTTATGATGTTTCCGCTGCCCTGAAGTTTTTTCAATGTGTTGTTCAGGTTATCACGGATTTTTAAAAGGTCTGATAAAAGTGCTGCAAATTTGTCGTGAACTCCGGTGCAAAGTCTTGCCATTTCCATAACGTTTTTGTTTTGTTTGTCAAGCTGGTGAAAAGCATTGATTATTTTTAAAGCAGCAAGCAGTGTTGAAGGTGAAACCGGCATTACTTTGTTTTTCCACGCAAAATCCCATAAAGTGCAGTCATCGCAAAACATCATTGAATAGCAGCCTTCAATCGGTATAAACATTAAAACGTAATCAGGAGATGCACCTTCTGCAGAATAGTCACGCTTTGCAAGCCCTGTTATATGGGCCTTGGTTGAGTCAATGAATTGTTTTAAGTGAATAGCTTTTTCGTCTTCTGTTTCAGCGTTTATATAACCATACCATGATGCAAAAGATGTTTTGCTGTCAATAAAAATACATCTTCCTTCAGGAAGGTTTACAACAGCGTCGGGTCTGCCTTCTGCTGTGCCTTTTTGAATTTCAAATTCTTCGCCTTTCCTTAGCCCTGAAGCTTCCAGAACTCTTTCAAGAACTATTTCGCCCCATCTGCCGGAAGTTTTGTTGTCTGATTTCATAACATTTACAAGGTTTGCCGTATCAGAAGATATTTTGCTTCCGGCTTCAATAAAGCTTTTAATGTTCATATCAAATCTTGTGAATTTTTCGTTTTCAACTTTGAAGTTTTCTTCTGTCCGTTTTTCGAAATCCTCTATCTTTTCTTTAAATCTTTTGAAAAATTCTTCCAGTTTTTCTTTGTTTTGTTCGCTCAAATTGGAAGAACTTTCCTGTACAACTTTGCTGGCTGTGTTTTCAAAATAAAGTTTCATTTGTTCAAACATAGCATCAGTTGTATTTTTTTCGTTCTTTTTGCCAAGATATAGCGGTACATAAACAGCAATTGCACCAAGAATAAATCCAGCGATAAATATAATAATATCCATTAATTCTCCTCCACTGTTATTATGAATTATACCACAATTGTATTAGTGCAAAAAGTTTATTTAATATCCGGGCGGCAAAAAAAATCAACCATGCCGCAAAGCATGATGTATAAAGAGATTGAGATATTTTATCAATCCAAAGATTTAGAACATATTCTACAACTCCCATGACTACAATATCAATCGGGGCATGGATGAATTTCCCCAGCTAAAAGTTGTAGTATGAATAGTGTAGAGAACAATAATTTAAAATTAAATAAAGGGGAAAGATGATGAGAGAGTTTAAAAGAAAATTGAGAATTTTGCTTGTAGATGACAATTCGGAACACTTGCGCGGTGTAAAAGAATTAATCAGCCTTGAAGCAGGTTATGATGTTGTCGGAGCGACGACAAGCGCCAATGTTGCGATTAATCTTATTAAAAAATACCGTCCGGATATCGTTTTGATGGATATAAATATGCCGGAAAAAGACGGGTTGCAGGCAATTCAGGAAATTGAAAAACTTGAACTTGATACAAAAGTTATTGCTCTCAGCGGATATGATGATGCTGATTTGATTTTTAGGGCTATGAAGCTTGGTGCAAAAGGTTATATTCTTAAGACAATGGCATCGGCGCAGCTTATATATGCAATTGATGAGATTGCGTCAGGTAAAATCTATCTTCCGTCAGCTCTTTCTTCAAGATTTTTTGAATATTTTCAACGCTCATTTAAGGATGAAAGTACGACAGCTGTTGAAGAAAATCTTCTTTCCTATCTCACATCCCGCGAAGAAGAAGTTCTGGATCTTCTTACACAGGGCAATAACTACAAGGGTATTGCAGCAAAATTGTTTATATCTGAAACTACTGTTAAGACTCACGTAAACAATATTTTCCAGAAACTGCAGGTAAATGACAGAACACAGGCCGTTCTTTATGCTCTAAATAACGGATTTGCAGGCAGAAGACGCATGAAGGCTGCAGTTTAAATAAAATATTGTCAGGTCAGGGTTTGGAAAAAGGTTTGGCTTCGAGTTCTTCGGTCAAACCTTTTTAGTAAAGAGGAGTGTATGCAGACACAAAATGATATTTTGAAATCTCAGACGAGATGTATTGCGCATGAAATAAGAAATCAGCTTTCGATTTGTGATGTTTATTGCGAGATTATAAGAAAACATCTTCAAAAAAACGGGGTTGAAATTCCGCCGGTTGATAATGCGCTTAATTGTATCCTTAAATCTTTAAAAATGGTTTCAAACTCTCTTTTGGATTTGAAATCTCTCGGAAATCTTGATTGCAAAAGTCTTGATTTGAAAGAGGTTTTGTGTCAGGGGGTTGAGCTTGCAAAAGTTTACGTGTACGAAAAGAAAATAGAAATTAATCTTGAGGTCGTTGAAAATTGTACGGTTTGCGCTGACGAAAACAAACTTCTTGCTGTTCTCATAAATCTTTTGAAAAATGCGATTGAGGCGATTGAGTCTGAAGGCTTTATAAAAATCAAGGCGGAGAAGGAAAGAGATTATGCAATTGTAAAAATATCCAACAACGGCGCAAAAATTCCGGACGAATTCATGAGCAAAATTTTTGATGAAGGCTTGACGACAAAGTGCTACGGAAGCGGACTCGGGCTTTTTATATGCAAAAATAATCTTCAAAGTATGGGCGCTGATTTGAACCTTGTAAAATCAACCGGCGAAATCACGGAATTTGAAATTACTCTTCCGCTTAAAAATTCTTAATAAAAATCCCGTTTAAAGGGCAAAATATTTTATCCTGCTGTTTTTATATTAGTATAGGAACAAACAGTAGTAGGGAATATGGACTTTTTTAATTCACTTTCACAGGTAGTGCAGAACGGCGAAAATTTTAAAAAATGGGAACAGGAACAGCGGGATAATGAAGCGAAGCGCAAAGCGCTTTATGAACGCAGGAATTATTCGCCGGAAGAAATAGAATCTGCAAAGCAGTTTGGAGAGAGGATTATAGATGTAGTCGACATAATGGACAACCACTCTGAAAATGTTGCCGAGAACGTAGAAACAGCGGTTTCTCCTGTTGTTTCTCTTGCACCTGTTGCAGCAACACTTTTGACCGGCGCTTACTGGGTTAAAAAAATAGTGCCGCAAGCCGACGATGAAATTTGGAATATTAAAAAACAAATATGTCTGGATAATGAAAAAGCTCAGAAGCTTGCGTATGAAATTACAGAAGATATAAGAAAAAGCCGCCAGAATAAAGAAGAATTCTTGGAGCGGTATTTTACATCAAAGCGTAAAGTGCAGCAAATTGCAAATCCCGAACTCCGCGCAAAAGCAATGGAGATTTATAAAGAATATTCAAAGAAAGTCAAACCATACAATCGTAAACTCTGGGGCGGCGGAATAGGAGTTGTTGCATCCGGTGTTCTGGCATTTATCGGTGCCACAATTTATGCTGCAAAACTTCAGGTTGACAGTTCAAAAATCGCAAGATATCAGGCAAGAAAAATTCTTGAAGACCCGAAGGCTTTTGTAAACTACACCCCCGAACAGATTGCTGCGGCTAAAAAATATATTGATGAACATCCGGAACTTAAAAAACAAAAAAGAAAAGAAAAACTTAAAAGCGGGATGTTCAAAAGTATAATAAACATTCTACGCGACCGCAGAGAATATTTGAAAGCCAAAAAGACAGACTCTGACACCTCAAAAAAAATTACAAGAACTCTTACGCCTGAAGAAATCGTTCAGGCAAAGAAAGACAAAGAAGTTATTCAGCGTTCTGTAAGAATTATCAATAACGAAGCCGAGAAATATTCTGAAAATATGGAAGTTGCAGCAGGTATAATTCTCGGTTCAACCCCGATAGTGGGCGGGTTATGCGGCTGGCTGACAGGTGTTGTCATGAATAAGACCGGTATTACTGACAATATTGTCAGAAATATAGTAGACAAAAACGGCAGTGATGAAGCAAAACTGGCTTATGCAAGATTTAAGGAGCTTAAATCAGGCGCTCCGGGTTATACAACACGCTGGAGCAAGTTTGTTAATAAGCTTATGGCAGACGATTATAAAGAAAATGCAGATTTAGCCGCTGATGCTGTTAAGCGTGGAAAGGCAAAAATAGAATTTATAAAACCGTTCAAAAAAGCCTTTGCCGCCGGTATGTCGCACAGATGGTTTAATTCAAAGATTATAGGCTTAATCGGTGCTCTAGTTTCATCAATTCCTGCCGCACTTATAGCTTTAAAGCTTCAGAAATCATCAGCCCGCGCCGGCCGCTACACAGCAAAACGCGAACTTGAAAAAGATCCGAGAAACTTTATCGGATACACGGAAGAAGATTTGCAGGAAGTTAAAGACGTCAAAGGCGAAAAAGAAACTTTCGGACAAAAATTAAAAGACTATGCACTTTTTGTTCCGACAGTTTTGAAACAATACTATGCTTACGAAAAATACAAACGTACGGAATTTAAAGACCATCAGCTTCTTCTCGATCAGCTTCAAAAGTCGGAAGTGACGGATGAACAGCTTCTTGATGCTAAGAATTTACAGAGAAAATTGTTTAATACATTTGAAAAAGTAGACGACAATTCGCAGATGTATTCCGAATCAATGGAAGCTGCAACTGAAATCTTACAGCCGTTTGCGCTGAGTGCCGGCGTTCTGGTTGCTGTATTTCCTTTAATTTATGCAGGATTCCAGATTGGCAGAGGCAAAATTACCGCTGCATCTGCGCTTGATTGGACTATCAAAAAGATTGCAGGCGCAAGTAATTTCTTAAAAAGCAAAACCTTCAAAAAATATCTCAAAGATGTTTCTGAGAAAATCCCTCACAAAGTCGGCAATGTCGAGCTTCAAAATAAACCGCTGGCAGCTTTAATTCAAGGGATAGACTTTAACAATGATAAAATCGGCGAAATTGGTGCTAAATTAGCGAAAAATCTCAATATCAGTTCGGAACAATTCCGTTATATGAATAATTTTGAGCAGATTGCACTGATTGAAAGAATAGAAAAATCCATTAATAATTTGGCGGCAGTTGCGGATGTAGAGTCAACAAATTTCAAGCCGGCTTTAGATAAAATTAAGCTTGTCTTCAGCGAACTTAAAAGTGAAAAATATTCAAGCAAATTAAGAGCTGATATGTTTGACATTATGATTAAGAATACCGACCGTGTATCTCGGATGAGTGATTCTGACTTTAATGCTGCAATTTCCAAATTCGTTGATATTTCTTATCTTTTAAATAAAGAAGGCATAGACTATATGGTAAAAAGCTGGAGCATGGCTCCGCTTGATAAAATCCCGCCTCAGATGAAGGATTTTGTAAAGAGATTCAGATATAACTACAGGGTTGACGGTCAGCAAGTTGATGTTTGGAATCCAAAAGGATTTAAAAAAGCAATTGCAGACAGTGTTTCTAAGAATGATGTAGTCTTTGTTTACAAATATATTGATGATATTTTCGGCACGATTGCAGAGAAATTCCCTTATACATTAAAAGAAATTCCTGAAGGCCTGGATAATATAATTGAGTTTTTCCAGACAAATGCGGGCAGAAATGCTGATTATGCGCGCATAGCAGTCATGGTTGAAGGAGAGGCCGCGGCGCAGGCGTCTGCAAATAGGCCATTCCAGGCTTTGTTCAAGAAACTATCAGAGCCGAAAGAATACTTGTCAACTTTGAAAAATAAGATTGAAAAGATGACAGATGCGGAATTTCAAGCACATGCAGACAGCAGGCATTTTTCAAGTATGGATAAAAAGACAATGTTAAATGTTCTTTCAAATCTTGAAAAAATATTTGATAATATTCCGAAAGACGAGCTTAACGGAATTAAGAATGCTTTACAGAAAGAACTAAGAGAGCACCCTGATGAATTTATGAAAGCTCTACGCACAGGCCAGCTTCCGGCTGCATTTTTGACGGATGGGCTTATAAAAGCTGCGGCTGCTGCGGGTATAAGCTGGACGGTTTTGAATATTGCTCTTATCTGGTCAATTCAGTCTTGGCTTGCGGATATTCAGTTGAAATCAGGCAGATTAGGGGTTATGAAAGCAATAGAATCCCTTGAGGATCCGGCATATTACGCAAACATAATTCCGGATAACAAAACGAATCCGACCTCGGCTGTTACATCAGTTTCCGTGCCGGTACCGCAAAATCAAGTTCAGACAATTAGTTCAGCCGGCAAATCAACCGGAAATCTTCTTGACCAATTCAAAAAGTAAAACCATAAGAATTGGGCAGGTATGCCCAACCTAGAGCCATTACGTAAAAAAGACGAAAAGACGCTGGGACGTTAAGATGTTGAGTTCGAAACAAAGTGAATAAGTAAATAAGTGAATAGGTGAATAAGTGCGTTACGTTAAATAATTCCCTCTCCCTTGAGGGGAGAGGGTTAGGGTGAGGGGTTAATAAGTGAAGCGTGAAGAGTGAAGGGTGAAGAGGGTTGAACGGGTGAATGGTTGAAAAGTTGAAAGGTTTGTTTCAGGAAAAGATACTAGGGCACTAGGAGGTTTCGGATAAAAGACGATAGGACGATAGGACGTTAAGGCGAAAAGTTCTTTACGTAAAATAATCCCCTCTCCCTTGAGGGGAGAGGGTTAGGGTGAGGGGTTAATAAGTGAAGCGTGAAGAGTGAAGAGGGTTGAACGGGTGAATGGTTGAAAAGTTGAAAGGTTTGTTTCAGGAAAAGATACTAGGGCACTAGGAGGTTTCGGATAAAAGACGATAGGACGATAGGACGTTAAGGCGAAAAGTTCTTTACGTAAAATAATCCCCTCTCCCTTGAGGGGAGAGGGAGAAATTGTTAGTGAGCATTAGCGAACTTACAATTTCGGGTGTGGGTGATTTGTAAGTCAGGTTCTAACAAAGTGAGGCGTGAAGAGTGAAGGGTGAGGAGAGTTGAACAGTTGAACGGTTGAATGGTTGAAAAGTTGAAAGGTTTGTTACGTAAAATATTTTCCCTCTCCCATTGTGGGATGCTAGTTCGAACCGGCGAGGAATGAGCCGTGTGAGACTGTATGCCGAATGGCTGAGGGTTAGGGTGAGGGGTCAGACTGAAAGTGAAGCGTGAAGAGTGAAGTGTGAGGAGTTGCAAGGTTTTCATGTCATCCTGAGCCACTCTGCCGAAAAAACGATTAAGTATCGTTTTGT
>CALVAX010000012.1 GCA_944325605.1 Candidatus Gastranaerophilales bacterium
CCATCGGCATTTTTTATTGCTTTTTTATCTTTTTTTGGAGTCGAACCTCCGGTTCTTACCTCTCGCAAAACGATACTTAATCGTTTTGCTCGGCAGAGTGGCCATCGGCATTTTTATTCTTCATGTCATTCTGAGGACGGAGTCCGAAGAATCTAAATTTCATTTCCGACCATTGCGGAATGAACAATCAATGTTCCGTTTCAGTACAACAAAGCAAGTGTTGTTTGAGTGCGAAGCACGAGTTCACTTGCTTTATCTGGAACGGTTACATTTGATTAGTGAATGAAGCTTCAGGTCGGGAGTTTCTTTGCGGTACTTTCTTGTCGGCACAAGAAAGTACCTTATTACAACTAACGAATCGACATATCACCTTATTCCACCCCACCTCGAAATCAGAGATTTCGGTCCTCCCTCCAGGGGAGGACAATGATAGTCCACTGGTTGCGGTAAATTAAAATTTACCACAACCTACCCTTTATGTCTCGGTAATCAGAGATTACCAAAACCTACTTTTGAGGTGCTGAAGCATATAGTGTGAGGGACGGACGTTTCACCCTTACCCGAATTTCTAAATTCGCTATGCTCATTAAGAAATTCTACCCTCTCCCCTCTAGGGAGAGGGATTTTTTCCATGTCATTCTGAAAGCTTTGCCCGAATAATATAACAAAAAAATATACAACTTAATATTTATGCTAGAATTGCAATATGATTTCAATCAGCAATACAAATCCTCAAGTTTCTTTTAAAGGAATTTCCTTTCCTAAAGATTTAAACTACAAAAAAGCGTTACAAAAAGGATTAAAGGAGTCTTTCGGTATAAACTGCGGATTAGAAAATCTGAATTCTGTTGCCGGCCCTGACGAAGTTCGGACTATTATCAGTAAGCTTAAGCCCTATCAATATGAAGTCGGAGATAATTTCAGGGCTAATTTTCACATTCACACTCAAGCTTCTGACGGAACCTTAACACCGAAAGAATTTCTTGAACAATGTATAAATTGGGCAAACATTATTTTTAAATTCAAAAAAGTTAATGACGATTTGCCTGCTTTTTCCGCTGCAATCACAGACCACGATAAAGTTTCAAGCGTCAAAGAAGTCATTGCTTTAATATCTCAAAACCCTGATAAATGTAAGAATTTCAAATTTGTAAGCGGATGCGAATTTATGTTTCACGGATATAAAAAGCCTCATGACGCTTTTGAAGCTGTCGGATTGGGGTTTAATCCGTTTGACAAAAATATTCAACATCTGATGAAAGGTTTTGCCTCTGACAATCACGTTTCCGAGGCCAAAAAGGTTATTGAAGCAGGCGGTATCTTTTCATGGGCACATCCTATAGTAACGTCCGGCAAAATTAACGAAGATTTTTTTGCTTTCCTCAAGAAGAACGGCATTAACGGGGTTGAAGGTAATTACCAGTACAGCAGATGGGATCAGGAGTATGTAAATGCCGTAAAACCCGTACTTGAAAAGCTTATTAAACAATTTAAGATGTTTGTCACAGGCGGAACTGACAGCCATTCAAAATCAATCTTTGAATGAAAAATTTTTGTAAAATTATATTACAAATTTTGCCGGCTTTGAAATTACGGATTTAAATTTAACTTTATATATATACAGTTAAAAATACTGTTTTTATGTTCATCTTGAATGGAAAGGGGCGACGAGCCCCTTTCCTTTTTGCGAATTTATAAGTGCGAGTTTGCGGTGTTTAAAGCTTATAGAAATTTTGTAAATTTTTATTTTTTGAATAGCAAAAAAAATATTTATCTGTTTTAATACAAAAAAGGAGAACTATATGCAGATAAATTCAAATTTTCACATCAGCAGACCCGCATTAAGAAACAATAATCCCGCTTTCGGAGCAAGATTAAGATTGAATTCAAAAGAACTTGAACGTGCTTTTTCTTTAGAATTGTCAAATCAAAAATGTTACAGCAATCTTTTCAAGACAATAGAAAAATTTAAAAATATACATCCGGAACAGACAATTGAAGGGAATTTGCTTGATACAGGAAACGAGAAAAAATTTTTAGAATTGTACAATCCAAAAACCAGACATTTAAAATCATTTGACCTGACAGACAGAGGGTCTTACACTATGAACACATTTTATAAGGCCTTTGAATTTCTTACAGGCGATGAATCAAAAAAATTCTGGGAAGATACAATAACTAAAGACCTGTTTGCATAAGTATAAAAATTATATTCAGGACTTGATTTAAGAAAAACAGTTTTTATTTATGGTTTAATAGATTATATGAGAATTACCCCGATAAACAATTTTAGGAAATTTTTTGGAATAACACTTGCGGCAGGAACTATTGCCGCCGCACCGCTTATGGCATCAAATAATACCACAGGACTTTCTCAGGATACGGTTACTCTGTCTACAAAAACAATTCCGCCTTCCGGCACTTCTGACAGCCTCGTTCTTGATTCCGCGCCGAGTCCTGTTGTTGTTGTGCAGGGCAAAAAAAGAACCGCCGCAATAGTTGTTGATTTATCAAAAAACGTCCTTTACAAATATGATGAAGAAGGACAGCCGGAAGCTGCATATCTTATAGCAAGCGGAAAGAAAAGAACTCCGACCGATCCGGGTTTAAGGGTCGTAATCGGGGTTGAAAAATACCCTTACAAATCCGCGCCTGCAGCCACTAAAAGACATCAAAAGCCGTGGGATTACGGCCCCAGAGCAATTATTCTTGAAACTCTTGACCCCAAAACCGGAAAAAGAGGGACAACCGGCGAATTCATTCACGGCAACAACAACCCTGCAAGTATCGGGAAATACGCGTCTTTAGGGTGTATGAGAATGGATAATGAAGTTATCAAAAAACTCGCCGAACAGGTTAAACGAGGTGATATTGTACTTATCACAAAAGAAGGCGGCCCTGTAAAATTTTAATTATCTTTCAAAGCTACAACTCCAGCCAGAGAATTCCGTAAGGCGGAACTCTCAAGTGCATGGTTTTGTTTGTCAAAGAAAGATTTACTTTTACATTGTCGCCGTTTACAAGATTTTTCAGGCTTGTAATATGACCGTCATTTTTAAGAATTACATTTACCGGAAGCGAAATATCTGCGACAAGTTTTTCTCCGGAAAGATTATTTATTACAAGAATTTGTGTGTCTTTATCCTTTCTTATGTAAGAAAAATTTGCAGGCGAATCGGTGTTGACAGGAATGAATTCACCCCTCGACATAACAGGCAGAGATTTTCTTAAATGAATAAGATTTCTGACTTTTTTATACACTTTACTGTTGAATTCATAGTAATCTTTAGTTGAGCCGTAAAAAAGTTTTGCGGGAACTTCGCCTCTGTGGATATCGCGGGAATCAAAATAACTTAAAAGTTTCAACTTGTTTTTGCGCTGTTTTATTTTTCTTTCAGCTTCAGATTTTTGCGCATTTTTAAAATTATTTGCAACTCCGACTTCGTCGCCGTAGTAGATTATCGGAATTCCGGGAAGCGACATCAGGATTGAAAAGGCCAACTCTATTCTGTCGGGATTTTTATTCAAAAAGTTTGCCAGACGACCGCTCACGCCAAATCCTTTTCTGAACCCTGCACCTTTTGGAGAAAGCTCGTTATAAATAATTTCCCTGACCTCCGGCGCTACCATCTCTAGCGTCAATTCGTCATGAACTCTTAAAAATACCGCCCAAGTTGTGCTGTCTGGAATTTTTGGCGTTTCTTTATTGGCTTCATAGAAATACTTTTTATCACCTGTTATAAGACTTGCCCAGATTGCAGGCATATAAGGAAAATGATAGGCTATCTGCGCTTCATCCGTTCGGTTAAGCTCTTTTTTAGTTCCTTCTACATTTATTTCAACGGTTCTTTCTTTGCCGAAATACGGCTGGATATCCTTCGGAATCTGGCAGGCCTCAACCTGAATAACTGACGACGGAGCTGTTGCCTGAATATAGTTGCTTATAAGTCTTATTATCGCATGGGTTTTCGGCTGGTTTTCACCGTTTGTGCCCGCCGGCTTTGAAAGATACGGAATTGCATCCATTCTGAATATATCTATGCCCAAATTACTCCAATAGCTTATTGTTTCAAGGCTGTAGTATAAAACTTCCGGATTTTCCCAGTTTATATCTAGCTGAAACGGATAAAAGGTATGGTAAAAATAATAATCTTTTCCGCTAACAGTTACTTTCCGCCAGTGGTTTTGAGTATTTTCTGGGAAGATAAGCCTTCTCTTTGAAATTTTTCCGTCTTGTTCGTAATATTCAACAACAGTTCCGAGTTTTTCATCCTGATATTTTTTGTAAACAGGCATTTCTTCACGAACAATAAAGTAATTCAGTTTGCTTAAGTCGCCTTTTTCGATTGATTTAAACCAATCATGCTCCTGCGAAAAATGGTTCAAAACCAAATCCGCTTTTATTTTAAATCCGGCTTTCTTCGCTTCTGAAATAAACTGCTTAAATTCTTCCATCCCGCCAAGTTCTGCCCTGACATCTCTGGGGTCTTTTACATCAAACCCTGCATCCTGCATTGGCGAATCCGCAAAAGGAAGCATATATAAAGTCGTAACCCCGAGGTCCTTCAAATATCCGAACATCTTTTCTATATCTTTAAATGTATTTGCACTGTCTGAATTTTTTACCCCGAACTGGTCTATATAAAACATATAAATAATTTCATCTTTATACCAGTCTTCAGTTCTTGAAACATCTTCTTTTTTAAGACTTTCTGCTCTTTCTCTCACTGATTTTTCGGCAATCTGCATTACATGTTCAAAAATTTCGTCACTATTGTTTTTGCCGTAAATTTCTATTATAGCTTCTTTAATTTCTTTTTGTAAACGAAGCGGAACATTTTCAGTTTCTTCATTTGTTGTTAAATCAGATTGCTTAACTTGTGCGGTTTGAGCATTTTGAGAAATTTCTTCTTGCGCAAGCGTAAATCCCGATGGGGTAATACTACATATAGAAAGTGTCAATACTAGGCTTAATAAAGATGTAACTTTTTTATTCATGTTTGAATTTTAACACGCTCTTGATTGTTTTAGTTTAAATATTAATTATTATTAAGTCACTATAAAATTAATACGTAAATAAGTCAGTTTTGCTATTTAATTGTTTGCATAAAAAAATCCTGTTGTAAAACAGGATTTTTTTTATTGAAATGTTGCTTATTTTTCCGGAACAGCTTCTCTAATAGCTTTATCAACTTCATTGTCGCTGAGTCCTTGTTTGAGAAGTTCTGTTTTTAGGGCATCTTTTACTGCCTTTTCGCTTGTATGACCTTGCGTACTTGCGGTATAGGTTTTATCACCTATTTTAACAGTTATGCTTCCTTTATAAGTTTCTGTTCCTGGAATTTTAGTAACAGTTACCTTAATATTTGGTTTGGTGTTTCCAATTGTTGGTGCTTTGCCGTCATTCTTATCAACTAAATAGAAATCCAGCGGATTTGCAAAGGCTTCAGGATTGAAAGTAAGGTTATATTCTTTCTTAGTCTTTGGATCGACATAAGTTATTTCTCTTTCAAAGTGCTGAATTGCGGGACCATTTTTTTGTGAACCTGTTTCCCAAATATCTTTTCCGCCAAGAAACTCTTTACGGAACCAGTTACGGAAGTTCGCAGAATTTGGTGCACCGTATGCCTTTTGAAGTGTTTGCCAGCCTTGGTAATATACCTTATTACCTTCTTTTTTAGGTACTGCAACCTCTACAGGTACAGTTTTTACGTCTGAATGAACTTTTTCTTGATCCGGAGTTTTCTCTTTATCAATTTTGATAGTAGAAGATTGTTCCGGTGTGGTTGGCTGTACCGGCGTTACTGGTTGTGTCGGTTGTGTTGGTTGTGTCGGTGGGGTTGGGTCTGGGTTTCTTATGTCTTTTTGTGATACAACTCTCATTACTTGCGCATCACGTCTTAGACCTTCATCTCTGACTTTGTTTGCAGTGAAAAGACCTCTCAACATGCCTGCAATAGCTCCAGTTCCGGCAGCAATACCGTAAGCTCCAACGCTGCTAAATTTTGGGTGAAATTTACGTTTTTGAGTGCCAGTTTGTTCATACAATTCACGATCAGCATCGGGGTTTTCAACTTCGCCTTTAACTGTGCCTGATTCCTTAACGCGGTGATCAGTTTCCCAGTGACCGTTGTTTCCGGATTCACTAACGTGATGATCAGTTTCCCAGTGACCGTTGTTTCCGGATTCACTAACGTGGTGATCATATTCCCAGTGACCGTTGTTTCCGGATTCACTAACGTGGTGATCATATTGCCAGTGACCATTGTTTCCGGATTCACTAACGTGGTGATCGTATTCCCAATGTCCGTCATTACCGCTTACATCAACTGTACCGCTGTCACTATAAGGGATATCTTCTGTCCACTCTCTATGACCTGCAAGGATTCCATTTTCATAATCATAAACAGAATGTTCTGATTGTACAGTGCCGCTTGTTTCCCAGAAACCTTGACCGCTCCAGGTTGCATCGTTACCTTCTAAGTGGTAAGTTTTGTCAAAATTCCAGGTTGCATCGTCACCCTCTAAGTTGTAGGTTTTATCAAAATTCCAGGTTGCATCGTCACCTTCCAAGTGGTAAGTTTTGTCAAAATTCCAGGTTGCATCGTCACCTTCAAGGTGGTAAGTTTTATCAAAATTCCAGGTTGCATCGTCACCTTCTAAGTGGTAGGTCTTGTCAAAACTCCATGATGCCTCATAAGGTATCATTTTGGTTAGTGCCGCTAACTCATAAATTTTTTCAGTAAATTCACATGTTCTTAATGTAGCCATAAAGTCAGAAACAAACAATGCTCCGGCTCCGCTTAAAGCTCCAATACCTGCAGATTTAAGAACATGAGCTATTCTCATTTGAGTTGTTTTGTCTGCCTCTGTTGTTATACCTGCAGCTTCCATTGCTTTTTTAATGACATCTCGTTTTGTTTTTTTACCGTCTGCAAGAGAGCCAAATACAACACCTTCAAAGCAGCGATCTGATTCTTGTAAGTCACAAAAATAGTCACATCCTTCTTGGTTTGTTTGGGCATCACCTGAAGTTTTGCCTGCCTGAGAGTATTCCAACATTTTTTCTTTGAATTTATCAGGATTAAATACAAATTTTTTGCCTGTTGTTGTTGTAACTGTTGCTTCTCTCTTGTCATCAGGATCCGTAATTTCATCACAGAATAATGCCGGATTCTTTTTGACCAGTTCTTGTACATCAGGATCTAAATTTGTAAATAGAGGCGGCGGGGTTGTTTCATATTTATGCTTCTGCATATCAATTTGAACTTGTGCCAACGCCGAAACTTCTACGATTTTATCAAAGTTCTTTTCAATAAATTCTGCCTCTTTTGAAGATGCTTTTTTAGACGCTTTTGCCATTTTTTCTTCTAATTTCGCAATTTCCTTGCGATCGTCTTCCGGCAAAGCTGCATCACAATTTTTGTCATATGTTGATGTCAAAGCTAAAAGCTCTTTTAATAATTCTTCTTTCTTTGTTTTATCTGTTTCTTTATCTATTTTGGCCTGAAGTTCTGCTTTTTCTGCATTGTATTTTTCTGTTAATTCTGCTATTGCAGGAATTTTTGCATTCTTTTGTCTAATTTGCTTCATCTGCTCTTTGCATTCGTTAACTTCAACCAAAGCAGTGTTTATGTGTCGATCAGTAATTGCATCTATTGCAAGATCTTCACAAGCGTTTGCAATTTCAGCATCATTCATTTCTATGTCATTTAATGCTCTAAATTGTGACAATGCTTTTAAGTCATCTAAAGTAAGTCTTTTTAAAGTAACATTTCTGGTATTGGTTTTTTGCCCTTTCTTTGCTGATTCCGGAGCAAAAGCCTCCATATAATCCGTAATTAATTGCGGATCATCCAGTTTATCTTTATATTTGTCAACATAAGCTTGTGCAGCATCCGCAACTTGTTGTTGTTTTTCTTTATTTTCATTTATATATTTAAGTTTAAGACGCATGCCGGCAGCTCTTTTACCGGGATCCGTATCATCCGAAGCATGCCATAAATCTACAAAAGAGCCTTGAAGTTGTTTTACTTCTTTATGACATAATACTCTTATCATATCGTGCATTGCTTCATCTTTATTTTTGGAATATCTATCTCTAAAATAGGTTTCCCATTGAGAAGTTGTTACTTCGCGAAAATCTTTATCGCCCAATAAGGCCGCAGTATCTTCCGGCGGCGGCTTAACCGTTCCGTCATCTTTTCTTTCTACTACCAGACCTTTTATAGCAACATTATCCTTGTAAAAGTCGTTAATTTCTTCTGTCGATCGACCTTTACTTAAAGCATTAGCAATTCCGGCAGCAAAATTGGCATCATTTACACACGCCTGTCTGATTGTTGGATCTAAGTTTTTCCATTGACTTTTGGTAAATCCTTGTGGAATTGAAGTCGTAATATTACTACCCATAGTTGTCCTTTCTGCGTTTTCTCCTACAGTACTCACGCTTTAACTTTTACACAATATGTAATTTCTTATTCGACACATCTTGCGAAAAAGTTTAATGCAATTTTAAGCACAATTTTTCTTTTTCTTGCTATACGTGGTTTTCAGGGAGAATATTTGGGTTTACATTTCTTAATAATAGTATAATTTGAATATATTTTAGATATATTGGGAATATTATATTATATCACTTGCCCAAAATTTGCCATGAAATTATCAAAATTATATAAATTGTAAATATTTGTAAAAAAAATCTAAAAAACACTAAATTTTTACAGAGCAAATTACGTTTATATAAATATATAAATTAAGCGAGTGTTATGTGCTAAATATAGATAAGAGGTTAAGTATGAGAAAATTACAACCAAACACAAGGAAATTAGCTCCATTGATAGTGTGTTCCTTATTGGTATCAGCAATAGGTAATGCGGCGGATGCTTCAACTATTACTGATGGTAAAGGTCAGACTATAAATCCGATTCAAGACGGACATTACATGATTCGTCCTGATTTATTTAATGATAAAGTTGGATTTAAAGAATTTCAAAAGTTGGAATTGTCTAAAGGTGAAATTCTTGATTTTATTTTCCAGGCTTACAATATAGATGGTTTTGAAACGCATACTGAGATTAATCGTTGGGATATTGATACATTTGTAAACTTTGTAAGCGACCAGATAAAAATTGACGGTATGGTAAATGCCTTATCAAATCTTGGTGGCTCACTAAAACAAGACAGTAATTTAATATTTATATCTCCTAATGGAATGGTTGTTGGTGCAAGCGGCGTGCTTAACGTCGGTTCATTAAGCACATTTACACCGTCTCAAGACGGATTTAATGCACTTAAAAACGGTATGAAAACAGCAGATAGAATTGTAGATGGATTTTATCAAGCAGAGGAAACTACAAAAGTTTGGAATCCAAATGATGCTGCTTTATTTGCCGGTAATGCACCTATCACCGTAAACGGTATGATAGTAGCAAGAGGCGATGTTGAACTTAACGGAAGTAACGTAAACGTCGGAACAAATCCTGAAGCCGGTGGTTATAACGGAGTTATTATTGCCAGTGTTGCTAATAAATCTGATGTGTTAACCGGACAAAGTGCTGCTGATAGTTTGTTTAATTCATTAGTAAGCGCAGGTGATACAAATTCTGCAAACGCATTTTCAAGTGCAAATGGCAAAATTATGATCACATCTTCTAAAGGAATTAACGTTGCAGATGGCGCAAAAATTAGAAATAATTCTTCAGTTCTTGGTGACACAAAACTTATAAATAATGGAACTGATGGCATAAATATTAACGGTGAAGTTTCAAACGTAAACGGTAATTTAACTATCGAAAATAATGCCGGAGCATTTGATATAGGAACAGAAGGTCTTGTTAGAAATAACGGGACTATGAACTTGACCAATAAAACTTCAGGCACAGGCTTAACAATAGATGGAACCGTAGAAAATGACGGAACTTTAAATATAACAAACGAAAGCGGAAATAACGGACTTAACATCGGAGGAAGCGTAACGAATGATACCGGTGTTGCAACAGTTACAAACAGACTTGGCGGTTTGAATGTTTCCGGTACGGTAGATTCTAACGGTACAAAACTTGTAATGGATAATTACGGTAAAAATGGAATCGACATTTCCGGAACTGTAAATAACAACGCTGGTAGCGGTACTATTACTAACCACACAGGCGTTACAGGTGCTTTCGATATTTCAGGAACTGTTTATAATAACGGAACTGATATAACTTTGGACAATTCAGGTGATGGCGGTTTAAATATTTCCGGACTTGTCGATAATGATAACGGTTCTGTAACAATTAATAACCACAAAGGCGGTTTAAATGTAGAAGCCGGCGGTAGAGTTATTAATGATGGAACTGCTTTGAATATGGATAATGAAGGCTCTGCTGGATTTACAATAGCAGGTCTGGTTGATAATAACAAAGGAACTGCAGAATTAGTAAATGAAGCAGGTCATTTGGAAATATCTGAAGGCGGTGAAGTTGAAAATGACGGTGACAGCCTAACGATGGAAAATTTTGCAGATGGCGGTTTCAGTATAGCAGGACTTGTTGATAATAATAATGGAACTGCTACTTTGACCAATAATGCAGGTGACTTTGATGTTTTAACAGGCGGCGAAGTCAATAACAGCGGCACAAAGCTATCAATGCTAAATAATGGTACAGGCAAATTGCACACCCACAACGGAAGTTCTGTTGTTAATGATGGTGCAGAACTTGTTATGGAAAATCACGGTGACGGCGGATTTACAATAGCCGGAATCGTAGATAATAACAGTGGAAATGCTACATTGACCAATGTGAAAGCTGATTTTGATATCGTAAACGGCGCAAATATTGATAATAGCGGTAATAAATTAAGTATTGATAATAGTGGAGAAGGCAAGCTAAATCTTGAAACAGGAGCCGAAGTTTATAACAGCGGTACAGCTCTTTCAATGAATAATAGCGGAGCTGGCGGATTTATACTTGCCGGAGATGTAACAAGTACAAATGGCGATACAGATTTAACAAATACAAACAATATGTTTGATATATCAGGAACTGTAACAAATTCAGGAAACAGCCTTGATATAACAAATTCCGGCAATGGCGGACTTGCGATTTCCGGAACAGTTACAAACCAAAAAGGTACAGCAAATATAACAAATACTGAAGGCGCATTATACATTGACGGTGACATAATCGGCGAAAAAGAAAGTCAAAAGCTTGCTATTACAAACAAAGGTAATGGAACAGGTTTAACAATTGCAGAAGGCGGTACAGTAAATACAATAAATGATTTATATATCGCAAATGAATCCGGTGCAAATGGATTAAACATAGCCGGCTCAGTTATCAATAGAGGTGATACTGATATTTCAAACAAAGCTGGACTTTTAAATATTTCCGGCACCGTATCAAACAGTGGTAATCTTGATATTTACAACCACGATACCGGTACAGGATTTGATATATCAGGAACCATAAGTAATGCTGAAGGAATCGCAAATTTAACCAATGAAGCAGGAGATTTTAATATTCTTGCAGGTGGAACAGTAAGTTCAACAGGAAAAGAATTAAATATTACAAATGATAGCAACGGCGCTTTGAATATTCACAAAGATGGTAAAGTTGTGAATGATGGTGACAGCCTTACAATGACAAATTATGGAAGAGGCGGTTTCATTGTAGCAGGCCTTGTTGATAATAATAAAGGCAATGCAACATTAACCAACGAAGCAGGCGATTTTGATGTTCTAGCCGGCGGTAAAGTTGATAATGGTGCAGCAGCAGGAAGTTTGTCAATGACAAATAAAGGAAACGGCAAACTTAACATAGCCGGAACTGTATTAAATGACGGTGCCGAATTAAATATGACAAATGAAGGTCTTGGCGGATTTATTGTTGATGGTCTAATAGATAACAATAATGGAAATGCTACCCTTACAAATACAGCAGGCAACTTTGATATTAATAACGAAGTAAATAATAGTGGCGATAAACTTGCAATTAACAACAGTGGTAATGGCGCTTTAAATGTTAATCAAGATGCAAATGTAATAAATAGCGGATCCGGACTTGCAATGAACAATAGCGGGGACGGCGGATTTTTAATCGACGGAAACGTAACAAGTACAAATGGTGATACTGATTTAACAAATTCAAACAATATGTTTGATATAAACGGAACTGTAACAAATTCAGGAAACAGCCTTGATATAACAAATTCCGGCAATGGCGGACTTGCGATTTCCGGAACAGTTACAAACCAAAAAGGTACAGCAAATATAACAAATACTGAAGGCGCATTATACATTGACGGTGACATAATCGGCGAAAAAGAAAGTCAAAAGCTTGCTATTACAAACAAAGGTAATGGAACAGGCTTAACAATTGCAGCAGAAGGCACAGTTAATAATATTAATGATCTTGCTATATCAAACGAATCAGGTACAACAGGTTTGAATATAGCAGGTAAAGTAGTCAATGACGGTAATGCTGATATTAAAAACACTGCAAAAGGTGGTTTAAGTGTCAGTGGTACAGGTTCTGTAAATAACAGCAAAGGTTATTTACGAATGACAAATACTCAAGACAGAATGCTAGTTGAATCTGGAGCAAACGTAACATCTTCAGGAACTGAACTTAATATGACAAACAGTGGTTCAGATGGATTGCACATACAAGGTCATGTTACAAACACTAATGCAAATGCAAAAGTTGAATTCCGCAACAGCAACTCTAATATGGTTATCGGTCACGAAACAACAGACGAAAACATTCAGTCAAATGCCGACATCCTGATTGCAATTCAGAACGGTAACTTACGCAACTACTTTGCAGATAAAAATATTAATCCAGAAGATGCGGGCTATAAAGATGCAACCAAAACTCTTATAACCACAACAAACGGAGCAGATCTTACAATAAATGCACAGCAAGGTCAAATTGGTACGGATTTGGGACTTTGTGACGGCGGTGTCTGCACAGGTATCGGTCCTAACGAAAGAAACTTAACAAAATCAATTAACACTTCAATAGACGGTACAATCACAGCAGACAGCACAGGCGAAAATGCTCTTGTTAATATGGCAAGTTTGGATACTGATATGCGTGTCAACAAAATTCACGCAGAAAACGGCAAAGTTATCCTTCTTGCAGATTCTAAAGACTATGCGCAAAAAGGTACAACTCCGTATGATATCATAAACAGTGCAGCAGACAATTCCACAACACCGAACCTTAAAGGCGACGCAATCTCTGCAATCGCAAGCGGCAAAATCGGTGCAAGCAAAGAAGACCGAATAACCTTCATCCAAACCGGTGTTGATATTGATATCGCAAACGAAAACGATGAAGCTTCACAGCCTCACAGCGACGGTATAAGCGATAATCCGATAAAATCTTCAAAAGGCGGTGTTGAATTCCTTGCAATGGAAGATGTAAATATCAAAGGTCTTGACAACGCTGATGCAAGCAAAAACGACACAAGAGTCTGCACGATAGTTTCAAGAGAAGGCTCTGTAAACGCTGAATTTTCGGGTGAAACTTATATCAAAGACATTACGGCACAGCACGAAGTCAACATTGACAACAGAGGCCCCGCAATTTACATTGAAAACCTCGGAGGTGCACCTTCAAGATATGCAGATACAGGTGACTACTACGGAATGTATGATGGTATCGTTCCGGAAAGAGCAGACATTACAGCACTCGACCTTGGAACAACGGATGATCCGCATACTTTTGACAACGGACATTATCCGAACTCAACAATTGTAATCAAAAATGGTACAATCAACGGAAAAGGTTCAGTAAGCCACCCCGGCATGGATCAGGATATAACTGTTACGGCTGATAACTCTTATGTTGGCGGCTACTACTTCAACATGGGTAAACACAGATATGACGATCCAAACAATCCAAACGGATTATCACAAGTAACAAAAGATCCGACAACTAACCCAATAGTAAATGCAGGCGATCCAGATACTCCGGTATCAATCAGAGGTAAAGCTGTAAGACCTGATGATGTAAATGAAATCGGTCAGGATGAAGAATTAAGAAGCTATTATTACTGGGATCAAGACGGTGATGGTGATCCGACCAATAATGATCCTGATCCTGAAGGAAGCGGACAGAAAGACAATGACGATTTTGAAGAACCGTTTGATCCGGATGTTGAAGGCGGAGATGACTTAGTTGTTCCTGAACCGGAACCGGTAGAACCGCCACCGGGTGACGATGACGATGATGAGCCGGATCCACCGCCACCGGGTGATGACGACGATGATGAACCGGATCCGCCGCCGCCGGGTGATGACGACGACGATGAACCGGATCCACCACCGCCGGGTGATGACGACGACGATGAACCGGATCCACCACCGCCGGGTGATGACGACGATGATGAACCGGATCCGCCACCGCCGGGTGATGATGACGATGATGACATCACTCCTGACGAGCCACCGGCAGATATGGACGACGCCAAACGTACCTGGAAAAAAGAAATTGACGATAACATTTCGGTAATCGACAAACGTCAATACATAAGATTTGATATTGAAGGCAACCCGAATCCGGTAATCTTTGAATCTGTTCCGGAAGTAAGCGGAATCCTGAACATATCAAGAGGCGGTGTCCAGTTAAGCCACAACAAAACACTCAAAGTCGGTGATATTGTTCCGGTACATCTGAAATACGGCGATGTTGATATTCAGGCAAACGTAAAAATTGTTTCAGCAAATGATGAAACAGCCGGAGGTGAATTCGTAGACCTTGATCTTGCAACAGCTAACCAGTTATTATACTTAAGCTTGTTGATGGATGGCAACGGAAACATCGAACAGCAGCAATATTACGCTCAAACCGAAGACGGAGCGATTTCAACCACAGGTGAAGATGAATAATTAAACTAAAAAAGACCGAATAAAAATTCGGTCTTTTTTTATGGTGTCGATAAGCTCCCGAATATGGAACCTTTTAGCTACAGTTCAAAGATATTGTATAGTGAATTAATATCAATCATGAAACAATCAACTCAAGAGTATTATAATATGAGAAGTGTTTTAGGGTTGAAGTATTAAGATTATATTACACTGTTTTGAAAATTAAGCAATTTTCGGAGATAAAATGACTTTATATGAGTATAGATTAGTTATACTTTTTTATAGGTTAATAAATGGTTAAAGTTTTAGCTCTAAATTTTAAAAATCTTCCTGTAAGAAGACTCGGATTATTTCAATCTACAAGAAATGAAATAGTTAGAGAGGTTAATGGTTTACATTCAAGCAAAGATAGAGTTTTAAAATTTCATCAAATAACACAAAACAATAAACCTTTTATTATTGTGGATAAAGCACAAAGTGTTGCGATACTATACTCTCAAGGTCAATTACAAAAAACTGTTCCAGTAGGCGTTGGAAGAACTGGTGGAGATTCTTTAAATACAGTCACTTATGATTTTAAAAACAATATTTTTGGAACAACAGGATTAACGACTCCGTCAGGTCAATTTAGTCTTAAACCTGTTGGTAATAATTGTGTAAACAGATCTTCATATCAACGTAGCAATAGGATAAACGCTGTATTGTTAGATGGGGTTCAACATCCAGCTGACTATGCGATAAACTCATCTCTAGCATTGCATCAAATACCAAATGAAGAAATGGCAAGTAGATTGTCATTGTTTTCTGTATCAGGAAGAAGGGGGATGTCAACAGGATGTATTAATTTTAAACCTAAAGATTATGAAGAATTGATGAAAGGTGTTGACGCTAAAACTCCAGTATATATACTACCAGAAGAATGTGGCAATACTTTAGAAATAGTGACAGCACCTAATTCTCGTTTATGGTTTCGTACTAATTATGCTAACCCTGAACAAAACAACATTTTTGAATTAGCAATGAATAAGTATTTTAAGAAAGGATAATTGTAATGGTTAAATTTGGATTAAAAATAGCAGCATTTTTTGGAAGAAAATCAAGTTCAGTTGTAGCTCCAAAAGTTATGCAAGAAGCATTTTCCTCTGGATTAGTTAAGAGTCGTAATTGTGGTTTGTTTGCAAAAGCCCAACAAAAAGCAGTAAAATCTGATAATGTTGGCAAGATTGTAGATACTTTATCATAGAAAGAAAGTAGGTTGAGTGAAACCCAACAATTATTAAAAAAGATGATAACTTTTGTTATCCTCTTTTTAAATGTCGAAGGCGGGACTTGTCTTGCATTGTCGGCGAAGAATGAGCCGTACGAGGCAGGATACTCGAACGGGTAAACCCGCGATTGTTTCGATAGAAACAATTCGGGTGAAAAGTCCGCATTAAAAAAGACTCCTTATGGAGTCTTAAAATGGTGTCGGAGATGGGACTTGAACCCACACAGATTTCTCCATACGCACCTGAAACGTACGTGTCTACCATTCCACCACTCCGACATTTTTTATTAGCTGGTCAATGAAACTGCGTATCTTCTTTATAACATAAAAATTTTTAAAAATCTATAAAAATCCAATTCTTTTTTATAATCTTTTCTTGAATTTTCAAAATACTTCATTGACAATACGAGAATTTTGAATCAACGCATAGCTCTGACCCGCCTTACACTACTCTTCCGGAGGATTGTTAATTTTTGGTTAAAGAATTAAGATTTTTATTAAAACAGGTAAATAATATAAGTGTTGAAGGTAATAATAAGTTGAAAGGAGATAAATATGAAATTCTTAATTAAAAAATCACCTGACGGATTTATTAAATCAGTAAACGACGAAATCAGCTCTATTTTGAATCGTAATTTTGACAGTCTTTTCCCTGAATATATTTTCACTGAAGACATGGACAAATTGACTATCCCTGTTGAAATTAAAGAAAAAGATAACGAATATCAGGTTAAAGCAGAACTTCCGGGAGTTAAAAAAGAAGATCTCGACATTGATATTGATAAAAACCATGTTATTATAAACGCTAAAAAGGAAGAAGATACTGAAGAAAATACTAAATCTTACAGAAAATCCGAATTCAGATACGGCGAATTTTCAAGATCAGTTTACTTCCCGATGGATATTGATGTTGATAAAACCAGTGCAAAACTTGAACACGGTATCCTGAAAATTACGGCTCCGAAAATGGAAGCTGAAAAAGCTCATAATAAAAAACTTACTGTTCAATAACAGTTTTTAATTTAATACGATTGTAAATTTTACATTATTCTATATTTTACTACATCCGGAAACCCTGTTTGGATTTCCGGATGTTTATATAAATAAGCGAAAGACTTCCGTTAAACAAAATGATGATTTTTTATTATTCTTCCGGTTCTTCCATGTGTTCGTGCTTATGATCATGACACTGCAGAGAGGCATCCAGACCTTTTATCAAATCCTTATAGTGATATTGCATGGCATGCTCCGCTTTTTCATGAAGATTGTCGACATGGGTGTGCATTGCTATCTCTAAATTTGCTAATGAAATATTATATTCATAAAGTATTTGTGCGTACTGTTTTTTAGTATTGTTAAAATCCTCTCTTGCCCTTTGGTAAGCGATATAATCGGTTTCTCCTGCGTCATAGGCTGAATTTACCGTTTCAAAGTTTTCCTGCGCCTGTTTAAGCTTTTCTTCCGACGACAAGACCTGTTTTTCTGCCCTTAAAACATTCAAATAGGCTTTCTTAACCTCAAAATATAAATCCTGACGGAATTTATCAACATCATTAGAGGCCAGATTAACTTGCGCCTGCGCTCTGTCTATTTCATGCTTCAACTGTTTTATGTTCACATTTGAAGAAAGATTTATGTACATACTCAGGCTGCTGTTTGTATAATCTCTGGTGTTATTAAATCCGTAACCGACGTTGCCTGTCAAATCAGGCAGATACTCTCTTTTTACATACTGAAGAGATTGTTTCATCGCGGACAGCATTGCATCAAGAACCCACAAATCCGGACTGTTTTTTTCCGCAACCCCAAAAGATTCAGACATTGTATAAGGAAGTTTTTTAAAGTGTGAAGTCTTTTCTACTTTTGTTTTTAAGGCTACATCCACGATATTTTTATCTTTTGAAGTTTTTTTGCCATATCCTGCCGGCATATAAATATCTTCAAAATTGTATGTGTCAGTATTTTTAATACTAAAATCCGGCGCCGGAGCAATATAGAGAGAATTTGCAAGATCCGCAAGTGCCAGATTATAATCATTTTTTGCATCCAGAAGCTGGATTTTTGCCTCGCTCAGATTTAATCTGGCATTGGTAAGATCCGGTTTGTATTTTGAATTTTTACGTGCAAGTTTTTGCGCACGCTCAAGATTTTTTTCATTTAAAATAACATTATTCTGCGCTATTTCAACAATTGAAGCGGATTTTAATACAGAATAATATTTTGTTTTTACATCAAATATCGTATTACATATACTGTCAAGAAATTCATATTCAGCGGCAAGTTTGTAGAACCGCTCCATACGTATCAGAGAATTTGTCTTGCCGAAATTCCACAGCAGCTGGCTTAAGTAGACATTTACCTGAGGAAGTTCTCTGTTTGAAGACCCGTTGTAATTTTTATTGGAGTTGTAATCCTGATATATTCCGCTGTCAAACCCTAAAGCCGGAAAATACGCTGATTTTGCAATTCCGACATTGCTTATTGCGACCTGAAGATTGTAGGCTTTTCCTTTAATAACAGGACTGTTGTTAATCGCAACGCTCACACACTCATCAAGCGACAATACATCACCTTCTCTTACTGTCGGCTCCTCAATTGCCGACGCATAAGGAGAAATAAACAAAATTATTAATACTATAAAATATTTTAATCTACGCATACGTTTACCAGATATTTTTATATTAATCATTTGCGGTAATTTTTGCAACAGCTTTGTTTTTTAAGAATTTCAAAGCTTCTCCAATATAAGTAGTTATAATCATTCCGGCTATAAAATAAAAATACGTTGACTTTAACGGGCAGTAAAACCAGTAAATATCAATATTATTCTTAACTTCAAACGGAATATTTTTCAAATACAATGCGCTGTAGGTTATGAAATTAAATACCAGCAGATGATTTGCCATTATATGATAAGTATTTTGACCTATTTTATGCAAAAAATTCCAGTTTTTAATATATTCATAAGACACATTTATAATCAGCAGACTCATCCATATTCCTGTAAAACCGGTCAACACCGGTACAATCCAGTTATCAAAATCACCCCATGCAAGAATAAAACTTAAGCCGATACCGTCAATCGGCGTATAATCAGCATTTGTTAACCACAAAAGCGATTGCAAAACCAGCACGAATGATAATATTTTTAAATTAAAAATACATTCTTTATTTTTAAGTTTGTGTTCGTAAAAATCACCGGAAAATATAAATAACAGAGAAAACAGCATACGCACAACAGGCAAAAAACAAACACTCTTTGAAATTAGCGGCTCCATCTGAATTGCCGCGAGCGCAAGAGTCAAATATATTCCAAATCTGCCAATCTCACTCAAATTAAGTTTGTTAAACAGCCTGTTAATTAAATAATAAACAATCAAACTGATAAAAAGTGCCGGTACAAACCACATCGGCGCAATCAAATCAAGTTGATGTCCGGTTATAAACGGCATCAAAAGTTCATTTTTTAAACTTACCGGCATCCCCCAGAACTTGCCAACAGCAGGAGTTACCAGAAAAGTAATCGCTAAATACGCTGCTTCATACAAAAAATACGGTATTAACAGACTTTTTATCCGGTGTTTGCAATATTCCAAAAAGGAATATTTTTCATTAAACAGCATGCCTGCAATAAAAAAGAACAGCACAATCTGGAATGAAAACGGCGGAAACATAGGAATAATAGAGAATTCAAGATGCCCTGAAATTACAACAATAATTGCCAGAGCTTTTAGTAAATTTATTTTGTCATTAAAAATCTTTGTCATCTTTCCACCTTAATTAATTTAAAATTGAAAGAAATTATTCCTCATCGCTATCAATAATTTTTCTTAAATTTTCTACAAGCGCAGATGCCGTCTCAAGTTTTGTATCAATTGAACCGGATACAAGTTTATTCACATCTTCTTCAAAGTTTTCCGGAAGAATTTTACAATTTTTCTTTGCAAAATCAACAAGTCTTTTTTCTCCGGGATTCATAAGCCTGTTAAGGGCAAATAAAGTATCAAAATAACTCGCGAGAAATGCCGCTGTCCTGTGATTTATACTTACATAATCCTGTCTTAAGACTGCCGATTCTATCTGGTCATAATATGAAAACATTACATCTTTTAAAAATGCAAAATTCTTGTTTATAATATTTTGTCTTAGTTTTTCCGGATAAGGGGTTTTTGTCATTTCCTGAAGTTTCTTAAATTTTCCGCTCCGGTCAAAAAGAATTTCGGACTTATTAACATTATCAACAAAACACGTTGTATAACCCATTGAAGCGTTTCCGTCAATCCAGACGTTTTTAATATTTTTTTCAATATCATCAAACGAGCGGTACATTATATCAACAGGTTTTCCGGTAGCTTTCAGATAATACACATCTCCGGTTTCAAAATAATGATTGTCAATTTCCGGATTGTCTGAATATTTGAGAGCAATTTCACGGCGTTTTTCTATAGCAGGCTCTTTCGAACAATAAATATAAATGTCATAGTCCGACCTGTTGTCTGAACTTTTGGCTGAAGATGAACCGCCCAAAACTACGGCTTCAACTTCATCAAGTTTTTTATAATCTTCCACGATTTTATTCAAAATTTTCACATTATCCATCCCGATTTCCCCAGTTTTCTCTACACTGCTTTTCTCAAAAACATCTTTCTCACCAAAAGACTTTAAGGATAAAGAGCTGTTAACGCCAATTCCAGCATCTGCCCTGTTTAATAAAGACTTTTTATTCAAACTAATACCGGTAATTTCCATTCAAACCTCATTCCAGATACATTATACACAAAACTTGACAAGAACTAAAGATATGATAAGATAAAAGTTAGGAAGGACTAACATAAAATGAAAGTATCTTTTGTGCCGCAATTTAATACTTTTAATACACTCAGGTACAATACCGGCTTTACGGCCGCAAACAAGCCCGGGAAAATCGCACGCGAAGAATTGGCCGAGTTAAGAGTTTTTCATCATCACATTTATGAATACAAAAAAGGAATTCGAAACCTTATACTCACAACAGAAAAAGCAAAATATCGGGATTCAATAGAAAACAGACTTAAAAACGAAAAAATAGACTATGTAATTCATGACATACCAAACGGAAAAATTAATGTGTATTTTGGCGAAAAAGCCTGCGTAGATGTTGTAAAAACTTTAAATCCTAAATTAAATGAACTTTCAGCCGAACAAGATTTTATGCTTGGCATAATGCTCGGTTATGACAGAGTAAAACAGTGTGAACGGTATTTGAAAATAAAAAACAATGTCATTAAACTCAAATCAGCAAAAAACCAGCTCGGCGGATAAATCAAATATGCCAGGTTTTAAACATTGCATTTACGTTTTTAACCTCATCCGGCTGCAAGAGATATGAAATTTCAGCCCAATCCCCGAACACAATTCTTTTGCCGTCGCTCGTAACAAATAATGCATCTTTGTTTGCAAAAAGTTCTCTGTTCAACACCTTGCCGTTTAACAGATTTTTTACATTGTTTCTAAATGCCTGTTTAACTTCCGGTTTTACTTTGTCTGCAACTTTGTAATAAGGAACCAGAGCTTTTTCATTAACATCCATAATTGTCAAAAAATCATCCTGTCCCAGCGAAAAATATTTTACAAAGCGCGGCGTCATGCCGGTATCTGCGAAATCTCTTAAATTTTGTTCTAAATTAAATGCTCTGTCGCCATTTGACCGATAAAGAAGCAGGTTATTATATCTGTATAATTTTGCATCTTCACTGCGGAGAGGTACAGGTTTTGTCTTTTTTTCAAGGAATTCCGCAATAACCGCGGGTTTAGAATTTGAAATTTTTTGCACAAATTCCAAAGCTGTTTCGCTTATGCTTTGATCCGGATATTTTGGCACTAATTTACCTGCCGCAGATTTTGCTGAATTTATTAACTTTTGCGTGATACTCATAGAATCCATAATTGTCCTCATATTACCATATTTACATTATTTGTCAATTTTATTTTATGCCGCCTGCTCGAAGAAAGTTTTCCAGTTCGCCTTGTACTCTTCCAGCGGAACGCAGAAAGCTTCCAAATCAAGACTTACACCCTGCTTGAGTGCCGGCTGGTCAATTCCGAGAGATTTGTACATACTTCTCATAAAGATATCAGATATGCCGTTTGATCCTCTTGCCCAGGGCATTACATTTGCCATAAGATAATAAATTTCCGCGATTTTATCATTTGCCATAGCTTTTTCGGCATCGGTAAGAGTTCCGCCGTTTTTAACCTTTTCAAACAACGGAGCAAGTTCATTATATCTTTCACGCATATGATTCATTGCAGGTTCTACGGTTGCACTTTTCGGATGGTACATGCATTTGCCGCGTTGACAGTATATAAAATTAGTTAATTCAACATCTTCATAAGGTTTCGGCCTTTTAATTCCTTTAAAATCAGCATCATCGAGCATTTTATCAAATCTGTCGTAATATTCGCTGTAAGATCCGTTTTGGTCAAAAGGTGTTGTCGCACCGCCATCGTTATTATACCCGCGGTACACTCCTGAAAATTTACGTCTGTCGCTGACTTCGACATTAGAATCAAGCGTTGTTGAAACATCAAAACTTCTGTAATCCTGAGCAATATTTTGGATTACATCATCAAAGCTTGCATTTGAACGGATACGTTCGGCTGCGGCCTCAGAAATCTGGTTCATCTGGTGCGCCCATTGAATATTTTTGCCGTAGTTTCTCTCATTAACCGAAGTTCTGGCAAAAAACTTGGATACTTCATTTAAGTTCGAAAGAATTTCTTTTACTTCTTCAGGTGAAGCGTTTTCAGGTATTATATCCTCCCATTTTACTTTAGCAAAATATTCATCGCCGAGAGTTGTCTGAAGCTTTTTCAATTCATCAGGAGCAGACTTTTCAACCTTATCTCTTACTGCAAAGCGTTTTTCAATAACTTCAACCGGTGCAGCATCCGGATTCTTGTCTATCAGCGTAAATTCCGGAGAATCTGAAAGGTAAATGTTCCGCAGGTTAGGATTCTTTTCAAAAGAATTCATCATACGGTTTATAGTATTTTCATCATATTTTTTAGCGGACAGTTTAATGATGTCCTGAAGTTTTGCCGGATCATGCCTGTAAGATTGCACTAAATACCTGATAGATACGGCATCCAGATTGGGATCTTTTGAAAGTGCAGCGATTACATCTCTTTGTTCAGGGAATTTCTTCAAGGTGTCAAGATGGAAATCCATAAGTTCGCAAACATCGGTAGTATCATTATTTGCTCTGCGCTGCACAGCCATGTAATCAAGAATGTCCTTTTCATATTCTTGATTTCTGTAGGCTAAACTCAAAATTTTATATACATCATACTGTGGATTGTTATTAATATCATAACCGACTTTGATATTAGCATTTGATATTGTTAATCTTGCAATATCGTCAACACTGTCAGGATATGCCTCCATCATATCTGCAATTGCATAAATCTCGTGCTGCGGACGGTTAGATTTAGAAGCAACATCCAAAACCTGAGATTTAATATCAGGGAAAGAATTTGCTATTTTTAACACCGTACTGAAATCATTACCCACAACCTTGCCATCGGAATTGTAATGCAAGCGTAATGACGGATTCTGACAAATTTTGACCAGATCATCAATATTATTTTTATTGGCAATTTTGATTATCTCCGGCATTTCAAAATCATAACGTTTTCCGTTAGTTGCAATATCCATTAGTTGCTCTGCGATTTCAGGACGTCGTTCTATCTGCGATAACAGAGAGTTGATACCATTAACGTCTAAAGAACGATTTGCGGCTTTTAATCTTTCAAAATTTGCCTCGTGCATTTTTGCCGCTTTTTGAACCTCGGCAGGATCCAGAGTTTTCACAAGATTATCAAAATCTTCCCTGAATTTTGTCTTATTTGGAGAATCCGGCAGTGCGGCAAGCAGAGCATTAATTTCGTTTATTTGTTCTGCAGTTTTTGCTTTTGTCATTCTGTCGGATATCAAGGATTCAATATCCTGAACCTCTCTGGCTGAAAGTTTTGAACCGTATACAGACCCTGATTCAACTGCAAGGACTTCAACCTCATCACCTGCACTGTTTTCAGCCTTATCTACAGTAACAGACTCCTCAACAGTTTCATTTTTGGGTGGTTCTGCTGCTTTTGGAACTTCCTCTTTTGCCGGTGTTGAAACTTCATTTTCAAGCGGGGCGATTTCTGATTTTACAGGCTCGCCGCCTTGAACGACTTCTGCTTTTATATGCCATGCACCGTCTTTATATTCAACTCCTTTAAATTTTAATGAAGAATTACGCTGCAGCAAAAATTCCGCTTCAATGTAATTGTTATAACCCGGCACCGCAGCCGATATAAAAGCACCTTTTGTTCCTTCAGGGACTTCTATTTCCCATTTTACAGGACTCTTATTAGAGAAAATCTTTGCATTCGACATTGATGTCCCTATAAAATTAGTATAAGTAACACCTAAGCCTTCTGCATTATTCAACATTTTAAGGACATCGTCCACATTACCGTTTTGGACAGCTTCTTCCAAGACTTCGGCTAATGTTTTATCTCCGACTTTTATTCCGCTTAAAACAGAATAATCGTCTATTCTTTGAACCTTAATATCCTTTGGAACCGATTGTGATTCCAAAAACTCTTCCATAAATTTAACTTGTTCTATCATTTGCAGCCCTTCCTCACGAGTTATAGGCGCAAAGCCATTTTCTCTATACAAAACATCAGGAAAAGCTTCAGGATTATCTATATACTTAAATACCTCATACGGAACCGGGTCTTGAATTCTCGCGGCTATTGCACTTAGCCATTCCCCGCTTAATTCACCGTTGTTACGCTGTTCGACTATACTTTTTAAAGCTTCTATCTGACCGGCGTCCAGATTTTCATATTTCGAAACAAGCTTTCCGTTTATAATATCTGAAGCCGATGCTATCCCAACAAGAACATCTATATTTTCATCAATGAACTCTTTATTACCGGAATCTTCAAATTTTTTATACAAATTTTCAACAAGTTCTTGTTCTTCTTTTGTCAACAATGAGGATGTTTTTAAATCGTCAATAGTATTTATGCCGTATTTTCCGACATCTATGTCTTCCGCCATATATATTAAATTACTTCTACCGTCAATATTTTCTGCTTTCAAAGCTTCAATATTACTCTGAACCTGCTCCGGAGTATATTTGTTTTTTATAATCTTATATCTGCCAGTTTTTTCGTCATATGAGTAATCTACGGCTATGCTAGAATTTTTACCGGGGGCTTTATAATATAATGTTTTGTCAGGAATAACTATATCTTCAGGATTGTATTGACGAACTGAGGCAGAAGTCTGGGTGGAACTTTCTTTTTGTTTTTGGGTGCCGGCATCAGAAGGTTTTCCGGCCGCTTCAGGGGAACCTGTTTTAGCCGGATTTTTCAAGTCTTTCTTACCCAGCTGTCCCATAATTACACCGACTGCAATATCCATAAATGCGTCTGTTGATGCGTATTCTCCGATTAAGGCTGCAGAAATTCCGGCACTTGCCATTACATCAAGGGTACGTTCCGTAATCTCTTCGGCAAGTTTCTTTGCCACTTCATTTGTAAGTCCGTACGTTTTTGAAAGTACTGCCGCAAATTCCGTTGCAAAAGCTCCACCGCCGGCGAATGCAGCATTCTGAAGTCCTTTTTTAAGCGCATCTTTGACGGATTTTCCGTTGCTAAAATCAACCGCTGTCGTACCGGTAAAGGCCGCACCTGCATTTGAGGCTACTTTTGCAGCTTTATTTGCATTCATCGCTGTATTTACCTTATTTAAGGCGGATTCCGCTTTCTTAGCATATTTTGCAATTTTAATTCCTTTGCCGGCCCATTTTGAGGCACTTACTGCAAGTTTTGCAGCTGCAAGCTGTCCGACACCAGGAATTACCTGTAACACAGCAGTTGCCGCAATTTCAGCCGTCATTTCAGCTGCCATTTCCGTCAACTGCTGGTTTTGATTATATTTTATTACATCATTTACTATATCTCTCGTGCCAAAAGCGCCTTGCAGTACGGCATCAACTTCTGACGACATCTGTTCCAAACTCCGCCCCTGGCTGACTTCGTCATATAAGGCTTGCTGCTGTTGTTTGCACAGGTCTACATAATATTTTAAGGCTGTTTTTTTATCCACATCCGGATTGGATTCTTTCAATTGTTCATAAAGAGAATTCACAATCTGGTCAAGTTCTTCTTCGCTGAATTGAGGAATTGCTTCCGCAACCGTTGCACGATAGGCTTCATAATCAAGACCGTCGGCTTTTGTTGCAAGCTCATCAAACTTCTCTACTCCGGCTTTTGCACCGTATGCAGTCATATAATCTGCTTTTGCGGCCTCATAGGCTGCGACTTTCTTGCTGTCAAAAGGAATTCCGAAAACTTCTTCATAAACTTTATTAAATTCAGCATCCGTCTTGCAGTTTTGTAATCTTTGTATATCTGTTTTGTAAGCTTCAAGTTTTTTGTCCATATCAGCTGATGTTGTGCAGCCAAACCAGCCTAAAATGGTATCTCCTGATTTTGCAAGCCAGCCTTCCTCTTTTCTGGCAGTGTCATACTGGTCTTTGGCATTTGTATATTCTTCCTGAGCTGCACCGGTTACGCTTTCACGGGCTTCTTCTTCTGATATATCCGTCTTTTCTATACTTGCGCCAAGAACCAGGCCATGCAACGATTTCAAACAGGCTTCCATTTTCTTTGGATCAATAATACCTATTTTTTTGAATTCAGCATTCATTGACACCATAAACTCATCCTGAAGCTTTTGGACATCCGCTTCCGGAACACCTTTTGAACGTGCTTCATCCGCTAATTTGTTAATTATATGGGTCAAGGCTTCTTTTCTTGCATCACTTGAGGAAGTTTTTTCGTTGCAAATCAGTTCTACAATGGTTTCCTCCGGATGCTGGGCATTATACTGCGATATTACACGGCTTGCATTTTCATCTGTTATCCTGTGCAGGACGGATTTAAAATACTCGCCGTCTAATGCCCTGAATTTCATCTGAGCGCAGGCGCCATAAAAATCCGAGGCTATTGAAGCAGCCTCCTGCTGTTTTGCCTTATTTGCATCAAGTTCTGCCTTATTATTAGTATCTGCGGTTTTCTCATTTGAAGCGTATATTTTCTTACCGGCTTCTGTCAAGGTGTTTAAAAAGTTAAAAAGATCTTTTGCTGTTGCATTCTTGATATTGTTCTTGTTCAAAAACTCCAGCGCTTCCGCTTCGGACAAATTATCGTCTTTCGCTGCAGCGACTATTAACCCTTTTAGCTTTTCTGCTTCTTTTTTATCTAAAATTCCGTCACCATCATCAATTGCATTAAAAATACTGAGCATTTCTTTGGATTTAATTTGCTCTTTTTTAATTCCGCCTGAAAATGTGTCCTGTGTTATTTTTCCTTCACTCGCCTTCTTGCCGAGATAAAGATTGAAATCCGTTGTCATTTTCACTCCAATTTACATGTTAGTGACAATATACATGGAGATTTACGGACAATATCGTTATTTATTTAAATAAAACAGACTATTTGTTAAGAATTCTTTACTTAATACGTTTCAATGATGAAATGAAGTTGTTATGTTCAACATCGCCGTCAACGGTTGTTAAAAACACCTGACAGTCTTTTTCGTCTGCATCAATTTCCGGAAGCTGTGAAAGTTCTGCGGCATAATACAAACTATCGTTGCGGCTGCTCAGCGGAACCCTGTTTGCAAGACTGTTTAATGAAATATTCCTCAGTGCGCCGGCAAATCCTTTGCCTTTATTACTCAATTTTGTATAAATTCTCAATGTTGCATCTCTTGTTTCAAGATCAAATCTTCCGACAATAAAGGCGCTCAGCTGAGAAGCCTTTGATTTAATCATAATATTTTCAACAACATTATTTTTAAGTTTCAATTCTCCGGTAATTTTGTCAAAATCACCATTCGGAACATTGATTAAATCCATAAACGTAGACGGACTAATCATTGCAAGCGGATTACGGAAAAGAGCTGCAAATTTCAAGACATATTCAACAAGCCCTATCTTTTGAATTGTTCCGTTGTTTACTGCAAATTTAATAGAGCCGTTAAGCTTCAGGCTGTCATCCGTGTTAAGAGAAATCAAACCGCTTGCTTTGCCGGTGATTTCGCGCGGCAGAGCCAGAAGCGCTGTTGCCATCACGTCGCTGTTTACATCTTTTATGCCGAGGATTACGGAATAAAGATGATTTTTCAAGTCACACTCAATTTTTGCTGAAGATATCCCTTCTGCAATATCAAAACGGTTTGATACAACTTTCATAATGTTATTTTCATCAAGAGTGAGGTTGGCGCCGACGTTTGCAAAATTGATTTCTTTATAAGAACCTTTGGCAACATAAAGGATACATCTTTTTATAAGAATCATACCGGGGTTGAAAGCCTGAGCTGTTTCGGTATCATCATTTTCCATATCCGCCTCTGTTGCGGTTTCAAAGGCCTCTTTATTAACTTCTGTTGATACGGTCTGACTATTGAACGATTTTAATATGCGCTCAATATCAAGTTCATCTAATTTTAATGTTATGTTATTTACGACAACCGGAAAGACCAGAGCATTTCTGAAATCACCGGTAAAATCATAACCTACACGCCGATATTTACCGTTTGCGCTGATTTTAATTGATTCTCCGTCAGTTTTCAGATCTGCATACTTAACATATAAACGCTGGGCCGGAATTATAATTCCGTTAAGTTCCATATTCCCATCAATCTTCGGCACTTTTCCGGTATTAACATAATGTAAATTACCTGCAATCGTACCCTTTTTAAACACTTTCTGCTGGACAAAAAGGTTCAGAAATTCGCTAGGCAGGGGATTAGGGATATCAAAGCCCAAATCTTTTATAATGCCTGCCATTGTTACGTTTCCGCTCAATGTCAGAATAGGCTTAATCTTAGAACCTTTTTGAATTGTCTGGGCGATATAGTATTCAATTGTTTCAATATTTATGTTATCACCCTTAAAATGCATAATTGCACGTGCGGCTCTGTCGTATCCTGTCGGGCTGAAAGACATTCCGTCAACCAGAAGATCATCCCCTTTCGGGAGTTTAAACAGAACTGTCAAATCCATGTCAGTACCGAGCGCATCAAAGATTATGCGGGTTCCGCCGCCTTTACCTGTGATTGAGAACGGGAAGTTTACAACTTTTGAAAGATAATTTTCTGCAAACTCGTTTGTTGCGATTGTATCTATAGTAAAGTTTGTTTTTGCAGTTTTAAAGTAATCGTAAATTCCGCCGGTTATTTTCAGGGTATTTGAGGCGCTCTTGCCGTAATAACCCTTGATATCTTCAAAAATAATATCTTTGTTATTTATTTTTGCAATTCCTGATGTCAATTTTATCGGAAGATTATTAACCGGAATCAGAGAACAGGTAAATCCGTTAAGTTTTACCGTTCCGTCAATCTTTCTGTTTTTGAGAGTCACTTCAGAATCAAAAGAACCTGATAAATCCTTAAACCCTGCAAGCAGAGTGCTTCCGTTGCTGATTATCAGATTTGACTCAACTATATCTATAACATCTTTTATGTTGAAATTCTTTGTAGAAATTTTTAGATAATGATTTTTCTTATTATCTGCGTATGCGTTCACCCCTACATGTGATTTGTTTATAAAAAATCCGAAGTCATTGATATGAAGAGCTTTATTTTCAATGAAAATACGATCTCTATCAGCACTTGCTATTGTTATTTTTTTATTATTTTTAACGAATTCTGTAAAAAGTTTGAAATGGATATAATTTTTTACATCCTGATTGTTTATTTCAAAATCTTTGCCACGTAATCTTATATAAGTATCAGGTTCAGCCTTGAATGTAAACAGGCATTCTTTGACGAACATTTTTGCGCTGAAAAAGTCGATATTCCAATCAAAATCCTGGGATTCTTTCTTCTCTTGTTTTTGACCGCCTCCAAGTGCAAGAGCTTTATTGACATCAACAAATATATAATCAGCACCGAGTTTGTTTATAATTATGTGTTTGTTGAAAATATCTTCAAATGAAAGCTTGATATCAAAATTTTGAAGGTCAACAACTTCTGCACCATCTTTGTTTTTCAAAAGGATTTTACCGACCTTAAACCCGACAAACGGATTAAATCCGGTGTCAAGTTTTGCGTTTTCTATCACAAGATCAAGTCCTGCATGCTTTTTAAGAGTATCAGCCACATAAGAAGCTGTTTTAGGGCTGGAAACCAGAGATGGTATAACCTTTACATACGTAAAACCGGCAAGCCCCGCAGCCAGAATGCCTGCAGACAATAAAATTGATGCTATTTTAACCTTTTTACCAACTTTCATAATCTTCACCTGACAGAATTATATCATAAAAATTTATTTATTAAAAAATTTATGCTAAAATAAAGTTATGAAAAAAGGTTTGTTATTAATTTTAATTTGTATCCTGTTGCAGGGCGACGCCTATGCACTGGAAGGGCATATTGCCAAAAACGCCATGTCTGATGTTGTTGTTTACAGCAATGATAAAGGTAAATTCGGACTTAAAGACAAACAGGACAATATTATTACGGAGGCTGACTATCAAAAGATTATCCGCCTTGGAAAAACATCATGGATTATTCAAAAGAAAAATAAATTCGGGATAATGGACTGCGACGGGAATTTCATTATTAAACCAAAATACAGAAATGCCGAAAGAATTCTTGAAAAATTTGTAAAACTCGGCAATGACAATGATTTCGGGATTTATGACGAATACGGAAACATTGTTGTTGAACCTGAATATTCTAAAATTAACATTCTCTTTGGAGGAATGTTCTTAACATATAAAGATTACAAATACGGGGTTGTTGATTTTGAAGGAAATCAATTAATAGATAATGTATGCGATGATATTTATATGCCCCGGCCAAACATCATGAGAATTGAATATCAGGGAAAATGGTATGAAATCGAACAGGTGGCGGCTGACACCCTGACTTTACCGGAAGATATTACAAACATTAAAACTAATACAAGTTTCAAAATTACGGAACTTATAACCAATCCGGTTCCTGCAGCAGGATATTCAGCAGTTACGGCGACAGATTACTTTCTAAAACTATTTTCATCAATTTCTCCTGCTTACGAAGAAACTATTGATGAACTTATGCTCTCAAAAGGTGCGGATACCGTTAATATCTTTATGCGCGCAAGCTGGATTCCGAAGTTTCCGTTCACTTACGTAAAAAATTACTACAGAAATGTCAGAACCCCGAACAACGGGCCTCTTTCAGATGTAAAAAAAGAACTTATGCAGCAGATGAATGAAACAGAAAAATAAACCAAACATATCCACTAATTTGATGTAAAAAATTTGGTAATTATCACTTTCTATACACAAAAATAGAAGAAAAGCAGTATTCATTCTGGCTTTACTCTCAGAATGACGAATTTAGCAACGATTCTGTATGCCAATAGATAATTACCAAACAACTATTGCATAAATATTTTTGTGCTATAATTATTTATGAAAAATAGTTTTTCTGCAAAGGAGTATTAATGAGAATTACGCCAATTTCACCGAATGCCGTTTTTTGCGGTCGACCACTCAATGAGAAAGAATTAAAAGAATACGAATCAACACTGAAACAAGGCAAAGAACTAATAGGACTTACAGGTCATGACATATTCATTATGCCATCCCAGAGCCTTCCGCAGGCACCTGAGTTAAATACCGGAATAGGACATCTTACTTCTAAAACAGAACAAGAATACGTAAAATATATGCATTCCCTGCTAGGCTTCAATGTAATAGAAGATTTGCCATCAGGTCATATTGAACCATACCCGAATAATTTTTACTGCAATTACAGAAGCACTGCTCTTGCCCTCGGCGAACATCAGATAAACCCGCAGCTTCTGACAACCCCTGAGTACGCCGAACTTCTGACAAAAGAGGATGTTGATGAAATTGTAAAAGCAAATACTAAACAAAATAAAGACCGTCTTGCAAATTTCAACAACATAATGGAAGAAAATCAAGGAATGGATAAGGCTCTTAAAAAAGCTTATGCTAAGTTTGAACAGCTTGAAGAATCTACGCCTTTAAAACAATCTTACAGAAAATTTATTGAAAAAAACTCTGAATGGATTGATTTCTTTTATAAAGATAAGGGCGATTTTTTCAAATTTAAACAATTTCTAGCGGAATCGCACCAAAAAAAAGCAAAAGATTTTCTTAATTCACTTGGCATAAAATACTGCGGGGACTGTCCGATAGGAGCAACCGGCGAAGAAGTGAAAGCCCGCCCCACAGCTTTTGATCTAGAGCATTCCATGGGCTGGCTCCTTCCTATACCAAATTTCAAAGACATTGAAAACGAAGCAACAGATGCTCATAAATACCTGAAATACAAGGTTCAAAATATGGCCCGCAGGTATGACATGATAAGGTTTGATGTCGGCTGGGCATACATTCAGCCAAGACTATTTTTAAATAAAGACAACTCAAAAATAGAAAAACCTAATTTTGACGATCGAATTCTTAAACTTATAGAAAAATGGGTTAAAGAAGTAAAAGGAGAAGATTTTGACCTGAAAAACCTTATCTGGGAATTTGAAGCCGGTCCTGATGATTTTGCCTGGGAAAAAGACGGCAAAATGATTGAACCTTTACAAAAAAGAATGAAGATTTTGAGTACCATGTACATGAAAAACGGCTGGGGCTCTAATGAAGCATACAAAGAACGTGGATTTAATCCGGAATATTCAGTTGTAGGCGTAGGCAACCACGACCACCAGCCGCTTGTTGAAATCGCAAATGATATTCCGTATCCTTACAAAGATAAAGGTCAAATTAAATATCTTCATCCTAAAGCAGATTCGATTGAACCGCTTGCAAACCTTTTTAATTTGAGTAAAGATTTCGTGAATATTCCGGCAGAATACGCAAAAGCCAAGATGGCAGAAGCTATGACCGGCAAAAATACAATGCAGTTTTTTATGGATACATTCGGATACAAAGTCCGCTTTGACAAGCACAGCTTCAACTGCGAAGACACTCCTGATGAAAATTACGCACATAAAATACTTTATGACTTCAAAAAACAATACCACGATGCCGTTGAAAACGGATTTGGAGCCAACAAAATGGATTCTCTTGAAAAAATCTTTAAAGCAAGAGGTCTTGATAAAGAACATCCGGTAATTTACAGTCTGATAGTAAAATACAGAGATTTTCTGTACGAAAAAACACAGGATTCTGTACAGCCGTCACAAACCTCGTCACAAAATTATAATATCGAAGAAGTATTTGAAGATTTTTCAAAAACAAAACAGAAAAACAAATATCTTTTGCCGGTACTTGCAGCAGGAGCAGCTCTTGCGGGGGCCGGAGCCTACTACATTTTGCATAAATCCGGCAAAACTGCTGAAAAACCATCAAACCCGTCTGAACCCGCAAGCCTTGTTAAAATTGCATAAATATTTAACAAATGCTAGAAAACCTTTTTTATGATATTATCAAATCAATCAGGGGAGAGTAGTTATGAAAAAAATTTTACTTACAACTTTAATTATGATACTTACCAGCGGAATAGTTTCAGCATATGAAGTTGACGAGGCAGTTTTAAACGCTATCACAAACAATCAAATAGTTGACTACAATCCGCAAACAAAATTCTGGTCGCGAAACCTCGGACTAAATCACTACGTATTTACAAAACACATATCTATCGGCAGCGGAAGCTATACATACTTCACAAACGGCGGCAAAGAATATGAACTTAACTCAACCTACGAATTTTTATACTACGGCAAACTCTACGCCTACAGTGCACATTTATTGAAATTCTTCGAACTCGGATTTGACGGAGAAGGCTTTACAACAAGAGAACTTACAAAAGATGAAGTTCAAAACATGTTTCCTGATGTAAAAATTCTGCTTGTATCAGAGTTTGACGAAAACAACGAAATCACGGTAGAACTTCCTGTGTTTAGAAAAAAAGCCTTTATGATTTTGAATGACACAGACAACGATTATTATAAATACCAGTTTGAATATTACAGACCGGAAAACAAATTATTCAACAATATTTTTGAAATAAGAATGCCAAGAATTATGGTTATGTCGCATTTCAAAAGCAGAGATGCTTTATTCCCCATCCTTAGAGTAATCGTAAAACCCGTATGGAAAAATACAGAAACACAAAATGAAGTTTACGGAAACTATATAGAAACAACACCTCAGGTACAGGAAAACGCTCCTAAACCTGAACCGATTGATGATACCGGAATAGATGACGGAGAATTCTAATTTACTTTCTGTTTCGATTTAATCAGTTCATCAACAATTTTTGCAGCAGAACCGATAAAATATTCGCAGGGGCGTGCTGCATAATATTCAGCCGTTCTTGGAGTCGGCTCCGGAGAAGAAATTTCCCCCTCATCAAGCCCGAGAAGCTCGCGGCAGATAATTGTACCATGCTCTTTTTTGAACTTTTCCGCCAGCTCCTGAATAAGTTTATAATGTCTGCCTTTAATTTCATCATTATCAGGCTCTGTATACCCGTATAAACATCCGGCAATCATAAACATTGCGCTAACTGCCCCGCATACTTCTCTGAGCCGCCCCATCCCTCCGCCAAAAGAGGATGAAAATTTCAAAGCATCTTCAAAATCCATGCCTGTTTCGTTACAAAATGCACAAAAAACAGACTGCGCACAGTTATATCCTGTTTTGAATAATTCTCTGGCTTGCATTTCTTTAGAATTCATACATAAAATTTTACTACAAAAACCGAATAAAAAGAGCCCTTGAACAGAGCTCGTTGGAATTAAGAATAGCTGGAAGTATGAAAAAGATTTAATTATATTAAACTGTTCTTGCCCTTCAAAAACAATTAGCCACATGAGTAATATTTAATTAAAATCTTTACCTGACAAAACTATTGGTTTATAATTTACTTATGGAAAGAAATACCGTACAACTTCAAAAACTGCCTGTTGACACCTTCACATTTGAAGATGCTCTTAAATATGCTTCAAAAGGACAGGTTGTGACAATAAATCCGGAAATGATAGCCTACGCTTCAAAACATCCGGAATTCGCACAAATAATAAACGAAGCAGAACTTATAATTCCTGATGGTATAGGTGTTCAGATAGGCTTAAAAATTCTCGGGCATAATGTCAGAAGGATTGCCGGCATTGAATTCGGCAGAAAAATTCTTGAAAAATATTCAAAAGAAAACAGAACTGTTGCCCTTATCGGAGCAAAGCCTGAGGTAATCAAAAAAGCCGTTGAAAACTTGAATAAAGAAATTGAAAACATAAATATCGTCTACTACCATGACGGATATTTTAAAGATGACAGCGAAATCATTGACCATCTTGTTAATGCACAGCCGGCCGTTGTCTTAACAGCACTCGGCTCTCCAAAACAGGAAGAATTCAATTACAAGCTAAAAAAACTTCTTCCAAACACACTGTTCATCGGTGTGGGCGGAAGTTTCGATGTCTGGGCAGGGATTGTCAAACGTGCGCCTGAAATTTATCAGAAACTCGGGCTTGAATGGCTGTATAGAACAGTAAAAGAGCCCAAAAGATTTAAAAGAATTTTCCCGACACTGCCGCTGTTTATAATTAAAGTGCTGAAAGAAAAAATTATAGGAGTATAAAAATGCTTACGGAAACAGAAGTTAAAGAACTGAATCAACTTTGCAAAGAAAACAGACAAAACATTGTAAAAATGGTCTATAACGCGGCCTCAGGGCACATCGGAGGGTCTTTATCCTCAGTTGAATTATTGACGGTTCTTTTTCATAAATGTATGAAAGCAATCCCGCAATGGCACAGATCTCCGGAATTTGATACACGTGACAGGTTTGTATTGTCAAAAGGGCATGTATCTCCGGCTTATTATTCTGTACTTGCGCAGTTAGGATATTTAGAAAAAGAAGAACTTTTAACTTTCAGAAAATTCGGAAGCAGACTTCAGGGACATCCGATGCCGGTATGTCCTGGAGTAGAAGTTGCAACAGGATCTCTGGGGCAGGGATTGTCAATTGCATGCGGAATTTCGCTTGCACTAAAACTTGATAAAAATCCGGCAAATGTTTTTGTGCTTCTCGGAGACGGGGAACTTCAGGAAGGAAGTGTGTGGGAAGGCTTTATGAACGGAGCGCACCATAAGTTAAACAACCTTGTTGCAATAATCGACAGAAACGGACTCCAGATTGACGGTGCTACAGAAAATATCAAATCACTTGATCCGCTGAATGAAAAAATTAAAGCTTTCGGCTGGGATGTTCTGGAAATTGACGGGCATGATATTCCGGCAATATATGATGCGATAGAAAAAGCAAAGGCTAACAATAATCCAACAGCCATTATTGCAAATACAATAAAGGGCAAAGGGGTAAGCTTTATGGAAAACAATGCCGGCTGGCACGGCAAAGCCCCGAATAAAGAAGAATATGAAAAAGCAATGCAGGAACTTGCGTAAAAAAGGTGCAAAATGATTTACGACAAAATTGAAAACCTGAAATATTACAACATAGATACCTCTGCGGTTAATTTTATCAACACTCTTTCTGCTGACAAAGAATGCGGAAGATATGAAATTTCAGAAGGCATTTATGCGAATATAGAAGAATACCCGACAAAAGAATCCGGATATTTTGAAGCTCACAAGAATTATATTGATATTCAGCTTTTGCTTGAAGGAGAAGAAATTATCGAATACACACCGCTTGAAGGTCTGGAAGTTAAAGACGAATACAATCCTGCAAAAGATATTGCTTTCTTCCGTGACGGGCAAAATCAAATTCTGAAACTTCCGCTGACAAAAGGCTTCTTTGTTTTGCTATATCCGCACGATGCCCACAAGCCGCAGCTGATTTCAACTAAATCTCAAAAAGTTAAAAAAGTTGTTGTTAAAATCAAAGTCTGATCTGTCAATTGTATAAAAAACAAATTATACACCTCTTATGCCGGCTTACTTTGTATTTTAATTATCCTCTTGACTGATAGTTACTCTCAAAGGTTATAATTTTTTATGTCAGGAATAATTTTTAGATAAAAAGGAGACTTTATAATGAAAATTCTAGACAGAATAAACTCACCCGCAGATATCAAAGTGCTTTCACCTGAAGAAATGAACCAGCTTTCAGGAGAAATCAGGGAAGCTATTTTAAACAGAGTAAACACAATAGGCGGGCACCTCGGGCCGGATTTAGGCATAGTTGAAGCAACAATAGCACTTCATTACGTATTTAATTCCCCTGCGGATAAAATCGTATTTGATGTTTCGCACCAGATTTATCCTCACAAAATCATTACAGGCAGAAAAGACGGATTTTTAAATCCGGCACACACAACAATTTCAGGTTACTCAAACCCATCTGAAAGCGAACACGACAACTTTATTATCGGCCACACCTCAACTGCAGCAAGCCTTGCAACAGGACTTGCAAAAGCAAGAGATTTGAAAGGCGAAAAATATAACGTAATCGCAATTGTCGGCGACGGCTCTATGAGCGGCGGCGAAGCTTTTGAAGGTTTTAACAACGCAGCAGTACTGAACAGCAACATTATTTTAATCGTAAACGACAATGAAATGTCAATCGCTGAAACCCACGGCGGGCTTTACAAAAACCTTAAACTTTTAAGAGAAACTAACGGAAAAGCTGAAAACAATATGTTTACGGCATTCGGTTTCAACTATATTTACGTGGACAACGGCAATGATGTTGAAACTCTCATAAAAGCATTTCAGGACGTAAAAGATACAGACAAACCAACTGTTGTACATATTCATACACTAAAAGGCAAAGGCTACAAAAAAGCTGAAGAAGATAAAGAAACTTATCACTGGCAGATTCCCGGCTTTATGGATGCAAAAGACTCGTCAGGCTTTGTGAAAGAAAGCTACGAATCTTTAACTACAGATTACTTACTGAAAAAACATGAAACAGACAAAACTGTTATTGCAATCTCGCCGTCCACCCCAGGGGCATACGGATTTTACCCTGAATTCAGAAATAAAATGGGTGAATGCTACACAGATCCTGGCATTGCAGAAGAACACGCTGTTGCTTACGCATCTGCACTTGCAGCCAACGGAGCAAAACCTGTTCTTGCAATAATGAGTTCATTTATGCAGAGAACTTATGACCAGATGTCGCAGGATCTTGCGCTGAATAATTCTCCGGCAACGATTCTTGTTTACTGGGGCGGGCTGTCGTCAATGGATGCAACACACGTCGGATCTTTTGATATTCCGTTTTTATCAAATATTCCGAATATGGTCTATCTTGCCCCGACCTGCAAAGAAGAATACTTAAAAATGCTTGACTGGTCTGTAGAACAGACAGAACATCCGGTTGCAATAAGAGTACCTTTTACAAACTTTGTTTCAGAAGGTGTTGAAGATAAAACCGATTATTCTGTTCTGAATAAATCAAAAGTTGTCGAACAAGGAAGTGAAATCGCTGTTATTGCAGTTGGAGACTTTATGGAACTCGGCAAAGAAACTGTTAAACAGATTAAAGAACAGCTCGGGATTACAGCAACTCTTATCAACCCTGTATATTTAACAGGTCTTGATGAAGAACTTCTTGAAAACATAAAGAAAGATCATAAAATCGTTGTTACTCTTGAAAATGGTATTATCGACGGCGGTTTTGGCGAAAAAATCTCAAGATTTTACGGGAATTCAGATATGAAAGTTCTTAACTTCGGCGGGAAAAAAGAGTTTACGGACAGAGTTCCAATAAATGAACTTTATCAGCGCTATCACCTTACAAAAGAACAAATTGTTGAAGATATTTCAAAATTATTATAATCAGAAAGCTTTATGCAATGTAAACGAGGTTCTTGAGTGAGCCTCGTTTTTTACATCTTTAGAGCAACTCTCAAATTTTATGCTATAATAATACAGAGGGGGAATAAAATGTATACAATAAAAGAAGTAGCAGACAAAATGGATATATCGGAACACACATTAAGATTCTGGGCAAAGAGCGGATTTTTCCCTTTTGTAAAAAGAAACGAAAATAACATCCGCATATTTTCTGAGAACGATCTTGAATGGGTAAAAATCGTAAAATGCCTTCGTGCAGTCGGAACTGAAAACAAAGCCATCAAAAGATACATTGACCTTTGTATACTTGGAGATTCCACAATAAAAGAACGATACGGAATAATTCAGAACACAAAGAAAAAAGCTCTTGAACAGATGGAAGAACTCAAACAACAGCTTGCACTTCTTGATTACAAAGAAAATTTCTACCAGAACCTTATTAAAAACAACCTCAAAGACACCTGGAATCCGATGAATAATATTAGAGAAGAAGCTGCCGTATAAAAACTTAAACTGATTTATTTTGGAACTTCAAAAGCTTCTTTTCAAATCTTTCTGCAGTATAAGTGGATATTACAGGGAGCAAACCATAATAAATTCCCGCAAAAATCAATGCCGGACGTAAAATATTTATACCCTGAATATATTTAGACAATTTCGGATTTGCTTTATTGACCTGCGAAAATCTTTCGACAAACTTATTCGTATTATTTTTTATAAGCCTGTCAACAAAATAACCACAACCCAGCGTTATCGCTGTAGAAATTATTGAATTAAAAATAAGCGGATTTTTACGATTATCCTTGATTTTACTGCTTTTTTTAATGAGAAGAGCATTTGTTCCGGTTAATAAAATATCAGTTGCGGCAGTCATGTGTTTTGCAATATTTTTTTCATCATTCTGATATTTTTTGATAAATTTTTGGAAATGCGAATTATCAAGAATTTTTCCCAGCCCTCCGGAAAGCTTTTCGCCTGCATAGCCTGTAAACGGAACTTTTGACTTATCTCTGCCTGAAAATGCTGTTTTATAATCATCTTCATATGTTTTAGTTTCAGACAATTTACGTTTTTCAGGGAAAAGATTGTCCATAATAACAGGAATCAGGGCAACCGTCAAAACAGACTTTGGAATAGCTGAGAGAACACCTGCCCCGAGTTTCATAATCTGTGTTCCGAACCTGTATGATTGAGCATCCGAAATTTGTTTTTTCAGCGGATTTAAAGCGGATATAGTTTCTTTTTTAAGGTATTTTGATGGGTTTTCATCAATTCTTTTAACTGCGTTTTCAACAGGAAGCGCAACAGCTTCAACAAGTCCGAATTTTACGAGTCCAGAACTTATTGAATTTACACTTGCATATTCTTTGTTTTCCCGTTCAACCCCGGGGGTTGCAAAAATCGCAAGAGGTCTGACCCCTAAAGACATCACAAGAGATGTTGCCGCGGCAAATGAAGTTCCGTGATCGGAAATTTTTTCTAGCCCTTTCAGAACAACTCTGTTATTCATCCATGAGGTAAAAGTTAGATTGTTTTTGTCTGTGCGATTAATTCTCATATCCTATATATAGTAGACAACACACAAAGCAAAAAGTAAAATTTTTCAACAATTTTGTAATATAATTATCTCAATGAACTTGAAAGAATTTATACAATCAGAACTAAAGGGCTGGGGAAAAGCGGAGCGGATTGTTTTTCCGTTAGAAATTCTGCTGATAATCGTATTATCATTTCTTATAAACGACAGTAAAATTGCTCTTGTTTCGGCAATTTGCGGAATTTTATATACAATTTTTGCAGGCAAAGGGAAAATTTCATGCTATGCTTTCGGGTTGTGCGGAACACTTTGTTATTCGTATTTATCTTTCGTTAACAATCTTTTCGGCAACCTTGCACTTTATATGCTGTATTACCTCCCCATGCAGATTGTCGGAATATTCAGATGGAAAAAACACTTGAAAAAAGATTCCGGAGAAATAATCAAAACAAAACTTTCTGTAAAAGAACGCTTAATTTATCTTATTTTAACGATTATTATTTCGCTTGCCGTAAGTTTTATTTTGAAATACACAGGCGACGCTTCACCTTTTATTGACGGGACGACAACAGTATTTTCTATTCTAGGAATGCTTTTGACTGTCAAAAGATGTATTGAACAGTGGTATGTATGGATTCTGGTGAACGGATTATCTGCTTTGATGTGGATTGAAGCTTATATACAAGGCTCCAACTGCCTTGCTACAGTAATTATGTGGCTTACATACTTTATACTTGCATTTTACTTTCTTGCCGGCTGGCGTAAGGAAATAAAACCGCAAGCCTATAGTTAAGCTCTGCGGTTCATTATTTTTCCTTACTTAAGTTTTATAAATTTACGCTATTAATCCATTCTTGGATATCTTCATCTTTTGCACTACGTTCATAAGATGTGTATCCTCTCAAGACTTTTGCATTCGGCGCAAGCTTCTGCATATCAGTGTAGGTTGAGGATTCGCCTCCTCCTCCGTGTGTACAAAACGGCATTATAACTTTTCCGTCAAAATTATTCTTACTTAAATATGTTTTAACAGGCCCGGCCATTGTGTACCACCAAACAGGAGTTCCTAAAAATATAATATCATAATTTTCAACATCTCCGTTATCAACAAGTTCAGGTCTTACATCTTTTGCCTTTTCCTGCTGCGCTAGTGCTACAACTGTATTATAATCCTCCGGATATGCTTTTAACGGCTTGATTTCAAACATATCTCCGCCCGCCGCTCTTTGAATTTTTTCTGCAACAGCTTTTGTATTTCCGCTGTGTGAATAATAAGCTATAAGAACTTTTTTCCCGCCTGTATCGGGCTTTGAATTTTCATTTGCAAACATTTTTCCGCCTCCTATGATTGCTGCAACTAGGTTATTACCGATATTGTAATTAGTAATTTTATTTTTCGCTCATAATATATATTTTAAAACCTGATAGCAGCTATCAGTCAAGAGGTTCATTAAAAAAAGGTCTCTTTAAATAAAGAAACCTTTTTCTACTTTGAATATAATTTTTGTTCCGGCTATTTTACAGCTTTTGCAATTTCAGAAGTTATATCTTCTCCGCCGTAAAGCACGATACCGCGGGAAAGAACAAGATTATAGCCTTTTGCTTTTGCAGTCTTAGTGATTACGTCAGAAATGTTTTTGTCAATTGATGACAATTTTGAAGCGTAATTCTTTTTGATTGCTTCCTGTTTTTTAGCAAATTGTTCATCATATTTCTTAATTAATTTCTGCTTATTTTCTTCTGTAGACTGTTTTTGAACATCAGCTCTCACTGTTTCAAGCCATTTCTGCAGTTCAAGCATTTTGGCTTCCTGTTCTTTTCTCAAAGCCTGAACTTCTTTAGATGCTGCAACAACCTGTGCTACGTCAACTATTGCAACTTTATAGCCTGCCGGAATAGCCGGTGTTTCAGCCGCTTCTTTACTCATTGCTGCGCTATTAAACCCGATGCCTGATGCAAATGCTAAAGCCGCAATCGCCAATGTTAAAATCTGTTTCTTCATTAATTTTTCTCCTTTTTGTAAACTAATATTATCCCCTATGGAATTAATTATTACACACATTTTAATATCTGTCACTTCTTTTTATGTTTTATCTTAAAAAAAATAAACACTTATAACAACTCAAATTCTTCATCGTTTACTTCCCGCAAGAAATTTGTCCAGCTGTTGTAGTATTCTGCCAGTGCATAAGTATAGCCGACTATTATTGAAATATATGATTGCTTCATAACTATTAATGATGTAATATTTGCTCTGCCTTGCTCATACCCTTCTTTTGAAATTTCTATCAGTTCTTCTGAATTTTTAATTATCTTGCTTTCATAGTAATTAAGATTGTCTACGGCGGTTAAGAAACGTTCATACGCGGCACTGACATCTTTTACAGCCTTATTTTTAACCGATTCATACTTTAATTCGGCCTGTTTTAATTTCAAGGCAGCATTTTGTATTTCCGGCGAATAGTTGTAAAACAACGGAATATTTACCAGACTTGCGCCGGCGTAAGCGCCGCTGTTGAAGTTTCCGGAATCAGTGTAGGCACCCAGCTGATAAGCATAACCGCCGGTAAGTGCTAAATCCGGTATCCTCTGGCGGGATACTACCGTCATATTTTTTTCGGCAACATCAATTTCCTGCTTTGCAATTTTTATATCATATCTGTTATTTAGCGCTCTTTGTACTATTTCTTCAAAGTCAGGAAATTCAAAATCCGGCGGAGGAGTCAGCATTTCGGCAAAGTTATTTTTCTCCGCAAAAATATTATCTTTACTGTCGTATATAACTTTATTCGGATCATTTATTATTTTATTAAAATCTGAAAGCGCCGTGTTAACGTTTACTCTGGCTGTATTAACCTGCGTAATTATCTGGTTAAGAGAGATTTCAGCCTGCAGAACATCTATTACAGGCTCTTTTCTATTCTTTACTTTTTCTTTTGCAATATCTAAAAGTTCTTCCTGTAATTCCTTCTGCTGTTCCAGCGTATACAAAATGGATTTTGCAGCTACAAGATTTATATAAGCTTCTCTGACATCCATTTTTAAATCAAACTCTGTATAGTCAACATTATGTTCAACAAGCGCAAGGTTTGATTTTGCAAGATTTTTACGTGCGTTTCGCTTTGCTATTTCTATATTCTGGCTGACACCGAGCTGTTTCGGCTCTCCGTTGCCCGCGCCGCCCATAAAGTAAAATGCATCTACTGACGGATTTTGAAGTCTGTTTGCGGTTTTTATTTCATTTTTCGCTATATTGATGTTTATCTGTGCGGCTTTCAGGTCAATATTGTTTTCTAAAGCGGCGTCTATTGCCTCATTCAGGTAAACTTTTTTAACCTCCTCAGCATGCACGGATAAACTGAAACACAATATCCACACTATTAAAACAAATATCTTTTTCATAACATGGTAGTATAGCATAAATATAACATTACAAAAAAGAGTTCTCCAGACAAATTGCCGGAGAACCCTCGCTTTAAAGTTCAGAGTATTATTATTTTGCGTCTTTCAGATATTTTGTAAAGAAACTTTCGATTTTATCAAACGGAATCTTTTCAAGGTTGTCGTACAAATCAACATGGTTTGCACCTTCAACAATCAGAAGTTCTTTATTGTCACCTTTCAATTTTTTGAAGGCATCTTCACTGAAGTAACGACTGTGGGCTTTTTCTCCGTGCATAACAAGAACGGCACTTCTGATTTCATCACTGTATGCAAGTATCGGCATATTAATCAAAGCTAATGTTGAGGTCTGAGTCCAATTCCCGTTAGAATTGATTGAACGTTCATGGAATCCTCTCTTTGTTTTGTAATAATTCCAGTAATCCTGCACAAACTGAGGTTCCTCTCCCGTAAGTTTTTCCGGAAGCCCTGCTGCAGGCGCATATTTGTCGTTTTTAAAATCTTCTGTTCTTTGTTTGTTGAGAGATTCTTTTAATTCATAACGGCTTTTTTCGTCCATTGAGTCAAAATATCCTCTTGCGCTTACACGGGTCATATCATACATTGTAGAAGTCAGGGTTGCTTTAATTCTTGTATCCATTGCCGCGGCATTCAGCCCGAAACCGCCAAACCCGCAAATTCCGATTATACCTATTTTGCCGGCATCAACATCCTTTCGATTGCTTAAATAATCAACTGCTGCACTGAAATCTTCAGTATTTATATCAGGTGATGCGACATTTCTTGGTTCACCTCCGCTTTCTCCGGTATAGGAAGGATCAAATGCAAGTGTTATAAAGCCTCTTTCTGCTAAAGTTTGAGCATACAAACCTGAGGCCTGTTCTTTTACGGCTCCGAATGGGCCGCTAACCGCTATTGCGGCCATTTTGCCTGACGGTTTATCTTTCGGGGTGTACAAATCTCCGACAAGGGTAATACCGTATCTGTTTTTAAAATTTACTTTTTTTACATTGACTTTGTCGCTTCTGGCAAAAGTTTTGTCCCAGTCATTATCTTTTGCAATACTCATATTTGCGCCTCCTATAATTAATACAACCGCCGAAATAACCGCTAAAATACTTTTTAACATCTAAAATCCTCTCTATTAATATTTGCACCGTTCATATTTTATTATTATTTACGACAATTCTAAAAATAGCAAATACTTATATTCTATGCTTAACTATACCCAAAAAGCATATTATTTCAGAAGTACACTCTGATAAAACAGGGTTCCGATCTGTTTATTAATGATTAATCACGCTAAATTTTATGCACGGAATATTACAATTTCTCTTTTTTCACGGTTTTGCGGTATTTCAAAATTTTGTCGATATCCGGAGATAAGGAAATTTCAAAACTGAACCTCGGGCTTTTGTAATAAGTTTCGTGAGCGTTACGCATAAGAGGCATACCCCAGTACAATCTGGCTGTAGCATCTCCGGGCAGGTTTATTCTTAAACCGAGGCCTGCACTTATCATATAGTCATCGTGGTTGTAATTTGCAGCTCCGGCACCGTCACCTTTATAGGGAAAAATTCCGGCATGATCAACGAAGGCAACCCCTAAAAAATTATTATATTATTTTGATTATAAAGATTTTATTTGGGAGAATAAATATGAAAAAACTTATTATAGCTTTTTGATTGGACTTTAGATGTTCAATTGGCTCTCTGCTTGTTCGAACTTTTAAATCCGGCACAGGAATTGTTCCTTCAAATAACTTTGCTAGTTTTTCAGCATATGCTTTTACGTTGTTCTCACTTATCAATTTGCTATCATGCATATCACTCAATTTACTCATAATACAAATCCCTTTCAATAAAAAAAACGGAGAAGATGGGATTCGAACCCATGATGCAGATTACTCCACATAACACCTTAGCAGGGTGCCGCCTTCAGCCTACTCGGCCACTTCTCCGTGTTATTCTTTTTTGCTGCGCCTTGCCATGCGCTTGATGTCATTCTATCATAAACATTTTTTTTCGTAAACTCTTTATCTGTGAAACTTATATAACAAATTCCGCTAAAAATTTCAAAACAGCGTCATACTGAGCTGCAAGCGAAGACACCCTAAAACCGCAAGGGGATTCTTCGGACTAGCGTCCTCAGAATGACGTAAAACCAATGATGTCATACTGAACCGCACGAGCAGAGGGTGAATGGCGTTAGCCGTACCCGTTTATCGCGAGTGCGAAGGCGAAGGATCCCCTAAAAACGTAAGGAGATTCTTCAGGCTAAAGCCTTCAGAATGACGTGTTTTTTATAATGTCTGCAGAATTTGATATATAAGTCCTTTATCAATTTTCATACTTTTGGCTTACTTTACTGTGAGCCGGCTTGACCCTTTGCTGCAAATAGGCTAATATAATTGTAAAAACGTTTGAGAAAGGCTTTAAAATGATTGAAATGAAAGTTATGGGCATTGCCCTTGATACAAGAACAGGTTCGCCGATTGTTGTGCTTCACGACAAAGAAAACAGAAAAGCTCTTCCTATCTGGATTGGTTCTGCCGAAGCCAGCGCTATTATCAGAAAAATCGAAAACCTTACGGTTTCCAGACCGATGACGCACGACTTGATTATAAATATTATTGAAAAAACAGGCTATGAGATTGATAAAATCGAAATTAACGATGTTGAAAAAGATACTTATTATGCAACAATATTTCTTCGCGGCAAAGATGACAATATAATTGAAATTGATTCACGCCCATCTGACGCTATTGCTGTGGCAATAAGGGTTGATGCGCCGATTTTTGTAACGGCGAACGTTATTTCTAACGGGTCGGTTTCCACTGACAGCGCAAAAGACGAGGCAGAAGCGCAGGAATTTAAAGAATTTATCCAGAGCATTAAGCCGTCGGATTTTGAAAAAATGCTAAAGAACAACGACCATCACGAAAGCGATCAATAGATTTTGATTTTATGTAACGAATGTAACAAATATCAGAACTTTTGAAAATTCATCTGCTTGAGTTTTTTTATATATTTGAGAAAGAGAGCACAGAGATGAATATCGACAAAATCCAATCAAACTTTATTTTTAAGGTTGATCCTGTCAATTTCTTTGAGACACAGCGGAAAGAACCCGCCAAAAGCAACATTTTTTCAAGCGGATTATTTGCGCAGCAGACTGACGACGTGTTCAATCCAAACCACCCCAAAGTCGCCGGAAGTGCCACGACAGCAAACAGATTTGACAGATTGGCTTAATATTTCTTAATATTTGGCAAAATTTTAGCAATTTTTTGTCCGAAATTTCCTTTATTATAATATAGGGAATTTTGGAGATTGTTATGTTCGGATTAAATGTTCAAAAAATTATAGCAGCAAACGGCGCCAATCAGGTTAACTATGCAAGCCTGCAGCCCGCAAGAAGCTTTGTTAAAGAGTCTTTCGGGTTTACCCCGAGCCTCGACAGGCCGGTTACCAAAAGCAATTTTACGGCTGATCAGCTTTGCGGGGCACCGTTGAAGGCTGAACATTTAGATTTGATAGCATAAAAACTTAATGTTTACAGCAGAAAGAAGTTATCTTTAGTATTTGTGCGGTAAATCAGTTTTTGTGCATTAAACTGCGGAGTATACGTATATGATACTCTGCCGTTTTTTTTGTTTAGCGCGCATAAGCCTACAACCCGCTCCTCTTTTTTAAACAAATTTTTCAAAAATTCCATACTTACTACATCCTTCTTTTTTTGTTGTATAATGTTTTTAAGGATTGTATACAGAAAGTCAAGGAGGTAATTATGGCACAGAAAATTTCTAAAGATATGAATATTATGGATATAGTTCAGGCATGTCCGGAAAGCGTTGCAGTTTTCCAGAAATACGGTCTTGGCTGCATCGGATGCGCAGCCGCTCATTTTGAAAATCTTGAAGCGGGCGCAAAAGTTCACGGATTCGATCCTGATGAAATGGTTGATGAAATCAACAAGCTTATTGAGCAATAATGATTTTTTAATTTATAAACTTTTAAAAAGCGGACTCTTAAAGAATCCGCTTTTTGTATTGTAACTATATATCAGGAGTTTGGTTATCTGTTAAGAAATCCTGCCATTGTCGGCTGAGCTGAATTCATAGCCGGCGGAGTAAGCCCTGCTCTGGGTTGAATTGCTGCCGGCTGCATTTGAAGCTTTTTAGCTTCTTCGGCTAACCGTTCTTTTTCACGGCTTTCTTTTGTCATTCTTTCACAGTATCTTGCAAGCCATATCATAAATGCCGGAACAAGGAATATTATTGAAGCAAATTCGAATGTACTGTTCAGAGTTTTTGCTATGCGGACAAACTTGTTATCCGGATTTTCGAATGCTTTGTATATTTTTTCCAAAGCTGTTGAGTTTTGTTCTTTTGCTACTCTGAAAGCTTTTTCAAGTTCTTCTATTGATACTTCTTTTAGTTTCTTACCGTTGAGAATTTTTTCAGCTGCTTCTTTAACCTCTTTATCCATAGCAAAGACTTTTCTCGGGTCGCCGTCGTTTTTCTTGAGAAAATCAATATAACCCATAATTCCGTCTTTATATTGTTTAAGGTTGCTGTGTTTTGAAGTCAAAAGTTCGCTGCTCAAAACATTTACGCCGCCGCTCGGAGTAATATAATTTTTGAGTTTGTAGAAAAATCCTTTTGCATGGTCTGCAGGTTTGACATTAAGTGCAAGCCCTGACAGTTTGGCAAACATTGAAGAGAAACTTCTTGACAGAGTTCTGGCACCGAACAGAAGTGCTGTGAAACTTAACACATCACGGACAATAATTTCTTTTCTGTCGTGTTCGCCTTTGGCATCTCTCAATCTCGGAGGCAAGCAGAATGCGAACAATAATGTAAGCATAGCTTCTACTGACATTGAAGCGCCGTTAAATTCAAACGTATCTGACAGCTTTTTAAGCCAATCGGTTTTTGTAACGGTTTTGCCGACTTTTTCATTAAGAGCTGACATTGCTCCGGTGAATGATGTTGCTGCAGCTTGTTTGCCGTCTGCTGCTTTAGCTTCCCCTGCTTTTTCTGCATTATCTTGTTTTTGAACATCAGCATTTTCTGTTTTTGCTGCATCTTCAGGTGTTTCTTTAACCTCGTCAGAATGCTCCGTCTGTCCTATGTTGTAAATTTTCGGAATAATATCAAAGAATCCGACAACGGCAAAGAACATAGCGAAGTTTGACAAAAATCTTGTTCCTGAACGTCTGAGGTTGAATGATTTGAGGAATTTTTCAAGATCCGGCGCTGCGTTGTCTTTAAGATATTTATTAGTCGATTTTATAACATCGTTGGCATAGTCGCTCATATTGCCGAGCATCTCGTTAAAGGAAACTACGACAGGATTTTTCCTCCAATTAACATTGAACATTGCTTCCATGTTATTTGCTGATGGATCAACGTATTTTTTGCGTAAATCCATAAACTCGTTGACAAGCTCACCCTTCAAATCTTCTTTTGATCCGGAAACTTTTTTACCGATAAAATGTTTCCAGAAGCCTTTAGATTTCGCACCTTCTATTTCTATAAGCCTGTCAGCCATTTCAGCCGCTTTTGTATCAAAGTCAAAGTCAGTAATATTACCTAATGATGCCTGAAGCGTAGATTTAAACACCTGAGTATAGAAGTCTTTTTTAACAGGTTTAAGCTGTGCTGCGTCTTTAAAATCTTTTATATTTTTAATAGCATCTTTATTTTGGCCGACAACGGCGCCAAAGTTTTCGCCGAAAGTGTTAATCATATTTACAGAAACATTATTGGCTCTGCCTGCATATTTTTTGATAAGAATAAGCATGCCTGCCGGAATCAAAAATGCGCTCGGGCCGGATAAAACTTCTCTTATCCCTTCACGGCGTGCAAAAGTCCAGTTGTAGGGCCCTATTTTTTTACCGGTTTCTTCACCTGTTTCGGGGTCTTTTTCACGTTTGCGCCCTCTGTTCAAACCCTCCCAAATTCTCGGGCCGATCATGCCGATACCGTCCTGCGAGATGAAAACTGCTGCAAAACCGCCTCTTGCTATTGCATCGGTAACGGTTACTACAGGGTTAAAACCACTTGTAAAGTGCGGATTATAAGGGTTTGTTCTTGTCTGCTGATCCTGTCTTATCCGGCGGGTACCTTCTGAAGAATTAATTGCTTTTACTGTCATATCCCTACTTCGTTTTCATGACTAAACTACACACACATACTACTTTAAAAACTTAAAGGTTACATTTATTGCCTTTTTCAGCACCGATTGTAAGAAAAATTTACATAACAAGCTAAGTGACGTAAATGTAATATTATTAAGTGTAATAATTATACTTAATCTGTAAAATTTTTTCAAGTAATATACTACGGTTATAATATTTTTATTCACATAACTTTACAATTCGTTAGAAAAATTCGCTTTTCGGGAATAAATGTTGGCCGCCAATAATACCGTACTGATTGACAGAAAGCCGTTTTCATACTACGATTCGGGAATGGAAGCAACAGTTATAGGTGCAGGGCTTGCCGGTTCCGAAGCGGCATTGCAGCTTGCAAAAAGAGGAATTAAAGTAAAATTATACGAAATGCGCCCCGATAAGACAACTGGAGCGCACAAAACCGGAGATTGCGCCGAATTTGTGTGTTCAAACAGTCTTGGAGCAGCAGACACAACCAACGCAAGCGGGCTGTTGAAAAAAGAAATGGAGCTTCTCGGCGGTGAACTTATTAAAATAGCTTATTCATCAAGGGTTCCGGCAGGAAACGCGCTTGCTATAGACAGAGAAGGGTTTTCTCAAAAAGTTACGGATAAAATCCTGAACAATCCAAATATCACGCTTATTAAAGAAGAAATCAAAGAAATTCCCGACACTCCCGCAATAATCGCCTCAGGGCCTCTGACAAGCAGTGATTTAGCAGAAAAAATAAAGGAATTTACTAAAAGCGAACACCTTTATTTTTTTGATGCAATCGCACCGATTATTGAAGTTGACAGCATAAATTTTGACATCGCATTCTGGCAGAACAGATACAACAAAGGAGAAGCCTCATACATAAACTGTCCGATGGATAAAGATCAGTATGAAAAATTTTACGAAATTCTGACGACTGCGCCAAGAATTGAATTGAAAGAATTTGAAAAGAATGCTAAATTTTTTGAAAGCTGTCTGCCGGTAGAGGTTCTGGCTTCACGCGGAAAAGACACTCTCCGTTTCGGGCCGATGAAACCCGTCGGGCTTGTTGACCCGAGAACAGAAAAAGAAAATTATGCCGTTGTCCAGTTAAGGCAGGACAATTCCGCAAAAACTCTTTTTAACATCGTAGGTTTCCAGACAAATCTCAAATGGGGCAGCCAGAAAGAACTTATCCGCTCAATTCCCGGGCTTGAGAATGCAGTTATTGCCAGATACGGAGTTATGCACAGGAATACGTTCATAAATTCGCCAAAACTTCTCAACCCAACGCTTCAGACACGTTCCAGAGAAGATTTATTCTTTGCAGGACAGCTGACAGGCACGGAAGGTTATACAGAATCTATTGCATCAGGACTTCTTGCTGGAATTAATATGGCGAGGTATTTGAAAGGCGAACAGCTTTTAACTCTGCCCGCAACAACAATTCTCGGGGCGCTTACTCACTACATAACAAACCCCGAACACGACAAATTCCAGCCGATAAATTCCAACTGGGGAATTTTAGACTCAATTGAACTTCCGAAAAAAGAAAGAAAAAACAAAAAGCTTAAAGCCGAACTTCTCTCAACGCGTTCTGTTGAATATTTAAGCGGAATTTCTGTTTAAAAAAAGTTTCAGGCTTTTTTGTCAAGATTTTGCGCTGTTTGAAGAGTTTTTTGTTCATCAGGGGCCGGCATTTTTTTAGGCTTGTCAAATCCTAAAGCATTCAAAGCCGGATGGATAAACAAATGCGACACCTGAGGCGCAAATATTGCCAGCCCGAAAACTGACCCTACAATATTACCGAATTCAACAGCACCCTTCAATATCGGGAATTTATTCGGGTTTTCCTTATTTAATTCCGTCACAAGCGACGTATCATATTCATCTTTTACAAGTTTACGAACCTTATTGCCGTTATTATCTGTTTTATAAACACCTTTAATTTCTTTTTCAAGAGTTCTCTGGCGGTTGTTCAATGTCGTATCGCAAAGTTTCAGGTAATGGGCATACTGCTTGCTGTTTGTAAATTTCCCGATTTCTTCGGGTTTAAAAAGTTTCTGCGCAAGTTTAAAAGACCCTTTTTTGAAAACAGGAACAACAAGCGCGGCATAAACCAAAAGACAGGTTGCCTGATAGAGGAATTCTTTTGCGGCTGCGTATTTTTTGGTATCGTCGTCAATATCGTTGTCAATCAGAATGAACCCCGGCCTGCCTATAGCTTTCAGAGTGGTTTCCATGATGACCTGCGAATTGGTGTTTGAGGTTATGTTATTGAGCGAATTGCTCGTTAAAATTCTTGTAATTCCGTTCATCATAGCGAGCCTGCTTTCATACCGTATGGTTTATATATTCCGGTGCCTGCAAAACTTTGGATACTCGGACGTTTTAGAGGAGTATAAACAGGCTGCGGCGCAGGATGTTTTTTTAGCGCCTGTGCTGTTGAAATTTCGTCAAACTTTTCGGCAAGTGCGCCTTTTTTGTTGTGGTAAAACTTATCCATCAAAGGCTTGATTGCAAGTGAACAAAGCCCTGGGATTACAAATAAAGCTGCAGCGCAAACACCTATCAGCATACAATTTTTTGCACCTTTGGCCTTAAGTTCATCCGGCAGAAATTTATTTGCAAGCTTTGCCGAACCTTCGCCAAGCCCCCAGTAAACAGGAATTGCTATTATTTCTGTTAATCCTTCTCTTATTGCGGTATATTTTTTGGTTTTCGGCTCTTCTTTTTTGTCCATCATAGTGAACGTCGGACGGCAAATCCCCTTAACCGCCGCAATCGCCATGACGACATAGGTCGGCTTGTTGTTTTCGCCAAGTTTGAGGCATATATTTTTGAATTTATTTAATAAAGCCGTATTCATAATCCTGATTAACTAAAAACCGTAAAGATTTTTTTTTGCTAGTAATTTATGAAATTTTTGTATACCCAACACCCGCCCTTCGGGCACCCTCAGCCATACGGCATACAGTCTTACACGGCTCATTCTTCGCCGGTTTGAACTAGCATCCTGCAGGTAGAGTGGAAATATATTATGTCATTCTGAGGGAGCGCAGCGACCTAAGAATCTCATGGAATTTTAATGGGAGCCTTCGGCTTTTCGCACTCGCTGTAAACGTGTACGGCTGACGCCTTTCACCCTCTGCTCGTGAGGCTCAGTATGACGTTCTATTTTACATGTCATTCTGAGGACGCTAGTCCGAAGAATCTTCTTGCATTTTCAGGGGATCCTTCGGCTAAAGCCTCAGGATGACATAAAGTTCTTTCACATTTTCACCACTCTTCACCCTTCACGCTTCACACTTCACTTTACCGTCTGTCCCCTCACCCTAACCCTCTCCCGTAGGGAGAGGGAATATTTTGTAGCAAACCTTTCAACTTTTCACCCGTTCAACTTTTCAACCCTCTTCACCCCTTACCCTTCACGCTTCACACTTCACTCTTCACTTTCCCGCCCCCTCACACTAACCCTCTCCCGTAGGGAGAGGGAATATTTTGTAGCAAACCTTTCAACCTTTCACCCGTTCAACTTTTCAACCCTCTTCACCCCTTACCCTTCACGCTTCACACTTCACTTTACCGTCCGCCCCCTCACCCTAACCCTCTCCCGTAGGGTGAGGGAATATTTTGTAGCAACCCTTTCAACTTTTCAACCATTCACCCTTTCAACCCTCTTCACCCCTCACTTTTCCGTCTTTGTAAAAAATTTATCAAAAAATGAACTTTTTATTTTGGAATTCGTTATAATAGTATAGAGGTTACAAAAATGAAAGATAAATGTACTAAATACGAAGCTTTATTTACATTTGCAAATGAGGAAACTCTCCGGCAGCACATTGAAACATGCGAAGACTGCCGCAAAGAACAGGAAAAAATGGATAAAGTTTCAGAGCTAATTGGTGAAGTAAAACCTTTTCTCAAGAAAAAGAAAACATCCTACCATCATCTTAAAGTAGCATGTATCCTTTTTGCACTTGTGATAGGCGGAGCTTCGGTTGGTGTTGTAGGAACAAACCAGGATGTTATGGATTACATCAAATACGGCGAAACTCTTTCAGCAGAAGATTTGGGCTTCCCTGTAGATTCCTACGGATTTTTACTGGTGGAATAATGGATCTTAAAGAAATAATCAAAAAAAATAAACAAAACGTAAAAAATATAATCAGACTGATTACAAAAGAAGAAGAAACCGACGACCTTGAACAGGAGGTTTATGTAAAAGTATGGAAAAATTCCGACCGTTATAAGGAGCAAGGCTCTATTACCGGCTGGATAAATACTATTGCCAAAAACGTGTCAAAAGATTACCTGAAATCCGCATACCGCAAAAGACAGGACGTGACAACATCTGATGACAACGTTCTGGTTCTGATAAAAGACAAAAAATCAACACCGGAAAACAGACTTCTCAAAACAGAAAGACAAAAACAAATACTTCAGGCAATACAAGAACTGAAACCAAAATTTAAAGAAGTAATATTACTTTGCGAAGTGGAAGGCTACAGCTACGAAGAATGTTCGAAAAAGCTAAAGTGTCCGCTTGGCACAATAAAATCAAGAATTTACAACGCAAAAAAAGAACTTGCAGAAAAGTTGAAAGATTTAATGTAAAAGAAAGGACGGACAAATGATTAAAAAAGCATTAGTTTTAGCAGCACTTGCGGTCTTCACGTTTAACGGCGCAATAGCAGCAGACACAACACTCAGCACTCCTGCTTCAACAACTGTTCAAACACAGCAGGCTGCACCGGCTGAAACAACTCCGGCTGTAAAAGATAAGGCAGAATTCGATGCACCTCCTCCGCCCCCGTGCCCGAAAGCCCAGAAAGCTAAATCAGACTTTGAAAAAAGAATGAAATTGACTGATGAACAAAAACAAAAGGCAAAAGAACTCCGCCTCAAAGGACATGAACAAATGGAGCCTATCATCGCTAAGATTAAAGAATTAAAACAGGAAAAAGATATGGTTCTGAAATCTCGTATGGCAGTTCAAATGCAGCAGGAAAAAATCGCTGAAATAGATGCTCAGATTAAAGACTTGAAAAAGCAGGCTCACGAATTGAGAATGCAGAATATGAAAGAGTTTGAATCAATTCTCACCGACAAACAGAAAAAAGAACTCAAAAAAATGAAAAAAGAAGGCAGAAAGAAATTTGAAAAAGCAAGAAAAAAATGCATCAAAGACGGAAACTGCAAACCGATGCAGCAGCCTGTTCCGATGCCGAAACCTGCCTCACCGATTAAAGAGTAATTAACACACACCAACTATAAAAGCGCCATTAAACAATAATGGCGCTTTTTCTATGATTTTTGCAAGAAAAAGTTACCAGACAGGATAGTCTTTTTTCATTTCCCAGCCGTCCTGCATAATGAGTGCTGCGCAGGCATCACCCTGCTTGCCGTCACTGCTTCTTGATGGATTGCAAGGTCTGTGAAT
>CALVAX010000013.1 GCA_944325605.1 Candidatus Gastranaerophilales bacterium
GCTGAACTTGTTTCAGTATCCCGATGAGATCCTGAAATAAATTCAGGATGACAGAGAAAGACAAAATGGGGCGGAAGAGAAGGACGTTGAACAGTTGAAAGGGAGACGGTTGAAAGGATTGCTACAAAATAATCCCCTCTCCCCTTGTGGGATGCTAGTTCGAACCGGCGAAGAATGAGCCGTGTGAGACTGTATGCCGAATGGCTGAGGGCTAGGGTGAGGGGGCGGACGGGAAAGTGAAGAGTGAGGTGTGAAGGGTGAGGAGAGTTGAATAGTGGAATGGGTGAAAGGTTGAAAGGTTAGTTTCGGAATAAAGGCGATAAGAAATCGCCCCATTTTGTCTTACACTGTCATTCTGAACTTGTTTCAGAATCCCGTTGAGATACTGAGATAAACTCAGCATGACAAAATGGGGCGGAAGTGTGAAAAGTCCTTCACGCAAAAAAATTCCCTTCCCTTGAAAAGCATAAAAAATCATGCTAAAATAAAAGAGTAACGAACGTGAAAAAGCAAAGGAGCTAAGAGTATGAAAAGCCGCACTATGATTGAATTTACGGGGGGGGGGGGCAACCGGTAGTCAGGCTCCTTCAAGCGTTTTAGCCGAAAGTAATGTAATTAAGCGTCATCCTGAGCCAAAGGCGAAGGATCTTATTAAAACGCAAGTAGATTCTTCAGTCGCTTCGCTCCTTCAGAATGACGTGCAGGGCACGGGGAAATTCTTCGGGCTTCGCCCTCAGAATGACATGACACATTGTGACGAGCCTATTCGCTCCGACTTGAGTGACAAAAATACTCAAAACCCCAAATGCCGCGATAGCGAAGTGAACAATAATTGCAGACAAGGCAAACATCAAAGGCGGGTATTGTCCGAGCGCAGCGAGTTTACCCGCCAAAATGCCGAGTCTAGCAAATTATTAGCGAACGAAGCGTGCGGCTGGTTTGCGTCGCTTTGCCATCAAAGCGACCGCCGTCCGCGCAGGACAAAACAAAAACCGGAAGTAGATTCTTCAGTCGCTTCGCTTCTTCAGAATGACAAGGCAACACAAGGAGATTCTTCGGGCATTCGCCCTCAGAATGACATAAAAAAGGTCGTCATCCTGAGCCAAAGGCGAAGGATCCCCTTAAAACGTAATTGGATTTTTCACTCCGTTCAGAATGACAGGAAAAAATCCAAACACGCGGCCTTCACAATGGCGGAAGTTCTGATTACGCTTGGCATAATCGGAATTGTTGCTGCAATGACAATGCCAATGTTGATAAACAAAGCGCAGAAAATGATTTTAGCCCAGCAGTTCAAGAAAATGTATACAAATATTCAAAACACAATCAACCTTATTCAGGCTGACTGGGGTGCTCCGTTTGAGTGCTATAACACTGGATTTGGCGAATATCATCTGACCGAGTGCGATGTTTTCTGGGAGAAATTCTTATCCAAATACCAGATTTTGCAAACGTGTGAACGTGAGGACTATGACTGTCATCCGGAATACAAATCAAAGGCGGAAGTATTAGCCGAAGGCGGTGAAGTCATAAATAATCATTGTACGTTGGATTATCCAAACGGGGTCTTTTATATCTTGAGTGATGGTTCTTATATAATTGTGAATACTAAAATATCTGAGATACCTATTGAGCATCATGCAGTGTTTTTTCTTATTGATGTAAACGGAGCTAAAGGTCCGAACAGATGGGGGTATGATTTATTTTATATCACGCTGAACCGTAAGGATATGAAAACCGATGTAATCGTAGCCAACGAAGTTTGTGCCATGAAGGAAAAAGGCGGGATGTACATTAATGAAATTCTGCTTAAATAATATTTTAGAATACTGTTTGGATTTGCGGTATAAGTCCAAAAATTGATTAATACAAAAAATCCGGTTTAAACACCGGATTTTTATTGGTATGTTTCATGCATTTTTATATTTTATATAAATTATTGAATTCCCATCATATTATTAAAGAAATTGTTTAACGGTGAACGTCTGGCTCTTCCTGCTTCCCATTCTGCATCAAGAGCTTTAAGTTTGCCGCCGACCGCATTATATAGTTCTTTAACCGCAGCGTCAGCTCTTTCCTGTTCTGTAGCAAACTGTGCGCGGATTTTTTGGAGTTCTCCGTTATCTAAAAATTTGCCGCCGCAGCCGTAGCATTCATCAATCTGAATCTGATGGAGAGAACTTGCAAAATTTTTAACCATTTTCATTCCGCAAACAGGGCAGGTTCTTGTTGCTGAGCCATCAACGGTTTCGAAAGTTTTTCCCTGAATTGCCTGTGTGATTTCATCAATACTTTCTGCCTGTTCATCAAATTTTTTGAATTCTCTGTTGTCAAAGAAAATTCCTCCGCAGCCGTTAAGACAAAGGTCAAGGTTCATGTTTTGCGATGGAACCGGAATCTTTATCATAGGTTTGCCGCATGCGGGGCAATTAATTATTTCTTGAGTATCAGCCATTGTTATTCCTCCGAATTTAATATACAGTATATCTTAATATATTTTAACATTTCTGTCAATCTTTTCATTACACCGAATTTGCAAGCCTTGCTGGAGTTCGTCCGGTTATTGAAAATTGTCTTATTTGCGGACAAAACCTCAAAAATCCCCTTTTCTTCCTATTGATTTAAGTTTTTATAAATTGTAAAATGGGGTTACTGGATAGGAGACATAGTTATGGAAAATGAAAACAAATCTTTTTTGGTGAAGAAGATTATAATTTTAATTCTTGCATTAATCGGATTTATTACGACAATAAAACTTGCAATTATTTACTATAATGCTAATTTCAATCCGTATGCGGTACCGAGTTTTTGTACTGTCAATGAATTTGTTGACTGCGATGGTGTTGCAAAGACAAACGAATCTCAGTTCTTTGGAATTCCTCTTGCGTACTGGGGATTGTTCCTTTATTCATTTATTGTAATGCTTCTGGCAGCGCCGAAGCTTAAAAATTTTAAGCTGCTGAGGTTTCTTGAAGTTTTTAAAAATCCGCTTGATTATATTGCTTCACTTGGAATTATTTCATTTTTAATCAGTATAACATTGCTTTGTGTAAGTCTTTTTGAAATTAAGAAATTGTGCGTGCTTTGTGCGTTTACTTACATTTTAAATCTTCTTATAGCTCTTGTTGCACTGGATTATAAAAACGGCGGAATTATAAAAGCTTTTAAAACAAGCGTTGTTGATCTTTTGGACGGGTTAAAAATTAAAAAATACCTGATAGCCTTTGTAGCTGTAATGCTTGCAGCCATCGGATTTTTAACTTATACATCAGTATCGTATGTGTTTACCCCGCAGGTAAAAGCAAGAAATGAATTTAAAGAATTTGTGTCAACAAAGCATAACAAGTATGCCGTAAAAGGGAATATCCTGGGCGATAAAGATGCTAAAACTATAATTTACACATATACGGATTATCGTTGTCCTATTTGCAGTGCATATAATATAATGATTCATAAGGCAGCTAAGGAGTTGAAGAATATAAGAATTGTTCACAGAAATCTTCCGCTTGACACTGAATGCAACAAGTATCTTACCCAGCCTTATCATGTAGGTTCATGTTTGATGGCACGGTACGCGCTTGCAGCCGAAAAACAAGATAAATTCTGGGATATTAATTCATTGTTCTTTGAAAAACAACCTAATACTGAAGAAGAAATTCTTGCTATAGCTAAATCAATCGGGCTTGACACAGAACAGCTTAAAAAAGATGCGAATAGTGAGGAAGTAAAACAGCGTATAAGTTCGGATATAGAAGAAGCCACTTCCCGCGGAATAAACGGGACTCCGGCAACTGTTATCGGAACTCAGGTTTATATTGGCATAAGACAGTATGATGAACTCAAAAAAATGTTTATTGAAGCAGGAGCAGAAAAAAGAGGATTCTAAAATCCTTCTTCATGCTTGCTGCGGCATATGTTCTTCTTATCCCGTGTCTTTTTTGAAAGATGCGGGATATGATGTTGTTGTGCACTTTTATAATCCCAATATCTATCCGTCGGAAGAATATCAAAAAAGGCTTGAGGCAGAAAGAACTTTATGCGCACATTTCGGAGTGGAATTAATTGAAGATGAGTATAATCCGAATGAATTTTTTGATTTTGTGAAAGGGTTTGAAGATGAACCTGAAAAAGGTTTAAGATGCGACAAATGCTTTGAACTCCGGCTTGAGAGGGCGGCACAAAAGGCAAAAGAACTCAATATAACTAATTTCACAACTTCAATCGTAATTAGCCCGCACAAAAATTTTCAAAAACTGGCTAAAATCGGAGAAAATATTGCACAGAAAAACGGTTTGACGTTTCTTGCGATAGATTTTAAAAAGAAAGACGGCTTTTTGAAAACAAATAAAATTGCGAATGCCCTTTCTCTTTACCGCCAGAACTATTGCGGGTGTAAATTCAGTATTCGCTGATGTTGTCAATATTATTTGTTTCTGCTAATATTTTTTTGTTAAAAATGCGCAAATAAGAAGGGTTTTAAGTTGAAGAAAAATATATTTGACTTATATCTGGAAAAAGTTAGGGAGCTTCCTCTCTGGGTTAAACAGGTTATGTATGTGAAACTCAAGGAGGATTTGCAAAAATATAATTGTGTTGATTTTTTGGACAAGTATTCCGGTAAATTGCTGGCTTTATATTCTCCTATTCTTACTTTTGCCGGAAATGAAGAACTTGCCCGAAAGAAGGCCGGACTTGATGCCAATATATATACTTTTTTAAAATTATGCAGTGCAGATTATACAATTTTGGATATTTCACTGAACATGTTTTTGACAATGGAAGAAACGGCTAAATATTTCATGCTTTGTGTAGAACAGGGATATCTGGAGCGTCCGGAAGCTGATGAAATTTATGCAATGGCCGGATTTATTTCCGGCAAGTTTAAGACGGGCGAATATTTTCAGAGAAATAAGACACTTTCAATGATGCAGGTTCAGGAAGGCCTCTCAGAACAGAAAAAAATAGATTCTTACGGCGGTAAACACCTTAAATTTCTGGAAGTTCTGGATACCCTGGGGCTGGTTAAAGAAGATGATTATAAAATAATATTTCTTTTGCAGGAAGAAGCTAAGAAAAGATTTGTTATAGATTACAATCTTGTGCCTGATGCTGAAAGAGGTTATAACAGCGAAGGAGAAAAGCAATCTGCGGAAGTAGAAGCCTTGCAGGAAGAAAATAAAAAATTAAAAGAAAAGTTAGTACAATTATTGCAGCTGGTGAAGAAAAATGTTTAATCCAAGACCGGAGATTTTAGTAAAATATTTAAGAGGAACTCTTGTAGAAGAAGAGCATTTCGGGTTTAGAATGCTTGCGGACAAAGAAAGAGTGATTGATTACACAGGCGAAACAGGTCATTACCCGTTTTACTTAAGATCTTGCGCCAAGCCGCTTCAGGCAAGTCTTATCATAGATTACGGCATGGATATCAAGTACGATATGTCGGAAGAAGAAATTGCCCTGTGCTGCGCCTCTCACGCCGGAGAAGATGTTCATATTAAAGTTCTAAAAGGGCTTCTGGATAAAATGGGGCTTGATGAAAGCTATTTAAAATGCGGGGTGCATAAGCCTCTTTCAAAGACAAAACAGCTTGAAATGTTTTTGAATAAAGAAGAACCGACTTCGCTTCATAACAATTGTTCGGGCAAGCATATTATGATGCTCGGGATTTGTCTTATGAACGGCTGGGATTTGGATAGTTATTATAAAGAGGAGCATCCTCTGCAGGTTAAAATCAAGGAAAAAATAACCGAACTGTGTGAACTTAAACACCGTTTTCCTGTTACAAAAGACGGGTGCGGGGTGCCGATTATGTCTATGCCGCTGGAGGATATGCTAAGAGGCTACCTCAATCTTTTCACAAACCCGAGGTACGGCAAAATAACAAGAGCTTTTCTTGATTATCCGTATCTGATAGGCGGTGAGGACAGACTGGATACAAAGATTATCGAAAATTCCGGAAATCTTGTCGCAAAAGTCGGAGCCGGCGGGCTTTGTATTGTTGTGAATGTTGAAAAAGAAGAAGCTTTTGTTGTTAAAATTGATGACTGCGATATGAAAGCCCGCGAAGCTGTTGTTGTAAGGTCTTTAAAGAACCTTCACTGGGCAGAAGTGCCCTTTGACACAATCATCAGAACAATTCACGGGGATGTGGTCGGCGAAATCGTAGCGGTTTAGTTATGATTTGATTTTAATAAGCCCTCTATCTATAAAGTCGCCTAAGAATTTTTTTGCGTAAGCATTGTAGTCAACTCTGCTGTTTTTATTTCGCATACTGGCGTAACCCTTGTCGTAAATATTCTGGGTTTTTGCCATAACCTGCCGGAGCTCTCGGCTTGAAAGCTTTGAGCCTTCAACAAAGGTCGCAATCTCGACAAATCTTCTCTTGGCAAGTCCGGGCATAACTTCTTTTCTGCCGTTTACTGTCCCCAGTACATGGTCAAACTGCTGCGCTGCAATTCCAAATTTTCCGTCTTTAATTGCTTTTACTAATTTAGGGCTGGAATTAAGCCCGCCTGTGTTGAAAATAAGTGAATAAATTGCTTCTTTTTGCTTCTGTGAAAGCTTGTCAAAGTCGCCTTTAAGATGTTTTTTGGCGATATTTTGCGCTTCAAGAATATCTCTTGCAAGAAGACTGTATATTTCTGTATCTTTAAGAGTTCTGCCTCTGTATTTTGACGCATCTCTGTGGGCTTTTGTATTGTGTCCGACGCCGATTGTTAAAAATCCGCAGCCGTCATCATAAAGTGTCCGGCGTTTCTTTTCAAGTGATATCAAATCATTCAAAAAGTCCTGGCTTACACCAGTTACCTCCATTACAGCCTTCTGGTTGCCGACGATTTTAAGGGTTGTGATTTTTTGTTTTGCAAGCGGAAGTGTCAAGGATTTGCCGCTCAAGTTGTTATATGCAACAAGATCTTTAACACTTACTCCGTATTCTTTTGCAATTGATGTGACCGAGTCTTTAGGTTTTACTCTGTGAACTACAAGCCCCATATTTGGAGAAATTGCACCGAAATCCGCAGGATTTAATTTCTTTTCTACGCTTTTTCTCCTAACGTTTTTTACCTGTACTTTCGGGGTAATTTTGTTGCGTGCATCTGCCCTCTTCAACATTAAAACCTCTTCTTTTGACGGAATTTCCAAAATTTGTCCGATTTCAAGTTTGTCGGGATCTTTAATGTTATTTTTTGCCGCTATTGCCCACGACGGAATACCGGTTTTGGCTGCAATTGATGATAACATATCGTCTTTTGCAACTTTAATTTTTTTATTCCCGTGTTCGGCTGCAGAAGTTCTGCTTTTTTCAAGCTCTTTAATTTCATCTTCTGTTGGAATTTCAAGGACACGGTTTGCAGCAAGTTTTCTGGCATCTTTAATGTCATTGGTGAGCATAATTGCCCAGACCGGCACCCCTAAATCTTCTGCGATTTCTGATAAAGTGTCACCATTTTTTACCGTATAGCTTTTGGGCGCTTCGGAAACGTATTCTTCCACTTCAATCGCAATTTCTCCAAGCCCGAGGTCATCATCTGCTTTTTTAGGTACGTTAATGACAGTTCCGGCTTTTAGCGCTTTTACATTCGGGTTTAATTCTTTAAGCATTTTGGCTGTTATATCGTGTTCTTTTGCTATTGATGCAAAAGAATCCCCCGCCTGAACTTCATAGCCCGGAACCTTGAATTTTGTGTCAGCTTTTATATTATCAAGATCTATGTCCGGATTGAGTTTTTGTAATTCTTCTTTATAAAGGTTAAATTTTGACATAACAGAGAATGCTCCCTTGCTTTTTTCAATAGTCCAGCTTCCCCATACTCTGTTCTGTTCCTGTCCGGCTGTCGGCTTCTGTTGAATTTCAGCGCTTTCCGGCAGCTTTAAGAGTGCGCCTTCCTGTATAATTTTATTGCCGTTTCTGTCTGTTTTAAGTTGGGGATTGGCCTTTATAAGTTCAGAAACACTTATTCCGTAAGTGTTTGCGATTTTATATAAAGTTTCTCCCTTTACAATTGAATGATATCCTTCCGGCAGCTTGTAACTGTCATAAACAATATCGTAATCTTCACCGGGTATATATGATGCCGGCTCCTGTTTTGCTTGCGGAGTATTCTTTGGTGCCTCTTTTGCCTCTTCTGTTTTTTTCTTGTCCGGCTTTGAAAACAGCTCAAACAGAAGCTGTGGAAGCATTATTGGACCTGTCGTTCTGAATATTGGCATATTTACTAACCTTATTCTTGTTTGATACATATTAAAAAACGGCATTATTAAAGAAAAACTTTAAATAATACCGTTTAATTGTAAAAATATTTTTACAAAATGATTTTATGTATTAAAAATTCTATCTCCTGCATCTCCCATGCCCGGAACAATGTAGCCTTTTTCGTTAATGCATTCATCTACTGCGGCTGTTATAATTTCAATGTCGGGGTAATGTTTCTGGATATTTTCAATTCCTTCCGGAGCCGCAATTATACAGATACATTTGATGTTTTTTATCGGAATACCCTTATCTGCATAGAGTTTAATTGCCTCAAGAAGCGAATTCCCTGTTGCAAGCATAGGATCTGTAATATATATGTAGAATTTTTCAGGATTCGGTGCTTCCATCGGAACTTTGTTGTAATACCAGATTGGCTTTAGAGTTTTTTCATCTCTGTACATACCAATGTGTCTTATGCAGGCCTGAGGCAGAATGTCAATCGCTTCATCCGTAAAAATAAGCCCTGCTCTTAAAATTGGTGAAATAACCACTTTAATATCAGGGTCTATTGTTTTTGCTTTAAAAGTTGTGATAGGTGTTGTGATTTCTTCTTCTACCAGAGGAAGGTTCCGGCATGCTTCATAGAGAAGACATCTTGTGATTTTTCTGGTTGCAATTCTTACACCCTGGCTGTCTGTATTTTTATCACGCATTGTGCAGAGGTTCAAAAGGACGACTGGGTTTGAAATTACTCGTACTTTTTCTGTATTCATCTTTTCCACTCCTTTATTCTGTTTTTAAAATTCCGGTTGTTTTTCTCTATATTATCAAGAACATTATCAAATTTGCTAATTTCTTGTGAAATTATTGACGGATTTAAAGGTTTTGCATTTTTAAAGCTGGCATCTTCGCTTATTTGTTCCATAAAATATGAACTTCTGGTACCGATGGCTCCGATTTTGTCAAACATATCATTAAGAAGGGTTAAAGAACGGAAAAGCCTTTTGGGTTCATTTACTACAATGAGTTTGTGCGAAGCCAGAGTTTCTTCTGTGGGCTGGGTTATTTCAAGCGACTTTGAACCTCCCAGCCCGTTGAATTCAACTGTCGCAACCGAACCTTGCGGGATACTGACACCTTCTTCCGTAATAACGAATTTTACATAAACATTGTTGTTTACAATATTTATTTTTTGCACGTATCCGACCTGAACCCCCATGAATTTAACCGGAGAACCTACAATCATTCCGTCAACGTCAGGCATGAATATCTGGTAAGTTTTCAGAGCTTTTGTTTTATGATACTGGTGGATTTTTATCCCGAATATAGTTATGCACAAAATAAGAAGCCATATAATGAATTCCATCCAAGCGTAAAAATGCAGTTTGAAATGCTTAACCATGCCTCTATTATACATGAACACATGTTTTTTGCCACTTGCAAAATTAAAAATTGTATTATAGTATAAATAATATATTGAAATTTATTTGTGAGGTTTACATTTATGGAACAGATTATAAAAGTAGCATGGGACTTGAACGAAAATACCGATAACAGATATCAGCTGGTATACGAAATTGCAGAACTTGCAAAAAAACTTGTTGATGAAAATCAGGCTAAAAAAGCACATGACGATTTCGGTTTTGAAGAAAATTACGATACAGGATATACAAAAGAAAATCCTGTAGAGCATGCTATTATGGTTAAAGCGTCAGAAGCTGACGATAACAGGCTTGTCGGTTAATAAATTTTAAAAAGAATGCACAAAGGTTATAAGGCTTTTGTGCATTCTTGTGTTTAAGTTGAGGGGAGTTTATATGGAAAATACTTTGAAATTTATAAATGAAAAGACTGAAAGTTTCAGGCCAGAGATAGGCATAATACTTGGTTCAGGGCTTGGAGAATTCGCGGACGAATATTGTGATTATGCGATAAGCTACAATGATATCCCGAATTTTTTGAAATCGACTGTTCATGGACATAAAGGCAGACTTGTTTTTGCTGATATTGACGGCAAAAAAACGGTTATGATGCAGGGCAGGAACCATTTTTACGAAGGTCATTCAATGGCTGAAATTACATACCCTGTTAAGGTTATGAAAAAATTGGGCGTGAAAACTCTTATTCTTACCAATGCTGCTGGTGGAGTTAATAAAAATTTTAAACCTTCCGATTTGATGATAATAACAGACCATATAAATTTTATGGGTATAAATCCTCTAATCGGGCCGAACAATCCGGATTTAGGCGAAAGATTTCCGGATATGAGTGAAATTTATAAAAAAGATTTGATTGAAATTGCTGATAAGTGTGCTGAAAAATTAGGAATAAAGCTTCAGCACGGAGTATATTTTGCCTCTTCCGGCCCGAGTTACGAAACGCCTGCAGAAATCAGAATGGCAGGAATTCTCGGCGCTGATGCTGTCGGGATGTCGACCGTGCCGGAGGCGATTGTTGCAAATTACTGCGGGATGAAGGTTCTTGGCATCAGCTGCATTTCTAACCTTGCATCAGGTGTTGAAGGCGCCCAAAAACTTTCACACTCGGAAGTTATAGAAACAACTAATGCTGCTAAAACAAAGTTTAAATCGTTGTTGAAATCAATAATCGCGGCGGTTTAAAAAGGCGATAAGGCTGCAGGGCGATAAGGCGATAAGTGCATTAGTCAAATAAATCCGGGTGAGGGTTAAAAGACCGAAGGTTGTGGTAAATTTTAATTTGCCGTAACAAAAATGTTTTGGTAATCAGAGATTACCAAAACCTACTATTTTGCTCAAACAATACCCGCCTTTGCTGTTTGCCTCGCCTACAATTATTGTTCACTCCGCTATTGCGGCGATGGGTTCAACTACAATATTTTGTCTTTCACTGTCATTCTGAATTTATTTCAGAATCTCATAGAGATACAGAGATGAACTCAGCATGACAAAATATTGTAGTTGAAATTTTTAAATCCGACCATTGCGGACTGAGCAATCAATGTTCCGTTTCAGAACAACAAAGCAAGTGCTGTTTGAGTGCGAAGCACAAGTTCACTTGCTTAATCTGAAACGGTTACTTTTGATTAGTGAATGAAGCGTCGGTCGGGAGCTTCTTTGCGGTACTTTCTTGTCGGTACAGGAAAGTACCATAATGCAACCAAAAAAGAAATAATGCGAAATTTTTGGAGATTCTTCGGGCTTTTCGCACTCACAATAAACGGGTACGACTTATGCCTTTCACCCTCTGCTCGTGCGCCTCAGAATGACAAGAAGCGGCGCTATGAGTTTCTTCGAATTACGACTTCAGAATTGCGCAAAAAAGTTTAAACTCTGCCGACGTTCAATAAACAAGCTTATTCGGGCGGATTGTAAACTAACGTAAATTTTTTATATACTCTCTCTTGTCAAATTTTTTCGTTCAGTTAAAAATACATGACGGGAAGGATCAAATATGTTAGTAAGAAATATAAACCAGACAACAAAGCCAAAGCAAAAAGACTATGGCATACTATCTCCAAATTCGGTGCCTAAGTCGTCGGGTTTACCATCTGAGAACATGTCCTCTAATTCAATAAGTTTAAATAAGAGTCCTTTAAAAACGAATTCAAAAGAGTTAGCTTTTAAAGGCTCTTTTTTTACTCTTTATAAAGAAGCCGGTAAATATGACATTAATGGATTTCTAAACGAAATGGAAAAGCCGCTTGACGGTATGGCCCGTAATTTGTATAATGCTGTTTCTTCTTCCAAATTAACAAACAACCTGATTAAAACAAAGCCGGGAGAAGAAAAAGTTACCGTTTATCAAAAGACCATTCCTACTCTTATCGGGAATGGTTTTTCAGATCCGTTTTTAAAATTTCCGGGTGATATCTTGAACGGAACTGTTGAAATCATCGGAAAAATTAAACCGTTTGCAGATTGGTCTGAAAGAACTTTAAAGAAGCCTTTTTTCAAAAATATAAGACATCGTTCAAAGATAGATTACGAAGTTAATGCACTTCAGGGGCTGTTAGAATTCAAGAATATGTCTGTTAATGATGCATTGAAGGCAAAGGCAGCAGAACTCGGTGTTGATGTTAAAAGTTTGAGTGCTGATGTAAAAGCACAGGTTGAAGCTGATGTTCAAAAGAATTTTGAATGGTTGATATTCCAGCGTTCGATGAAGCCGTTTGACACAAAAGTCGGCAATTATGATACAAAACACGAACGAGCTTTAAACAGACTTGTTTCCGGACTTCCGCCGGCAATATTTCTGGCAAATGATGCTTACAACCTTTCCCGTATGCTTGATGACAATCCTAAAGAAGCAAAGAAAGAAAAACGCACAAGGTTTAAGCAGGAAACTTCAAGAATTCTGACCAGCGGCTATTTAACATTGATTACAATGGGTGCACTGTCAAAGCTTATTAACAATTCAAAAATAGGAATTATGGCAATGACAGGAGCCACGGTTCTTGTGACAGAAATGTATTCACGTTTAAGAAACGGAAAATATATTACAAGACTTACTCCTGAACAGGCAAGAGCATTGAATGAAAAAAATCACGCTCCGGAAGCTGCAATAAAACCTCAAACGCTTTCATTTAAGTCAAATGCAGAAAATAAATCAAATTCTAAAGAAAAACAGCAAAAACCGCTTCTTTCTTTTGATACAGTATTGAAAGCCAGTGCCGCTGTTATTGCAGGCGGGTTCGCAATCAAAGGAATAAGAAAAATTCCGCATGTAGATGCAGCTTTTGAGGCTCTGTTTAAACCTTTTAAAAATGTTTACAAAGAAATGACTGAAATTTCTGATTATAAAGTTTCCCAGAGCCAGATTGACGAAATTGCAGATACTCTGATTGAAAGCGGTTTTAAAAACAGAGGCGAACAATATAGAAAAGTTGCGATTCACTCCCGTGAACTTGTGGTAGATAAAATTGTTAAAGAATTAAAGAAAGTTTCTGATGTAAAAGTTATTGACAGTTTTCTTGACAAGGCATCAAAAAAGGATACGCATTCAGAAGATATGAAGAAAAGCTTCAAATCTATGATTGACGTTCTTGACAAAAACGGTTACAAAGATCTTGCTGAAAAATACAGATATTCATTTGTAAATAAAGTTAAGTCAGATGCAAATTTAAAAACCGAACTTGAAAAGATTAAGCAGGAACTTCAAAATATAGGAAATTTAAATTCAAATCTGATTGATAGAATATCTCAAAACGGATTGAATAAGATAACAGATGACAGTTTTTCTTCGGAGATTAAAGAAGCGCTTGAGAAATCAGGCAGCAATGGAAATAAATTATACGGTGAGTATATGGATGCTCTTGAAGGAATGGTCAACTTGGGGGCAAGAGACAAAAAGGTTAAGCCATTAGTCAACTTTTTCATAACACCGTTTTCATTTATGTGGAGTGTCGTTAAATTCCCGTACAAAATAGCAAATTCTGTTGTGGAATTGTTTATGAAAAAAGCTCCAAAAGGACAAAAATCAATGGATGCTTTGAATATGGAAGCTGTTTCAAAGAGTTTTGACAAAATCTATGAGCAGGTTGGCAAATACAAAAAGGCCATTTCAGGTATAACTGATGAAGAAGTTAAGGAAAAATATTATAAAAAATTCCACGACTTTGTGATGGATAATACATTGAAAGCATTCAACGTAAATTCAATGTCAAACATATCCAACAGCGACCTTTCAAACCTTGCAAAAACAGCAGCCTCAGCCGCTACAATCTGGTTCTTGATGACAGATAACTACAATATGGTAATGTTGAAGTCTAACGGTAACGATGTAGAAGGTGCTGAAACCAAATTCAAAGAAAGATTTGTACAGGAAGGTTCAAGACTGTTCTACCAGACTCTCTTAATTGACCTGTTCAACAAGACATTCCAGAAACAGTACAACGGCTCGCTTCTTGGAATGAGCTGGATTACACTGACCAACACGACAATCGGTGAATGGCTGACAAGAAAATCAGTCGGAGTTCCCGTCGGAATGCACACAAGAGATGAACTTATTAAGTTTGAAGAAGAACAAAACAACGCAACAGGCTTCAAGAAAGATTACTATCAGTTTATGAAACGTTTGACCGGCAAACGTTCAATCCAGTCCTACAACGTCAACAAAACCAAAACAAATTCTGACCAAAAAGAGGCTGAAGTTAAATAACAACAACCTGCATTGAATCAGAAAATTTTTCCTGAATTCTCTGGATATTATCTTTCTGCCAGACAAAAATTCCGATGATTATTGCCGCAATAATCAAAATTGTAATCAGAATTTTTGTAACGGCAAAGAAAATTCTGACGATTAAAGAAATCGCTAAAACAATTCCAAATATTATTAAACCGGTCATTAAATCCATAATTATTCTCTCACTTTGTTTTCTTCACCCTTGATAAGTCTTTGTATATTAGACCTGTGCAGGTATATTATATAAACTGCGCCGAGCGCACAATAAACAACAGATGCAACAGGCTGCTTAAATAAATACATCAAAACAGGCGAAATCGCAAGAGCAATTATTGATCCTAGAGAAACGTATTTTGAAGTGTAAGTGATAATTCCCCAGATTGCGGCTATTATAAGTCCGACCATCCAGTTTAAAGCCAGAATTGTCCCGACGCCTGATGCAACGGATTTGCCGCCGGTAAACTTGAGAAATATAGATTTGCTATGCCCTAAGATTACAGCCACAGCCGCTAATACAGGCAAAAGACCGATGCTTGTAAATGTTGATGCGAAGATTTTCGCAAGAATAACAGGTAATGCACCTTTAAGTGCGTCAAGTAAAAGTGTTATGAAAAACCATTTTTTGCCCATAACTCTTTTAACATTTGTGGCTCCGGTTGAGCCTGAACCGATAGTTCTGATGTCCTGTCCTGTTGCAAGTTTTACTATAATATATCCTGTCGGGATTGAGCCGATTAAGTATGCTCCTAATACAACCGCCAGTATTTCTATAATTTTTTCCATAAATTTATCTCCTTTATTGTCTGATTTTATCATAACGAAAAATTTTTGGCATGTTTTTAAAATTACACTAAAAGATTGATTTAAAGGGTATCCTATGATATTATATTGATGATAAGAATGCTAAAATTATGAGAGAGTTATGAATAACAGAAGATTAATAATATTAGGAATACTTATAGTAATAATTTCAGTAATCGGCAAGCTGCTCTGGTCTGGATTGTCAAGAGTTAAAGTTGATGATTTCAAGCCGGCGGCCGTAATTTTTCTGGTAGATTCTTCAGCCTCAAACCAGAAGGCGCTGGCTGACCAGAAAAAGACTCTCAGACAAATCTGCAATCTGCTTGATCCGGAAGATCAGGTAAAGATTTTAAGAGTGTCAGAGGATGCTTATCTGATTTATGAGGGTACACCTTTCAACGGTTCAGGCATTACAAAAGCTTTAGACGCTTTTACCGCCTATGACAGCAAAGATTACGGCACTGCATACGGGCTTGCTGTGAAAAAAGGTTTCAATCATGCACTTGCGATGCAGAAAGAAGGTTATATCCCTGCAATTGTTGTTCTGGGCGATCTTGAAAACGAAGGTGCTGTTGAAAAACAGATTAATTGGGATTTGCTTCCGAAAAATGTTGAAACTGCAAAACAGTATATGCCTGAATTAGCAATGATGTTTTTGTATGCGCATCCGGAAAAATTGGATCTTGTAAAAGAAAAATTAACTCCGGTTCTTGGTGAGAAAAAGCTTATCGTTTCTCCGGAACAGAATACTGATAAAGCAATAAGACAATTTATTCACGCATTAGGAAGATAATTTAAAAATACATAATATAAAGGGGAATTTTATGACAATAGTTGTTTCATCTTCAAAACTTGAGAAAGTATTTGATGAAAAAGATGTAATCAATATCGGAACCAATCCGAATTGTGATTTTCATCTTGATGTGGACTTTGATGTCCTTTTGACTCTGCAGTATGACAAAGATGAAAACAAATGCGTATTGATGAATACTTTTCACAATGACAGGGTGCTATTTAAAGGAAAACCCATAAAGAAAGTTGAAATAGGCAATATTTGTAAAATAATGTTTGCAGGAAGCCCTGAATTTATTAACATAAAAATAGTTGAAACATCTGCAGCCCCCAAAACAATTAAAGCAATAGCCCGCGAAGAAATGTCCGAAGAAGATATGCAAAAACTTTATGGCAATGATCCAAATGCCGCTATGCGCGTAAGGCTCGAAAGACAAAAAGCTGATATAGAAGCCGCGCGTGTTTCAATAATAAAGCAGGTCGCATTTCAAATAAACGATTTGAAAAATAAAATTGCCTCAAATACACGTACAAATATCTTTTTACATTTTGCCATGGCAATCAGTTCAATCCTTTGTGCATTCGGGCTTGCAAATTACTTAATGGGACTTTCAATTAAAGAATCTTCAAATTACCTGCATATGCCAACCAATATTAAAGTTTGGGTTGCATATTCAATTCTTGTTTTCGGTGCGGCTATAATGCTAAAACAAGGTGTATATTTATTCCTCCAGAGTGCTGATAACAAGAACGTTTCAGGAACGGCAAAATTTGCGCAAGGGTTTATGATTGTTCTTTCTCTTATTTTCATGCTCGGGGTTTATGTCGTGAACCTTGTGTATTATATGAATTTGAATGATTTTGTGACATTTGCAATTTTTGTATCATTATTTTTCTCAGGTCTGCTCACTGCACTTTCGCTCGGGTGCGGGTACTTTAAACATTCGTCCGGCGAATGGGCAATGACGCTCAATAAATATGAATACAGAGAAGATTTTGAATCTGTGTTAAAGTCTTACAGACAGTGGATTGAAAGATATGTAAACAGTTTTACAAGAACTAAAATTCAGAATATAAAAGAAAGAATATTTAATTTACAGCTTAAATCAACAGGTGAAATTGTAATCGGTATATTAACCGCTCCGTTTCTGGCGTATGGTGTTTCAAACACTCTGGCGATGTGTTTCCCTGAAGCTGCGGGCTGGATAAGAATTTCCGGATTAAGGTTTTCTCCTGTATTTTTGGTTCTTGCAACATTTTTGATTATCTTTGCATTTTTCTCATTTGTTGCAGCATTCACGGCTACAAAGAAAATACAGGCTTCGCAGGTAATCAAACAGGATGGTTTCAGTGATTACAGGCAGCACGGTGTAAGTATTTTCGGACTGGAAGGCACCAGAAAACTCGAATCTGACAGAGCAAGGTCTTTGTTCATCGGATGTTCAATCATATTTATAGAATTTACAATGAACATTTCATACTTTGCAACAGAAATCGGCGGAGATTTGCAGGGATTGTTCTTAAGCTTTGTTGCAGCTCTTGTGCCGACTGCATTGTTGATAGCTGAAACTTTTATGCTGGCTCAGACGATGTTTGATATTTATGCTTGCGACGAGCTCGTTGCAAAACTTGATAAAGACTAGAAATGACAAATGAAGCGTTTAAGAGGGTTTATAATATTATTATACATATTTTTAACAGTGCTTGTTTTGATAATTCAACCGGCAATGCATAAACCTGTTACGCTTGAAAAAATTGATTTTAAAATAAAAGACCAGTTAATAAATCCGCAGCCGCGCAAGGTTTCTGATTATACTGTGAACATCAAATTTGCAAGAGCTAAAAAAACAGTTGCTGCAAGGCAGGATAATACAATTCATATAAAACCCGAAGAAGACAAGCATATTTCTTTAGACTTGAGCACCGGTGCCGCAGGGCAGGAAACGACAATAACTCTGGAAGATAATCTTTCACAGAATTCTCAAGATTTGAATCTCGACTTATCTCATCAGGGGGATACCTATTCAGAACGGGAAATCGGTTTTGATGATAAAAATTTATACCGAGAGGATGAATTCGGTCTTGAAAATCAGGAAAATATCCGGAACAAAGATATGGAAGTAGAATCTGATGATATTCCGGAGACAGACGTTCAACTTAATGCAAAGGACGAAGTTGGCAGCTGGCGTTTTAGAGGGTCAAAAGAGGAAATTATAGCCTGGAATGAATGGCGGAGCAACCTTCAAAACAGGATAATGGATGAATCCGGTGTGGAAGCTCCTGTTGGTACTTTGATATTGTTTTCGTTTGATGTATCATCAAGCGGAAAGATAACAAATCTGCGGTATACTTGTTCTGATAGAGAGTATGCAAGGGCTGCAAGAGCGGATATGGTAAAAGTTTTAAGAAAACTTGAAGGTGATGCTGTATTAAACTTTCCTGATAATACAAAAAGAAAAAATGTAAAATTTAAAGGCGGATTTTTGCTGGATTATACTACACAATACTCTTCACCGGAAGATTATTCGGATTATGAAAGGATTAGATTATGATGAACAGAAAGACTTTTTTGGTAGTCGCAATACTGGGGCTTGTGGTTGCAATGTTTGGTGCTACTTTTATAATTACCGGCATGAAGCCTCAGCTGCATAAATCTTTTTTGCTGGAAATAATAAACGTGAAAATTAAGAAATAATATGTTATAATAAATACAGTTATGTATGTATGTAAAGATTGCAAAAAAAAGTTCAAAGAAAAAGTAGATTATTGTGACTGCGGCAACAACGAATTTGAAGAAATTCCGGATCCGCCGCCTGTTCAGGTAAATAATTACCCCGTTGAAAATCCTGAAGTGTTCAGTCCTGCTCCTATGCTGCCTGTTAATATAATGTCAATTGTCGTATTTTCATTATGCTGCGTATTTTCGCTTTGTTTTGTTTTGTTTTTCGGCCCTGAGCCTAAGAAGCATTCAAAAGCTCCGGTTACGCATGAAAAGGCTGTTGTAAAGGATATCCCGACAGTGGATAGTTTCTGGGATGATACGCCAGCTTATGTTGTTTCCGGCTCTGTGAATGCAAATGCAGACTGGGAATTGTACAAAAACGGTTTGAGAAACACTCTTCTTGCAATGTTTGATCCAAGAGGACTGGAAGGCTCAGGCTCCTGTGAGATTGAATTTGTGCTTGACAGGCACGGCAATTTGAGGAAGAAAAAACTTTACCAGAATACAGCGAATAAGCCTCTTGTAACTGCGGCAAAAAAGATGCTTTCCGGTGTAAAAGGCTACAATCCGCCGCCTGCAGGTTATGATGGCAGCGCGATTATGATGGAAGTCCGAGCAAATGCGGATTCCACTTATTCCTTAATGTATAAAGAATAATTGATATAAATTATTTTGAATAAAAAGAAAGTTTTGACTTGACAAAAAGTTAGTCATGCCTTACATTTGTATTAGGAATTTGATTTACTATTAATTACCACCAATTGTAAGGGTATTTTCCCCCGTAAGTGCGGGGATTTTTTTTGCCTTATGAATTTTAGCTGTCAGGACACTCCTGTTGTGTAATTATTTTTTGTAATGCTATCAAATAGAATATTTCGGTATCGCCGGTTAAACTGTGTTCAGGGGAGATTATGAAGGCTAATTTACAGATATTATATATTATTTTTATTTTGTTATTTTTGAGTGCCGGAATATGTGCGGCTGAAGATGCAAAGCCGGATTGCAAATATCCTGATTATGTGTATGAGTATCTGGGAAATGATAAATTTGAAAAGTTTAACAGAAAAATGTTTAACTTTAATTTGGGGCTTAACAAATATACAATCAGACCTGTTCATATTTTGTGGGCGTCGATTATGCCTCAATACGGAATGGACAGAATTAAGGGGATTGCGACAAATATTGAATATCCGGCAAGGCTTGTAAGCACTTTAATTCAAAAGGATTTTAAAGCTTCAAGAGATGAAACGGTAAGGTTTTTGACAAATTCAACAATCGGACTTGGCGGGATGTTTGACCCTGCCAAAAGCTGGCTTAAAATTCCTCCTTCTAATGAAAATATGGAACAGGCATTTGAAAAATGTAAAATTAAATCAGGGCCTTACCTTGTAGTTCCTGTCATAAACGGGACAAGTCCGAGAGGCCTTGCGGGACGTGCGCTGGATGCAGCACTGAACCCGTCCTGTTATATTGCGACTCCTGTGCTTGCACTTGTTAAGGCAGGGCTTCTGGTCAACAGAACTTCATATATGCAGCCTGTGATTAAGATGGTAGAGTCTACTTTTGCTGATCCTTATGACATCGCAAGAAAATTCTACGGGGTTGAAAACTATATTAAATACAAAAATTACGACAGAAAAGATGTTCTGGATACGGCAGTTCAGCTTATGAACGGCAGGGATGCAGTGGAAAATCTTGATTATCAGGAAGAACCGGAACTTGTAAAAGAAAATTCAGATTGGATGAATAATGCAGAAAATCTGTCAGAAAATATTGAGAGTGAAAAAAATGTATCTGACAGCGCAGGAAACTTATCTGCCGAAAAACTGCCGCTTAATCAATTAGTAAATGCCGGAGAAGATGCTGATAAAATAGTTCTTAATTCATACAAAGATGAGAATTCAATGCTGATGGCAGATGAACTTTTATTTGACTATCATCCTCAGGAACCTGTGACCGACAGTATGAGAACGGCTCTTTTTACTCTTCCTGAAGTTGATGAGTCAATTTGGGCGGAAATTTCAATATGGAACAGGAGTTTTGCCAGGAGAATACGTACATCAAAGGTGAATGTTTCTGAAGGACGTGAAGATTATAAATTCAGATATATACTTCAAAAAAGGACTAAAACTTCTCCGCTTGCAATAATTTTTCCGTCAATAGGAGAAGGTATTATGTCGAGCCACTCGGTGATTCTGGCAAAGATGTTTTACGATGCGGGTTTTTCCGTTGTAATTTTAGGAAGTGCTTTTCAGTGGGAGTTTGCCGGAAGTATGCCGGAGGGCTACCGTCCCGGAATTCCTGCTGTTGACGCAGACTATCTGAAAATTTTGACTGGCAAAATTCTTACTTATCTGAGTAGTAAATATAAGTATAATTTTGAGGAAAAATTTGTCTTTGGTACATCTTTCGGGGCATTAACAGCTCTTTTTCTTGCTGACAAAGAATATAAAAATAATACTTTAAATATAACAAAATATATTGCGGTATGCCCTCCGGTTGATTTAATTTATGCAATGGAGCAGGTTGACAGAATTGCCGGTGAATGGAATAAAAATCCGGACAACCTGAAAGATAGAGTTGCCGTGACTGCTGCAAAAATCATCCGGATTTCTCAGCAGAAAGATGAGGATAAAGACTTTAAAATTGACAGATTGCCTTTTACTGAATACGAAGCCGGATTAATAACGGGATTTATTATGCACCAGAAGCTTTCGGATCTTATTTATACAATAGAGCGGGCAAATACTGAAGATCCAAAAGAACTCTACGCAAGAATTAATGATACAAGCTACAGGGATTATGCGCAGAAATATTTGCTAACCCCGCCATATCAAGAGATAGAGGATTTGCAGTACATTTCAAGTCTGTATTCAATATCTGATTATCTTGAGAATGCAGATAATTATATAATTTTCCATTCGATAAACGATTATCTTACAACCCCATCCCAGTTAAAAAAGCTGAAGCTGTACACAGGAAACAAATCTGTTTATCTGGATAACGGAGCGCATCTTGGGTTTATGTACAGGGATGAGTTTTTGCAAATGCTAAAGAGTGAAATTTCCATCATGCCTAAAACAGCCCGAAATTAAAATTGCAGCCATCGCAAAGTTTTTGACAGATTATTCACAGACGTGTTCAAGAGCTTTTTCAAGAATTGTTTTTACGTGAAAATCGTTGAGTGCATAATAAACATTTTTGCCTTTTTTGGTTGACCGTACAAGTTTTGCGGTTTTAAGCACCCTGAGTTGATGAGAAACCGCAGATTTTGTCATATTAAGAAGCACAGCAAGATCCCCGACGCACATATCACTTTCTTCTAAAGCCCAGAGAAGTTGTATTCTTGTGCTGTCGCCCATAACCTTAAAAAAGTCTGAAAGTTCATATAAAACATTCATTTCAGGCATGTTAGGCTTAACTTTGTTAACGATTTCAATATTAATAGCTTCGCAATCTGACTTTTTAATATCCATAATAACATTATTGCATTAATTGAATAATTATTCAACTGTTGTAAAGAATTGTGTCAAAAACATACTTTTACAATTGACAATTGAATAGTTGTTCAATTATAATACTAATATAAGATAGTTATATAGCGAGGTAAAAGTTATGTGCGAACATCACCACCATTGTGAACATGAAGAAAAACACGAACATTGCTGTGAAAATTCTTTCAGGCCTGTAAAAATTGCCGCTGCAATAGTTGTATTTGCTATTGCTTTTGTACCTGTGTTTCCTGAATGGCTAAGGATAGTGATGTTTCTTGCTGCGTATATAATCGCCGGCGGGGATGTTTTGTTTACCGCAATAAAAAATATTTTTAAGGGTGATTTTTTTGACGAAAATTTTCTTATGGGAGTTGCAACTCTGGGGGCTTTTGGGATAAAAGAATATCCTGAAGCCGTAATGGTTATGATATTGTATCAAATAGGCGAATATTTTCAGCACAGAGCGGTTGAAAAGTCACGCAGATCTGTTACTGAACTTATGGATATAAGACCCGATTACGCAAATGTTGAAGAGAAATCCGGACTTGTTAAGAAATCTCCTGAAGAGGTTAAAATCGGAGATGTGATTGTTGTTGCTGCCGGCGAAAAAATTCCGCTCGACGGTGTTGTTATAGAAGGCGAAGCCTCAATGGATACGTCAGCCCTGACAGGAGAATCTGTTCCAAGGAAGATTGCAGCCGGAGATGAAGCTGTCAGCGGATGCATAAATACAAACGGGCTTATTAAAATTCAGGTAACGAAAGAATTTGGCAGTTCAACAGTTGCCAGAATTCTGGAACTTGTTGAAAATGCGGGTTCAAAAAAGACAAAAGCCGAAAATTTCATTACAAGATTTGCAAGGTATTATACTCCTGCGGTTGTTGTGGCTGCCGTTATCCTTGCCTTTTTGCCTCCATTGTTAACCGGCGGCGGGTTTTCAATATGGATTGAAAGAGCGTTGACATTCCTTGTAATTTCCTGCCCGTGTGCGCTTGTAATTTCTGTTCCGCTCGGCTTTTTTGCAGGTATTGGCGGCGCTTCAAGGTGCGGAATACTGGTTAAGGGAAGCTGTTATCTGGAAGCACTTGCAAACCCTGACACTGTAGTTTTTGATAAGACAGGAACGCTTACAAAAGGCGTATTCAGCGTTACTTCTGTAAACCCTGTTGACGGGGTGACAGAAGACGAATTATTAAGATATACCGCAATGTCTGAAAATTATTCATCTCATCCTATAGCGCAGTCATTGAAAAGAGCTTTCGGCAAAGGAATTAATACTGAAAGCATTAGAGATGTCGAGGAACTTGCAGGTTTCGGGGTTAGGGCAAGCGTTGAAGGCGATGAAATTCTTGCCGGAAACTCAAAATTGATGGATAAATATTCAGTAGTTTTTGAAAAAGCAGAAGAGTCCGGAACAGTTGTTTATACTGCAAAAAACAGGAAATACTTAGGCTATATAGTTATTTCGGACGTAATTAAGGAGGATTCTCCGGCTGCAATCAAAGCCTTGAAAAAACTTTCCGTAAAAACCGTAATGCTTACAGGCGACAATCCGGATACAGCAGAAAAGACAGCCGAAATTCTGGGGTTGGATGAGTATCATGCACACCTGATGCCGGAAGATAAGGTTGAAAAGCTTGAAGAACTGATTGCGAAAAAACAACAAAACAGAAGCGTTATTTTTGTTGGTGACGGTATAAATGATGCTCCGGTATTAACAAGAGCCGACGTTGGTATAGCTATGGGAGGTTTAGGCTCAGATGCTGCAATAGAAGCTGCAGATGCAGTTATTATGGATGACAGCCCGTCAAAAATTGCTCTTGCCGTTTCTGCAGCAAGAAAGACAATGAGTATAGTTAAACAGAACATTGTATTTGCACTTTTGATAAAGGCATTGTTCTTAATCCTCGGTGCTGTCGGGTTGATGAGCATGTGGGGCGCCGTATTTGCTGATGTCGGCGTAACTCTGCTTGCTGTAATCAACTCGTTGAGGGCTTTGCAAATAAAAAGTCTTTCTCCGGTTTAAATTTCAATAATAAATATATTTGTTTTATCCTGAAATATCCACCGTACGGTGGATATTCTCGGTTTTTAATTGACACTGCTGACTGAAATATTTTACGATAATCTCAGGATAGTATATCGTATTATATTAAGTTGGAGAAAACTATGAAATTCAGTATGACGAGGAAGAAATTTGCAATTCTTATTTTGCTGGTAATTCTTGTTCCTATTATATATAACAAGACATCAGGTTATATTGCAGGCATGATTCAAAAGAAAATGATGATGATGCCAAAAGAGGTTGAAGTTGATACTCCTCATATTGAAGAAGTTAATGTTTCGGCAGAGGCAACGGGCAGGGTGGAAGCAAAGTATTCTGTTGACCTTGTGGCAAGGGTTCCCGGCTTTTTGATAAAGAAATACTTTACTGAAGGAGATTTTGTTAAAAAAGGACAGATTCTTTTCCAGATTGACCCGAGAGAATATCAGCTGGAAGTTAATAACAGTCAGGCAAATGTTAATCAATACAATGCTTTATTAAAAAATGCACAGCAGGAATTGAACAGAGCAAATGCGCTTGTGAAAGAAGATTTAATAAGCAGGTCAGATGTTGATTCAAGCCTTGCCTCCCGCAACCAGTACAGAGCATTGCTTGATGCCGCAAAGCAGCAGCTTGAACTTGCAAAAGTCAACTTAAGTTATACATCAATAAAATCACCGATAGACGGAAGAATCGGTAAAGTTAATATAACAGAAGGCAACTACGTAACCGCAACTTCAGGCGGTCTGGTAAATATATCAAGTGTAAACCCTGTTTACGTTACTTTCAGTCTGAAAAGTTCAGACTTTGTAAAGCTGCTAAAAGCAAGCAAAGACCTCTCTGATGTTGATGTGAAAGTACAGTTTACCGGCGGCTCATGGTATGACAAAATCGGACGAATCAATTTTGTAGATAATAAAATTGATATAGATTCAGGATCAGTTACATTGCGTGCAACATTTGACAACTCAAAGATGTGGCTTATTCCCGGTGACTATATGAAAGTAGAGCTTATAGCACCACAAGTTGTTAAATATATGACAGTTCCGCAGTCCTGTACAAAGGGCGATGCAATGAGCGGTTATTATGTGTGGGCTGTTGTTGACAACAAAGCTGTAAGAAAAAATATTAAAGTTTCAGATGATATTAATAACAACTGGGTTGTTGACAGCGGTCTTGATATGAATGATGTAATTGTCGTATCAGGTATTCAAAATATAGCAGCCGAAGGACAACAATTAAAACCAATACAGAAAAGCAAAAGTGAAAATAAACAGGTAAAAGTTAATGAAGAAAATATTTGATAAGGAAAAATTATATTTATTTATAAGAAAACCGAGATTTGCACTTGTAATATCAATATGTATAGTTTTGCTGGGTCTTATCTCAATGATGAGCCTGAAGCAGGAAAGTTATCCTGAAGTTACCCCGCCGCAGGTAAGGGTATCTGCAAACTATCAGGGTGCAAGTGCAGAGGTTATTGAATCTACCGTTGCAACAGTTCTTGAAAACAAGTTGAACGGTGTTGAAAACATGACCTATATGACTTCAACGTCTTATGACGGGAGTTATACATTAACTTTATATTTCAAAGTCGGAACAGACAAAAACGTAAACCTGATGAATGTGCAAAACCTTATTCAGCGAGTGCAGTCACAATTGCCGGAGGATGTTCAAAGAACAGGTGTTACTGCAATAAGCAGATCTTCAGGTTCCGGCGCAATTATCTTGACTTTATACCCCGAATCCGGAAACTGGAACCAGCTTGATTTGACAAACTATGGTTCTATTTATATAAAAGACGAATTGAAACGTGTTGAAGGTGTTGCAGATGTAATGGTATTCGGCGGCGGCAACTATTCAATGAGAATATGGCTTGACCCGCAGAAGATGGCAGGTTTGAACATTTCAACAAGCGAGGTTAAAACAGCAGTCACAAATCAGAATACTCAGGTTGCAACAGGTGCTCTCGGCGCTTTGCCGACTAATGAAAAAAGAGCCTTGCAGATTACTCTCAAAACCCCCGGGCGTCTTGATGATGTTGAAGAATTTGAAAATATAATTATCCGTTCGAATTCTGACGGCTCAAACGTAAAGCTGAAAGATATTGCCAGAGTAGAACTCGGTGCGGAATCTTATTCAAACCTCGGTCTTGTAAACGGAAAACCTTCGGCGGTTGTTGTAATTTCACAGCTTCCGGATGCGAATATCATCAACCTTTCCAAGGCAGTTAAAGCAAAAGTAAATGAACTTAACTCCCGTTTGAATAACGGTATTAAGATTTTATACGTAAAAGATGATGCCGACTTTATCCATGAGTCAATGAAGGAAGTTGAATTTACAATCCTTTTGACCGGTATAATAGTTGTAATTATAATATTCCTGTTCCTTGGCGACGGAATGGCAACCCTTGTACCTTGTGCAACAATTCCGGTGTCGTTAATCGGAACATTCTTTGCCCTGAAGGCAATGGATATGTCAATAAATCTGCTGTCATTATTTGCGCTGGTTCTTGCAGTCGGCGTGGTAGTTGATGATGCGATTGTTGTAATTGAAAACGTAAAACGACACATTGATGAAGGTAAATCAGCAATTATCGCAACCCAGATTACTATGCAGGAAGTAGGGTTTGCGCTTGTTGCAATGGCATTAGTCTTGATGGCTGTATTTGTCCCGATAATGTTTATGGGCGGTATGACAGGGGTTATGTATAAGCAGTTTGCTGTATGTATTGCAGTATCAATTGCAATATCAGCAATATGTGCGCTTACTCTTTCTCCTGCGATGTGCTCACACTTCCTAGGGCAGGAAAAGAAACCGCATAAACTTTCAAATCATCCGTTGTTTATAACCTTAGAACATATAAAAGAAAGAATAGGCCGGAGAACAGCAGTGCTTGTTGAACGATTTAACGATTTATTTACAAAACTCGAAGGGTTTTATATGGAATATGTTGTTAAATTTGTTCACAATAAAAAATTGGTAATAACAATATATGCAATAATTGTCGTTCTTACTCTTTTATGTTTCAAAACCATATCAACAGGCTTTATTCCTGATGAAGATCAGGGGGTATTGCTTGCACAGATTACGCTTCCTGACGGTGCCTCATTGCAGAGAACGGAAGAAGTTTCACGCAAGTTTATTGATGAAATAAGAGATATAGACGGAGTTAATGAAGAAAAGTTAACAGTATTCGGCGGAGATGGTGCCGTAAACCAATCAACAGTAATTATTCAGCTTGACGATTACGCATACAGAAAAATAGGGCCTGTTGAATGGGTTCAGCGTAAGTTTAAAGGTCAGTCAACGGATCTTTCTCATGAAGCGATTCTTGCAAAGATCAGAACAGTTGCCGCCAATACAAAGGAAGCTTCAATCATAACCTTTTCACCGCCTGCAATTATGGGTATGAGTATGATGGGCGGATTTGAATTCCAGATGTTGTCGCAGGGTGAATATACCCCGCAGCAGCTTGAAGCATGGGCAAATACTCTTATTGCAGCCGCAAATCAGGATCCGTCATTATCCAACGTAACAACAACATTTCAGGCAAACGTTCCGCAGTATATAGTTAATATTGATTATGAAAAGGCGCTTGCGCAGAATATTGATTTGCAGGAATTGTATTCAACACTGTCTTCACTTGTTGGTACGTATTATATAAATGACTTTAATAAATATGACCGTGTATTCAAAGTTCAGATGCAGGCCGAAAGCCAGTTCAGAGATAAAGCAACTGACCTGTCCGGAATTTACGTAAAAAATAAAAACGGAGTAATGGTTCCGATACTTTCAATCGTAAAATTACAGCAGACAGTAGGTACAGCCTCTATTACACGTTACAACCAGTATAAGTCGGTTCAAATTCAGGGGCAGCAGTCAGCGGGCAAAAGCTCAGGCGATGCGATGAACGCAATGGAAGCTGTTGCAAAACGGGTTCTTCCTAACGATATGACGTTTGACTGGTCAGGAACTTCCGCTCAGGAAAGAGAAGCGTCGGGACAAACATTTATAATCGTTAGTATGGCCTTGATATTTGTATATTTATTCCTTGTTGCCTTATATGAAAGCTATACAATTCCTGTTGCTGTACTTTTGATATCTCCTATTGCGGCATTAGGTGCTTTGATTTTCCAGATGATGATTAATCAGGCATTTGATATTTATTCGCAGGTTGGGATGATTACACTGATAGGTCTGGCAGCAAAGCAGTCAATCTTGATTGTTGAATTTGCAAAGGAAGAACATGAAAAGAACGGTTTGCCGGTTAAAGAAGCGGCAATTAAGGCAGCCAAATTAAGATTCAGAGCCATTATGATGACGGAAATGGCATTTATCATAGGTGTATTGCCGATGATATTTGCAAGCGGTGCCGGCGCAAACTCAAGAATTTCTGTTGGTTCAACAGTATTCGGCGGTATGATAGCGGCGGCAACCCTCGGGGCTGTATTAACTCCGGCATTCTACGTAATAGTTCAGGAATTCGTTGACCTGTTCCCGAAAAAAGAAATAACTGAAAAAGATTTGGAGATTTCTGTAAAATGAAAAAGATATTGAATTTATGTTTAATATGTTCTGTTTTTGTATTAACTTCAGCCCCTGCAATAACGGCAGAAGCCGCAGCTTCTTCCAATGCAGTAGAAGTTGCCAAAAAACCGGAAAAAATAGAAATCGTAAAACCTGAAAAAAACAAGAAGGTCAACAAACGTCAGGAACGCAAGAAAAACATAGAGAACGCCAAAACAAAAGTTGAATCTTCAAAAGAAGCTGAAGGAATGTATGAAACAAAATTCCCTGCGATTAACAGTAAAATCGAATACACTGACATGAACGGAGAAGTTACGCTCAGTGACTGTATAAAACTTGCAATTACACATCATCCGACGATTATGTCAGCCATAAGCAATGCCGAAATTTATAAAACAAGAGTCGGGCAGGCATGGTCGAATTATTTTCCGACAATCAGCGCCGGTGTGAATTATTCAAGAAATGATATGTTTATGACAATGTCGAATGCCTATATGCGTTCAATGTCGCAGAAGTACAATATGTTTTATATGCCGACACTTTCTGCGGATTTGCTTTTGTTTGATTTCGGAAAGACAAAAGCTTCGGCCGATATGGCAAAAAAAAATTATGAAGCATCAAGATACGACGCCGAAACAAGCATAGAACTTGTAATTTATAACGTAAAAGTTGCATACTACAACCTTGTTTTTGCACAAATCCAGCAGACGGTTTACGAAGATACGGTTAAGGATTTTGAACTTCAATTAAAGCAGGCAAAGGCTCAGTATGAAATCGGGCGAAAAGCTAAAATTGATGTAACAACTGCAGAATATAACCTCGGAAATGCAAAGGTAAACTTAATCAAAGCTAAAAATACCCTTGAACTTGCCGCTGCACAACTGGCAAATGCTGTAGGTATTCCGGAACTTGAAGGGGTTGTTCTGAAAGATCAGTTGAATACAAAAGCCTATGATGTTAATTTCAAAGACCTTCTGGCAACGGCAGAAGCTTCAAGGCCTGCGCTTCTTGCGGCTAAAAAACTGATGGATGCTTCAGAAATGGGTGTCAGAAGTGCAAAACGTGCTTTTACTCCGAACATCAGTGCATTCGGGTCATATAACAACGGCGGACGGCAGATTGATTCTGACTACGGATATCAATTCGGAGTTCAGTTGAATTACAATGCGCTCAACCTTATGCTTCTGAAAAAACAGGTTGATGAAGCTAAAGCAACCTACAAAAAATACGTTGCAGATTACGAACAGCAAAGACAAAATGTCTATCTTGAAGTCAAAAGCGCATACATAAATCTTTTGAATTCCCATGACAGCCTTGATGTTTCAAAACTTGCACTTCAGCAGGCAAAAGAACGCCAATATCAGGCGTTTAGAAGATATCAGGTAGGATTAGGCGATGCAATCGAGTTTAAAGATGCGGAAAACTCTTATCTTAATGCACAGCTTGATTACTACTCAAACCTTCTGAACTACAACATAAATGCCGCGGAAGTTGAACGTGTAATCGGTGCCCCGATTAAAGAGTCGAATGTTGATTTGTAGATCCGGCGCAATATGGATAACACTATTACAGAATTTTTTAAACATCAAAAAAATAAGAACAACTCTTGACTGAGAGCAGCTCTAAGGTGTTAGAATTAATTTAATAAAAATTATCACAGTGTATTTTTTGTTTGAGTTCTGTTAAACAGGAGAGGAAAAGATGTTTAGAAAACTTTTAACAATCAGTTTGGTTATGATGATTGCGCAGGCAAATCTGGTTTTTGCAGATAGTTTAAATGAGGATAAAAATATGACAAGGACAGATATTTGTAAAGAAAATTACAAAGCGTTGTTTAACGGTGAAGCCTTAAGCCCGAACGGTGATGATCCGGAGATTATGGCGATTTTGCAGAAGTATATTTTCGGTGAAGTGTTCAGGGTCGGCGAACTTGATATAAAAACAAGAGAGATGTTAACGGTTACTTCTCTGGCTGTACAGCAGACACTTCCGCAGTTGAAAGCTCACATCAATGCGGCTTTGAATGTCGGGGTTACACCTGTTGAACTTAGAGAAGCTATTTATCAGTGCGCACCGTTTATCGGATTTCCTAAAACATTGAATGCGCTTGCTGTATTGAATGAAGTGTTCAAAGAAAGAGGAATAACAACTCCGCTAAAATCTACGGCAACCGTGAACGAAGATGAAAGATATGAAAAAGGTCTTGCGCTTCAGGAGCCTGTGTATGGAACTGAAATTAAAGATTCAATGAAGGGGCTTCCGGATGATATGGGTAAAGATGTTGCAAGATTTTTGACGGAAGTTTGTTTTGGAGATTTCTACACAAGAGAAGGGCTTGACATTAAGACAAGAGAACTTCTTGTTGTCGGAATTCTTGTTACAACAGGAAACACTTCGGTTTTGAAAAGCCATATCAAGGGAAATTTAAAGGTCGGCAATTCCAAAGAAACTATTACTGCCGCAATAATTCAGTGTCTGCCTTATGTCGGGTTCCCGAACACTATTGCAGCACTTAAAACGCTGAAAGAAGTAATTAAATAAAATTTCTAAATTCGCTGAAAAGAGGTTTTACAAAAAGAACCTCTTTTTAGTAAGAAATAAATTATTATGTCACGAATTTTTTTTTAATCATCAAGTCTTATTTTTTTGCAATGAGAAGATTTGTACTCTGAAAACCGGTGGCTTTTGCCGACAAGTTCAAGAATTTGTTTGTCAGAAACTGTTTCGTCAAGGGTTATCGTAATCCAGCTTTTCTTATTCATGTGGTATGCCGGATAAAAACCTGTGATTTTATGAAGTGTAGGAATTTCGTCCTTGTCAAGTTTAATATTCAAAATCTCGACATCTCCGCTTTTGTTTTGGTCAAGTTTTGAGTAGTCAACGTGTGATATAAGTCCGTACCATTTTTCGCTTTCCGGGTTTCTGAAAACGCCGAAACCAGGAAATTTTTCCCATAGAAATTCAGGACTATCTCCGTATTTTTCTTTTATGAGACGGGTGAGTCTGTTTGCCTGTTCAGTTGAAAAATACGTAGTATCACAGCATTTTTCGGCAATTGAACCGAGGATGTTTTCGTAATTCTCTCTCACGCTGCCGACAAAATTGCCATTAGCGTCTTCTACAAGGTGAAGTGTGTACAAATCACCTGATGCGGTGTCTATAATCTTTGTTTCAATACCCTTTGAACCCGTCACAACAACAGAAAGTTCAAACTGTTTATCCATAAAAGGCATCTTATAAGTGTACTTCTGTCCATTTTGTTTGAAGCCGAAAACGATGAGTTTTTTCGCGTTAAAAATTTTGTTCTTAAAAATCCGTTTTATAAAATCATCCATAACAATCCCTGTTTTGCCATGATTTTAGCACGAAAATTTTTAAGATAATCATAGAAAATAAGATTTAGAAAAAGGTGCGCAGAAGTGCACATCTTTGAATTTTATTAAGAAAACAGTGTTTTAAATAACTTGCTGTTTTTATTGTTAATTTCCAGAAAATGATTTAATGCTGTTTCAATCGGGTTTTTAGTTGTTTTTGAAACTTTTCGGTCGGATTTCACATTTTTGTCCGGCGAGACAACACAAATATTTGAATATGATTTAACGTTTGTTTTGAAATTTGGTTTTCTGGCTATCACAAGTACATCGCCTTCAATCGGAGATGAATTTAATAAATTTACTGCATTATTAAAATGTTCTTGTTTTCCCTGTTTTTCAGCCAATTTTGCGACTTGTTTCAACTCTTTAGTGTTTAAAAGTTTAAGTCCGAATGATGTCTGCGGGGTATTTATTCTTAAATCCATAAGTGATACTCTCCTTTTTGTTAATTAATAAAGCCGGAACGTAATTCCGGCCTTGTGTGTGTTGTGATATAATCTGGGGCGAAAGGATTCGAACCTCTGAATGCCTGGACCAAAACCAGGTGCCTTACCGCTTGGCGACGCCCCAATGCTGGTACTTTTATATTGTAGCGTCTAAATCTTTGTTGTCAATAATTTTGATTTTACAATTTTTTGAACGGAGCGGCTTCTCTGGCATAAAGAATTTCAACCTTATGCTGCAAAAGATTTTCAAATACTTTTAAAACAAGAATTTCGCTTTCAAAATGTCCTATATCAAAAAGTACAATCGGGCTTTCAAGTGCTGTATGAAATTTCAAATCTCCGGTTACAAAGGCATCAGCGCCGTCGTCAAAAGCTGTTTCAATAAATTCTGAGCCGCTTCCTGCACAAAATCCGATTTTTTGAATTGATTGAGTGTTTTTGTTGTTTACGTATCGTAAGTCCGGCGAAATTTTGCCGAGTTTTTGCGCAAAATCTTTTACTGTCACAGGCTCCGGCAAAATTACATATCTGACAAAACTGTTTTCTTCTGATTTTTTTAACCCGAGTGTTTTGATGAGAGTGTCTGTTGTTCCGCCTTCAGCCAAGTCCAGGTTTGTATGAGCGCAGAACAAGTTCAGTTTTTTGTATTTGAGCGGAACATAAAAAAGCGGATGATGGCTTATTATCATATCACAATTGTTTTCGAGTGCCTGATTAAAAACATCATCTGTTATTGTAAGCGCAAGAAGAACTTTTTTTATTTCACTGTTGTCGTTTTCTGCTAGAATGCCGGAACAATCCCAGCTTTCTGCAAGTTCCGGAGATGCAAAATTATTTATTAACGTATAAATTTCCGCTTTTTGCATAAACTTCTCCGATTATTTCACGCGCAATCGCTGTTTTAGGCTGCTTTTCAAATTTTTTTACCTCAAGATTTCTATCAATTATATAAACTTCGTTTTCGTCTGAAGAAAATCCGATATCCTTGCGGCTTACGTCGTTTGCAACAATGAAGTCGCAGCCTTTTTTTTGAATTTTTGTCTTTGCGTTTTCTATTAAGTTTTCTGTTTCAGCGCAAAATCCGACAATTACCGGTTTTTCTGTTGTCTTTTTATTGCAGAGAAATTGCAGAATGTCCGGATTTTTAACCAATTCCAGAGTCATTGTGTCAGAATTGTTTTTCTTAATTTTATTACTGCTAAAGTCTTTTACCCTGAAATCCGCAACTGCTGCCGACATAAATATGAAATCAGAACTATCAAATTCTTCTGTTAAGGCTGTCTGCATTTCAAGAGCGGATTTGATTTTTACTGTTTTGTAAGGTTTTTGAATGTCTTTTGTCGTAATTAAAACGACATCTGCGCCCTGTGCGAAAGCTTCATCCGCAAGAGCTGTGCCCATTTTGCCCGATGAATAATTTGAAATATATCTGACAGGATCAATATCTTCAATTGTGCCGCCTGCCGTAACAACTATTTTTTGTCCTTTAAGAGGTTTATTTTGAGCAAGAAGAATTTCAACCGTCCTGTCAAATATTTTGTCTAAAGAGGCGAGGCGTCCTTCCCCGTTTACTCCGCAGGCAAGATATCCTGATTCCGGCGAAATTGAAATGCAGCCGTGATTTATAAGTTTTTTCAGGTTCTCCTGAACAAACGGGTTGTTCCACATATTTGTATTCATTGCCGGAGCCAGAATTATCGGTTTTTTGAATGCTGCTGCAATTGAAGTTAAAAGGTTGTCAGCGATTCCGTTTGAGATTTTAGAAATAGTGTTTGCTGTAGCAGGTGCAATTACAAATACATCAGCTTCGTCAGCATAAGATATGTGTTCGGGTTTGAAGTCCTTAATTTCAAACTGTTCAACTGCAACATCGTTTTGGCTTATGGTTTGAAGAGTAAGTTTTGTCACGAAATTCAAAGCATTTGGCGTACATACAACTTTTACATTTGCGTTTGCACGCTTAAACATTCTGATAAGTTCGCAAATTTTGTAAGCCGCAATTCCGCCTGTAATTCCGACAAGTATATTTTTCCCGCTAAGCATTTTTGATTTCTCCGTTTACGACATCTTCAAGACGAGATATTGCATCCTCAAGACGGTCATTAACTATCTGGTAATCAAACTTTTTTGACCGTTCAATTTCTTTTTTTACCTGCTCAAGCCGCTTTTGAATGGTTGCCTCATCTTCGGTATGGCGGCCTCTGAGCCTGTTTTCAAGGGCTTCATAGGATGGCGGGCATACAAATATTAATACTGCTTCCGGCATTTGTTTTTTTACCTGAAGGGCGCCTTGCGTGTCAATTTCAAGGATTACATTCTTTCCTTCTTCAAGGCATTGATTTATGTATTTTTTCTTTGTTCCGTAAAAGTTTCCGGCAAATTCAGCCCATTCAAGAAATTTGTTTTCTTTAATACAGTTTTCAAATTCATTTTTTGATATGAAAAAATAATTTACTCCGTCAATTTCTCCGGGGCGCGGGGGTCTTGTCGTGCAGGAAATTGAAAGCATAAAATCAGGATTTTTTTCGAGAAATCCTTTTAAGACTGTGCCTTTTCCGACTCCGGATGAACCGGACAATACAAATAATTTTTTGTTCATATTACAATTATACAATGAATATTTTAATAGAAAAAAATATTTGTAAATTCTTAAAGAAAATCAACACGATTTCAACGTCGAAAGAGCTTGCAAAATTCGTTGCATCCGAATCTTTAAACTTGACAGGAGCCGAGGCCTCCTGCTTTTGTCTTTTGAGTAATTTTACAAATACAATAGAGATAAAATTCTACGCTTATGCAGACGGAAAAAAGAAAAACAGCAGAGTTGTCCATGCTATAGAAAAAATTTCCAGAGTCGGAGTTGATATGCTCACCAATAATTTTGATAACGAGGATATTATAGAATATTTAAATTCAATATCAAAAGATCAGGTTATAATAGAGCCGATATATTACAAAAATACGGTATTAGGATTTCTCGCGCTTGCAAAGAAAAATCGGAACTTCAAAAGAAAGATGGCCTTGCTTGTCGAAACTTTGATGGAGTCTGTCAATTCCAGAATTGAAATAATTTCGTTGAATGATGAATTAAAAAGAACTAACAAAGAAAAAGTTCAATTTCTTGCAAGCATTTCACATGAGTACAAAACGCCGTTGAATTCAATTATAGGGTTTTCTGATATGTTAAAAGCAGACTTGGCAGGAACTAAGAATTTTAAATATATAGATAACATTTCGAAAAGTTCGCGGTTTTTGTTGAGTTTAATTCAAGATATACTCGATATGGCGCGGTCTGAGTATAAACAGATGGAATTGAAATATGAAACTTTCAGACCAAAAGAAATAATTAAAGATATTATTTACAGTTTTGATGAGGTAATAAGAGAGAAAAATATAAAATTAAGTTATACAATGATGGATGTTGAGGTTACGGCAGATTTAAGACGCTTTAAACAGCTTATATTCAATTTGATTTCCAATGCCGTAAAATTTAACAAAACAGGCGGAAAAATTGTTATTGTCACTTATGTTGACGAAAATAAAAATTATATGTTTGAAATTAAGGATTCAGGTGACGGAATCAGGAAAAAAGATTATGACAAAATTTTCAATTTTTTCTCTCAGGTTAATCGAAACACATTAAAGCGCCAGCAGGGATCAGGTGTCGGGCTTGCTTTGTGTAAACTTATTGCAACAGCTCACAGGGGAGATATAGGATTCAAATCAAGACTCAATAACGGAAGTACTTTCTGGTTCAGTATTCCGCAATACGGAGCGCAGGAGCTTGCAGGATGTGAGTTTTAGATTTGTGATAAAATAATTCTTGGAGGGATTAAGCTGTGGCTATAGAAAAGGTAAGAGAATTTTTCAAAAAATATGGAAAAGATAATGAAATACGAGAATTTTCGGTGTCGAGCGCCACTGTTGAACTTGCAGCAACGGCTCTTGGTATTGAAGGAGCCAGAATTTGCAAAACATTTTCTTTCAGATCAGAAGATGGTTGTATTCTTGTGTGTGCCGCAGGTGACGCAAGAATTGACAATAAAAAATTTAAGACGGTTTTTGGTCTGAAAGCAAAAATGCTGACGCCAGATGAGGTTGTTGAATTTACAGGACACAAAATCGGCGGGGTCTGTCCGTTCGGGATTGAAAATGAAAATGTGAAAGTATACTGTGACAATTCCCTTAAGCGGTTCAAAACAATCTTTCCGGCATGCGGAAGTTCAAATTCTGCGATAGAATTAACACCTGACGAATTGTTTCTCTACTCAAAAAGCTTAGACTGGGTTGATGTTGCAAAGCTGCCGGAAGAGTAAGGCTTGAAAAGAATTGAGGAAGGCGATAAGGCTGTAGCAAAGTGAAGGGTGAAGAGTGAAGCGTGAAGGGAGTTGAATGGTTGAACGGTTGAAAAGTTGAAGGACTTGTTAAGTAAAATATTTTCCCTCTCCACTTGTGGGATGCTAGTTCGAACCGGCGAAGAATGAGCCGAGTGAGACTGTATGCCGTATGGCTGAGGGTTAGGGTGAGGGGTTAATAAGTGAAGCGTGAAGTGTGAAACGTGAGGAGAGTTGAAATGGTGAAAAGTTGAAGGGTTGAAAGGTTAGTTTTGGCATAAAGGCGATAAGGAGCGCCCCATTTTGTCATGCTGCACTTGCGGATTTTCGGTAGGGTGAAGCAAAACGGAACCCGTAAGGTGCGGGTCGGACGTTACTCCGCCCGCACCCCGAATAATCCAAGATAGTCTCAGTATCCCGATGAGATCCTGAAATAAATTCAGGATGACAGTGAAAGACAAAATGGGGCGGTGGTTGCCGCTCAGCACTGTAGGTTGTGGTAAATTTTAATTTACCGCAACAAAAATGTTTCTGTAATCAGATATTACCAAAACCTACTAATAACTTTAATATTTATTAATACATCATTGTTTTATAATTATATATATAATAGAATAATACTACTAATATAGCATAGGAGAATTTATTGTGCCAAAAATTCTAGATATACAGGGTTTTAATCAAAATAAGCTTATTATAAAAAACAAGTTAACTTCTAAACCGCAAAAAGTTATAAATAAACTGGAAAAATTAATTTCGTCACAGGATAATTTCGCAATGCAGGTACAACAGGATTATTCTAATGGTAATGTTATTCTTTCTTTATACAATCCTGTAGTTTATGTTTCTTCGCATGGACATCCCGTATACAATGTAAAGAATATTCCGGCTACAAGCGCAGAAAAAATATACCTGAAAACTGCAAAACAAATGCTTAATGAAACTAACGATGCAATAAAACTATCAGGAAAAGACTTTGCAAACCATCCATTAATAAAACATTTCAAGAATACATTTATTAAATAAATATTTGTTATTATTAAACCAGAACTGGTTAATAACGTAAAGTCAGTAGGTTGGGTATATCTGCCCAACAATTTTTTAATATAATTTGTAGCAATAAGAAACTTTCTTGTGTCGACAAGAAAGTTCCACAAAGAAGCTCCCGTCCTATGCTTCATTCACTAATCAATTGTAACCGTTTCATATAAAGCAAGTGAAATCGTGCTTCGCACTCAAACAACACTTGTTTTGTTGTTCTGAAAAGGTTACAATTATTGTTCATTCCGCAATGGTCGGATATTTTTCTGTTATTTGTCTGATTAGTAAATCCGACCTGCTCATTTTCGCCGAAATCTCAGATTTCGTGCAAAATGTTTGGTTTTCCACAGAATCCCGATGAGATCCTGAAATAAATTCAGGATGACAAAATGTGGCGAAAGTGAAGAGTTGAAAGGGTGAAAAGTTGAAAGGTTTGTTTCTGCAAAAGCCGTAAAGCCGCTTATTTTGTTTCAGCTTTTTTCTTTTTCTCGTCAATCATCAAAACCGTGCAGATTCCAATACAGATTACAGCCGAAACAACCCAGAACGCGATTGCCCCGTTCCAGCCGAATTTGTCAACCATAAATCCTGTTCCGGTTGATGATAAAACAGCGCCGATATACCCGAAGGTTCCGGTAAATCCCGTGGCTGCCGAGGCCACTTTTTTAGAACTTGATTCTACTGCGCACAATCCGCCTATCATCATCTGAGGGCCGTATGTGAATGCTCCTAACAAACCTATAAGTACAAAATCCAACGTTCCTATTGTATTAAATTTCAAAAGAATTAGACAGAATACAACACCCATAAGGTAAATTAAATTAACCGGCGCTCTCTGCCCTTTGAATATTTTGTCCGAAATTAAACCTGCGCAAATGGTTCCGGCTATTCCCACAAGCGGAAGAGAGCTTAATTTCATTGCCGCAAGATCCAGCGGATTGCCTTTTGATTCGTGAAGGTATTTTATCATCCAGTCTTCTGCGCCAAATCTTATTATGTAAACAAAAATATATGCAATTGCCAGAAGCCAGATTGTTTTGTTGAATAAAATGTTTTGTTTAAAAATTTCAATATAAGTTCTGTTATCTTCCTCCACGGCTGATTTTTTTGCGGAAGGTTCGTTGTTGTAAGTTTCAATATCCGGAAGCCCGAGTGACTGCGGTCTGTCCCGAAGTCTGTCGTATAACCAGATGGCAGCGATTATTGCAATTGTTCCCGGGGCAAAGAATGCCATCTTCCAGCCGAAATGTTCGACCAAACATCCTGAAACTATTACGCTTAAAAATGTTCCGAACTGATGTGAGCATGACCACAGCGACCATTTTGTCCCTCTTTCGGAGTTTGAATACCAGTAAGTAAGACTTTTTGCAACGGCCGGAAAACCTGCTGACTGGAACCATCCGCTTGCACCCCAGAAAAATACGAAAATCCAGAGTAAAACAGTGTTTGTGGGAAGTCCGAAGAAGGATGCTTCTCCGGGAGTTATGAATACTGCCGAAAGTCCGAAACAAATGTTTGCGAGTGCTGTCATAATCAGTGCAGTCGGAAGGAATTTCCTGACATCTGCCCTGTCCGCAATTACACCGTTTACAAATTTCCCGATACCGTAAGTTAGATAAAGTGAACTTCCGAGTAACCCGAGTTCCGTATTTGTGTATCCGTATTCAGCGCTAAGCCCCGGAAGCGCCACCGCAATGTTTTTCTTGCAAAGATAAAAAATAGTGTATCCGATAAAGCATGCATAAAAAATTCTCAGGCGCCAATCAGAATACATCTGTTTAACTTTTTCTGTATCTTGAATAACCTCTTTTGCGGGAGGTTCCTTGAAAAATCCAGCCAGTTTTTTGAACATATCTTACTTCCCTGCTTTAATAATTTGAATATTTCTTGTCTCTGTAAGTTCCTGACGGGCTTCTTTTATAATTTCCCGTTTCTCTTCATCAAGACTGCACCCGCCGACAAGTCTGTCGACAAATCCGGTGTTTAGTTTTATAGCTTTATCAAATGCCCCGACTTCTTCAAGAACTTCTTTTATCTGATGAAGGTCATATCCAAAAGATTGTTTTGAATTATAAACAAGAGTTTCTCCTGTTTGCGAGCGGATGGGCGCCCCGCCCTGTTCAAAATAGAGTTTGAATACTGATTTCAAATCCTGAAGTTCTGATTGAAGGGTGTTTATTGTATTTTGTATTCTTAAAAATCTTTCAAAAAGGTATTCTACATTATCAAGCTGTTTGACTTCCCAGTCATATTTCTGCAGGTATAATTTTTTTAGTTTCGGATAAGCCAGCGCTAACCCCATTGTGTCAGCCATTGCTCTATGATGGTTTGTGAGATCCACGTTAAATTTTTTTGTTAATGCCTCAAGCCCGTGTGATTCAAGATCCGGATATACTTCTTTGAACATTTGCTGGCTGTCAATTCTGGTATTAGTAAGTTCTTTGCCTGTTGTTCTTAAACTTGCTTCGTTCAGAAATGTATAATCAAAAATAGCATTATGTGCAACAATAGGATAATCTCCGATAAATTCCAGAATTTTCGGCATTGCCTCATCTTCGGTCGGGGCATCAGCCACCATATCCTGTGTAATTCCGTGGATTGCGATGCTGGATTTTCTTATATGCTGCTGCGGGTTTATAAGTGTTTGAAATTCATCCTTAATTTTGCCGTTTTCAAGCCTCACCGCTGCAAATTCAACCATTCTTTCTTTGGTATAATCCAGCCCTGTGGTTTCGGTGTCCAGAACTATTTCTATTATTTTTTTTCTTACCATCTTCTCATCCTGTAGAATTCTATAAAGATAATAGCACAAAAAAAAAATCTGTGATAAAATGAGCGTTGTAAAAGTATAAATAACTTAAAGGAGATATGTATGTCTAATGCAGTAGATATTAATGATTCAGTATTTGAGGCAGAAGTTTTGAATTCTGAAACACCTGTTGTAGTTGATTTTTGGGCGCCATGGTGCGGCCCTTGCAGAAAATTGGGGCCTGTGCTGGATGAAATTGCATCAGAGTTTGAGGGAAAGGTTAAATTTGTTAAGATGAATACGGACGACAACCTTGAAACAGCAAAAAATTATTCCATAAGCGGATTGCCGAGCCTTCTGGTATTCAAAAACGGCAAGGCTGTTGAAAGACTTGTAGGTTTGATGCCGAAATCTTCAATTATTTCAAATATCGAAAAACACTTATAATTTATAAATTGTTAAATTTTATAAAGCCGGATTGTACGGGATGAAAACGCCTTTGAATCCGGCTTTTGCAATGTTAAAGGCTTGAAAAAATAAAATTTTATTTAAAGTTTGTGCGGATTGTTCCGTTAATAACATAAAGTATATAAGTGAAAGGCGCGCATACATGTCGAGAATTCAAGCTTACAAAGATAAAATTCACCAGATGGCACAGTATCAGGTTATGCCGGAGGATCGGTATACTCTTGAGGACAAAATAGAAGAGTTAAAGGCAGATCCAAAATATTCCGGCTGGACGGAAACCGAGATAGAAGAATATGCTGCAAGTCTTTTGTTAACCGGTAATGCCCGCAGTTACGGTCTTTATATAAATTCAATTTATGATAAATCCGGTAAACCTATGGACACTGAATGGTCACAGTATTCTTACGAAGAAATTTTACAAATGGAAGACAACGGTGTTTTGATTCCGGACGATTTTTTAGAGTGGGCTCATTCAATGCAGTCGTCAAACGTGGCCGAATATGAACTTGATACAGGAGATGTGCAGGATACAAATGATGTTGAAGGTACAAAAAGTGATGTCGGTGAAGCCGGCAATATGGGTTTGACTAATGTTGCAAAGGTTTTAACTAAAAAAGTAGTGCTTCAGGAAGAAACTTTGAATGAAGCTGTTAAGGAATTTGAACGGTATTCGGCGGATATGGATTCTATGACAAATGAAGCTCTTGCTGTACAAAATAATGCCTTGCAGCAAATTCAAGAAATGATGAATGAATGGCAAAGTATAAATAACAAAGTTAAAAACGGAGAAGAATTATCGGCTGATGAGCAGGCACGCTACGGAGAATTAGGCCTGATGATGGAAAATGTTGTAACAAATTCTACAATGCAGGTTTCAAACTTTACATCCGATTTTGACGAAATTTCGTCGCTGATGAATTCAACTTCGGAAGAAGCAAAAATCGCTCAGGATTATGCAAATGAAACTTCTTTTACAGGAGATCTTATTGCGCAGTATGAAACTTCACAACAGGGCAAGTCGGTTACCGGCAATAATCATATATTTACCGGCGCAACAGGAACGGTTGCTCTGGTTAAAGCAAATGCGCTCGGTAAAAATCTGGCGGTTTCATCAATAAAACAATCAGGATATTTGCAGAATACAACATTTGATACGGATGAATCCATAAAGAAAATATCAGCGCAGATTAACAATATGACTGCAGACGTAAATGCGGGCGACAGAAATATTTCTCAAATAATTTCAGAGGGTATAAATTCAACGGATTCGGCACAAACAACACCTCAGCCTCAGGCAGAAGAAACGCCCACTGCCCCTGTTGAACCTGTCGAAATTCCGGGAGAAGAACCCGCACAAAATACACCGCCTCTTCCGCCCCGTGATGATAATGAACAAAATGACAATGTATTTGCAGAACAGGAAGATTTTAATAATATCAACACAATTTTAAAAAGACAACAGAAAGATCCTCCTAAAATGCAGCCGCAGGATATAATTATAGATACATAAAAAGTGCCGTTTCAGGCACTTTTTTATGATTGCCTCTGGAAAAACGATGCGATTTGTTTGTGCTGAAGTATTTTGGAAATCGGTCGTCCATGCGGGCATGTGTAAGGCATTTTTGTAGTCCGCCAGCGGTTTATGATTTCCTGCATCTGCCAGAGAGAAAGCTTTTGTCCTGCTTTAACAGAAGCTTTGCAGGCGGTTGTTATAAGAATTTTTTCTTCAAGTCCGTCAATATCCCCTTCTATATTTTCCAGAATATCCGACAGAATTTCTTTAGGGTTCACTTTTGCAATAAGCTGCGGAACTTTCCTGAAAATTAATTCATTATCTTTTAAAAATTCTATTTCATAACCGAATTTTTCAAACTTATCAATATTTTCTTTCAAGATTTCAGTTTCTTCGTTAGTGACAGTCAAAACATCCGATACGAAAAGCAGCTGGGAAACAATATTCTTTTCGGATTTCAACTTTTCATAAATAAATCTTTCTTCAGCAATGTGCTGATCTACAATTTCAAGCCCTTCTTCTTTTTCAATAAGGATATATGTATTTTTGTATTGTCCGATAATATTTTCTTCAGGCTCCGGCGCGGGCTGGTATGTTTGGTTTATAAGTTTCGGCTGGGTGACTTGAGGTGCGGGAGAAACTTCATTTGTAATTCTCTCGGCCATTTTGTCCGAAACATACATACTGTCGCTTGGTTTATCAAAGTATAAATCTCCGTTATGCATGTTTTTTGCCTGATTAAAGTCAATAACTTTTTCTTTTAGCGGGGCAAGGCTGTATGAATGTGCAGAAATAGACGGTGATGCCGGAGTTTCGGTAAAGTTTGCAAGCCCCCCCTGGATTGCCGTAAAAATAAAGTTGAAAACCATATTAGTATTTTTATATCTAACTTCTTTTTTTGTCGGGTGAACGTTTACGTCTACGTCAGAAGGCGGAATTTCAAGATTCAGGACAATAAAAGGATATTTGCCGCTTGCGATAAGGGTTTTGTAAGCTGTATCTATTGCCTTTTGAAATACGGGGCATTTCACGGAACGCCCGTTTATAAACATGTAGTAATTTTTTTTGCTTGAGCGTGTAAAATCAGGCGTGCTTACAAATCCTGAAATCTTCATGCCTGCAAGTTTATCGGTTTTAAGAACTTCCTTCAGGCTGTCTGCAACTTCTCCGTTAAAAATATCTTTGATTGTCTTTTTCAAATCCCCGAGGCCGTTTGTTTTAAGAACCTGTTTGCCGTCCCTTTTAAGTTCAAACGAAATATCAGGATTTACAAGCGCAATTGACTGTACAAGATCTTGAATATATGAAAACTCGGTAGAAGCACTTTTTAAAAACTTTAATCGTGCCGGAATATTGTAAAATAAATCCCTGATATCCATAATAGTTCCGACCGCACAGCCGGTTTCGGTTTGAGTAACTTCGGAGTTTTCACATTTTACTTTTGTTCCGGTTTCAAAATCTGCGGTTCGTGTTGTGCAGGTTAGTTTTGAGATTGAAATTATACTTGCAAGAGCCTCTCCTCTAAAACCTAAAGTATGAATATTAAATAAATCCTCATCGTTTTGAATTTTGCTTGTGGCGTGCTTGGTGAAGGCAAGAAGAATATCATCCGGATGAATTCCGCAGCCATTGTCGGCGATACGGATATTCCGGCATTCGTTTGTAATTTCAATGCTGATTTTTTTAGCACCGGCATCAACCGAGTTTTCAACAAGCTCTTTGACCACTGATGCAGGGCGTTCTATAACTTCGCCTGCTGCTATCTGGTTTATTAAATTTTTGGATAACTGTTTTATTCTTGCCAAATTAATTTTCCTCCCGAAAATATTTTACACAAAATGTGAAATAAAGAAGCTTTTTATTATATCAAATTTTATCAGGACAAATACCGTAACAATTGAAACAATCAGTCCTATTGCTGCTTTTGCCAAATCTTTAAGAATATGTTTGTACATTTTTTTAGGACTTTCAAACCTGAGTCTGTGATAAAGCGCAACCTCCCTTCCTGCCAGAAGTCCGATAAATACCCAGGTTGTTGACATCGGAACGTTGTTTAATTGTATAAAATACAAAAGCAAAAATGCATAGATTAAGTCAATAATCGTAGCAGACCTCGGATCTTGAACGTTTGTTTTCATTTTAACTATTTTTTGAACTTCTCCGCCGCGTTTGCTTGCAACAATCCACATAAAAGCCGTAAAGGCAGCCAGTACGAAGAGAAGTTGTGAAAAAGAGGCTTTTCTCGGCAGATATACAAAGAGGTTTGCCGCATCCTGCATAAGCCACTGTGACCACAAAAACGCTGTAGAGAGCCATTTGGCGGCAATCCACCATTTCGATATTTTCTTGTCCGCCGTGTAATAAAAATATCTTTCAACAGGGCGTGCAAGAAGCGTGTAAATAAGTATTGACACAATCAGCGCAAGCACGTATCCGATTAAGGATTTTGACAAAATCATTCCAATAACATTAATATCGCTTGCCGAAAATATACTAAGAATTAAAAATGTTGTGGATACGGGCATCCCGTATTTTGTCAGAAACAGAAGAATTATCGGCGGAAGCACATGAACTAAACTAAAAGTTTCGGGATAAGGGATTCTCTCAAGCCTTCCAAATGCCATATCGCCATTATAAACAATCCATCCTGTCGAAATCGTAATGATTAATACTGCGCTTGTGAATGCCCATATAAGCCAGGTCGGCATCCTTTTGCTTGTTGTAAGATACGTTCCGAGTGTCTGGATTACGTCATTGGAAACACAGGAATACATGGAAATTAAAAATCCAGTAATCATATAAATATTGCTTAAAGTCAGACATTCCGGAAACATATTTCCTCCATACACCACCACGCTACAACAAAAACAAATTCATCTAAACAATTGATTACAATTTTGAAACAATTCTATATTATAAAGACGAGAAGACGTTAGGACGAAAAGTTCAAAACAAAGTGAATAAGTGCGTTACGTAAAAAAGGCGATAGGACGATAAGTTCTTATCAAAGTGAAGAGTGAAGTGTGAAGGGTGAGTAGAGTTGAAAGGTTGAAAAGTTGAACGGATGAATGGTTTGCTACAAAACAATTCCCTTGCTCCTTGTGGAAGAGGGAAGAATTTCTTAAAGAGCGCAGCAAATTTGGAAATTCGGGTGAGGGGTCAACAGGGCGATGAAGCAATAAAACTTTAATACAACATCTTTACAGGTAAAACAAACAGGGGAGAAAAAATTGACGAAAGTTAAAACAAATACAAAACTTAAACCGTTAAAAAAAGCGGATTTGCAGGTTGTAAAACCTGTAAAAACCACTAAATACAGTGATATAGACTTGAATAACTGGAAATCTTACGATCACATTAAAACGGATACATTGTGGGAATTCCCTTCACGTCTGAAGGAAGGCGGACATTCGAACGAATATCATGGGAATTACATTCCGCAGATTGCCCAGCAGCTTTATGAAAGGTTTACGAAGAAAAATGACGTTGTTTTGGATTTGTTTTTCGGCTCCGGAACTTCCGGCATTGAGGCTCTTAATATGAACCGCCGCTGTATCGGGGTTGAGTTGAAAGAAGACCTTGCAGAAAAAGTTTCCGAAAAGTTTACCCCGAAGCAGCTTGTCACTGATGTCAGAATAATCTGCGGCGATTCGGCTTCAGAAGAAGTCCGCGACAAAATTCAGGCAGGGCTTGAAATCTTAGGGGAAGAAAAAGCCCAGTTTCTTGTTCTCCACCCGCCGTATGACGATATAATCAAATTTTCAGACAAGAAAGAAGACCTTTCAAACTGCTCATCAACAGAGGAATTTTACGACCTGTTTGCAAAAGTTGCCAGAAACGGTTACGATATGCTTGAAAAAGGCAGATTTGCCGCACTTATTATCGGCGACAGCTACAAAAATTCGGAAGTTCAGCCTCTCGGGTTTGAATGTATGGCAAGAATGATGAACCTCGGGTTCCGCTTAAAAGGTATTATTGTAAAAGATATTCAGGGCAATGAACGCGCAAAGGGCAAAACAGCTAATCTCTGGCGTTACAGAGCGCTTGCCGGCGGATTTTTTATCTTTAAACACGAATACGTTATGATTTTTCAGAAAGTTTAATAAGGAACATAAAATGATGGAAATGCTTGATATGATTGAGTTTCAGGGGGGGGGGGGCACCCGCTAACCAGCTTCCGGCAAGTGATTTAGCCGAAAGTAATAAAGTTACATGTCATCCTGAGGGTAAATTCCGAAGGATTTTAGAAAGTATGAAAGAGATTCTTCGTTTTGCTCAGAATGACATGAAAAAATCCCCATGTCATCTTGAGCGTGAGCGAAAGAACCCCAAAAAATCTCAAGGAGTTTTTCAATTAATATCAAATTGCCGGAACAGCAAGACAGATTTACAGAAAAAAGCTGCCTTTACAATGGCAGAAGTTTTGATAACCCTCGGCATAATCGGGATAGTCGCAGCAATGACTTTGCCTGCGTTGATAAATAAATCACAGCAAAAAATTCTTGTGCAGCAGTTCAAGAAAATGTACACAAATATCCAGAACACAATTAATCTAATTCAGGCAGAAAACGGGGCGCCGTTTGAGTGTTATAACACAGGATTTGGCGGGTATCATCTGACAGAGTGCGAGGTGTTCTGGGATAAGTTTTTATCCAAATATCAGGTTCTTCAAACTTGTGAAAATTTTGATTATGATTGCCGTCCGAGATATAAAACCAAATCTCAGGTGCTTGCAGAGGGCGGAGAGATTTTAAATGATGCTTGTTCTATGGACATTGACAGTTACGGGGTTTTTAATTATTTGTCTGACGGGTCAATGCTGATTATACAGCGAAATGCGGATGTTGCGCACCATTCGGTATTTTTTGCAGTTGATGTGAACGGTGCAAAAGGGCCGAACAAATGGGGATATGATTTATTTTACATCACTTTGAACCGCGAGAGTATGAAAACAGACGTAATTGTTGCAAACGAAGTCTGCGGAATGAAAGAAAAAGGCGGAATGTATATCAACGAAATCCTCTTAAAATAACTTTTCAAATCTCAATCATATAAAGGATAAAAATTCTAAAGAGATAGTTTATTCTAAAATCAGGAATATTGTACAGTGACAGTTTAACTCTTAAAAAGGGGCGGGCATGCCCGAAAGCATGGTTATTTTTCTTATTATTACAAAATGTAACCAAGATTTAAGAAATATTAAAACGGCTGAAATCATGTCCACATCATGCTTTTAGAGAAATTAGACAGCCGTACAGTTTCCAAAAAACAAAATAGTTGTCCGCTATAAAGGTATAGAGTACAATTAATTGTATATTCAACAGGTCACGGGTTATGCGTAAATCCGGCGGCCGGGTTTCTTGTAAGAGGAAGATGATATGCAGTTTACGGTAAAAGAGAATCTTTCAAAAATACAAGAAGAAATTGCACCTTATAGACCAAATATTATTGCAGTAACCAAGTATTTTGACGAAGAGGCGATAGAGGCAGCTTACAATGCAGGCCTCAGAAACTTCGGCGAGTCAAGAACGATTGAAGCAATCGAAAAGATTGAAAAGTTGCCTGTGGAAGTCCGGAATAATTCATCATTCCATTTTATCGGGCATCTTCAATCCAATAAAGTCAAAAAAACAGTCGAGCATTTTGATTTTATCCATTCGGTTGATTCGCTAAAACTTGCGGAGTTGATTTCAACGGCGGCAAAGGCTTTCGGCAAAGTCCAAAAAATCCTTCTTCAGTTGAATAACGCGGGAGAAATACAAAAATCGGGCTTTTCAAAAGAAGAACTCTTTGAAGTATTTCCTGAAATTATTAAACTTGACGGAATAAAGGTTGAAGGTTTGATGAATATGGCACCTTTAGGCGCCGATGACAAAACTTTGTTCGAATTATTCAGCGACGTTGCGAATACTAAGAGGCTTCTTGAGGAGAAATACAACTGCAAAATGAATGAATTATCTATGGGGATGAGTCAGGATTACAGGATTGCGGCTCAATGCGGGGCTACAATGCTCAGGATAGGCAGAAAATTATTCAGTTAGTAAGATAAATAAAAATAAACGGAGGAAAAACGGTGGCGATTGTAACAGACAAAATTAAATCAGTAGTTGACTTTCTGGTAAAAGGTTTTGAACCGAGAGAAACGATATTTGATGATATGGCAGAAGACGATATGGAAGGCGGATACGAAGTTCAGGACAACCTTGCGATTGATCCGGCATATTCATACCAGTCAAAACCTGAAAAAAATCAGGAATTAAAAGTAGTTACTCATCCGAATTACAGAGGCTATGAAGTGAGAATTATGGAGCCTCGTTCATTTGATGACGCAGCACAAATTGTTCAACACTTAAAAGATAGACAAACAATCGTCCTTAATTTACATTTGCTCGACAAAGAACAATCTCAAAGAACAATTGACTTTGTATGCGGCGCAGCACACGCATTGAACGGCAAACCGCAAAAAGTCGGAGATTTGGTATTTGTATTCACTCCGAGCAACGTAACTTTGTCTGTAGATGTCAACGCTAACCAGAATAAATTCAATGACTCACTGTGGAGAGCACCTTTGCAGTAAGGTCTTATTCGTAAAATAATGAGAAGAGGATAGTTTGAGGCGGTTTTTTAACCGCCTCTTTTGTGTTTAAAGCTAATGCGTAATAAGTTTTAACCCCGTAATTCCGCTTACAATAAGCAAAATGCACAAAATTCTTATTGCTGTCACCGGTTCTTTGAATAGCACAATCCCGAAAATAACGGTTCCGATAGTCCCGATGCCTGTCCAGATTGCATAAGCCGTACCTAAGGGCAGATTTTTAAGAGCAAGTGCAAGAAAATAAAAACTTGCGACCATTCCGGCAATAGTAAGTATCGACGGTATAATCTGGCTGAATCCGTGTGAAAATTTCAATCCGACCGCCCAGCTTATTTCAAAAAGTCCTGCAATAAATAAAAACAACCAGTGCATTTTTCTCCTTTCTTAACATATATTAAAAACCTGCGAGAAATAGTATCTCCCAGGTTTTTATCCTTCCGTGTACACAAAAACTTGTGAATTTTCTCTCGGACCAGCCGGCTTAAACCGCGGAACCCTAGAAAATTTTTTATATTCTGTTTTGATTAATATTTTAATAAGATAAACAGGATAAATAATCAATCCCCCCCCCTTGCGGGGTGATAAAAAATAGTATATAATAGAAGAGTAACGAAAAAAAGCGAGCAAAGGAGCAAAGAGGTATGAAA
>CALVAX010000014.1 GCA_944325605.1 Candidatus Gastranaerophilales bacterium
CCCTTGCCCGGCGGGAGAGGGCTAGTGTGAGGGGTCGGACTGAAAGTGAGGCGTGAAGAGTGAAGAGTGAGGAGAGTTGAAGGGGGGAATGATTGAAAAGTTGAAAGGGTTTGTTTCTAAAAAAGATACTAAGGCGCTAGGGCACTAAGGCACTAGGAGTTTTCGTAAAAAAATTCCCTCTCCCTTGAGGGGAGAGGGAAGAAATTGTTAGTGAGCAGTAGCGAACTTACAATTTCGGGTGTGGGTGATAGAACAGCAACAGTCAGTCGGAATTTACCAATCCGACAAAAGCTAAGGCGCAGGGTATCGCTCCATTTTGTCCGTCATGTAATTCTGAGGGAGTGAAACGACCAAAGAATGACATTCCTTTTCCGAAACATTATTTTTTCATTAAGATGTACCAAAATCCCTTTGTCCATGTTAAGATTTTTACATCAAGACTATAATGGAGAGGAAAATTTTATAATGATAAGCTTATTGTTAAAACTTTTAGGTGATCCTAATGAGAGAAAAGTAAAAAGTATTCAGGGAATTATCGACCACATAAACGCTCTGGAACCCCAGTTTGAAAAAATGACGGATGAAGAATTGCGCGCCAAAACAGATGAGTTCAAGGCAATTCTTGCAAAACGTCCGACAAGTGAAGATTACAATACAGACAGAAAACTTGAAAAAGAAGCGCTGGACAAAATTTTACCTGAAGCCTTCGCAACAGTCAGGGAAGCGGGTAAAAGAGTTTTAAATATGCGCCACTTTGACGTTCAGCTTGTCGGCGGATATTTCCTTCATAACGGACATATCGCAGAGATGAGAACAGGTGAAGGTAAAACTCTTGTCGCAACCCTTCCGGCTTATCTTAATGCCCTGACAGGTAAAGGTGTTCACGTTATCACCGTAAACGATTACCTCGCAAAACGCGACAGCGAATGGATGGGTAAAATTTACAAGTTTCTCGGGCTTTCTGTCGGTGTAATCCTCTCCGGCGGCCGCACTGCCGATGATTTTCACGCCAAAAAAGCCGCCTATGACTGCGATATCACTTACGGAACAAATAACGAATTCGGTTTTGATTATCTCCGTGACAATATGGCCGGAAGCCTTGAAATGCTTGTCCAAAGACCTTACAACTACGCTATTATCGACGAAGTCGACTCAATTTTAATTGATGAGGCCAGAACTCCTCTTATCATTAGCGGCAGGCTTGAAAAATCCGCAGAACTTTATCAGCTTATGGCAAAGATTGCCCCGCAGATGAAGAAAGATACAGATTATGAAGTTGATGAAAAAAATAAAAATATAATCCTGACAGAAGAAGGTATTGACCACGCTCAGGAACTTCTGAATATCAAAGATCTTTTTGATATCAATACCCAGTATGCCCACCATCTTCTGCAGGCTCTGAAGGCTAAGGAACTTTTTGTAAAAGATACCGATTATGTAGTTAAAAACGGCGAAGTTATGATAGTTGATGAATTCACCGGACGTCTGATGGAAGGCAGACGCTGGTCAGACGGGCTTCATCAGGCTGTTGAAGCCAAAGAGGGCGTGAAAATTCAGGACGAAACACAAACTCTTGCAAGCATAACATTCCAGAACTTATTCAGGCTTTATCCGAAACTTTCCGGTATGACAGGTACGGCAATGACAGAGGAAGCCGAATTCGGAAAGATTTACAACCTTGAAGTTACGACTATCCCGACAAACAAACCTGATATCAGAATAAATTATCCTGATATCATATACAAAACCGAACGTGCAAAATATAATGCAGTGGTTAATGAAATTATTGAAATGCACAAAATTGGCCGTCCGGTTCTTGTCGGGACAATAAGCATTGAAAAATCAGAATACGTGTCGGCCTTACTGAAACAAAAAGGCATCAAACATAATGTTTTGAACGCAAAGCATCACGAAAAAGAAGCTTACATAATCGCACAGGCAGGCCGTGTCGGGGCAGTAACAATCGCAACCAATATGGCAGGCCGAGGTACTGACATTCTCTTAGGCGGTAACGCTGAATATCTTGCAAAAGAAAAACTTGAATCTATGGGAATAGAACCGGACTCTCCGGATTACGAAAGAATTAAAGACGAGGTTCTTGCAGAAGCAAGAAAAATTACGGAAGCCGAACACAAAAAAGTAGTTGAGGCAGGCGGGCTTCACGTAATCGGAACCGAGAGACATGAATCAAGACGTATCGACAACCAGCTGCGAGGTCGTGCCGCACGTCAGGGAGATCCGGGATCAACAAGGTTTTTCCTGTCACTTGAGGATAATTTGATGCGAATATTCGGCGGGGACAAGATTACAGCACTGATGAATATGCTCAACGTTGAAGAAGATATTGCAATTGAAAATGCTCTTATTACAAAACAAATTCAGTCAGCGCAGAAAAAAGTCGAAACTTACCACTTTGACATCAGAAAATCAGTTCTTGAATATGATGACGTTATGAATATTCAGCGTGAAAAATTCTACGCTCAAAGAAGAAAAGTTCTCGCCGGAAAAAATCTGTCAGAAGATATTTACTATATGATTGAAAAAGAAATTGACAGACTTCTGAAAAGTTATATTTCTCCGGAACAACATCCGGAAGAATATGTCTATGAAGATTTGGAAAGAATGATAAAAGAACTTCATTCTATTATTCCGCAGTTGTCGCACTTTACTGTGAATGATGTTCAAAACCTGAGATATGAAGCAATTTATAAAAAATTAAAAGATTTTGCAATAAAAGCTTATTCAGATCATGAACAGGAAGTTATTGATTTTTATAACGAAGTTGTTGCAAAATACGATCCTGATTTTATGCCTCAGATTGCATTTTCTCAGGACAACGTAATCAGAAATCTTGAAAAAGATATTCTATTAAGAGTTGTCGACAACAAATGGATTGACCATCTTCATAACATTGATATGCTCCGTGACAGTATAGGCCTCAGAGCTTACGGGCAGAAAGACCCGCTGATTGAATACAAGCGTGAAGCTTATGAAATGTTCAACAAGATGATGTACGAAATTCAGGAGGACACCGTCCGCCACCTGTTTAGAACAAAATTCGGAATTCAGGTAATGGGCGGCCCGACAGAACAGATGGACTGATAAGAAAAAGGAAATATAAGATATGCTAAGAACAGGGATTGTAGGACTTCCGAATGTCGGAAAATCAACTTTATTTAACGCTTTGACAAGTGCTAAAAATGCGCAGAGCGCCAATTATCCGTTTTGTACAATAGAACCAAATGTCGGTGTCGTAAATGTTCCGGATGAAAGGCTGGAAATTCTTGCAAAGCTTTGCAAAACTCAGGAGATTATTCCGACAGCAATTGAGTTTGTAGATATCGCAGGGCTTGTAAAGGGTGCCAGCAAGGGCGAAGGGCTTGGAAACCAGTTTCTCCACAATATCCGCGAAGTAGATGCCATAATTCAGGTTGTCAGATGTTTTGACGACCCGAACACAATCCACGTTGCAGGTCGTGTTAATCCTCTTGATGATATTGAAACAATTAACACCGAACTTGCGCTTGCGGATTTAGCGTCAGTCGAGCGCCGTCAGGCAAGAATTTCCAAACAGGCTAAAGGCGGCGATAAAGAAGCCGTTCTTGAGGATAAAGTTCTTAAAAAATTAACAGAACTCCTTTCCGAAGGAACTTTTATCAATATTAAAGAGCATTTTGACGAGGATGAAATTCCTGTTGTCAAGCAGCTTAATCTTATGTCTACAAAGCCGGTTATTTATGCCGCAAACGTTTCCGAGTATGATTTGAAAGACGGAAATGATTATACAAAGCAGGTTCAGGAATATGCCTCAAAACACAGTGCAGAAGTCGTTCTGATTTCCGCAAAAATAGAAGAAGAACTTGCAGAACTCGGCGCAGAAGAAGCTAAAGAATACTTAAAAGAACTCGGTGTCGAAGACAGCGGTATAAACAGAATGATTAAGTCTGTCTATAAACTTTTGAACTTAAGAACATTTATAACCGCCGGCGAAAAAGAAGTTCACGCCTGGACAATTCCGGCTGGCGCAAAAGCCCCTCAGGCAGCAGGTGTTATTCATACCGATTTTGAAAAAGGCTTTATCAGAGCAGAAATTACTCCTTATGAAGAATTTGTAGCCTGCGGGTCTTACGCAGCGTGCAAAGATAAAGGCGTAACCCGTCTTGAAGGTAAAGATTACGTTGTTCAGGATGGGGATCTGGTGCATTTCAGATTTTCTGTGTAGTTTGAGAATTATTATAATAAAAGCCTGCTAAAATTTATTTGCAGGCTTTTTTTAATGTGTGTATAATTGGTGCGGCTTTTATGCTGCTGTTACTTTGATATCAAAGACAGTCTGCGGCCGGTTTCATTATTGGTTTTTGAATAAGAATTATGAAATCCAATTCTGTATTGAGGATTGTATAAAGTTTTGCTTTTTGGAGGCTGTGAATACAATGTAAGGGTTGTTCCGTCAACAGTTACCGATTCATCGCCGTTCTCTCCGATATGTTTGATAAAGATATTGCCGTTGAATTCTCTGACGATATATCTGTCATCTGGATTCTGTGCATTATGCAGAATTGTCCCCGGAGTAAGTCCTTTTGAAAATTTGCGCGGGTTGTTGTCATCGCTGCTCAAGGAAATACTTTCAAGAGTTACTTTTTGCGGGTTGTATTCTCCGTCAAAAATGTGGTTTATGCCTGAAGTATTAATCAATGATATTACAACAGAATTATCGGTTCCATGTCTTAAAATGGCTGACAGGTCAATATCTCTGCCGTTACAATTGCCTTTTTGGATATTAAGCAGGAATGGAGCACCGTCATTCAATGCATGTAATTCCGGACGGCTGCGCATTGCAAGAATATTGTTCATTTTTTTGTAATGTTCCTGAATGAATTTATAGTTTTCATCTTTTTCTTTGAGCCACTCGTTATGAATATAAGCTCTGTTTTGAAGATACAGGTTTTTCTGCGCAGATTCATAGCCTGTTGCGCCTAGGTCATCACCTGCATATAATGTAGGCATACCAGGCATTACTGTTAAAATTTCCATCATTGCCTGAAGTTTCGGCAGGGCAGGAGTTAGAATTTTATTAATAACTGCATCTTTTATTTCACCGAGCTCGTTGCTGGAAAGATTGATGTCTTTTCTGTAAATTGCCTGATTAAGCACTAGAGTAACAGCTACATCGAGAGGTTTTACGCCAAATCCGTCTGCTTCAAAAGATTTACCTTTGTAAGAACCGTTTGCAAGATCCGCTATTGCCATATCAAAGGCTTTACAAAGTTTTGCCGCATTTTCAGTGTTTTCTTTATATTTATCTGTAATCACGTTTTTAAACCCTGCATGTAATGTCTCTGCCATAGCAAAAGCCTTACCGCTGCCCTGATTAAATTTTTGGGCGGCTATATATACATTGAGACGTTCATTGAAATCGTGATCACTTTCACCCTGACGGCGTTCAAGAATTGTATCATAATTGCCGTTTACAATTTTTGCGGCTCTTTCTCTGTAGTTTCTGTTGTGAGGCTTGGACAGCTCTGTTGAGAACCATTTTGAATCCATTATTAACCCGTGCAAAGCTCGTGGTTTGTCGTGGTTGCCGATGAAGTTGTATGAATTAATAATTCCTTCATAAGGCATGTAATTAAAGAATTCAGCGGTTTTGTCGTTCATTCTGTGGCTTAGATCTGTATTGAATCCGTCTGAGCCTTGTTTGTCAAATTTTTCAAAATGTTCTCCGATTAAGTTAAGTATAGAAGAAAAATAATGAGAATAGTTTGCTGGAGAAGTCATTCCGGTTTCTCTCAGGAATTTTTTAATCATTTCCTTATCATTTGCATACTTTCTGGATGAAGCGCCTGCACCTTTTTCAAACAGAGTGCCTTCATCCGTAATTTCCACAGCAACATAAGAATTCCTGTTTCTTGAATAGATTCCTTGCGTAAAGTTTTTCCAAAACTCGGTTACATTATTCCAGACTCTTTCAACTTGATCATTTGAACATTTGAGGGCATTCATATCCCCGATATCTTTTGCTGCGTCTATTCTCCAGTCAAGTCCGGCATTAAGTCTGTCTGTAATCATTTCAGCAAGCATAAAACTGTTTTCATTTGTCCCTTTCAATGATTTGAAAAGGGCATCAACCAACACTCTTTTGTCCTGATTGTTAAGTTTTTTCAGACCGGATCTGAGTTTTGATAAAACTTGTTTTGCTTCATCTTCCGGATCAGCGGTTGATACAATCCCCAGAGATTGGAGGGAAATTTCTTTCAGAGCTTTGTAATCATATGATATTTCGCCTGTTTGTTTGTTAACTTTTACTTCAACATTAGGCGCAAGAGCTTTTATTATTGCATATTTTGCAATTGTCGGTGCAATTTGCGGAATAACATATTTGCCGTATTTTGAAGCCTGATATCCGCTGTAAATTTGTACATCCGGCGGAAGCTGCGCATTAAGGTTGTCGATTATTTCAGTGGCAAATGATGACAATTCTTTTTCGTAAATTTTGTCCATTGCTTTGTATGTGGATTCATATTCCGTCAGCAGATGCGGGTTCCCCTGACTGTACATATCAAATCTGGTTTTGCCGAGAGTCTTAGCGTTCGTTGCATACTTTGTGATGTATGGGCTTGCAAAAACGGCAGTCAGGTTATCATCAAATTCAATACTGTCAAGCGGCAGTTTCATCAATCCTTTAATCAGGACTTTTTTATATTCCATTTCAGGCAGCTTATCAAGTTTGTAATTGTCTGATAATACGTTTTTAACAATTAATGAATTTACTTCATTTCTTAATTTTTTTGGAAAATTTCCGTTTTGAATATTATTTAAAATCCGTACATAAGCTTTTTGGGGATTTTTAGCGTCTATACCTGTCAGGTTTTGTGCAACATAAAGATTCAGGATGTCATTAGTTTTTTCAGTCCAGTACATTCCTGATTGTATTGCGTAATCCTGAACCTCGTAATTATTTACAACGGTATCATTCATTTCTTTTGCCTGATCTTCAGGAAGAATATTTAATTTTGTATAGATTGTATCCCCATTGGAGTATAAATATTTCAATTTAGGAATATCAGTATTTGCGTCCCAGGTATCGACTTTGCTTTCAATTTTTTCTTCAAGTTCAAAATTTTTGAATTTTGACAAAAATCTGGTTCCTACATAACTGTCAATCTTAACAACACCGTGGAGTTTTTTAAGGTTGTAGTTAAGATTATTTTCCTGACGTTCGGTAATTTTCAGGCCATAATAATTTTTAGCTCTTTTGATAATCAGGTCGACTTTTTGTTTATAGCTTTTATCTTTGTCGCTTCTTTCAATATCATCAACAGCCTTGTAAAAGATATTATGTATTTCAACATTTCTTTTGCTGTTTACCTTTGCTGGAAATACTTCATCAATTGCAGCGTCAAATGTCTTAACAATATCAGCCGGCGGGCGGCGTGTAATGGCGTTGTTGTATTCAATAAGTTTTCTGATGTTTCTGTCGTAATCTTCCGGTGAAATTTCAAATGAATATGGAATAACAGTATCGTTATGAGTGTTGATATCTAATTCATTCTCAGGCGTCGGCTGATCATACTCTTTTATCAGGCTCTGTGTATCTTTAATTATTTTGTCAGAAACTAATCTTTTATCAAATATCTGAAAATAAGTAGGTTTATTTTTTTCGTATTTTTTATTAATTCCGATAGAGATTTTTCCTGTTTTTGGATCCTGGGTGTATGTATATTTAGAGTTAACTATTTTATGAGAAATATATTCGTTTTGTTTTCCGAAAACACCTAGAGTAAGCGTGCCGTTTTTTAAATTTTTGGCATTAAACCAGTTAAAATATGGTGATTTTTCTCTATATTTAAGAACATGTTTAAAGTGGATACCTTCAAGCCCTTCGTTTACATAAGCTCCATCTGATACGAAGTTTATACCTTTTTGGAACATTGCTCTTTGCAGAGAAGCATAGTTATTAATATTGCCTAATGACTGGGCAATCTGCATGCAGTTTTTGTTCCAGTAAGCATGAGAGGACAAATTGTCGTCGGTAAACAAAGGTGTTGAAATGATTTTTGCATATCCGTCGAATTTGCCGTCAAGAACGTCTTTTTCTACACCTGCAAGAGTGCCTCCGATTTTATTTGCGAAGTTTTTGACAATATGACGGGTATCTTTATATTTAGGATTGCTGACAATTTCGCCCTTGTCATCGTAAATCCATGCCGGATTGTAAAAATCAGCCATCAAAAGTTTCATTGCTCCTGCGCTATGAGATGCAGGGCCTTTTGCAGCTACAATATTATAAATTTCGTGTGGTTTGTGAGTAGTTGTAAAGTCAATATAATCGCCGGCATCAATTTTATATATCGGCTGAACATTCTGATCATTACGGTTTGAACCTTTCGGAACAAGAACATAATGGTATGCAAAAGGCTGTCGTTCTTTAAGTCCGAAGGCTTTTGTCATATTAATTTCGTTGCCGTCCGGAGAAAGTTTTAAGTATCCGTCCTTTGACTGTAAATTTTTAAGTCCTTCTATTATAAAATAATTGTTATACTCGTCCGTGCCGACTTTACAAACTTCAAGGTAACAATCGTACTCATTTGAAGGGTACGGATAATTAAATTCATAAACTACGTTTCCTCTGTTATCTTTAACGGTGTTGTAGCCCTGAAAAGTTACACTTCCTGTTCCTTTGTTCCTTTTGGTATCTAAATCTAAATTGACTTTCACAAAACACTCCTTACTTCCATGATTATAAATAGTGTGAATTTATTTTTTTGATAAAAAACATTTCATTATTAAGAAATTTTTACATTTGTTTGTTATATATCATGTGTATTTTATAATTTTAATTATAAAATGAAAACTGGAGAAATTTATGCTAATGAAAGAATTAAAATATGATATAAAAGACATTAGTCTTGCAGAGCAAGGCAAAAAGCAGATTGAATGGGCATTTAAGGATATGCCTGTTTTGACGAGTATTAAAAAAAGATTTGAGGAAGAGCAGCCGTTTAAAGGTCTGAAACTTTCAGCGTGCGTTCATGTAACAAAAGAAACTGCCGCCTTGTGTACAGTAATGAAGGCCGGAGGGGCTGATGCGGTATTAGTTGCATCAAATCCTTTGTCCACACAGGACGATGTTGCGGCCGCACTTGTAAAATACTGGGATATTCCGGTCTTTGCAGTTGCTGGAGAAAGCGTTGAAACTTACAGAGCACACATAAAAGAAGCATTAGACCACAATCCTGATATAATTATTGATGACGGGTGCGATATGGTTTCAGAAATTCATGCCAACAGACCAGAACTTGCGTCAAAAATTATCGGTTCAACTGAAGAAACCACAACAGGGATTATAAGACTTCAGGCTCTCGAAAAACAGGGTGTTTTGAAATTTCCTGCAGTCGGAGTTAATACAAGTCTTACAAAGCATCTTTATGATAATAGATACGGCACGGGGCAAAGCTCATTAGACGGAATTTTAAGAGGTGCAAACATTCTTATAGCAGGCAAAACAGTTGTTGTATCAGGTTACGGCTGGTGCGGCAGAGGCTGTGCCTTGAGGGCAAAAGCAATGGGAGCAAATGTTATTGTCTGCGAAGTAGATCCTCTCAAAGCCCTTGAAGCCGCAATGGAAGGCTACAGAGTAATGCCGATTGCCCAGGCGGCAAAAGAAGGGGATGTTTTCCTGACAGTTACAGGCGACAAACATGTTGTTGATGTTAAGCATATTTTAGAAATGAAAGACGGCGCATTCCTTGCAAATGCAGGACATTTTGACTGGGAAATTAACGTAGGTGACTTAAGAGCTTATACAACAGAAATTAATGAAATCCGTCCGAATCTTGAAGAATATAAGCTTACAAACGGAAAATCAGTTTACGTATTTGCGCAGGGGCGGCTTGTGAACCTTGTCTGCGCGGAAGGTCATCCGGCAAGCGTTATGGATATGAGTTTTGCAAATCAGGCGCTCGGGATTGAATTTCTTGTTAAAAACAAAGGAAAACTGGAAAATAAACTCTATACGCTTCCGCACGAAGTAGATGTTAAAATCGCGGAATTAAAACTAAAATCAATGGGTATAAAAATTGATACTCTGACAGAGGAACAGGAAAAATATCTGAACAGCTGGAAAATTGATTAAGATAAAAGGCGCCGGATGAAATCCGGCGCCTTTATTAAGCAAGTCTAAATTAAGCCTGCGTGCATTGTTCATTATTCTCTTCAGCAATGCATCTTTCAAGCTTTTTGTTATGCATAATTGATGAAATGAATGCCGCAACAATAAACAAAAGCCCGATTAAACCTGTCAGGACTTCAGGCACTTCTCTTATAGCCGAAATCAGCATCAGAATTGACAGTGCACCGATTGCCCAGTGAGCGCCGGATTCAAGATAGATGAATTTTGCAAGGGTTTTCTTTTCAACAAGCATAATAGTCAAAGATCTTACAAACATCGCACCGATTGCAAGCCCGATTGAAATAATTATGATATCTTTACTCAAAGCAAAAGCCCCCAAAACTCCGTCGAGCGAGAATGAAGCATCAATAAGTTCAAGGTAAATAAAGGCTATTAAACCGCCGCATTTAACATTGTCTGCCGCGCATTTTGCAAGGCGCATTTCTTCGTGTTTTTCAAGATAATGAGTAACCCCGTCAATAATCAGGTAAACCACAACCCCCGCAATTCCTGCAAGCAGCGAATAATGGTTCTGGCTTCCGTGGATAAAGTGTTGTGTAATCATAAGGCAGATAAGCGTAATAACGATTTCAATTCCTTTGAAATGGTCGAGATGAGAAAGTGCAGCCTCAATTTTTTTAAGCCAGTGAACTTCTTTTTCATGATTGAAGAAGTAATTAAGGAAAAGCATCATTAAGAAAGTTCCGCCGAAAGTAACGATAGGCGCGTGGGTTTCGTGCAGGTAATGCGCGTACTGATTTGAATCCGTCATTGCGATTTTTGCAACTTCATACATTCCGATTTTAGCGAACACGGAAACAACCAGAATCGGGAATAAAAATCTCATTCCGAAAACGGCTATAATAATACCCCACGTCAGGAACCTGTGCCTCCATACGTGCGACATTTTTTCTAATTTCATAGCATTAACGACAGCGTTGTCAAATGAAAGACTGACTTCCAAAACACTCAAAACTATAGCGATGAACACGCAGGCCCACCCTGTTCCGGGCGCGACGTGGTTTCCCCAGAAATATGCACCGAGAAGCCCCGCTATCGTCACTATATACGAGCCTAAAAAGTATTGTACCATTGTTTTTCTCCTTTTATTATAAGTTCAATTATACAAAAATATTGGGATTTGCCAAATCATGTACTTGTATGATATAATAAAGTAGTAAAATAAAGGAGAGAAAAATGCTGAAACATAGATGTAGTGTTGATTTGCGGGGGGAGGGGGCACCCGAATTTAAGCTCTCCTAGGGTTTTTAGACCAATTCGTGCTGTAAAATCTGCTTTTACCATGGCCGAAGTTTTAATAACTATCGGCATAATCGGGATTGTAATAGCTATGACTCTGCCGGCTTTGATTCAAAAATACAGAAATAAAGTTGTTTAAACCCGTCTTGTTTATTTTTATTCAGTAATTAATCAGGCAATCCGAATTTCCGAGTCTGTCAACGGAGATAAAAAATACTGGTTTCAAAATGCTGACAACTGGAATGAAGATCATACAGAAAATGGCAAGCTCGTCTGGCTTGAAACATATCTGTTACCGTATTTGGACGGAGTTACCTGCCGGTTTACAAAGGAGATAAGCGCTACTAATCCGGTTTGCTATTTCAAAGCCGGCGGAGCTTTTATGAGCGTAAATGGCGGAACCGGAGATGTGGCAAACAATCAGGATTGGCTGTTCTGGCCCGGAGATCCCCTGAAATGCTGGCCTGTTCGTGAAGGTACTTCCGGAGTTTGTGTTTTTGCCTTTTATTATTCTCCTAATGACAAAAATGACAATAATACAACCCAGTTTTTTGAACCGTGGAAAGTTAATTGGGATGGAAAAGTTGAAACTCTGTATAGAGAATGCTGGAATTCTTCTTTAACCTACAACAGACCCTGCGCTTCAATAATTGAATATTACGGCTGGAAAATTCCAAAGGATTATCCGTATAAAGTCAGATATTAATATGATTTATTTGAAAAATAATTTGTTCCTGATATAATCAGGTTATGAAAGATATGTTAGACAAAATTCTTCAAATAGAAAAGAAGTACAACGAACTTGGCGTGACGCTTTCTGATCCTGCCGTAATTCAGGATTATAACAGGTTTAGAGATCTTTCCAAACAAAGAAAATCAATGGAAGAAACTGTTCATCTTTATTACGACTGGAAAAAAGCGGTCGATGCAATAGCTGAAGCCAAAGAAATGATAAAATCCGAACACGATGATGAGATGAAAGCATTTCTGAAAGCCGAAATGGAAGCAAACGAAGCCAAACTGCCGGAATATGAAGAAAAAATGAAAATCCTTCTTCTTCCCCGCGACCCGATGGACGACAAGGACATTATCCTTGAAATCAGAGGAGGCGCCGGCGGAGATGAAGCAAACATTTTTGCGGGCGACCTTGCCAGAATGTATATGCGCTATGCCGACAAAAAAGGCTGGCAGACACAAATTCTGTCAAAAACCGAATGCGAAGCCGGCGGTTATTCGGAAATTATTATTTCAATCAAAGGCGATGCTGTTTATTCTCAATTGAAGTATGAATCCGGTGTTCACCGTGTCCAGAGGGTTCCGGCAACAGAATCTCAGGGACGAGTTCACACATCCACCGCAACAGTGGCTGTAATGCCCGAAGTCGATGATGTTGAAGTTGAACTTAATATGAATGATATTGAAATCACAACAGCACGTTCAGGCGGCGCAGGCGGTCAGAATGTCAACAAAGTTGAAACCGCAGCCAGAGTGTTCCACAAGCCAACTGGAATAATGATTTTCTGTACGGAAGAACGCTCACAGCTTCAGAACAAAGAGCGTGCACTTCAAATATTGAAAGCAAAGCTTTACGATATGGAAGTCCAGAAGCAGATGAAGGAAATTACAGACCTTCGCCGCTCACAGGTTGGAACAGGCGACAGAAGCGAAAGAATTCGAACTTACAACTTCCCGCAGGGGCGTCTGACTGACCACAGGCTTAACCACAATCTCAATGTCTGGACGGTTATCGACGGCGATCTGGATGAGTTGATAAAGCTTTTGATGGAATATGATCAGAAATTGAAACTGGAAAAACTGGCAGAGGTGAATTAGTGACAGACAGAAAGTGCGCCGGATGCGGAGAAATTAAAAACAGAGAAGATTTAATCAAAATCACCAGACAAAATTCCGGCGGCGGCTTAGTTATCAACCCTGACTCCAAAGTATTTGGCAGATCGGTATATCTTTGCTATAATAAAACGTGTATAGAGAATGCTTTTAAGAAAAACCGAATATCAAAAGCATTGAAAACCTCCGTACCTTTAGAACTGAAAGGGAAATTAATAAATGAGTTTTGATACAAAAAGAATAAATGAAATAGCAAAAGAATTAAATATGACAAGCAAGGAGATTCTGGAAAAGCTTGCCGCAATGAATATTACAGGAAAAACTCATTCAAGCACGCTGACCCCCGATCAGGAAAGAAGATTGAAGGACTTCATAAAAAACGGCCCGAATCAGCCGGCTAAAAAGCCGAAAGCTTTTGTCGTAAAAAAGGCAAAAGCTCCTGAGCCTGCACCGGAAGCCCCTGTTGTAGAAGAAAAAAAGCCGGAGCCGGAAAAAAAGGAGGAAGTTTCAAAACGTCCTCAAATAGAAATTATTAAACCGAAAAGCCGTTTGGAGATAGTCCGCAGAGCGCCTCAAAATCAGGGCAATACGTCCGGAAATGCCAAAACTCCTGAAGGTAAAAAATTCCCGCCTCGTTCAGACAGACCCGAAAGAGGCAAAAAGCCTTTTCAATCTCAAGGTTCAAAAGACGGAGAAAAATCGAAAGAATTTAAAAAAACAGACAGACCTGAATCCGGAGAAAGAAAACCTATTCAGCGTCATATAATTTCTCAGGAAATCTATGAAAATAAAGGTTCCGGCAGAAGAAGAAGCGACAATAAACATAAAGATAAAGATTTCAATTCTAAAAAAGAAGAACAGGAAAGAATTTCTCTGGAAAAAGCTGCCGCACAAAAGCACAAAAAGCGTGTTCATAAAGAGGAAGAACATGAAGCCGTCACTCAAATTGTCGTAGACAGAGCCATGACAATCAGCGAACTTGCAGAAAAAATTCAGAAAACCCCTGCTGAGATTGTTAAATTTTTAATGTTTCAGGGGATTATGGCAACTGTCAACCAGCTTATAGATATTGACGTTATCAAAAAGATTTGTGCGGAATACAACTTAGAAGTTCTAGATGAAGATCTGGATGCCTATATGGAAGAAGAGTTGGAGAAAGAGGAAAAACAAAAGGCTCTTTCCGAAGTTGATAAAAAACTTCTCAAAAAACGTGCGCCGGTTGTTAGTATTATGGGGCACGTAGACCACGGTAAAACCACTTTATTGGACAGTATCAGAGCTTCAAAACACAAAATTGTAGCAACGGAAGTCGGCGGAATTACACAGTCAATCGGTGCTTATACTGTTTATCTTGACAACAACAAAGAAAGAAAAATCGTTTTTGTAGACACCCCGGGGCACGAAGCTTTTACGGAGATGAGAGCAAGAGGTGCTCAGGCAACAGATATTGCAATTCTGGTTGTTGCGGCAGATGATGGTATAATGCCTCAGACTATTGAAGCTATCAACCACGCAAAAGCCGCTAATGTTCCGATAATCGTTGCCGTGAACAAGGTTGATAAACCTGATGCAAACCCGGATAAAATTCTTCAGCAGTTGACCGAACACGGTCTTGTTCCGGAAGCCTGGGGCGGTGATACTATTACCGTTAAAGTTTCAGCACTTCAAGGCACAGGTATTGATGAGCTTTTGGAATATATTCTTCTGGTTGCGGATCTTCAGGATCTTAAAGCTAATCCAAAAGCAGAAGCTTCAGGTGTCGTAATTGAGGCAAACCTTGATAAAGGTAAAGGCCCTGTTGCAACGCTTCTTGTCCAGAACGGAACGTTGAGAGTCGGCAACTGTATCGTTGTCGGTACAGCCTGCGGCCGCGTCAGAGCCCTGCTTTCAGACAGCGGTGAAAGAATTACAAAGGCAGAGCCGTCTACTCCGGTTGAAATTCTGGGCTTAACAGAGGTTCCGCAGGCCGGCGATCATTTTGAAGTTGTTAAAAATGAAAAAGAAATGAAGGCAATTGTTGAAAAACGCAAACAAAAAGAACGCGATAAACGTCTTGATGCAATGCTTCCGGCACATATCAGACGTGAAGCTGTTGCAGGAGAAGAAGATATTCCTCAGTTGAATTTGATTATCAAAGCAAACACTCACGGTGCAGCAGAAGCTGTTTCACAGGCGATTGCGCAGCTTGAATCAAAAGAAATCAAGACAAAAATTATTCACGTCGGTGTCGGCGATATTTCAGAGGCGGATGTAATGCTTGCGTCGGCTTCAAATGCCTTAATTCTGGGCTTTACAGTCAAAGAAGACAGCAATGCGCTTGCCGCAGCCGAAAGAGAAGGCGTTACAATTAAGAAATATGATATCATCTATCAAATTCTTGAAGATATTGAAAAAACAATGCTTTCATTGTTAGAGCCTGAAGTTAAAGAAGTGGAACTCGGCAAGGCTGAAGTCCGTCAGGTATTTACGATAGGCAAGACAATAAAAATAGCCGGATGTTATGTTACGGAAGGTAAGATTGTCAGAAGCAAGGATGCTGTTCTCTACCGTGACGGTAAAGAAATATACAGAGGCGCAATTGACCAGCTTAAGCGTTTCAAAGATGATGTAAAAGAAGTTGCTCAAGGTTTTGAATGCGGTATTTCTTTTGCAAAATGGAACAACATTGAAGTCGGTGATATCATTGAGGTTTCAACAAAAGAAGAAGTTCAGCGCCAGAGCTTGTAAAATCAGCACTTCCTGTCGCAAAGATATTAAAGGAATATAAAAATGACATTAAGAAATGAAAGAGTCAGAAAAGAATTAATGCGTGATATCTCGGACATCTTAAGAAAAGAAATCCGTGGATTAGCAGGTGTTGTGTCTGTTCTGGATGTAGAAGTATCTCATGACAACTCATTTGCCAAAGTAATTTATAGCGTTCTGGGCAGTCCTGAACAAATAGAAAAGACAAAAGAAATTATAGAAAAGAGCACCCCGAAAGTAAGATATGAAGTTGGCAAAAGAATTCGCCTGAGATTGACTCCGGAATTAAAGTTTGTGTACACGGATTCTCTGGAAAAAGGTTCAAAAGTCAGCGAAATTATTGACAAAATTTCAAGAGGAGAAATTTAACAGTGTGTTTGTCGTCAAGCGGGGCTGAGATTTCTGGCGGTAAGGCAGAAAAAGCCGTAATGTTCGGGTTTTTAAATGTCAGAAAACCAAAAGGAATAACCTCTCATGATGTTGTTTACAAAATCCGCAAAGCTTCCGGCATAAAACAGGTCGGGCACACCGGAACTCTTGACCCTTTTGCTGAAGGCGTTTTGCCTGTTTGTGTAGGAAAAGCTACAAGGCTGATTGAATATCTTGACGATGATAAAGAGTACCTTGCAGTCGTAAAATTCGGGGTTGAAACAGACACCTATGATCTTGACGGGCAGGTTGTGAAGAGCTGTGATAAAAAGATTTCAAAAGAGGAACTTGCGGCTGTTATTCCAGAATTCCGAGGTGAAATTATGCAGCTGCCGCCGGCGTTTTCCGCAATCAAGGTTAACGGAAAAAAACTCTACGAATACGCCAGAAAAGGGCAGACTGTAACAATTGAGCCAAGAAAAGTTTTTATAGAAAAATTGGAATTGAGAAGTTTTGACTTTGAAAATCAAACGGCTGAAATTGTTGTAAAATGTTCAAAAGGCACGTATATCCGCTCAATTGCGCATGATATCGGCCAAAAGCTAATGTGTGGTGCACATCTTGTCGGACTTACAAGAACACAGGCCGGAAAATTCGGAATTGAATATGCTGTTGAACTTGATGAATTTCAAAGTGTTGACGATGTAAAAAAATATCTTATAAATCCGATAACCATGCTTGATTATGAAAAAATTAAGGTTACGGAAGATGAACACAAAAAAATCTCCAACGGAATGCCAATCCTCAATAAGAATGATATTTCATCCGGTCAAGTTGTAATTTTAATTTATAATGATATAATAAATGCAGTCGGACTAACCGATGGTAAAAAAATTGTAATTAAGAAAGTATTCTGAAAATGAAAAAACAATTGGCGGTCTTTATATCAATATTATGCGGGTTTTTCGGGAGCTTCAATCCGGTTTTTTCAAATACCGCATCAGAATTTTCCTGTGCGGCTCCGTATGATTTATCATCATCATTAAGCAGTACATTAGGGCATTTTACAGGTATTAATTTTCTTGGCTCTAAAATTGCAGAACAGATTTTAAAGTCACAGATTACTAAAAATGCTGACGGGAAATTCAAAGTAGCAGTAAAATCATACAGTGTTGCTGACTTAAAATCCGGACGTTTTAAATCTATGGAAATTCACGGTAAAAATGTTGTGGCTGACGGAGTTCACTTCAGTTCAATGGATATTCAGACTCTGTGTGATTTCAATTACATTATTTATGATGAGAAAAAATCAACGGCATTTTTTAAGGAAGATTTTCCAATGAGTTTTGCAGTAACACTTTCGGAAGAAGATCTTAACAACACGATGAAAGATGCCGGATATTTTGAGCTGATTGAAAAGGTAAACAATTTCGGGAAATCGTTATCATTATTTGAGGTTGAATCAACACAGGCCAAAATCAGAAACAATAAGTTTGTATATGTGTTTAATCTGAATGTTCCGGTTTTGAACTTTTTCGGGGTTTCAAAAAATTCAAAGTTTTCTGTTGCACTGATGACAAATCTTCGGGTAGAAGAAGGCGAAGTTCTTCTTGACAATCCGCAGTTTGTAAATTCTTCAGTAAAGGTAGATTTAGGAAGTCTTACAAAAGTTTTTAATTATCTGAACCCGCTTGAGTATTCACTTAAAGTTATGGAAAATAAAGATGCGGTTTTGAATGTAAGAAATGTAAATATAGTAAATGATAAAATCAACATAACGGGCATAATAAATGTACCGAAGGATGTACTAACACAACTATAAGGAATAATCTATGGGAAGACGCAAGAAGAAAAATACGGGAAGTAATATAGCCATATTTGTTATAGGTATTCTTTTGACAGCTCTTGTCGCCTGTGGAGTTTACATAGGTCTTCAATACTGGTCTCCGGGCGATGAAATTGTAGATATTCCACAAAAAACTCCGGTTCAGGTTCCGCCCGAAGAGGTTAAGCCTCCGCAGACAAAGCCGGAACCGCCAAAGCAGGAAGAATATGTAAATGTATTTTTTATAGGCAAGAATGAGAACAATGAAGAAGTTTACAGAGCTGTAAAGCGTGTTTATAACGAAAACGTTGACGGTTCCAAAGTTAAATACGCAATAACAAGTCTTGTTCTAGGCCCGAAACCAGCTGAAAAATCAAGCGGTATTTATACTGAAATTCCGGCAAATACACAGATTTTAGGAATTACAGAAAAACCTGATAAAGTTATCATCAATTTGTCATCAGCATTTGCAACAGGCGGCGGAACGGAGAGTGTTTATAAGCGATTATTCCAGCTTATAAAAACAGCCAAACGCAATACCGAAAAAGCGGTTTTCTTGTATATTGAAGGGCAGCAGGCTGATGTAATAGGCGGCGACGGAATTATGATAACACAGCCGTTAAGTGAAAATTCTCTGGACTAACCGATGGAAAAAGACCTTGATTATTATATGAACCTCAATTGGACACTTATTGAGGGCGAAGATTTGGATTTTGAGGGTAAACCCTATCATTATGTGATGATAGAGGAAATTCCGAGCTTTTGTTTTTGCGCAAAGACAATAGAGAAAGCCCGTGAAAATTACAAAAAGCAGTTGAAACTAACACTTACAGTAATGCTTGAATCAGAAGAACCGATAAGAGAACCGGGAGAGGATGACGGGGAACCTGATTGGGAAAGCCTTTGCCCCTGAGCCGCGACGAGAAAGCGAATAGTGAAGGTGGTTGAACAGTTGAACGGGTGAATGGTTGAATGGTTTGTTTCGGAATAAAAGACGATAGGACGATAAGACGTTAAGACGAAAAGTTCAAAACAAAGTGAATAAGTGAATAAGTAAATAGGTGAATAAGTGCGTAACATAAAAAGGCGATAGGGCAATAATGCGATAAGATCATTACATAAATATTTCCCCTCTCCCTTTGGGATGCTAGTTCGAACCTTTAATATAAGTTTCCCTCTCCCTGCGGGAGAGGGCTAGGGTGAGGGGGCAGACGGAAAGTGAGAAGTGAAGAGTGAAGCGTGAGGAGAGTTGAACAGTTGAACGGGTGAATGGTTGAAGGGTTTGTTTCGGAAAATAAATTCCCTCTCCCTTGAGGGGAGAGGGAAGAAATTGTTAGTGAGCAGTAGCGAACTTACAATTTCGGATGTGGGTGATTTGTAAGTCAGGTTCTAACATAGTGAAGTGTGAAGTGTGAAGAGGGTTGAACAGTTGAAAAGTTGAATGGTTGAAGGGTTAGTTTTGGCATAAATGCGATAAGGAGTGCCCCATTTTGTCTAAGTCATGTCATTCTGAGGGAGTGAAACGACCGAAGAACCCCATCGCACCCGACATGTCATTCTGAGGGCGAAGCCCGAAGAATCTCATGGTGTTTTAAGGGGATCCTTCGGCTAAGCCTCAGGATGACAGTAAAATTTTTAAGGAGATCCTTCGGCTTTTCGCACTCGCAGTAAACCGGTATGGCTGACGCCTTTCACCTTCTGCTCGTGCGCCTCAGGATGACGTTGGGAGCCTGAGATAAACTCAACATGACAAAATTGTGCGGAAAGTGAAGGGTGAAGATGGTTGAACAGTTTAAGTGGTGAATGGTTGAATGGTTTGTTTCGGAAAATATTTCTCCTCTCCCACAAGGGGCGAGGAAATAATAAAAAACCTCTCCCGCGGCAACAGAAAACCCTCCGACCATTGCATAGCAAACAGGCAATGTTCCGTTTCAGAACAACAAAGCAAGTGTTGTTTGAGCGAAAACGAGTTCACTTGCTTCAATTGAAACGGTTACAATTGATTAGTGAGTGAAGTGCCTGTCGGGAGCTTCTTTGCGGAACTTTCTTGTCGGCACAAGAAAGTTCCATATAGCAACAAAAGAAAAGAATGAACATAATAAATAAAAAATATCCAAAGTTGGGCAGGTATGCAACTACCTTTATGGCGCCAGGGAGCTAAGAAGTTTCGGCATAAAGGTGATAAGGAGCGCCCCATTTTGTCATGCTGAACTTGTTTCAGCATCTCAAAACTACGAGACCCTGAATTGAGTTCAGGGTGACAATTTTAGCCATTTTTAGCGGAATTTGCTATATAAGTCCCTAAAAAATGAGAGCAAATTTATGATAAACTCTCAGCATATTTCGGGTTTACGGCAAGCCACTTGAAGGCCTGAGTTTCGGTCTGCGGAATGTCTATCACAAAAGTTCCGCCGTATCTTCCGCGTGAAAATGTCAGATATCCTTCGTCCGCAAGATTTTTGAAAGCTTTTCTGATTGTATTCGGACTTAAATCCATCGTGCGCGAAAGCTCCATAATTGATGGGAGCCTGTCACCGATTGAATAATTTTCGCTTATGATTTTTTTGATGTGGTTTTGGGTGCGCTCATAATAGTAAAACGCCGTGTCCTGTGCCTTTGCAAAAATTGAGGTTTCAATGCCCGTGTTGACAGTTTGGTCATAAGGCATTCTTATGACAGATGTTCCGTATCTTCCGCGCCGCGGGAGCAGTATGCCTTCCTGAATTAATGTTTGCAATGCGTCATGAATTGTCTTTATGCTTACATTAAATTGTTTCGCAAGTTTGCAGTGCGGCGGCATTTTGTCGCCTGTTTTCAGGCTGTTTGTTATGTAATTTTTTAAATCGGTTTCAACTTTTTTAACCAGAGTTTCTTGTTCTGTATTGTCACCGGTTATTGAAAATTTGTTGTTTTTTACAATCCATCCTGAATACTGGGAATTCTGGTATTGATGTTCTAAAATTCCTTCTGTGCACAACTTTTCAAGCGCAAGGCGAGTTGTGTTAAATGATGCGGAGATTGCTTTTGATATATTTCTGGCAGAAGGCAGCAGCGCCCCTGTTTTGAACTTGTTTTCAAGTATAAATTTTTTTAAATCATTGACGGCTTTTTCCCGTTTAGAAGTAAGTTTGCGAATTTCTGATATTGAACTTTTTTCTTTTACAACAGTCCCGATGCATTGTTTTGATACAACATATCCGAGGTCTTCAGTCAATCTAAGAGCGTTCTGAATTGTGCCTGTGCTGACACCAAGGTGAAAGGCAAGATCCGGCTTAGAGGGAATAAGATCGCCTGCAGAAATTTTTCCGGATTTCAAATCCTGTTCAATCCAATCTGTAAGCCATTTGGAAATTGCTGCGGCTTTAGAGGTTTCTGAGTTTTTTAAATCCGGCAATTTAAGAGTTATATCGCTTATTTGTATTTGTTTTAATGTTTTTTTCTGCATACACTACCCTTTTTAATTTTTAATGATACACTATTTATAAAAAAACATCAAGGAATATTTTGCCGGTTTTTGAAAAAAAATTTACAATTCAGATTTGATATTCGCGGATGCTTAAAGGTACCGGCGGATTTCTTTATGTTATAATTTTTATGAGGAAAGAGTGATGAAAAAAGGTTTGTTTATAACTTTTGAAGGTGCTGACGGGTGCGGAAAAACCACCCAGATAAAATTAGTTAAGGATTATCTTGAAAAATCCGGATATGAAGTTGTTTTGACCCGCGAACCCGGAGCAAAAGGCCTGGGCGAAAAGATTAGAGAAATTTTGTTGAATTATGACGGCATTGTGTCAGACAGGTGCGAGTCGTTTTTGTTTCTGGCAGACAGGGCGCAGAACATTGATACAATTGTAAATCCTGCTGTAGAAAAAGGCAAAATCGTCCTCTGCGACAGGCATATTGATTCAACCGTTGCATATCAGGGTTATGGCAGGGGGCTTAATCTGGAGCGGATTAATAAGTTAAATTTGCTTGCAACAGACGGCAGGGTGCCTGATTTGACGATTGTTTTTGATATAGACGTTGAAACTTCAATGCAGAGAGTCGGCAAAGAAAAAGACCGTATGGAAAGTGCCGGTATTGAATTTCACAACCGCGTGAGAAACGGTTATCTTGAAATTGCTAAAAATGAGCCGGAGCGGGTTAAAGTCGTTGACGGGCGCGAAGGCATAGAAAAAGTTTTTGAAAACGTAAAAGATTTGGTTAATAAAACTTTACAAAAATAGCAAAAAATTTTTATCAAGCACATTAAAATAACCAAAGCAATAACTGTGAGGTTAGATTTATGAATTACGATGCATCTGTGAATTATGGTTCTTCTCCGCGCACATCGGCCAGAGCGAAGCGTATCGGCGCAACTTTGCTCGGCGGAATGCTCGGGATGACGTGTTATTATCTTCCGATTAGTAAGGATACTTTTGTGAATACCGCGTTTTCCGTCACAAGAAAAAATGCAGAGAACGATATAAAAATTCTAACGCAGGCTGCAGAAGAAATTCATAAGAACAAACTTTCCGACGAAAACAGAATTTTTCTAAGACGGCTTGGCGTTGCGGAAACTCTTGAGGCTATAGGCGACAAATGTAAAGCTTTAAGAGAAAGCGTTACGGATTCCAATACAGTTAAAGCTTTGAAAAAAGGATTTGCGGATAATTTTAAAAAGTACAGAAAAGACGCAAGTCTGATGGATACAGTTGCCGCAAAAGCCATGAGCACAATCAAATGGAACGGCTTCAAGTGGGGAATGGGCATCGGCGCGGTTCTCGGCGCAGCCTTAAGCCTTGTCGCAACCAGAGATAATTAATTCCTGCTGTACAGCGGCGGTATTTTTTTTGTGAGAATTGTATAAGCTGTGATGCTTGCTCCGTTATTTTTTGTCGGGTCAATATTTACAGGATTACATTCATATTGAATTGAGCAGATACCATTATAAGCATTGGATTCTCCGCCGCCCGTAAAGAGCGGGTACAGGAAAATATCCTCAGTATATCCGGAATTGTATCGTTGGGAGTTTTCGTAAGTAAAATTTGCATTAGCCCCGATAAGGACAAAGAAAATATCTCTGCCGACTCTGTTCGGAAGCTTCGCTCCGTTGACATCTACTGCAATGTCAAAACTTGTCGGATTAACATCGACAGAAAAAGTAGTTCCTTCCGGCAAAAGATACACGCAGTCGCCTGCAACGGATTTGCTGACACCTCCGTAGTTTCCGGAAACCACTTCCCCGTAGTAGTTGTAAGATTGTTCGGGCAGCCAGAATTTTTCATTTTTTGTGCTGCGGGTTGCAGAATCCACTATTTTCATTCTTGATGCTATCTGTTCAAAATTTGCGCAATCAGAATCTATTCCGCCTCCAAGACAGTCGCTAATGCTGAGTGGACAGTCATTTTGTGCCTTGTATAAATTCACAGCCTGACTGAGAACTGATAAAAATTTTTCAAGCCGTGTAACGTTTTCTTTTTCTCTGTAACCTTCAATAACTCCGGGGAGCGTCATTGAGGCGACAATTCCGATTATTCCGAGAGTAATCAAAACTTCGGCCATAGTAAAAGCTCTTTGTATAACTGGAAATTTTTTCATCCAAAAATCCTTTCCGGCTCCGGACAAATAGGTCACTGACTTTATTTATACTTTAGGGCAAAATAGGTCACACGTCAAGGCTCGAATTGTTAGGCAAAAATATAGCTAAATTCCGGCAAAAGAAAAATCTTTTGCAGGAAAAACTCGCCGAACTTGTTGACCTTTCGCGTGAATATATAACAAGGGTTGAGCGGGGGCAGAAAAATATCAGCCTTAAAAAACTCTTTGCGATTGCGGATGCCTTAGACGTTGATTTCTGTCTGCTGACCGATTTCAAATAAATTCTTCGGATTTTTGATTACGTCTATTACTCTTGTGTCTTTGAATGTGGAAATCTGTTTGATATTGTCGGGATGGAGATAATTCTCCCGTGCTAAAATGGCGCCGATTATTGCCTCAAGCTGCGCAACAGGCATCATATTGACAGGTATATCTTCAAATCCCCATTCGTATTTCAATGCCTGCTGGAGAAATTTGCAGTCAGCAGGGGAACGCTCTTTGTAGCACGAATTCAAATGCAGGCTCTGGCGGGTAAGATAGAGTTCAAAACGGTTGATAACGGCACCTTTTTCAGTGAGGGTCTTAAAGTATTCCGCCCCGCGTGTGGTGTATCGCTGAGTCCAGTTTTCTTGATTTGGCATGTGAGGATTGGTCGACACAAGCTGGTAGGGTTTAGAAAGTATCCGCCATTTCCCGTTAAGCATTGTTCTGTCCCACGCAAGAGAAATACAGATTTCGCTGTCTTTTGTCGATGAAAAATTGTCGAAAAAGTATATTATATCATTCATTTTGTAAAGTTTATCGACAAAAGTTATGCGGTTAAAGTCGTCTATTATTGCAACTCCTGTGTCTACGCTTGAAGTTGCCGCAAGTGACAGACCTACATAATATCTCATTCCGTTCTCCTATGCCATAAGCTGTGTAATAATCAGCGGTTCATCTTCAGTTACAAGCACAGTATGCTCAAAGTGTGCGGACGGCTGTTTGTCTGTCGTTGAAACTGTCCACTCATCATCTGCAACAACAACGTCGTCGCCGCCGAGATTTAACATCGGCTCAATTGCGATTACATAACCGTGTTTCAGCGGAAGCTGATTTCCGACGCTGTAATTGAACAAAAACGGTTCTTCGTGCATCTCATGTCCGACACCGTGACCGCCGTACTGGCGGACAATTCCGAGTTTTTCACGGTTTGCAACCCTCTCAATCGCTTTTGAAACATCATCCAGAACATTGCCTTCCCGCATTTGTTTAATACCTTCAAAAAGAGCTTCTTCTGTTGTATTCAAAAGCCGCTGGACTTCCGGAGTAATTTTTCCGACAGGATATGTCCATGCGCCGTCACCTACCATACCGCCGTAAGTTGCCCCGACATCAATTGAAATTATGTCGCCTTCTTTTACCTTCACATCTTCGTGCGGAATTCCGTGTACAACCTGCTCGTTTATTGATGCGCAGATTGAGGCCGGAAAGCCGGCATAGCCTAAAAATGTCGGAATTGCTCTGTTTTCTTTGATTATGTGATATGCAATATCGTCCAGTTCTTTTGTGCTTATTCCGGGTTCTATTACTTCTTTCATTTTCTGATGAACAAGTGCTACAATATGGCCGGCATGGCGCATTCGTTTAATTTCATCTCTTGATTTTTTATGTATCATATTTTTAACTCAGCCTGCGATTTTTGATAAAATCCAGCATCCATTTTGTGAATGGCTGCCAAAAATCGCAAGCCCCTTTCTTTTTTACTTAATTACCCCGAGCAATCTTTCCCAAACTTCGTCAATAGTTCCGTTTGCGTCGATTGTTCTTAAAACGCCTTTGTTTTTGTAGTAGTCAATCAAAGGTGCTGTTTCGTGAAAATAAGTATCGAAACGTGCCTGAGCGACTTCTCTGGTGTCGTCTTTGCGCTGAACAAGTTCGGCGCCGTCTTTGTCGCAGTGTCCCTCAACTTTCGGCGGTTTAAATTCCAGATTGTAAATCTCGCCGCATACAGGGCAGGAACGTCTGTTGACAATCCTTTCCACTAAAATTTTTGTATCAATATCAAAATAAACCGCTCTGAAATCAACGTCGTTATCAGTGTTGATTTCTTTGTTAATTATTTCAAGTTTTTCAGCCTGTTCAAGGCTTCTCGGGTATCCGTCAAGGATGTAGCCGTTTTTGCAGTCATCTTTTGAAAGTCTGTTTTTGATGATTTTAGCAACAAGTTCTGCCGGCACAAGCTGACCTTTGTCAATGAATTTTTTTGCTTCAATTCCGGCTTCCGTGTTGTTTTTAATTTCGTTTCTTAAAAGAGATCCGGTATCAACGTGCGGAAATTTTAAGAATTCTGCCAGTTTGTTTGTTTGTGTGCCTTTTCCGCAGGCCGGAGGGCCTAAAAATATAAGTTCTTTTTTCATAGTTCACTCTTTCTTATGTAAAATTCACAATTATTTTATAATAATAACGTCCTGATTTCAATAATTATATTTAAAAGCCCGCAATATTACGGGCTTTTTTCTTATGTATCAATGTTGGTTGCATAAACGGCGTTGGCTTCGATGAAGTTGCGTCTGGGGTCAACCTTGTCGCCCATCAGAATGTCAAACAACTGATCGCACATCATTGCGTCTTCAATGTTTACCTTTAGAAGAGTGCGGGTGGCAGGATCCATTGTTGTTTCCCACAGCTGCTGCGGCATCATCTCGCCTAACCCTTTGAAACGCTGGATTGTCAAACCTTTTTGACCTCTGTCGTCTATGATTTTTTGTAATTTTTCAAACGATGTGATGTCATACTGGTCAGTGTCTGTTTCAAGAATAAGTTTTTCTTCTTCTTCAATCAAAAAGTCGCGGATTAAAGGATAAGAAGTTCTCAGGCGTTTAAACTCGCTGCTCTTAATAATGTTCTGCGTGATTATAACGTGTTCTTCTTCATTCAGGTTCAGTTGAAGCGCGTATTTTGAGTTTTCGGGGTTGTATTTGACCGAAACTTTGTAATTTTCAGCTTCTGTAATGTTGTAATTTTTGGCGTGATCCTGAAGATAATGGTTCAAATATTCTGAAATTTCGTTCATTTTGTCCTGAGAATCGAAATCTTCGGCCTGAATGTTTGCTCTGACAAGCCCTCTTAATACAACGGCCGGAAACATGTTCAAAATCGGGTTGTTGTAAGAATTGTAGAAGGTTGACATGTTTTTGATAAGTTCCAGCAATTCGTCGCCGGTTTTGACCTTTGATTTTGTTTTATCCGAAAGGCTGAGGTTTTTAATGCCGCGTTCTTTGAGCATTTTGTCAAGCGCATGTTCGTTAAACAGGTATTCAGATGTTTTTCCTGTTGTAATTTTATAAAGCGGCGGCTGCGCGATGTAGACGTAACCGTTTTCAATAAGCGGTTTGGCGTAACGGAAGAAGAATGTCAGAAGAAGTGTTCTGATGTGTGCGCCGTCAACATCCGCATCAGTCATGATGATAATTTTGTGGTAGCGGAGTTTTTCAAGGTCAACTTCTTCTTCGTTTTTGCTTATGTTGATGCCGAAAGCCTGAACCATTGATTGAATTTCATTGTTGCCGTAGATTTTGTCCAGACGTGCTTTTTCAACGTTTAAAATTTTACCTCTCAGAGGCAGAATTGCCTGAAACATTCTGTTTCTGCCCTGTTTAGCAGAACCGCCCGCAGAATCTCCCTCAACAATGTAGATTTCGCATTTTTCCGGTTCTCTGTTTGAACAGTCGGCAAGTTTGCCAGGCAATGTTGAATTTTCAAGAACGGTTTTTCTTCTTGTAAGTTCTCTTGCTTTTCTTGCGGCTTCTCTTGCCCGCTGCGCCTGAAGAGTTTTTTCCAGAATCATTTTTGCTATTTTCGGGTTAAACTCAAGCCATTCCTGAAGTTTATCTCTTACTGCATCTTGAACTGCGCCCATAGCTTCCTGTGAGCCGAGTTTTTCTTTTGTCTGCCCTTCAAATTCAGGATTTGGAAGTTTTACCGAAACAATAGCCGTCAAACCTTCTCTGACGTCTTCTCCGGAAAGGTTTTGTTCGGAATCTTTCAGTATGTTATTTTTCCTTGCGTAATCGTTTAAAACACGGGTAATAGAGTTTCTGAAACCTGTTAAGTGGGTTCCGCCTGAATGAGTGTTGATGTTGTTTGCAAAAGACAGAACGCTTTCAGTGTAAGCATCTGTGTATTGCATTGCAACTTCAACCTGCATGTTGTCAACAACTTTGTCTATATAAATCGGTTTGTCGTGAAGAACTGTTTTGTTTTTATTCAAAAATTCAACGTAGCTTCCGATACCGCCCACATAATGGAAAGTTTCGGTTTCGCCGGTGTGTCCGTTTGTGAAAATGATTTTAAGACCTTTATTAAGAAACGCCATTTCACGAAGCCTGTTAGCAATAACGTCGCAGTCGATTTCAGTTGTTTCCGTAAAGATTTCAGGATCAGGCCAGAATGTTGTTTTTGTCCCTGTTTTATCGGTTGCTTCACCTTTTTCGACAGGAGTCAGAGGTTCACCTCTCATATATTCCTGCCTCCAGACGTAGCCCTGACGTGAAACTTCGACTTTGTATTTTTCGGAAAGCGCGTTTACAACAGATGCGCCAACGCCGTGAAGTCCGCCCGATACTTTGTATCCGCCATCTCCGAATTTTCCGCCGGCATGGAGAACGGTGTGAACGATTTCTAACGCAGATTTGCCGGTCTCCGGTTTGATATCAACAGGGATTCCGCGGCCGTTGTCTTCAACCGTAACGCTGTTATCTTTGTTAACCGTTACGTGAATATCCGTACAAAATCCGGCAAGAGATTCGTCAATAGAGTTGTCCACAATTTCATATATGCAGTGGTGAAGCCCTCGTTGAGAAGTTGAGCCGATATACATACCGGGTCTCATTCTGACAGCTTCCAGTCCTTCCAGAACCCTGATATTGCTTGCGTCATAACTTGCGCTTGTTTTGGTTTCAATAGATTCATCATTATCCGGCAGGTCAACAACTTCAACTTTTTCAGGCTGCTGCGCTGTAGAAGTCTGCTCTGTTACTTCTTGAATTCCATCTGACATATATAATTTCTCCCCTTAATTCGTCTAATATCCTTGATAATATTGTAACATAAACATATTGAAATGACAAAATTATTTATCTTTTGTAACTAAATAGCTTAATTCGGTTAGGTCTATAGTTGCTGTATTTTTTCAATAAACTGGTTAAAACTGTATTTGTTTGAAAACCCTTTGCGGGCTAAATTACAGGGAGATTTTTATGGCTAAAAATTTGATGAAAACTTTAAAGAAAATTATAGAAGACAACGGAACCGACAAGATTACTATTTTTACAGGACACTTAAAAATCGACGGCCGGGTTTTTATTCCGGAAGGCAGGTGTGAGGAATGTCATGACGATTTTATTGCTTTAGAGAATGCGCTCGTCTGCCGTCTTGAGGACTATTGCACCTGCGACGACAATGATTGCGAATGCAAAGATTATGTCTGCTTCCGCTACGACTGGCTGAGTGTTAGTATCGACGACATCACGGCGTTCAGTATTATTGAATAAGGCGATAAGTATGCAAGGCGATAAGGCGATAAGATGTTTCGGGAAAAGACGTTAGGGCGATAAGAAATCGCCCTATTTTGTCTAAGTCATGTCATCCTGAGGCTTTAGCCGAAGGATCTCCTTAAAAAAACGGCGGAATTCTTCCGGCTCCGCCCTCACAATGACATGGTGGCAATGCGGGAGATTCTACAGTCGTTTCACGCCCTCAGAATGACATGCTTTTTAGAATATCTGTGAAATTTGCGGATAGCTTGCCTGTATTTTTATTAAAAATTCTTTTATTTCATAAACCCCGTAATTATCCAGATGATTACTATTGTCAGAATTAAAATCTCATAACATGTTGCGAAAGGTTCTTTGTAGTCGTCAGGATTTATGCCGGTGGAAGTGTGTTTTGCAAGTTCTTTAAGATATTTGTTCAGCGTTTTTCTTCTGATTGTCGGAATTTGAAGGGTTTTGCCGTTTTTGAAATTTATGATTATTTTGTCATAGTTAAGCCGCGAGCATGCTCCGCCTGCGTAAAATCTCGTTTCTAAGCTTACGTTTGCAGTGTCTTTTTTAACCTGTATTCCGTCGATGTCTGCGTAGTTAAATTCCTGTCCGCAGAATTTGAATGAAGAAGCTCCAAATACAGGATCGTCTTTCATGTAAGTCTGCAATTCACCGAATTTTTTAATCGTCCTGTAAATCAGAACCCCGCCGGTTAAGATTACGGCAATGCAGGCTCCTATTTGATGAGCCGCAAGCATTTAGTTTTCTCCGGCAACTTCAGCAAGTGCATTCACTACATCAACATCCCATTTTGTGCCGGCTTCTTCTTTCATTATAGAAAGCGCTTTTTCGACCGGCATGGCTTTTCTGTACGGTCTGTCCGAAGTCATTGCGGAATACGCATCGGCTACTGCAATAATCCTTGAGCCAAACGGGATTGACTGGCCTTTCAAACCTTCCGGTGTGCCGGAGCCGTCTACGCGTTCTTTCTGGTATGTAATGTAGGGAACAACTTCAGAAAGGAAGTTTATATTCATCAAAAGATTGACGCCGACATTTGCGTGATTCTGGATTTTTTTGAAATCTTCGTCCGAAAGCTTGCCGTTTGTTGCAAAAATGCTTTCCGGAAGCGTGATTTTGCCGATGTTTTGCAAAAGTCCTGCATAATAGATTAAATCCGTTGTTTTTTCATTCAGCCCGAGTTGTTTGCAGAGTTTTCTTGCCAGGTTTGCAGTGTTTTTGGAGTGTGAAACTTTGTAACCGCCTTTTGTGTCAACGGCATTAGCAAGGTGTTCTACAAATATTTGCTGATAATCGCAGAGATCACCGATAAGAGAGGTTAATTCAGCTCTCATGTGCTGAAGGTCAGTTGTTGCGGAATTTTCATCCTCAATAAGCCGGTGGGTTTCGTCAATCATGCTCTGCAGGGTCATTGAAGTTGCAAAAAGGGTTGCAATGCTTTCAACAAGTTCAATAAATTCATCCTGCAAAGAAGTTGTTTTTAATTCTATTACCCCGATATTTTGCGACATGCTGTGAATTGATATCCCGATAGCATTTTCGCATTTTGTAGTGTCTTTTGCGAGATAAGTTTTTGCAACAACACTGTCGCTGTCAACGTTATATCCCGGAACCTGAAGTTCAGCAGAAGATCCGGCAAGAACAAGCTGCATATCACTTCCTTCAAGGCCTTTGGCAAATTCTTTTGCAAGATAAATGTTGCATATCTGTGTGTCTACCATCATAGCAATAGATTTTGCAATTGAGGTTATTATTGTAAAGTCCTTTTCTGTTTCAAAATTCAATACACAGAGAGTATTTTTTAGAGAATATATTGAAATCAATTCAGAAAGCTGGTTTTTTAAGCCTGCTTTTTTATCTTTTGAATGTTCGCTGATTTTTTGAGCCAATTCCTTAGATATCAGATGCTCTGACAAGAAGTCACCAAGATTCAGCGCAAAAATTTCTTCCATGGGGTCATTGTCAATCAGAAATTCTGATTGGCTGAAAAGCGAAACGCCTTTTTTATTTTCGTCTTTTTTCATTAAACTCATGCCTTCTACTAACTACCTTTTGTATAATTGACGGCACAAATTTGAAAAACTTTAATAAATTTTACAAAAATTCATACTTTAGTATGGGAAAGTTCCGACTAAAGTATGTGCGGACGGGAAAGTGAGGAGTGAGGAGGGTTGAACGGTTGAATGGTTGAAAAGTTGAACGGGTGAAGGGTTGAAGGGTTTGTTTCGTAAAATATTTTCCCTCTCCCTGTGGGATGCAAGTTCGAACCGGCGAGGAACGAGCCGAGTGAGACTGTATGCCGTATGGCTGAGGGTAGAATTTCTTAATGAGCGCAGTGAATTTAGAAATTCGGGTGAGGGGTCTAAAAAGTGAGGCGTGAGGAGTGAAGAGTGAAGGAAGTTGAAAAGTTGAATGGTTGAAAGGTTGAAGGGTTTGTTTCGGAAAAAGATACTAAGGCACTAAGAGGTTTCGGAATAAAGGCGCTGGTTAGCGCTCAGCTATCGCGGCAACAGAAAAACATCCGACCATTGCGTAGCGAACAATCAATGTTCCGTTTCTGAACTTCAAAGCAAATGTTGTTTGAGTGCGAAGCACGAGTTCACTTGCTTCAATAGAAACGGTTACAATTGATTAGTGAGTGAAGCGCCGGTCTGGAGCTTCTTTGCGGAACTTTCTTGTCGGTACAAGAAAGTTCCAAATATAATTGAATGAAAAATAAATAAATATTGCCGGCTTAGTAAATCTGACAAAAACCTTAACAAAACCGGAAATGTAACGAAATGTAAAGATGATTTTAAAAGTGACTGAAATCCGCTTATAATGCGCGATATGATATGATATGATATGGGGAAGTGTAGTCAATAATTTGGGGCAAAAAGTTTTAATAAAAATATAAGCAGCGTGTGCTTAGCCCTAAAGAGAAAAGGAGTATAAAAATGGGATTTGACTACACAGTGAGCGGAAAAGACAAAGGCCTGACGTATATATTTTTGGAACAGGCAAAAAAGCATGCAGGCTTTGACTCAAACCAGAAGATAGACTGGAATAAAGTCATGTCAGTATTTGATGAAATTCAGAAAGAAGAGCAGGCCGAAGGTCAGAAACTATTCAGCGGCGGAACGGATAAAACGCGCGCCGGCTGGGGCAAGAGTTATGTAATAAGGCAGGGCGATAAAATAAGTTTGTCCGACGAGCAGATGAACAAAATCTATGGCGCAATGGGTCTGGATTTGTCAAAAGCGCAGCAGCCCAATCCGACGAAGCAGGTGCAGCAGACGCCGCCTGCACAGAACACGCCGCCTGCGCAGAACACGCCGCCTGCGCAGAACACGCCACCAGCACAGAACACGCCGCCGGCGAAAGATCCAAACCCGCCAAAGGCAATAACACCTGCCAAAGGAGAAGATATGGCTAATAACAAGTCCCCGCTTGATATGCAAATGTATATAAAACGAGAAAAATATGCAAACCAGACAGTTCCAAATCCTGATGGCACAATGTACTCATACGATGAAAATGGTTATATAGAAGAAGTATTAGACAAAGACGGCAACACGACACAAGAGATTTGGCGCAGCTCAGACGGCAGTGTTAGTTTCTATTATGACTACACATACGATAAAGCCGGTAACACGACACAAGTGATTACTCGCAAATCAGACGGCAGTGTTGGTTACTATTATGACTACACATACGACAAAGACGGCAACAAGACACAAGCGATTTGCCGCAACCCAGACGGCAGTGTTGGTACTTATTGGGACTACACATACGACAAAGACGGCAACCAGACACAAGCGATTTGCCGCAACCCAGACGGCAGTGTTTCCATCTATTATGACAACACATACGACAAAGACGGCCGCATGACGCAAGAGATTGTACGCTACCCTGATGGCAGTGTTGATTTCTATGAAGTCTATGAATATGATCAAGATGGTAACAATATTCACACCGAGTATGACAAAGATGGCAGCGTGAAGAGTGTAACGAAGTTCGACAAAGACGGCAAACAGATTAGTTATACCGAGTATGACAAAGACGGCAATGTAAAGGAATAACATCAAGCCGGCCGGATTTATTTAATCCGGCCTTATATAAAATTTCATGAGATTCTTCTGTCGCTTCGCTCCCTCAGAATGACAAGAAAAGAAGTCACGTCATCCTGAGCGAAGCGAAGGATCTCCAAAAAACCTGATGAGATTCTTCGGTCGTTGCACTCCCTCAAAATGACGTAAAAAATAAAAAACATGTCATCCTGAGGCGCACGAGCAGAGGGTGAAAGGCGTCAGCCGTACCCGTTTACTGCGAGAGCGAAAAGCCGAAGGATCCACTGAAACCATAACAAGCCATTTTGTCATGCTGAGTTTATCTCAGTATCTCAATGAGATCCTGAAATAAATTCAGGATGACAGTGAAAGACAAAATGGGGCGAAGTTAGTAGTTAGTAGGTTGCGGTAAATATTAATTTACCGCAACAAGATGTTTCGGTAATCAAAGATTACCAAAACCTACAAAACTTTCCGCCCAACAAAGAACTTTTAGAATAACAAGAAAAGATAAAAAATGCCGCGATAGCGAAGTGAACAATAATTGCAGGCGAGGCAAATATCAAAGGCGGGTATTGTTTGAGCGAAGCGAGTTTACCCGCCTAAATGCCGAGCCGGACAAATTATTAGTGAACGAAGCGTGCGGCTGGTTTTGCGGCACTTTTGCCACCAAAAGTGCCCCCGTCCGGAGGACAAAAAGAAGCAAGCCAAGTTTTAGTAGTCTATGGTAAATATTAATTTACCGCAACAAGATGTTTCGGTAATCAAAGATTACCAAAACCTACTAAAAAAATGAGATTCTTCGGTCGTTACACTCCCTCAGAATGACATGCAGTGCGCAATGCGATTCTTAACGCTTCGCCCTCAGAATGACATGCAGTGCGCAAGGCGCTTCTTAACGCTTCGCCCTCAGAATGACGTGAAAATAAAAAGTTACCCATTCTGAGGACAAAAAGAAATAGATTTTTTAGTCGTACACTCCCTCAGAATGACAGCTTAATATCCAATAGCCCAGCTGAATGCTGCGGTTGTGTCATTTTTCTTGTCGATTGCTGCGACAGGGGCTACTGCCGGAACTTCTATTACCTTTGCTGCTTTTTGCAGAAGGTTGTTTTCCATCATTTTGTCGTCGACATTGTTGAATGATTTCAGACGGTCAAGCTGGTTTTGCAATTCAGCATTTTCTTCGTTCAGGGTTGTAATCTGGCGGCTGAGTTTGTTCAGGGTAACTTCGTTTGTCATGGCAAAATAGTAGCTGACAAATGCGACAATTACGCAAATTGCCAGAAGTCCGCCTATAGTTTTGTTTACCCGTCTGATTGCCATTTCTTTTACCAGATTTTCTTTGTCGTAATAGAATGGGCCTTCTATTACTGATGCCTGAGTTATCGGATTTTGTGTATAATCCGTTTCCGTATAAGAATAATATTCCTGTCTTACTCTTGCTGTATTCAACTTTTCCTGTCCCCAACTGCCTTTCAAAATGTGAAAATCTTTTTCGTTAAATTTAATCAATTAATTAATACATCTTGCGATTCTTAATTTTGCACTTCTTGAAGGCGGATTAACTTTAATCTCCTCATCACTTGCAACAATCGGTTTTTTATTAACCAGCTCCAGCTTTGGCGGAGGGCACTTGCAAATCATTTGATTAGGTTCGCAGTGGCATTTTTGCGAGTGATACCTGAATAAGTTTTTAACCAGCCGGTCTTCCAGCGAGTGAAAACTTATTACACTTATTATAGCACCAATGTCCAATAAATCCAACACATCATTCAGAGTATTTTTTACATTTGTTAACTCTTGATTGACTTCAATCCTGATGGCCTGAAATACACGTGTCGCGGGGTGTATGGAGGATTTAATGTGAGGGGTGCAGTTTACGATTAAATCAGCCAATTCTATTGTGGTTTCAATCTTTTTGACCTTTCGTTCCTCCACAATTTTTTTTGCAATGCGTTTGGAAAATCTTTCTTCTCCGTATTCTGAAAAAATCCGCACAAGTTCGCTTTCAGAATACCCGTTCACCACGTCATACGCCGAGAACGACGCCTCCTGATTAAATCGCATATCAAGAGGCGCTTCTTTTGAAAACGAAAAACCCCGTTCTGCTTTATTGAATTGGTGGTAACTTGCGCCCAGATCAAACAGAACACCGCCGGTAATTTTCGGAACGTTAAGAGAGGCCAGTGTCTGTTTGATATTGGTGTAGGAAGTCTTGACGATTGTAAGGTTGTTTTTATACGCCTTAAGCCTGTCTGACGCTGCGTCAATCGCATCCTGATCAATATCAAATGCAACCAGTCTGCCATCAGGTTGTATTCTTTCTAATATCAGTTCGCTGTGTCCGCCTCCGCCAAGTGTGCAGTCAACATAAATTAAACCGTTTCTGCATTCCAATGCATCAACCGCTTCCTGCTTCATTACCGTATAATGTTTAAATTCCATACGGTAATTTTAGCATGCGCAAATTAATAAATAAACCCGTCAAGTCCGTATAAATCTATTACTTCTAAAAATTTGTCGTTGGTATAATATAAAACATTGCTGTCATCATCGGGATCAATGACTTTGATAATTTCTTGTTTTGAATCTGAATAATTTTTCAACATTGAATCCGCAAGCATGAGGAACGTAAGATTGTTTTGAATGTCCTCGGATGTGAAAAATTCTAAAACCTGTGCTTCATTTTCTCTTTCTGATACTCTCTTTGCCAATGCCATTTTTTACTCCTTTTCTATACGGATTTTCTCTCTAAAATACTCTCAAATACTCTCAAAATCCGAAATCTGCAACCATTATATTTTTCTATATACGGAAACTTCGTAAAAAAGTTTAATTTTCTACGAAGTTTTTTTACAAATATTTACAATAAGTGTGTGCTTAGCCGGTTATGATTGTAAAGGCTGTTTCATTGCAGCTTTAATTCTGCGGAAAGTCTTGTCTTTACCGATGATTGCAAGGATTGCAGTCATATCAGCCCCGCAAAGTCTGCCGGTTACGGCTGCTCTGATTGCCCACATTGTTACTTTCGGCTTAATGCCTTTTTCTTTGTAGTATGCTCTGAAGGCTTCTAGTTTTTCATGAAGATTTTCTTCAGTCCATTCCCAGTCAGGAGCCTGTTCCATAAAGGTTTTCAAAACATCCTGTGCGGTTTCTGTATCAAGCGTTTCTTTTGCTCTGTCGTCGATTTCGACATCCTGACCGAAGAAATACGGAACAGCATCAGTGATATCTGAAAGCAATGTCAAAGGTTCATAAGTGATTTCAACCATTCTGGTGTACTGGGCATCCGTAAGCTCAGAGAGGTCATATTTTGTCAGATACGGCTTTAATCTTTCTTTCAATTCCGGAATTGAAAGCATTTTGATATAATGGCTGTTCATCCAGTTGAGTTTGTCGTATTCAAAGATTGAATTTGATGAAGAAACTTCATTGATTCTGAAATCTTTAGCAATCTCATCAACTGTTTTTATTTCCTGACCGTCAGAAGGCGACCAGCCAAGAAGCGCTACAAAGTTGATAAGCGCATCAGTCAAATAGCCTTTTTCAACAAATTCTGAAACAGCGGTTGCGCCGTGTCTTTTTGAAAGCTTGCTTCTGTCCGGTGCAAGAATCATTCCGAGATGTCCGAAGCGCGGAACTTCAGCGCCAAGAGCTTCAAAGATAAGAATTTGTTTGAAGGTGTTTGAAATATGGTCTTCTCCTCTGATAACATGCGAAATTTTCATAAGCATATCATCGATTACAACCGCAAAATTGTAAGTCGGAGCACCGTTGGATTTCAAGATTACAAAATCTCCGAGAAGATCTGTATCAACGTGGAGTTTGCCTTTTACAAGGTCGTCAAATTCAAGGATTGAAGACTCGTGAAAAGCCTTTTGTGCTTTTGAAATGTTAAATCTGATTGCTGGTTTTCTGCCTTCTGCGCGGAGTTTGGCTTTTTCTTCCTCAGTCAGATTTTCGCATTTTTTTGTGTAGACATAAGGTTTTTTATTTTCTGCAGCTTCTTTTTTCTCTGCCTCAAGTTCTTCCGGAGTGCAGAAGCATTCGTAAGCAAAACCTTTGTCAATCAATTCCTGAACGTATTTCGGGTAAATATCAAATCTTTCGGATTGTGTGTAAGGGCCGTAAGGGCCGCCGATATCGGGGCCTTCATCCCAGTTAAGCCCGAGAGCCTTAAGGCTGTCAAAAATATTTTTAATATATTCCTGACTTGTGCGCTCTGCGTCTGTGTCTTCTATTCTTAAAACGAATTTACCGTTATTTTTTTTAGCAAAAAGATAGTTGAACAAAGCCGTTCTTGCTGTTCCAATGTGCAAATTCCCGCTCGGGGATGGTGCAATTCTGACTCTAACTTCTGACATTTTTAATCCTTCTTTCTTATGTTTTTAAATCAGCATAAAAAGGATATCACGAGCAAAAATTATTTTCAATATTACTGGAGAATGTACAATGGAGAGCACCCCCAGCCGGAGCCGTTTTCGCAGTCGTCCTGATAAGAATCTTCATAGATAGCAGTAGAATTGTGGCTGCTGTCAAAATTTGAACATGCATTGACTGTTGTATATAATCTGTCGGATTTATTTTCCCAGAATCCGGGCATAGAATTTTGCCTTGAAAATACGAAATAAAATATGTCACGTCCGACCGTATTCGGTTTTTTAGCGCCGTTCACATCAACAAGGATTTGCCTGTAACAGCTGAAATTTATCCATGCACCGTCAGGAAGATAAAATGTCATAGGGGTATAGGCATTGTTAAGAATAAGCGGAGTTCCCTGTTTGTCATACCATTTGCCATCGCCGTGCCATTGAAAATTCTTGTCTATTCTGGCGTAATTCGTTCCTGATGTATAATTGGAAAGAACTTCATCACATCTGAGGCCTGATTTTGCGGCGTTAAGTTTTTCTCCAATTCTGCAAACGTGAATTACCATATCGTGCCAATCGTCAAAATCCATAACATTCCCGTCTTCAAGAACTATCATCTGCAAAGCCTGCGAAATTACTGAAAATTGTTTTTTAAACATGGCTCTGAATTGTCTGTCCTGTGCGTTATTTATTACAGTTGGCAGGGTCATTGCAGCGACAATTCCGATAATACCAAGCGTAATCAAAACTTCTGCCATAGTAAAAGCTCTTGGTTTGTTTAATAATAATTCAATTAAGGAGCTTTTATTGCCCCCCCCCCCCTGTCGGGAATTCACTTATAGTGCGCTTTTTAAACATCTTAAGCTCCTTTAACTTTTTTATACTAACACTATTTATTATAGCATAAAATTTTAAAATAATGAATATTAACTGTTACTCAGGTTTTATCTTGAAAATCGTTTGACTGATTTGCCGTATACGGTTAAAATAAGAATATGAAAAGGTTTGTTGTTGTTTTAGCGTTAATGTTTCTGGCAGGCAGTTTTCCGGTTTGTGCAGAAAGTGTCACAGAAAAGCCCGCGGAAGATGTTCAACTTCCAAACATCTTTATCTGGGCTATTCCTGACGACGAAGAACAACCTGAAACAGTGGATAAAAAAGAGCAAAAAGAAAGCACTGCAGACGAAGAAAACACAACTTTGCAATCTGCTGATGAAGAGGAGCCTGTTGTTCTGAATGCTGCAACTCTCAAGGGTTATGCCGAATACGTTGAAGGCGCGGAAGATATTTTGTATATGGATTCTACAGACCTTTTCACCCTTAATATAAAAACTCCGCAGAAGATCGCATCTGAGGATATTTCCGGAAGTAAATCTTCCATCGATACTAAAAGAAAATATTATATTTCCAAGTTCAAAAGTGAAGAATACTCAATAAGCCCGTGGAGCCAAAATTATACGGAAAATGACGGCAACTGGTCTTTCGGAACGTCATTCGGAAGCGAGATTTCAACCTCCCAGCTTGAAAACGCGACATCGTTGTTTACAAAATATGAAAATAAATATTTTTCCCTGAGTTCGAATTACAAAAAAAACAATTTGACAACTACACAAATTCAAACGGATAACTTTAGTGTGACTCCGGAATTAAAACTTAATAATTATTTTTCAATAAAGGACGTTTTTTCAAAAGATATAACCAGAAACAGGCGCTCGAGCGAGCTTATATTTTCGGTAAATCCGCTTGGCGCAAAAGATACTGACAGAATGCGCTTTAATGTCGGTGCAAAGCAGACTTATGATATAAATACAGGCAACACCTGGTCGCAGTTGAATTTTACAACAAATTTTAAATTGTAAATTTATTAAATAAGGGTTGTTATAAGGAATTATTTCGCTTATAATAAAATTAGTTTCCGGAAGATATTCGGAACAAAAGTGAGGTATGTGTGGCGGATTTTGAAAATGGCAGCAATAATGAAGCTTTTTCCCCTGAAATTCCGGTTGTTCCGCCGGCGGCAGAACAGCAGGTTGTGCATGAACCAAAGCAAAGTCAAAAAAAATCAAAGGTTAAAAAAGGAATTTATTATTCTTTTTTGACGTTTGTACTGCTGTTTTGTATTATTCAAGTGGGGTTCGGCGCAATTTTGAATATCTCGAAAACAATATCTTATAAAGCTAAGATTAATACTCTTGAAAAAGTCCGCGATGAAGCTGAAGCCAGAAACAGAGATTTGAAAGATGATATAAAGCAGTTTTCGACAACAACATCGCTTGAAGGAATTGCAAGAAACAACCTTAAAATGGCAGGGGAAGATGAGGTGCTTGTAATCATTAACGAGCCGAAAAAAGATACAGACAAAACCAAAGCGAAAAAATAATAAAAATGTCCGGTTTAGCTATAAGACAGGGAATGGAGATTTATGCAGGAAAATGAAGTTTTAGATTATATAAAGCAGGCGTTTGAATTAAAAAATCAGGGTTGTTACAAGCAGGCTATAGAGATGCTTTATAAAACTCTTGAAACAGAAATTGATAACGCTGAAATACTTTATCAGCTTGGAGAACTTTATTTTCAGCTTCATAATTTCCCCAGAGCCGAAAAATATATAGAAAAAGTTCTGCAGAAATTGCCCTCCCACGTTGAATCGTACAAGCTTTTAAAAGAAATATACCGGAAGCAGAATAATCTCAAAAATGCAAGGACTGTTGCCGAGAAAATTTATACCCTTGAAGGGACTTCAAAAAATCTTGCGGAGCTTATAAAAATTTTATCTTTACTTGAAGAATATGAAGAAATAGAAAAATACATGGCTTCAAATCCGCAAAATGGGGATGTTCTTCTGGAATATGCAGCATCGTTATATGACAGAGGTTTATCCGAAAAAGCTTTAGAAATATTGAATTCGCTGGATTCCGATATTGACAGCGTGCAAATTCTGAAAGGTAAAATCCTTTTTGAAAACGGAGATTACAATTCGGCACGCGATATTTTTAAGCATCTGGAAAGATTTACGGAAAACGATGAAGTGTTGAATTTTCTTGGTCTTTTTGCGCTGGATGAAGGGGATTATACAGGTGCAATAAAGTATTTTTCAAAAGCCTCCTCAATGAACAGAAATAAGCCCGTGTATTATTACAACCTTGGAAATGCTTATTATTTAAACGGATGGATGGAAGAAGCTGAGGAAGCTTATAAAAAAGCAATCGGCCTGAAACCGGATAATTCTGATTACAGATATTCAATTGCGTATTTGTATTATAAAAGGAAAGATTTTGAAAAAGCCAAAAATGAGGTTAAATATATTCTGGAGCTTGCGCCGGAACACTCACAGACAAAAGTTTTGCAGGCTCTGTTGAAGTATGAGGATAAAGATTTCCTAGGCGCGCAAAAAATTCTTGAAGAAAATCTGGTGAAATCGCCGGATGATGCTTATACAAAGTCAGCCCTTGCAAAGGTTTATAAAGAACTGCTGATTTTTGATAAAGCAGAAAGCCTGTGTAAAGATTTAATATCAAAGTTTCCTGAGAATTTTACAAACCAATGTGAACTAGCGGAAGTGTATATTAAAGAGAAGAAATATGATGAGGCTTTGAAGCTTGCGGAAAATATAATTCAGGAAAATGAAAATTTTATAGATGCATATATTATAGGGGCGAAAGCTGCATTGGGTAAGGAGGATATTGAAAAAGCGAAAATCTTGTCCCAGAATGTTATAGCTCTTGATATCAATTGCTCTGCCGGTTATTATTATCTTGCGCTGGTGCGTTCTGCAGAAAATGATTTTGAAGAAGCTGTGGAGTGCATGAAAAGAGCCATATTTTATGATGTGGATAACCCTGTTTATTATGCAGCAATGAGCCGGCTGTATAAAGAAAAAGAAGATTTTGCATCAGCTTTTGAATACATAAAAGAAGCTCAATCTTTAAATCAGGACAATGAAGAATACAAAAATATTTACAAAGAACTTGCAGCGATTAATCGTAAATAAATATTACAAGAATAAGAATTTGTCTTATAAAAATTTGTCCTTAAATAAATATTATATATACTGTTAAGTATGTAGTAATTCGGAGGAGATAGTGGATATTAAGAAGATAAAAAAAGCAGCCGGAGCAATATTATTTACAACGCTGATGCTATCATCGCTGCCGGCATATTCTTTCGGCAAGAAGGAACAGATAATAATTCCTGAAAATTATCCGGAAAAATATGACGTTGAATATGTAAAACAAATAAAAAATCTTTATAAAGATATAAGCGACGATCATATTTTTTATGTAGCGCTTGATATGCTGAAAGATACAAACGGAGAGTTTTCCCGCCGTGCAATTATGGGCAATAATCTTTCAAAAAAGCCTGTCAGGATAATGTTTAAGGATTTGAGCACAATAAGACCGGATTATGCTGATTATGACGCTCTGGGCTGGAAAAAAGGCGGACGGCTTTACATCTTTATAAACCCGAAGCACAGAGAAGCCCCTCCCGGAGCAATAGCCGCTTTGCTTTCGCATGAAGCGCTCCATCAGGATGAGTACAATTCAATAGCAGAAGAAACCTACGCCTGGACAATGGAAGCTTCGGTCTGGAGTGAAATTGTAGAACTTTATCCGGAAAGCGACGAGAACTTGAGTCCTCTTGTGACAAGAGAAAATACCTTGAAAAAACTTTTTGAAAAAGGCAACTATTCAAGCAAATACATACGAAAAACTGTCCAATCAAACGAAGGCTACAAGGGACTTCCCGCCACTTCCCCCGGGTTTGAAGATTTGTAGGGTGTTTAATTCATAATATTAAAAGAACAAAAGTTCGTAGGTTGTGGTAAATTTTAAATTACCGCAACAAGATGTTTAGGTAATCAGAGGTTATCAAAACCTACTAAACTTTCCCTTGAGGGGTGAAGGGCGAAGAGGGTTGAACAGTTGAAAAGTTGAAGGGTTGAAAGGTTAGTTTTGGCATAAAGGCGATAAGGAGCGCCCCATTTTGTCATGCTGAACTTGTTTCAGTATCCCGATAAGATCCTGAATAAATTCAGGATGACAGTGAAAGACAAAATGGGGCGATGGTTGCCGCTCCGCAATCGCAGCAACAGAAACCCTCCGACCATTGCGGAGCGAACAATCAATGTTCCGTTTCAGAACAACAAAGCAAGTGTTGTTTGAGTGCGAAGCACGAGTTCACTTGCTTCAATTGAAACGGTTACAATTGATTAGTGAGCGAAGCGCTGGTCGGGAGTTTCTTTGCGGAACTTTCTTGTCGGCACAAGAAAGTTCCATGTATAATTGGATGAAATAAATAAAAAGTGTCGGATTAGTAAATCCGGCAATCACCTTAACAAAATCGAAATTGTAACAAAATGTAAATGCGAGTTTAAAAAGGTCTAAAACCCGCTTATAATCTGCTATATGATATGATATGATATGATATGGAGGGGGCCTGTCAATTTTTGGGAATAGAAAAACTTAATAGAAATATAAGTGATTTCGAAAGCACGAGGTGAAGTATATTAAGTTAAGAAAGGAGTATATCTATGGTATCAGGCCCAGGTAATATGGATTCAATTAAAAAGGCAGCCGGTGAAGGTGTTATTCAAGGCGGCGTTAAAGGAGCGATGAAAAAGAATAACCCTGGCGGAATTTGGGTGGAAGCTAAAGCCGCAGGGCATGTAAGCTCTGGCAGCCAACAAGTTGCGTATGAAGGAACATTAAAGTACCCGGTGGATGACATTCCAACAGGTCACACTTCAGGCACCCCTAATATTGATTATGGAAAAGTTGCTAAAGAAACTCTGGAGGGTGCAGCTGAAGGCATGCAAAGTGATAAAAAGTGGAGCGGAACAGTACATATTGAAGGTGAAACAGAATATACAACAACATATATTGAAAACGGCAATCCGGTTGGAGAGGTAACCGGGAAGGTACCATACACCACAGATGTAAAAGTTGAAGGTGAAACAGAATATTCGTCGACAAATTATGACAATGGCAAGCCGGTTGGAGAAGTAACCGGGAAGGTACCATACACCACAGATGTAAAAGTTGAAGGTGAAACAGAATATTCGTCGACAAATTATGACAATGGCAAGCCGGTTGGAGAAGTAACCGGGAAGGTACCATACACCACAGATGTAAAAGTTGAAGGTGAAACAGAATATTCGTCGACAAATTATGACAATGGCAA
>CALVAX010000015.1 GCA_944325605.1 Candidatus Gastranaerophilales bacterium
TCGCTTGAAAGCTCGTTTACTACGCGTTCCACGATGAACGTACTTTTCTTATGCAATGCTTCGTTTTTATCCGGTTTCGCGCTTTGCAGCGTTGGGATTAACAATACCGCCAACACTCCGATTACTACGCAGCTGATTAAGATTTCCATCATTGTGAAGCCGCGGAAATAACCACTTGCACCGGCTTTTACAAACAAATGTTTCCATAAATTTTTCATACTTTTTGCTCCTAATATATAATATTCTACTTTTTCTCGTGTTTAGATATGACAAAACACAGTCTTAAATAAGTTTCTAAGGCTGCGATTTTGCAACGGAACAAAGGGCATCATAATATATATGATGTCCACCCAAGCCAAAATTTAAATATTTGGACCGGGATCGCATAAACTGATTATTGTTCCTTTTGCTCAATTTATAGTAATTACATATTTATTATAACATTTGTCAGTGTAATTTTCAAGTCCTTACAATTTGTATTTTAGAAATATTTTTGTTATCATAAAAACAGAATGTATTTCAGATTTGGAGGAAAACAATGTCAGGACACTCAAAGTGGTCAACTATTAAACGCAAAAAGGCCAAAGTCGACAGCCAGAGAGCTGTTGTTTTTCAAAAGTATTCAAGGGAATTAATCGTGTCGGCACGCCTCGGCGGCCCTGATCCGGCCGGAAATTTCAGGCTGAGAACGGCTATTGAGCAGGCTAAGGCCGCAGGACTTCCTAACGACAATATTAAAAGAGCTATTGAAAAAGGTGCCGGCTCCGGTGCTGCTGACAATTACGAAGAACTTACTTATGAAGGTTATGCTCCGGGCGGTGTTGCTGTCGTTGTCGAGGCTATGACCGACAATCGCAACCGTACAGCAGGAGATATCAGAAGTTTCTTTACTAAATACGGAGGAAGCCTCGGCGCTACAGGATGTGTCGGCTGGATGTTCGACCCCAGAGGCGTTATTACGTTTGACGATTCCGTTGATTACGACAAACTTTTTGAAACTGCTATCAGCCTTGATGCGCTTGATATTACAGAGGATGATGGCGAATATAAAGTCTACACTACTGTAGAAAATTTTCAAAATGTCGTAGAAGGTTTGGAAAATGCCGGATTAAAAAGCGTTTCGGCTGAACTTACCAGAATTCCTCAGAACACAATCGAAATAACAGATGAAGAAACTGCCGGACAAATCCTTAAATTGCTGGAAAAACTGGAAGAACACGACGATGTACAAAATGTTTATGCTAATTTCGATATCTCAGATGATATTCTCCAAAAATTAGAGGGCTGATGTTAGATTTAATAGAAAAATTATCCCAAAAACTCGACAGCGCCGAAAATTCCAAAAGTCTGGTCAGCGCTTTAAGGGACTTTTTTATTAAAAATTTCAAAATCTCTCGCCTTGATGCTTTTGTTCTGGACAAGGAAACTAACCGGCTTGTAGATTTTTCAAAAGATTGGGTCAGCCCTGATTGTGATTTGGTTCAATCCAAAGAGCTTCAGGATATTTTGCCAAAAATTACCCGGAACAAATATATTACAGATTATAAAAATTTTATATTCTTCTCACTTCCCAAAAACGGAAAAAGTCTCGGAATTATAAAAATCGAAGGCGGCCGCTCGCTTGATAAAATAATCGAATTTATGCATACGGCCTCATATATTATTTCCATAAAAATCCAGAATGTTATGCTTGCAGAAAGTATGAAAAAAAATCTGGACTTCTATGAATTGATGAAAAATATCGCTAAAATCATTGAAACTCAATATGAGCTTAATTATGTAATCCCGCTCATCGGTGAAATGATAGATAAATTTATGTCGAATTGTCTTATTTATATATTTATAAGACATAAATCTAAAATGGAATTGATGTGGCCTGCAAACTGCAAAGACAAAACTATCCTTGAAGAAGCTGAAAAACTTACAGAAAAATACAATTACAACATTTTCCAAAACGGCAAAACCGGAATATTTCCGCTTGTGAACGAAAACAGACTTCTGGGCTGCATTGCGGCTAAAACAATGAGCGGAGAGTTCTCTCAACAGGAAATAAACCACATTGAACAGCTTGCAAAACAAGCCTCCTCCACCATAAACAGAGCGATTGTTTACGGCGAAATTCTGAAACACGCAACCCTTGATGCTCTGACCGGATTCTACAACAGACGCCATCTTGAAGAAAGAATAAAACAGGAAACTTCTAAAGCTAAACGTCAGAAAACATCTCTCTGCGTCATTATGACGGATATAGACTTTTTTAAACGCGTCAATGACACATACGGTCATGCTGCTGGCGATCTTGTACTTCAGACAGTTTCAAAAACAATCCGCTCCCAGCTTAGAGAATACGATATCGCAGGCCGGTACGGAGGCGAAGAGTTTGCACTGCTCCTGCCTTTCACCAGAATGGAAGAGGCTGTTATGGTCGCTGAAAGACTTAGAAAAGCTGTTGAAAACAAAAAAGTCGATCTTTCTAAAATAAATCCGGAAAAAACACTTGATCCTATTAATATTACAATCAGTTCCGGAATTTATGAATTCAAGCCGCAGGATTCAGCGGAAGATTTGCTGAAAAAAGCTGACAAAGCACTTTATGAAGCTAAAGAATCAGGAAGAAATAAAATAGTGGTGAATAAAGATGAATAAAAACAAATACGAAAAAATCTGCCATAACTTGGATGAAACAAAAGAACTTGCATACAGGTTTGCAAATCTGGCGCAAAACGGATGCTTCGTAAGCCTTTACGGAGAAATCGGAGCCGGCAAAACCGCATTTATAAAACTCGCAGCCGAAGCTCTCGGTGTCAAAGAAAAAGTTACAAGCCCCAGCTTTGTAATTCTAAACGAATATCACACGGCTAAAATCCCAATTTACCATTTTGACCTCTACAGGCTTGAAAATGAAGGAGTCAAAACAATTCTTGATGAATTAAGGGAATATTCCGAAGGCAAACAGATAACATTTGTCGAATGGGCAGAATTTTCTCAGGACGAAATTCCTTTTAACCATATAAAAATCAACGTCACTTATGAGGACAATGAAGATAGAAAATATTCTTTTGAAGCTTTCGGTGATGACAATATAAAAATTACGGAAGGACTCAACAATGACAGATAAAAATTATATCCTTTGCTTTGATACCTGCTTAGAAAAAATGTATATTACACTTTCCACAGACAACTCAATCATTGAATCTGAAACCGTTGAAAATCATGATTTGAAATATCACAGCGCATTTTTAATTTCATCTGTCGGGCAGATTCTGAACAAGCACAACCTAAAACCCGAAAACATTCAGCTTATCGGGATAAACAACGGCCCCGGCAGCTTTACCGGTATAAGAGCCTGCACTACAACCGCAAGAGTTATGGCACAGCAGCTTGATGTTAAAGCCGTAGGCGTTTCAAGTCTTGAGATTATAACAAAAGCCTATGAAGATACAAAACATCCCTCAAAACCTGTCTTGACAGCACTTGATGCCAGAAAAAATATGGCCTATTTATACCTGAACAATGAAATCAAAGGCGCTGTTGCGATTGACAAAATCAAGGAAATTATAGAAAACGGAGATTTTGAAATTCTGACAGATGACAAACTCCAGCCTGTTCTCGGAGGAACTTCTTATCAAAAACTTCATCTCCCGCTCGGAGAAAAATTAGCTGAACTTACAATTCAAAAATCAAAAACAGAGGATTGCGACTGGAGAAAGCTTAAACCGCTTTATATACAGCCGCCTCCGATGGGATAATATTTATAACTGCCGGTTACATTTCTTAATGAACCGGCAAAATTTTTATTCAGGAGTTTTACTATAATATGAAAATAACAGAAATCAGGAATTACTCATTAAATGCACCTAAAAGAGTTTCATTGAATAATCGTTCCGATTATTCACGGAATAAATCATTTATTCCGCAAAATGACAGTTTTCAAAAATCGCAGGAGGCGCCCTGCGGCATAACCTTCACGGCAAATCCGGCAAGTCTGCTTGAAAAAAGAATCCACGCAATCACAACAAGCTCAAAAATAAAAACCAAGAAAGAATTCCGCGAACTTGCGCGCAACCGTGTTATCCACTGTTTCTACTGCCAGAAACCCGTATTCAGCCCGGATTTTGTAGATGAATTAAATATCAGAGGGGTGTTTGACGGCTCTATTGAAAATTTTGTAAAAGAACTTGCGCCTTACAAACCGTACCTTAAACCAACATCCTACGATATATTCAAATACATAGAAGAAACCGCAAAACGTGCTCCGCAAACCCACCTTTCACGTGCGCTGCAAATTTTGAACGAAGACGCAATTCTGGATTTGAGGCAAAAACAGCTTCCTATATTCAAACAGATTGAAAATGAATTTCAAGAGCTTCCATCCGGAGTGCGGGAAAGAGTTTTAAAAGTCCTTAAAATACATAAAAACAGACTTAAAGGAATACCACAGCACGAAGAATTCAGCCCGAAAGACTTCAGTTACAAAATAAAAAAATCTTCGGAAACAGTTGTAAAAAATATTCACAGGACTCCGCTTTCAAATTATGCAGATACAATGCTTGCAACAACGCAGACAAAATACCGTAACATTTACGACAACAATATAATCAACAAAACGTTCCAGCACAACGACAATCTGGATTACAACCTGCCGGTGAACTTAAGAGGCATGCAGCTATATCTTGTAGAACAGATAAAAAAAATAGGAATAAAAATCGGCAGAAACGATATTCTGACGACCTGCAAAATGGCAGAAGATATCCTGCTCGGGAAACCTGTTAAAATGAAGTTCAGCAACAAAGCGTTCTGCCACGATCTTGAAAAAGTTTTAAACGGCTACAAAAACGAAAAAATCAAAAGAAAAATTTTTAAAACTGTTGCAAAACTCCCGACATCTTCAAACAACCTTAGTTCTTTTATTGCAAAACACGAATTTTCAAGCTCTGCCACAATAGGCTATGAACTATTAAAACCTTCAATTACAACATTAGAGCACATGCAGCCTGAATCAACCAAAGGCTCAAATGTAAATCATCTTGGCAACTTTGCGCATGCCTGCGGCCCTTGCAATCACAAGCGCTCATCGGGAAATATGGCTGTATATCTTGAAAAGTTTCCCAAAACCAGTCCCCAGGTTTATTTTAACGACATGATAGGCGTTGTAAACGACGGATTTATATCGCTTGAAGATATTTTGCGTATGAAGGAAACAATCTACATGCAAAGCGGACGCAATATGAATATGTCCCAGTTGTCTACGAATGTTTTGAGGGAAAACTTTCCGCCGAACAAAGCGCAGGAAAATTTCGATTATTTTATAGAGCTGGCAAATAATTATCTAATATCAGGGCGCGACATTCTCTGGCTGCAGCAGGAATTACGCAAAAGATGCGGCATTGCAGTCAAAATGACCAATCTGAAAGCAATTTTTTATTAACAAAAGTAAACATTTTTCTAAAAATATTAAATTTTGCAAAACAAAATGCCGATACCCTGTATAGTAATAAACAAAAATTAACAGGGTAATCAAAAATGGCTGACACACAATTTACGTTCAACAGGCCTTACAAACCCTTCGGCATGAATGTCAAAGTGCCCGAAATCGGTGAAAAGACCTTACAACAGGCAGGCAAGACTTTAAGCAACATTGCAAAAAGTCCGGTAGATCCGCTTTTCAAATTTCTGGAAGAAAACGAGGAAGTATTTAACGGCGATATCACGTTCCAGATAAACAAACTTTTCGCGGAAGGATTCACTATAGGGTCTGCGATGAGAATGGAGGATGAAAAAATCAACGGAATGCCTCCGAGCTTTGACATGCATTTTTAGTTTAAAATAGAGATTAATAACGAGGATAACTTGCGCGCGATACAGCGCGCGGCGGAATAAACAGAGGTTGGTAGTGTACGGGTTAAAAAAGCATATTAAAAATACAATAATACTCTTGTTTACAATTTTTGCATTTTCAGGAATTTGTTATGCGCAAAATTTAAAATGGAATAAAATGCCGCTTTTAGTCTGTATGCCTCCGAATGCAAACAACTCTTTAATGAAAGAAGCCTTTACTAATTGGCAGAAAGCAACAAAAAACAAAGTTTCTTTTGTGTTTTTAACAGCAAACGCTTGCCCTGATGCGCAAATTACAGTGAGCTACGCCCCGAATAAAAGAAAATCAAAAACAGATTTTTCTTATGTCGGAAATTATTTTACAAAAGCGCACATTGAAATGGGGCTTTTAACAAAAGAAGGCAGACCGTCAGACAAAGCTCTTCTGCTTGTGCTTATGATGCATGAAGCAGGTCACGCCATCGGCATAATCGGACACTCAAACACCCCCTCAAGCGTAATGCAGCCGACAGTAAAGAAAGATTTTTATATTACAGAAGATTCAATACGAGAGATTAATAAACTGTACAAATAAGATAAAAAACTTAATAGAACTATATTTATGGAGAAAAACATGAAAAAACTACTTTTATTTCTAATGATTTTAATTTTAACAACAGCCCCTGTGCTGGCAGTAGAAAAAATCGGAACCTGGCAAAAGATGCCGATTAGCGTATATATTCAGGAAAGCCGGCGCGATTATCTGATGAAAAAAGCCTTCGGGGACTGGCAATCAGCAACGAACAGAGTTGTAGAATTTGAATTTGTCGACAATCCGGATGAAGCGCAAATTGTTGTAACATTTGAAGATAAAGTTTCGGACAGAGCAGAAAACGCCGTAGGTCTTACATACCCTTATGTGGATAAGAACGGACACTTTACCGGAGCCAAAATTATTATAGCTAAATACTCAGACAGCCAGACCATAAAAATGACAAACCACCAGTTAATGAAAATTATGAGACATGAAATAGGACACGCAATAGGGCTTGAACATACAAATTCGCCAAACTCAATTATGAACCCGACAACAAACAAATGTCTTGACATAACAAAAGATGACATTAAGCTCTTAAGAACGATTTACGGAGCAGATTAAGAAAAATCAATAATGTTCATCATCAAAAATTTTAAAATCTTGAGGAATACGTTTTTCGATTTCGGAAAACAACTCGGCCAGTGATAGGCAGAAGACTTCGGTGTTTTTTAGCGCAATCAATTGAGCTTCGACTTCTGCTAGTTCTATTCGTGTCAAAGTAGATTTTTGAATAACATTTTAGGATGAAAAGAGCTTGCAGGTTGAACCGTCAGCCAAACAAAGAAATTTTTGAATTATCAGAGGACATTAAGATAAAATTTCGGATTAGTAAATCCGACCTACTCAACTGATATTGTTTTGCTAAGAGATGCTAATTAATATTTCTGTCAACTTTTGTTGGTCAGCACGTCCAACCTGCTAATCTACCCTAACCTTCCTCGACCTGGTGAGGAAACTATTTTACCTGATAAGCATCCAACCTTTCTACTATATCACTTCTCTCTTCACATAAATTTTGTTTGCTGTATAATAAAAATGAACAAACAGAAGTGTATAACAAAAGCGCACAGGAAGTGCGGGAAAGACAAGGTAATTATGGTACCGGAAACAAAAAAATTCGAAATTGAAATCGGCGGAAAAACAGTTACCGTCGAAACCGGGAAGTATGCTAAATCCACTAATGGTTCTGTTACAGTAAGATGCGGAGATACAATGCTTTTTGTTCACTGTGTTGTATCAAAAGAACCAAGAGTCGGAATTGATTTCTTCCCTTTGTTAATTGATTATGAAGAAAGAATGTCCTCAATCGGGCGTATTCCTGGCGGTTACAACCGTTCAGAAGGCAAGGCAAGCGATAAAGCAATCCTTGTTTCGCGTTTGATTGACAGACCGATAAGACCTCTGTTCCCGAAAGGATACAGAAATGATATTCAAATCGTAGCGCAGTTGTTCAGCTACGACCAGCAAAACCAGCCTGATACTCTTGCAATGCTCGGGGCATCATGCGCTTTAATGCTTTCAGGCGCACCGTTTGAAGGGCCGATTGGCGCAGTCAGAGTTTCACGTGACGAAAACGGCAATATGATTGCAAACCCGACACACCAGCAGGCTGACAAATCAGACCTAGACATTGTTGTTGCCGGAACTCATGACAGTGTAATTATGGTTGAAGCAGGATGCAAATTCGTAACAGAAGACGATATTATGAATGCCGTTGAATTTGCTCAGGCCGAAATCAGAAAACAGTGCGACGCTCAGGTTGAATTTGCAAAAGAATGCGGAGTTGTTAAAGAAGAATTCGTAAATCCTTACGATACTTCAGAAATCAAGAAAATCATTGATGAAACAGCTCACGATATGATTTTTGATGCATACCACAACTTCGACAGAGAATACAGACAAAACAAACTTGAAGAAGCAAAAGCTCTTGTTAAAGAGAAAATTGATGCCCTTCCTGAAGACGATTACATCAAGAAAATCATTGAAGAAACCGGAATTGACTTTGTAGCGGAAGAATTCAAAAATGCTGAAAAGAAAATTATGCGTACAATGATTCTGGATGAAGGCGTCCGTGCAGACGGAAGAAAGCCGCACGATGTCCGTCCTATCTGGTGCGAAGTTGGCGTAATCCCGAGAGCCCACGGTTCTGCGGTATTTACAAGAGGTCAAACTCAGGTTCTTTCAGTTGCAACACTTGCAGGCCCCGGAATGAAACAGGAACTCGACGGGGTTGATCCTGAAACTGAAAAAACTTATATGCACAAATACATCTTCCCGGGATTTTCAGTAGGTGAAGTTAAACCATTAAGAGGCCCCGGAAGACGTGAAGTCGGACACGGCAACCTTGCAGAACGCGCAAACATTCCGGCACTTCCTTCTCAGGAAGAATTCGGCTACACAATCCGTGTAACTTCAGACGTACTTGAATCCAACGGTTCAACCTCAATGGCTTCAACCTGCGGCTCTTCAATGGCTCTGATGAATGCCGGCGTTCCTGTTAAATGTATGATAGGCGGTGTTGCAATGGGTATGATTACCGAAGAAGGTAGAGAACCTGTTGTTTTGACAGACATTCAGGGCATTGAAGACTTCCTCGGCGATATGGACTTCAAAGTAACAGGAAACGATGACGGAATTACTGCTCTTCAAATGGATATGAAAGCAAAAGGAATTGCAAATGATACCTTGCGCCGCGCACTTGCACAGGCAAAAGAAGGCAGACTGCATATCCTCGGCGAAATGAGAAAGGTAATTACAAAACCGGCAGACCACCTGTCACCGTTTGCACCGAGCATTACGACAATGACAATTCCTGTTGACGACATCGGAACAGTCATCGGACCCGGCGGAAAACAAATCCGTGCGATTATCGACGCTTCAGGTGCCGAAATCGACATTCAGGACTCTGGTGTTGTAACGATTACATCAAACGATCAGGAAGGCGCTGAAATCGCAAAACGCATGATTCGTGATCTTACATTCAAACCCGAAGTCGGCATGATTATCAAAGGCAAAGTTGTTAGAATTATCCCGATTGGCGCGTTTGTAGAACTCGGCGGCGGCAAAGACGGTATGGTTCACATCTCGCAAATCTGCCACGAAAGAATTGACTCAATCGAACCGCACGTAAAAATCGGCGATGAAGTAATCGTAAAAGTTATCAAAATTGATGAAAAAGGCCGTGTAAACCTTACAATCAAAGGGGTTACAGAAGAAGAAAAGGCACAGCTTTTAAATCAATAGGATAGGATTAACAAGGCGGCGGGAACGGTTTTAACCGTTCCCGCCTTTTTATAAATTGCACAGGCTGATGTCATCCTGCGTCTTTTTATTTGTAGGATGTGGTAAATCTATAATTTACCTCATCCTGCTACTTGATTTGTATGTTAAATACTGTGCCGTCTTTCAATATTAATTGGGTTATATCATCAGCAACCTTAACCACCTCAATTCCAAATTGATTAGCTTGATCTATTAAACGAGTGATATCTTCAAAGTAGTACTCTTGCTGTGATTTGGCGAAAGGAGCATCAGGATATAATTCCATACATTTATTGAACAATACTCTAAGCTCTTTACTATGGTCACCATGAAGGAAGGTATCTTTAGTGCTAAGGCATATCGGATTTTCAGCTGTACCTTGGAATTTATAAGCAAATACAGTGCCGTCTTTCAGGGTAATTTTATTAATTGTTTGCCAATCAGAAGAACATCCAACTCCTAAGTCTTGAAGAGCAAGGCCTAACTCAAATATCGAGCCGCCGGTTTTACAATGAGAATCAGCATTTTTTCCTAATGTATCCGGATAAAGCTCTTTTAGTTTTGCAATCAATAACAGCCTTCCTTCTTCATCGTTAAGACTTATCGGATTTTCTTCAGTACCTGCGGCAGGCTTTGCTTCTGTAGGTTTGGTTTCTGCTGCTTTCGGCGCTTGTTCCGCAGCTTTTGGCGCTTCTACAGGCCCGAGTTCTGTTGTTTCGTATGTTTTATCGTCAAATCTGATTTTTACCTGAGTTCCGTCTTCTTTAGTGCGGATACCTTCATAGATTCCGTCACCAACTCTTGTTAACTCACCCTCACCCAATGGGCCTTTAGTTTTAATTTTTTCAACAACTCCGTTATTGTACAATTTGGTGTTTTCATATCCGTCAGCGCCTTTAAAATTATGCTCTATTTTTTTGCCGTTTGAATCATATTTAGAATTTGTTTCGCAGATAAATTTGCCATCCTTATCAAAGCTTGTAGATTTTAAAATGTCACCTTTTGCATTCCACTGATATTCACGGACTGTGCCGTCAGGCTTTACTTCCTTTTCAGTACTGACAACTTTGTTGTAATCAACAGCAGCATTTTCAGCAGGTTTTTCTGTTGGCTTAGCTTCTTCAGCCTTCGGGGCTTCTTCGACAGGTTTTGGCTCTTCAACAGGCTTTGCTTCTGCTTTCGGGGATTCCTCAACAGGTTTTAGCTCTTCGACAGGCTTTGTTTCTGCTTTCGGAGCTTCTTCTACAGGCTTTGACTCCTCAACAGGTTTCGGCTCGGCTTTCGGGGATTCCTCAACAGGTTTTAGCTCTTCGACAGGCTTTGTTTCTGCTTTCGAAGCCTCTTCTATAGGTTTTGACTCCTCAACAGGTTTCGGCTCGGCTTTCGGAGCCTCTGCTGCAGGTTTTGTACCGGCCTTAAGCTTCATTGAATAAGTACCTGCACCGTCAACTGACAGATAAAGTTTACCGTTATGGGCAAAAACATTTACTCTGTTCCCAAGAAGAACTGCTGACTCTGTAAGAGTCTTTAAAGCTCCAGCCTCAGTAAATTCAGGAGAGTTATATATTTTTAAATCTTCTAAAAATCTTTTAACAAGATCTTTGTTTTTCGGATTATCATTAAGTAATGCTTTAATAAATTCCTTCAAATTTTTGTCATCACTGAGCGACTTCGCCTCAGGGAATTTTGTTTCTGCCTTTGGTGCTTCTTCTACAGGCTTCGGCTCTTCAACCGGTTTTGCTTCTGCTTTCGGTGCTTCTTCTATAGGCTTCGGCTCCTCAACTGGTTTTGCTTCCGCTTTCGGTGCTTCTTCTACAGGCTTCGGCTCCTCAACTGGTTTTGCTTCCGCTTTCGGGGCTTCTTCTACAGGCTTTGACTCTTCAACCGGTTTTGCTTCTGCTTTCGGAGCTTCTTCTACAGGCTTTGACTCTTCAACCGGTTTTGCTTCTGCTTTCGGAGCTTCTTCTACAGGCTTTGACTCCTCAACTGGTTTTGCTTCTGCTTTCGGAGCTTCTTCTACAGGCTTCGGCTCCTCAACAGGTTTTGTTTCTGCTTTCGGAGCTTCTTCTATAGGCTTCGGCTCCTCAACTGGTTTTGCTTCCGCTTTCGGAGCTTCTTCTATAGGCTTCGGCTCCTCAACTGGTTTTGCTTCCGCTTTCGGTGCTTCTTCTACAGGCTTCGGCTCCTCAACTGGTTTTGCTTCCGCTTTCGGGGCTTCTTCTGTAGGCTTCGGCTCCTCAACTGGTTTTGTTTCCGCTTTCGGGGCTTCTTCTACAGGCTTCGGCTCCTCAACTGGTTTTGCTTCCGCTTTCGGGGCTTCTTCTACAGGCTTCGGAGCTTCGGCTGCAGGTTTTGCACCTTCCGGAGCCGGCTGGTTCTGCTGTGCTTCTGCTTTTTTAGATGCCATTTTCTTACCTTTTGCGGCACCGCCTTTGATAATACCAAATGCCGGAACCGCTGCCGCAACTTCGACAGCCCCGTCCATTGCCTGTGACATGCTGGCTTTTGCTTCAGCCTCGGTTGTTGAATCGTAATATTTTTGAGTTCCCTCAATTATATTTTTGCCGCCATTGAAAGTCATATAACCCGCAAGCCCGAGCCCTGCAACTTTTGCAGTTCCCGCAATTCCTGCAACAACCGCAGCACTTGCACCGGCTGCAGCGGCAACAGGTGCGGCAAACGCTAATGCAGCAACGGTACCGACAGTCATTGCCGTTCTTTTTAAGCTAAATCCGTTTTCATCACAGAACATGCCTTTTACAAAATTTTTACCGCTGTTCAATGCAATTTCGCCGATTTCCCCCCAGCTTAATTCATGACGTTTTTTTACATCCGAAAAAATAAACTCATACTCAGGTTTTTCGACATTCTCAGTCTTATCTTCAGCTTTTGCAAAAGTTATCATCAGCCCTTTCTTTGGCTTCAAATTTGTTGAGTCTGCTGAAACTGTATCAGCAGAAACTGCAGGTGTTGAATAAAAAATGTTTTCATCAACTTCAACCGTGTCCTTTTTGGCATTCTCGTAATTTTTCCCTAAATTAAATCTGATAACTTGAACTCTTAAATCGTCTGACATAGGCAAATTCCCCTTAATTTTTTCCTCTATACAGTTATAAAAAAAAATTAATTAGCAGAATTGCGCTTTTTATGATTTATAAATTCACAATTGTTTACATAAAGATTTTTATGCTAAGATAAAGACAACTGGAGGATATTAAAATATGTGTGACGTAATTACAATCGGAAGTGCCACAATGGATGTTTTCGTCGAAAGTGATGATGCTAACATCGTATCTGTTTATACTAAAAACAAAAAATCAGAATTCATGAGCTACCCCTACGGCGCAAAAGTCGAGATTGAAGATTTCACATCACAGGTCGGCGGAGGCGGGGTCAACACAGCCGTAAACTTCGCAAACCTCGGATACAAAACAAGTGCAATCTTTAAAATCGGTGATGATATTTATTCAGAAGGAGTTCTTGAATCTTTCAAAAACAAAAACATTGACCTTTCAAATATAATTCAAGACCCCAAAGTCAGCACAGGATTTTCAATTATTCTTGTAAGCTTTCAGGGCGACAGAACCGTCCTTGCCCACAGAGGCGCAAATGCAATGATCAAAAAATCTGACATCAATTTTGATGCCATTAAAAATGCAAAACTTTTATACATTGCCCCTATGAACGGCGACAGTACTAAAGTTCTCGATGATATTGCAACTTTTGCAAGCGAAAATAAGGTCTTTGTCTGCTTCAACGCCGGCTCTACAAGTATTAAAAAAGGGTTTAACTACCTCAAAAAAATTCTCGACAATGCCAATATCGTTGTTATGAATAAAGAAGAAGCCTCACTTGCAACTAAAATTCAGGTAAGACCCGACACCAGAGAAGTTAAATACTCTGAAGAACCCCTTCATCCGGATATTAAGGAAATGTTTAAAAAATTAAAAGTCAGGGATTACCAGATTGTAGTTATAACTGACGGCAAAAACGGCGCTTACGCCTATGACGGTAAAAAATTCTATATCTGTCCGGTTTTTGACGGCCCGGTTGTTTCGACCCTCGGCGCCGGAGATGCTTTTGCTTCCACGTTCTGCGCTGCATTAGAAAGAAACAGGCTGGATATAGGAAAATCATTGATGTATGCTTCAGTAAATTCAGCGGGTGCAGTGTCTGAATTCGGTGCAACACAGGGACTTCTGACTTTCGAGCAAATAGAAGAAAAACTTAAAAATAAACCCGACTATACTTTCAAAATCGTCGAATAATTATTAAAAATAATAAACTTCTGTACTAAAGCCTTTTTTGTAGTATAATGAAGAAAAAAGAGTTATAGGAGAGAATTAACAAAATGGGATATAAAATTTTAGCAAAAAAAGAAATTTGTCCGAACCAGTATGAAATTACGGTAGATGCACCTTACGTTGTAAGAAATGCAAAAGCCGGACAGTTTATAATCTTCAGGGCTGACGAAAACAGCGAAAGAGTTCCGCTTACGATAGCCGATGTTGATAAAGAAAAAGGTGAATTAACTTTAGTCTTTATGGCTGTCGGCTATTCAACCAAAAAGCTTGCAGCATTGAATGAAGGCGATGAAATCCATGATATAGTTGGCCCTTTAGGCCAGCCGACACATATTAAAAAATACGGAACTGTTGTTTGTCTTGCAGGAGGCTACGGCGCTGCTCCATGCTACTTGATTGCAAAGGCCTTCAAAGAAGCCGGCAATAAAGTTTACATGATTATGGGCGCAAGAAATAAAGACCTTATATTCTGGGCTGACAAAATGAAGGATGCCTGCTCTGAATTATTCATAACAACAGATGATGGCTCACTGGGCGAAAAAGGTTTCGTAACCCAGGTATTGGAAAAAATCATGAACCGTGAAAAAGTAGATTATGCTATTGCGGTAGGCCCGATGCCTATGATGAGAGCGGTTGCAGAAATGACTAGAGGCAAAGGTATATACACAGAAGCCAGCATGAACCCGATTATGGTAGACGGAACAGGTATGTGCGGAGCATGCCGTGTGACTGTCGGCGGAGAAGTTAAATTTGCCTGCGTAGACGGTCCTGATTTCGATGCGCATAAAATTGACTTTGATGAAGTTATAAACAGAACACGTATCTACAAAGATCAAGAAAGAAAACGTGATGAAAATTGTAACCTTCTAAAACAAGCTTCATTACAGAAATAAAAGGGAGAGAATGATGGCAATAAAAAAAGATATCCCGTTTTGTCCGGTATTAAGCATAGGAACAGGTATAGACATGGTATGCACTCAGGATCGCTGCAGCTGGTACATTCCGAGTGTTAAAAAATGTTCTATGTACATAATGGCATACAACGCTTTGCTTGCAGCCAACTCAAGACAGGCAGCCCAGCGGCAAAGAAAAACGAACAACAACGCAAACAGTTAATTTATGAAAATAGCACTTTGCATCAAACAAGTTCCGGACACAACAGATATAAAGTGGACGGAACATAATACTATAAATCGCGAAGGGGTTGAAAGCATTATTAACCCTTATGATGTTTATGCGATAGAAGCTGCATTAAAAATAAAAAACTCAAACCAGAATACAGAAATAACAGCATTAACAATGGGTCCTGCGCAAGCTGAGAGCATGCTGAGAAAAACTATAGCTCTGGGAGTTGATAAAGCAGTACTAATTTCGGACAAAAAATTTGCAGGTGCCGACACCTATGCAACAGGCAAAACTTTATCAAGAGCTGTTCAAAGTGTGCTTCCTGATTTTTCCTTAGTAATCTGCGGACAATTTGCAATAGACGGCGACACAGCCCAGACCGGCCCGAGCATCGCAAATCATCTCAACATTCCGCAAATAACCTTTGTACAGGAAATTGTCGAATGTACCACAGATTATATAATCGTAAAACGTCAGGCAGACGACGGGATTGAAACGATTAAGGCAAAACTACCGGCGCTTATTTGCGTGCTTCAAAGCAGCGAAGAGCCTTCAAGAGCGACGATTAACGGATGCAAGCATGCGCAAAAGTCAGAAATACCGATGCTTTCAATGGAAAACCTCGGACTTCTGCCGGAAGAAACGGGGATTAAAGGCTCTCCGACTTACGTCAGCAAAGCATTCAGGCCAATCATAACCCGCACAAACGAAAAGATTTTCTATTCCGGGAGTTCCGCTGCCGCTCTTAAAGATAAAATAACGGAATTTATGGCAGGTGCAAATGAGTGAAACAAAAGAAATCCTCTTATACGCAGAAATAACCCGCAGCAAATACATCCACACCGTATTTTTTGAACTTGCCCAAAAAGCGGTAGAATTAGCGGGAAAGCTTGGAGATTGCAAAATTTCGGCGCTGCTGTTCGCAGAACCAAACCATCTTGAAAACTATAAAGACGGCTTTTTGAAAAGCGGGATTGATAAAGTTTACGTGTTTGAGAGCGAAAAATTCAACACTTACAACACTGAACTTTATTCAAAACTTGCGATTGAATTAATAGAAGAAATTAAGCCGGAAATAATGCTGATAGGCGCGACAAATGAGGGTCGGGATCTTGCGCCGAGGATATCGTCAGCACTTCACACGGGTCTGACGGCTGACTGTACCGGACTTGACATAAACGAAAAAGGCCAGCTTGCGGCAACCCGCCCGACATTCGGCGGCAAATTAATGGCGACGATATTGTGTAAGACATTGCCGCAGATGGCAACAGTCCGGCCGAAAGTTTTTAAACCGCTTAAAAATGACATTTTGCGCGAGACGGAATTTGCTATAAGAAAGCCGGATTTATCAGAATTCAGGGCAAAAACGGAAATTCTTGATTTTGTAAAAACGCTGGAGAACGAAATCAATGAACTTGACAGTGCGGAAGTCATTGTTGCCGGCGGCAGAGGTGTCGGCAGTCCTGAAGGGTTTGACCTATTGAAAGAGCTGGCAAAAGCATTAAACGGCACGATTGGCGCCACACGCGGGGCAGTAGACATGGGTCTTGCGCCGAAAACCATCCAGATAGGGCAGACAGGCAAAACGGTAAGACCGAAACTTTATATAGCCTGCGGGATTTCGGGAGCAATACAGCATCTGGTCGGAATGCAGGACAGCGGGAAGATTATCGCAATAAACACAGACGAAAACGCACCGATATTTGAAACTGCTGATTTCGGGATAGTCGGGGACATATTCAAAGTAGTGCCGGAATTGATAAAACAATTTGAGAAGTGAATTTCATTACCTGATTAGTAAATCCGACATTTTTATTTCCTCTACCTCCGGGATTGTGCTAGTTCGAACCGGCGAGGAACGAGCCTTGTGAGACTGTATGCCGTATGGCTGAGGGTAGAATTTCTTAATGAGCGTAGCGAATTTAGAAATTCGGGTAAGGGTAAACTCCGCCCCATTTTGTCATGCTGAGTTTGCGGATTTTCGGTAGGGTGAAGCAAAGCGGAACCCGTAAGGTGCGGGTCGGACGTTACTCCGCCCGCACCCCGAATAATCCAAGATAGTCTCAGTATCTCAACGGGATTCTGAAACAAGTTCAGAATGACAGTGTAAGACAAAATGGGGCGAAAGTAGAGTGAATAGAGTGAATAAGTGTGTTCCTCAAATAAATTCCCCTCGCCCTGCGGGAGAGGGTGACACGAAGTGTCAGGTGAGGGGGCGGACAGAACGTGAGGCGTGAAGGGGTGATGGTTGCCGCTCAGCTATTGCGGCGCCAGAAAAACATCCGACCATTGCGGAATGAGCATTCAATGTTCCGTTTCAAAACTTCAAAGCAAGTGTTGTTTGAGCGTAAGCGAGTTCACTTGCTTAATTGAAACGGTTACAATTGATTAGCGAATGAAGCACAGGTCGGGAGCTTCTTTGCGGTACTTTCTTGTCGGTACAAGAAAGTACCATATGCCACTGCAACATAAGAAAAGATTGAATATTATAAAATTCTTTGTTGGGCTGAAAGCCCAACCTACATGCTGTCATTATGAGCGAAGCGAAGCAATCCGGCCTTTTACCCTCTCCCCTTGCGGGATGCTAGTTCGAACAGGCGAAGAATGAGCCTTGTGAGACTGTATGCCGTATGGCTGAGGGTTAGGGTGAGGGGTTAAAACCTAAAAAAGGCCCTAAAAAAGACGCTCACATAACCTTAAGCATCTGGAACAAATAGAAAGCGGTTTTGTCGTCAGTAATGGCGCTGACAATACGGGAGCGCATTTCGTCCGGCGAAAGCTCCTGTTTAAAAACAAAAAGCTCATAGATGTCAACTTCAAGAGCTTTAGCGATGGAAGTAAGAGTTTCGGGGGAAGGGTAATTAGCACCGATTTCTATTTTGCTGACATTTTTTGGGTCAATGCCAATCATTTCAGCGAACTTTTCCTGCGTAAGCCTTTTCTTTTTGCGCAGCATTTGAATTTTTTGACCTAGTTGAGATTTTAAACACATAATTCCATCGCTCCCTATTTATATATAATTACAATTCCAAAGGGGTAAAATAACTATTTGAAAGACAGAAAAATATTTATTTTCTATCCGCCATATTGACAAAAATCTATTCATGGGATATAATTATAAATAAATTCCCATATGTCGAGTGGAATTAGATGTAACAAACGGAGGTATTTACATGAAGAAAACTATTGGTATGGGCGGTTTCACGCTCGCAGAAGTGTTGATTACATTAGGTATTATTGGTGTTGTAGCCGCAATGACAATGCCTACCTTGATTAACTCAACACAGGGCGCACAGTACAAAACAGCGTTTAAAAAATCATTATCCGTTCTTTCTCAAGCTGTTGTCATGAACATTGCGCTTAACGACTATGACCTGTCACAGGTTGTTGCAGGAAATAACGAGATAGAGGCTAACGATGGAGGGACTCCAGACGATACAAGTGATGATATTGCAGCTGCAGCTGCTGGTGGACCACAATCTTTATATGACCTATTTAGCAATCGTTTAAATGTTGTTAGGACTGCAAACGGTAAAGATTTTACAACAACAGCAGGACAGTCTGATGCGTACACAATTATAAGCTTAGGTAGTCAAAATGATCAGACTGATAAGACAACATTTAGAACAAATCACTGTAAAACAGGATGCGCAAACAACTACCCATCACTAGAGGGTACAGCACCACTAGCAAAATTTGGAGCTAATGCAACTATGTTGTTTATGAATGATGGTATTACTTTTATATTTGATAACACTCAAACTACATGTCAAGAAGCAGATACGGGTATTGGGGTAAGTGATAGCTATTGCTTTGGATACATTGATGTAAACGGTCAGAAGGCACCAAACAGAATAGTTCAATGTGATGGAGGAACTATTACAGGAACTGCAGGAGGTGATGATGCAACCTGCACAGTAACAAACCCGACAGACATCTACCCGATTGCATTGTATAACCAGTCTGTTGTTCCGGCATCCGCTGCTGCAAGAGCTGTATTGTACAACAAATAAATCTTTAACATTTGCATAATATAAGTTACAAAAAAAATGCAAATTACCGGAAGCCTTACTTGTAACAAAGTGGGGCTTTCTACTAAAAAACAATAAATCTTTTTTAATAAACTATTTGTTATAATTCTCGCCTGTGCTCACCACGGGCGATTTTCTTTTTTATGTTATAATTATAACCAGAGGTACTTATGGTTTTAGAAAATAAACTCGGTATTACCGAATCTGCTGAACTTGCAAGGATTGAAGAAAAATTAAGCAAAAAAAAAGCGCTTGAATTATTTGAATGCGGTCTGCCGCATTATCTTGAAACCGGTAAGTTTGAAACGCTGGCTTATATCCACAAATTTCTGTTCGGAGAAATTTACGACTTCGCCGGTGAAATCCGCTCTGTCAACATTGCTAAAGGCAATTTCCGCTTTGCGCCGGTTATGTATTTGAAAAATGCGCTTGAACATATCGACGCTATGCCGCAGTCAAATTTTGACGAAATTGTCGAAAAATACGTCGAAATGAATATCGCACATCCTTTCCGCGAAGGCAACGGCAGAAGTACACGTATCTGGCTTGACTTTATCTTTAAAAAAGAATTGAATAAAGTTGTTGACTGGAATAATGTCGATAAAGAAAACTACCTCGCTGCTATGGAAAGAAGCCCTGTTAAAGATATCGAAATTAAGCATATTTTAAAAAACGCTCTGACTGATGATATCCACAACAGAGAAGTTTTTATGAAAGGAATTGATGCCAGTTACAACTACGAAGGCTATCATTTCTACAAAACCGGAGAGCTTGATTAATAAAATTCTTTGTTCGTGGTAAAATAATTCTGTTGATATTAGATTTACAAGGAAGGGATATTATGACAAATAAAGTTGTTGTTGGCGCTCAATGGGGCGACGAAGGTAAAGCCAAAATTACAGATATTCTGGCGCACGATGCAGATTTAATCATTCGCTATCAGGGCGGCTGCAATGCCGGTCACACTGTCGTTGCAGACAACAAAACTTTTAAATTTCACCTTATCCCCTCAGGTATTCTCTACAAGGGCAAAACCTGCTTCTTAGGCGCCGGAACTGTTATTCTGCCGGAATTCTTTGAACAGGAAGTGAACGAACTTATCGCTCAGGGAATTGACGTTTCCGGACTCAAAATAAGCCCGCTTGCTTCTATTACAATGCCTTATCACACCGAAATCGACGGCTACTCCGAAAGCACCGCCGGTAAAGGTAAAATCGGGACTACTAAAAAAGGTATCGGCCCAACTTACACAGACAAAGCCGCAAGAATAGGGCTTAAAATAGGCGATCTCTATTCAGAAGAAACTTTAAACGAAAAACTTGACATAATCCTTCCTGTCAAAAACAAAACACTTGAAAAAGTCTACGGGCTTCAGCCGTATACAAAGGAATGCCTGCTTTCTCTATGTGAAAAATATGCAGAAATTTTCAAACCATACGTGTGCTTTGAGTGGCAGGAACTTCTCGAAAATTCACGCAAAAAACAAATCCTTTTTGAAGGCGCTCAAGGAGTTATGCTGGATGTGGACTACGGAACTTATCCTTTTGTAACTTCTTCAAACCCGATTGGCGGCGGGGCTTCAACAGGAAGCGGATATGGCCCGACTATGATTGATGAAGTTATCGGGGTTGCTAAAGCTTACGTGACCCGCGTGGGCGAAGGGCCTTTTGTCACTGAACTTACTGACGAAACCGGCGAAAAAATCAGACAAATCGGTCACGAATTCGGGGTTACGACAGGCCGCCCGAGAAGATGCGGATGGTTTGATGCCGTTATTATGAGATATTCGGTGCTTGTCGGAGGCTTGACGTCCGTTGCACTCACTAAAGCCGATGTCTTCGATACATTCGACGAAATTAAAGTCTGCACGGCTTACAAAGACTCACGCGACGGCAAAATCTATAAACATTATCCGACTGATGTTTTTATGCACAAATATCTTGAACCGGTTTACGAAACCCACAAGGGCTGGAAATCTGATATCTCAGGAATTAGAGATTATGAAAAGCTTCCGGAAAATTGCAGAAAATATCTCGAAAGACTTGAAGAACTTCTCGGCGTCCCGGTTTCTATCGTCAGCGTCGGCCCTGACAGAGAACAGACGATTTTTAAAATGCAATAGGACGGGAAGTTTTATTAAAGTGAATAGTGATTAAGTTCTTTTTGGCGCTGCGCACAATTATTAACTCTGCGTTGCAAACTTATTCACTTCATCAAATAAATCCCATTACATTGAAAAGCTCCAAAATCTATGTTAAAATAAAAGAGTAACAAACGTGAATGTGAAAGGAACCAGAAAGCATGAAAAGCCGCACCATGATTGAATTCCACGGAGGGGGGGGGGGCATAACCAAGCTCCTGCAAGCTATTTAGCCGAAAGTAATGGAATTAAGCGTCATCCTGAGCCGAAGGCGAAGGATCCAAATAAAAAGCAAGTAGATTCTTCAGTCGCTTCGCTCCTTCAGAATGACGTGCAGGGTGCGTGGGAATTTCTCGGGCTTTGCGCTCAGAATGACAAGGCAGCACATGGAGATTCTTCGGGCTTCCGCCCTCAGAATGACATAAAAAAGGACGTCATCCTGAGCCAAAGGCGAAGGATCCACTTAAAACGTAATTGGATTCTTCACTTCGTTCAGAATGACAGGAGAAAATCCAAACATGCCGCCTTCACCATGGCAGAAGTCCTCATAACCATCGGAATAATCGGATTAGTTGCGGCTATGACAATGCCTTCTTTAATTAATAATCACAGAAATAAAGCTTTAGAAGCAGGTCTGAAAAAAAATTATTCAGTTATCTCTCAAGCTCTGGCAATGTATCAGGCACAGAACGGGATTACACTGACCTCGGCCGATATCCGCCCGAGAGAATTGAAATCTTTAATTATGCCGTATTTTAACGTTTTGATTGACTGCGGGATTGGAACGGAAGAAGAGGCTTGCATTTTTAATGACCTTGAAAATAGTTCGAATTCTGACAATATTTATAAGACTTATAATAATAATACTTTAGATCTTGGTTATTTTGATGACGGTCAGTTTATATTAACTGACGGCAGTATGATATTTATTGAAAATTCAACGGTTGAAAATGATCCGAGACGTTATATTTCAGTTGATGTAAACGGTTATTTAAAAAGGCCTAATAAGTTAGGATTTGATTTATTTATGTTTCAAATAGATAAAAATGGAAAAATTTTACCAATGGGAGCATCCGGAACTGATTACGAAGATGAAAGGTACTATTGTTCTCCAACTTCGGTCAGTACAATGAACGGGGCGGCATGCACGTATAAGGCATTAACTGATAAGTATTATTTTAAAAATCTGCACTAAGCACAAAAATTATCACATCTGCCAATATAAAAAATGTTTTTAAAAATTTACAAAAAGGCAATTTTTATTTTTCCCGTGTTTTTATTATCATATAAGGTAGTAAGGAAAAGTATATGATAAAAATTACCCCGAATTTTACGGCAGGCAGCGTTCAGGCTGTTAATAACGATATCAGGAAAGACAACCAAAATAACCAAAATATCCCGGCTCCGTCTATTGAACAGAATGCACTGCCAAATATTCAACCGGATTTTGCAGTAAAAACACCGATGGTATACTCTAAACTCGGAGATTTTAACATTCCATGCGGGTTAAAAGGCAGCCTGTATAAACTTGCAAACGGACAAAGAGTTATACTTATCCCAAAAGACGGCCCGACCGTTGTTAAAACTTATGTCAACACAGGTTCTATGAATGAACCGGACGACTTGCGCGGAATCAGCCACTACATTGAACACAACCTTTTTAACGGTTCCAACGGGCTTGAATCCGGAGAATTTTTCCAAAAAGTCGACCAAATGGGCGCCTCGACAAATGCCAGCACCGGTTTTTCCGAAACTAACTATTTTATAAGATCGAATCTTCTCGGCAAAAACGATCTTGAAAATAAAATTAAAATTCATGCTTCCATGCTTGAAACACCTAAATTTGCTCAATCCATGCTTGACAAAGAAAAGGGTATTGTTAATTCTGAAATTAATATGATTACAGGCGATCCTGTCAACATCGGACTTAATAAGGCTCTCAAAAATCTCTACCAGATTAATACAAAATCCGTTGATATGATAGGCGGAACAACTTCTAATATTAACAGCCTTACACGTGATAATATTGTGAATTATTTCAACACAAACTACTATCCGGCAAACATGACAACGGTTATTACAGGCGAAATCGAGCCGGAAAAAACAATACAGCTTGTTGCGAAATATTTTAATTCAACAAAACGTCCTCCGGCATCCAGACATTTTGAAAATCTCAACCCGATTAATAAGCCGGTTCGTGAAGATATTATCTCTGATAAAGCTACAGCAACTTCTGTAATTCTGACTTTTGACGGGCCGAAAAACAACGATACAAAAGCTAAAATTTTAACTCAGGCTCTGGCTCAAATCCTTACAATGTCAAAAACTTCCAGAATTGACAAAAAACTGCTGGATTACAACAGCAGCGCCATCACAGAAATTGAACGCATAAGTACAAAACCTGATGACGGACGGGCAATTATGATTATGGCTGACGGAACAGAAGAAAATTCTGAAAAAATAATAAAAACAATTTATACAGAAATTGCCAAAATAGCTTCTAATCCGCCGGAAGATGATGAACTTAACGTTGTAAAAAAACGAATGCTTAAAGATTTTTCAAATCTTCTTGAACAGTCTGCTTACACAAATGCGCTTATCGGCGGAGCTTTTTTGGATAATGATTTGAATATTGTGACAGATTTTGAAAAAATAGTTAATTCTATCACTCCGGAAGATATCACTCAAACAGCAAAAAAATATCTTGATCTAAACAAGTGTTCTATGGTTGTTGTGCACCCCGCTGCGGCAAGTGAAGAAAGCATTAACAGAAATTATACGGAAACAAAGAAAATACCCTTCACAGGCTCTACAGCACCCAAACACGCAATCGACATGCAGGGTGTAAAAGAATATCGTCTGGACAACAATTTTGCGGTAGTCCTTCATGATACTCAAAACAAAAATGCCTGCTTTGATATTCTGTATTCAAGCAGCAAATATCCGCAAAACACGAAACCCGCCGCAGATGCGCTTCTGTTTAAAATTCTGAATGCAGGAACAATGGATAAAAATGAGATTGAATACCAGCAGGATCTTGATAAAAATTCAATAGATACAGTTTTTGCCTCAGGTCAGACAGATTTGAAAATCAAATCAGACTTTTATGCCGACGATATGGAGCATGCCCTTAAATCAGCAAAAGAAGTTCTTACCAATCCAAGGTTCAAAGAAGAAACTCTGAACAGGATGAAACGTGAGCTTACGGATGACATAAAAACCATGGATAAAGATGCCTCTGATAAACTTCTCCCGGAATTGTACAAAGGTCTTCCGCAAGGCTATTCCAAAGAGGAAATTCTCAACTCCATTGATTCGGTAACACTTGACGATATCAAATCTTTATATAATTACATTCTCAAAAACGGACAGGCAAACATAGTTGTATCTGCACCATTTTCAACAAAACCAGAACTTAAACAGCTTGTCTTTAACGAAATAGCTGAATTACCGCAGGTTGCGCCAAAAAATTCTAATATAAAAGATATTTTTGAGGAAATTCCCCAAACAAAGGTGCTGACAGATGTACATTCAAAATCGCAGGCTCAAATAATTGAAGCTTACAAATTCCCGATGAGCCAGAATATGAAAGACGAAATTACACTTAATCTTTTGAACACAATTCTCGGCGGAACCCCTTCATCACGACTATTTCAAGATCTGAGGGAAAATCAAAAACTTGCATACTCGGTGCATTCAAATGTGAATTTCATGGATAATATAGGCACTCTTACTCTGGAAATCGGCACAACAACCGAAAATAAAGAAACCGGAGAAGTAAGTTACAACAACCTCCAAAAGGCAATTGAAGGATTTAACAAACATATTCAAAAACTTAAAACAGAAAAAGTTACCGACACTGAATTAAAAAATGCCAAACTTAAACTAAAAGATTCAATTCTTAACGCAAATGAAACCAACAAGGGTAAAAACGGTTCACTTGAATACGGGTTAATTTCACCTTACGGCATATATCAGGAAAACAAAATTCTTGAAACCATTGATGAAATAACACCTGATGATATTTATAATGCAGCAAATTACATATTCAAAGGCAAACCGCTCTATTCAATTCTTGCAACAGAAAATACGCTAAAAGAAAACAAAACCTATCTGGATTCACTTGCCCAAACGGTTTAATCAAATTTTGACAAATCTCTGTATGCAGTAATAGCATAAATAATTGCAGATATGCCGACAAGAATATAAATAATTCTTGCAAAAAGTGTCATATCTCCAAAAATCAACGCCACAAGATCAATTCCGAAAGCACCGACAAGCCCCCAGTTAAGCGCACCGATAAGAACCAGAACAAATGTAATAATTTTCACAATATGCATAAAATTTATCTCCTTTTATGATTATTGTGATACGCATTTAGCATAAAAACATCCGACTAATTGTTTACCCGATTAGGCATTATTTATCCGATATTTTGACATTTTTTTCGCTGATTGCCCAGGTTGCACCTGTTCTGTCAAGTACAAATCTTATCGGTACATAAACCTTTTTCCCGCAGGCGCTGACAGTCCATAATTCTTCCCATTTTCCGTCAACATAAGCGCCGTTTTCGGTTTTAAGATCGTAAGGCTGCTTTGTAACCTTTGTATCAGTCACCGAGTATTTTTGGCAATCCTGAACTTTTATTTGTGCCATTGTATAAACAGGCATCAAAGTGTCGTATTGAAGTTTTTCATTTCCGAGTGTGCCGCCCGGCAGCGGCAGATTATAAGAAAGTTCCGGTTTCGCAAATGCAGCAGCACTGCAGAATAACAAAACTCCGACCATTATATTTTTTAAAATTAATTTCATTTTAAACTCCTTATTTTTAACTTTAAAATCAATATATCATTTTGCAAATAAAAAAACAAGCCCGAAAGATTCCGGACTTGTTTTCAATATTATAATTCCAACAAAATTATAACTTAGAAGCAACCATCAAAGTAGTTTCAGCCAATCTTGTTGAGTAACCCATTTCGTTGTCGTACCAAGAAATGATTTTAACCTGATTGCCGCCCATAACACGTGTTAACAAAGCGTCAACTGTTGATGATTGAGAAGTTCCGATGTAATCAGAAGATACAAGCGGTTCTTCAGTGTAGCAAAGAACGTGTCCGTCAGCACCTGCTTTTAATGCTGCATTAACTTCTTCAACTGTAACGTCTTTAGAAAGTTCAAATACAACGTCAACAAGTGATACATCCGGAGTAGGAACTCTCATAGCGAAACCGTCCAATTTACCTTTCAATTGAGGCAATACGAGAGCAACTGCTTTAGCAGCACCGGTTTTGGTCGGAACGATGTTAAGAGCGCCTGCTCTTGCACGACGGGGATCTTTGTGACCTGCGTCAAGGATTCTCTGGTCGCCTGTGTATGAGTGAACTGTTGTCATCAAACCTTTAACGATACCGAATTTTTCGTCGATAACTTTAGCTACAGGAGCCAGACAGTTAGTTGTGCAAGATGCCATAGAAATTACATTGTGTTTTGCAGGGTCATACATTTTGTCGTTAACGCCCAAAACGATTGTAATATCTTCGTTAGTAGCAGGTGCAGAGATAATAACTTTTTTAGCGCCTGCTGTGATGTGAGCTTTAGCTTTTTCAGCATCTGTGAAGAAACCAGTTGATTCAACAACAACTTCTACGCCCAAATCTTTCCACGGCAACTGTGCAGGATCTTTTTCTGCGAAGAATTTAATTTTTTTACCGTTTACGATAATACCTTCATCATAAGCTTCAACAGTACCGTCGAATTTACCCATAACTGAATCGTGTTTGAAAAGAAGTGCAGCTTCTGCAGGTTTCAAACCGGGGTCGTTGATTGCAACGTAATTAATTTTGTCAATAATACCTTCTCTGATAGCGGCTCTCAATGTGTTACGGCCGATTCTACCAAAACCGTTAATTGCTACATTTACCATAAGTTTTTACTCCTTCTTATTATGTAAATCTTATAACATGTTTTTTATATCACCAACAAAAAAACTAATCAATAGGTTTAGACCGTGTGAATTATTAAGAAATAGTTAATTTTTCAACCCTAATATGTTGAACACATACAGTGACTTTGTTATACTCATTTTGAGGCTGTATCGCCTGAAGGATTTAGACATAATGAAGATTCAAAGTATAAAAAGCTATCAATTTACAGGAACCAACCAAAAAGCAAGCTGGCTTGACAGAATTCACGAAAACACAAAGAATAAAGCTGATATGACGGATTCAATTGTTGTACCGAGAACCATTTTTAAAGGATATCTGGGCATTATGACAGGCACAACCCTTGTGACACTCGGCGGGCTTGTGAACAGAGCTAAGCACCCTAAAATCTTTAAAGGCACAATGGCTGCGGGGCTTTTAACTTCACTCTATGGAACCTGGGCTTTTGTAAGACCGTTTGTTGTGAAAGATACAAAAGGAGTTCAAAAAGGATGAAAATAAAATAAATCAAAATAACGGGATAGGCAAAATACGAAACAGGAGAATTTAAATGCAAATCAATAAGGTCTCTATACTTAACTTGACTATATCTAAAACCTACCGGACGCACCAAACCGATAATTACACGAAGAATCAACTACCATCCGGCAAATTTATTCTGCCAAAAGACACTGTATCCTTCAGCGGGAAATTATCTCCTAAACCTTTGGCCAGATTATTTGATAATTACAGACCGGATAAAATGATTAAAGACGGGGCTCAATTTAATATTCATAATCATCAGATTTTTGCAAGAATGAAAAATTCATATTCAGCAAAAGAATTTAAAAAACTTTTTGATTACGCAGACCAAAAAGGTGTTTTTTCTCTTAATATAAATAAAAAAAGCCATTATATTACAACAAGCCTGATTACCCCTAAAGAAAATCCTCTTATGGGAAAACTTGTTTGGGTAACGGACAGCGCACGCTATATGCCTATTTTAAAGGACAAATACCCTCTTGCTGCAGTTCCTTTAATGGAAAACATGTCTAAATTTTACAAAAAACAAGAAAAAAATTTTAATAAAATAATCAATGACCCGATTCAATATGAATTTAACCACGACTGGCCTAATACGGCAAAAAACGGCATTGGTCATGTTTTTAATCCTAAAAAAATGGTAACGCACAAATGGTTTGCACATACACGTCTTGATTCACCGGGACTTTATCTTCAAACAATGTGCGATTTGATAAAAGACGGTTTTAGCGGCGCAAAATACGGTTATAAAAAAGCGTCGGATATATCTCAAAACTCAATAGATGCAATTTCAAACACAACAGCATACCTGAAAGCAATTGACTATCCTTACGCAAAAGATACCGGAGCCTGGGAAGAGAAAACATTTAATATTACTCCGTCAAGCGATGTTGCAATAATTAATGAAGCTTTTAGAAAAATTATCGACTTGATGTATTCTAAAACAAACAATCCGGAAATTTTGAAAGTCCGCCGGCGTATTTTAGACACCAAACACGGCAAAGTTTTTGCGGATGAAGCGGGATTAAGAGAAATGCTTAAGATTGGTGAATACAGAATTAAAACAAACAGTTTTGAAGAAGTTCCGGGGGAAAGAAATTTGGATGGAGCCTTAAGTTTTGTTCCTCATTCTGAAAAATTCAGTGATGATGTAATCGAAGATGCTCGTATTATAATCTCAAGAATGCAGGCACTTGAATCCGATTTTGCAAATACCGGACAGTCTTACTATCGTGATTATCCAAAATTGGTTCGCGAAAACGGCACACTAAGATACCTTAACGACAGATATTTGAACATGACTTCGGGGCACGAAATTAATCGTTATGTTCTTAATAAAAACACTGAAGCACAATGGTTTATGACAAGTGATATTTCAAAAAGCTACGGAATTGCGGCAAAAAGACTTTTAGATAAAATTGAAAAAGACGGTTGTGCCAAACAAGATTCTGAAACGTTAAAGCTTTTACATACAGCAATTGATAAACAAACAGAATTCATTAACCGCGCATACGGAAGAATTACAGGAGAAAACACATTTAAAGCCAACGGAAAATCATGTCCGGCATTTCAGGTGCCGGAAGCCTATCAGGCTGTAAAAAATTCCGATGGAGAGATAATTTTTGTTCCGGGAACCCATACTCCTCTGGGCTGGGCTCAGGCTTCTTTATATGACGCTTCAAAGCTTCTGCTGGAAAATCTTACAAGAATTGAAAAATTATCAATTTAAATTTTAAACATCAGGGGCTTTTACAGGATGAGGCAGCCTTCTACTGGAATTTATTAACTTTTCAGTGCTATCCCCCTCCTCGAAATCAAAGATTTTGGTCCTCACTCCAGGGGAGGACAATAATTTTTTAAATACAAACCATTGAAATGCTAACAAATTCCTTCTACTGAGGGGAAACGCAGGCGGCAATCGCATCCATAAGACGCTTAACTTTTACAATTTCAATTTTGCCGATATTTTGCGGAACATCATTTGCATAAGGGATTATTGCTTTTTTGAACCCTGTTGCGATAGCTTCGTTAAGGCGTTTTTCAATGTTGTTTACCGGATGCACCTCGCCTGACAGCCCGATTTCGCCGATAATCACTGTTTGCGGGTCAACAACAACATCTCTTGCGCAGGTAGCAACTGCAATTGCAATACCCAAATCCGCGCTGGGCTCGTCAACTTCAATCCCGCCGGTTACATTCACATAAACATCCTGCTTTGAAAGGTTAAGCCCGACTCTTTTTTCAAGAACAGCAAGAATTTGATGAAGGCGGCTAAGGTCAACCCCGTTAGTGACGCGTCTCGGCGCAGCATAAGGTGTTGTTCCGACAAGCGCCTGAATTTCCACCAGAAGCGGACGGGTGCCTTCGTTTGTGACAATAATCGCGCTCCCGGGTGCTGCAACCTGCGAACGCTCGTTCAGAAAAAGTTCATTCGGATTTGTAATACATTTTAGGCCGTTAGCATTCATCTCAAAAATTCCGACTTCCGACGTATTGCCGAAACGATTTTTCATTGAGCGAAGCATTCTGTAAGACTTGTACTTGTCCCCTTCAAAATAAATAACCGTATCAACCATATGCTCTAAAACTTTTGGCCCCGCAATGCTTCCTTCTTTTGTAACATGACCGATTACGACTGTTGTAATGTTTTTACTTTTTGCAATGTGCATCAAAACGTTGCAGCATTCTCTAATCTGGGAAACGCTTCCTGCGGTGCTTGCAACATTATTTGAATAAATTGCCTGAATACTGTCTATCACAACAAAATCAGGCATCAATTCTTCAATCTGGATTTTGATGTTTTCCATATTTGTCTGCGGATATATAAAAAGGCTGTCAGAATTTATTCCGAGCCTGTCTGCCCGGAGTTTAAGCTGATTTGCACTTTCTTCTGCCGAAACATAGAGAACTTTTTTGCCGTTTTTGCAGATTTCGCCGCAGGTTTGAAGTGTTATTGTAGATTTTCCGATTCCGGGGTCGCCTGCAAGAAGCACAAGAGAACCTTCAACAAAACCGCCTCCTAAAATCCTGTCAAATTCAGAAATATTAGTCCGTAATCTGACGCTTTCATCAACCTCTATATCTTTTAGAAGCTTTGGTTTTTCGGTATTTATAAATTCATTTGCAGCTGCATTCGGAGTTTTGCCGGTAAACTGAACTTCTTCGGTCAAAGTTCCCCAGCTTCCGCACTCGGGGCACTTTCCGAGGTATCCGGCAGTTTCATACCCGCATTCCGTACAAATCCATTTTGACTTTAATTTTGCCATATGATGATTATATTATTCTTGTTATTGTTAGTCAATCAGTGAAGATTTTAATTATACGTAATTATAATAACTAAGCCATTTTGTCATGCTGAGTTTATCTCAGTATTTCTGCTTAATTCTGAAACAAGTCAAAACAACAGAAAAAAGACAAAATGGCTTAGTTTAGAGATTTAATCCGGTTTATTCACCGGCAGGAACAGCTGCTGAATCTCCTTCTGCGGGCGTTTTCTGCACGGGTTGAGAATTGTCAGCCTGTGAGCCGGAATCAGTTGACTCAGCATCCTCTGTTTCTTCCACTGTCGGTTTGCCTGTTGAGTTAATTAAATTTAAATCATAAACTCTGAGCGCAAAATACGGAGCTTTTCTATCGTATTCCTGCAAAAATACAACAAAAGTATCATCAAAATAACATTTTCTCGGAGCCTGTTTTTTATCATCAGGAACCAATGCACAATTTTTTGCAATCATTGCTGCTTCACTTTTTAATTTGACACCTTCGTTATTCATTGTAAATTGTAAGGTTTGAATAGCCTCATCAATCATCATATCTGTGCCTTTTATCTGCTTCTTTGTCAATTCCGGATACTTCTGCATTTTATATAAATTCAAATTCGGTACCCTTAATTCGTCTTTCGGCAAAAAGTCATGCCAGCCCATGTATCCGCGTTCTTTGTAAATCATATCTTTGTATAATTTGTCGAAAGTTTTGTTATCGTCTGTTCTGTAAAGGTAAACAACATCCTTGCCTTCTGTTTTGATAGAAACGGCAAAATCATCTCTGGAATTGTAAAATAGAATTCTTACCATATCATCAAGCTTTGAATCGGATTTCGGGCTTATTCCAAAATAGTCAACTTTGCCGCTGAATTTTGAAAATCTTGCGGGTTCAAGTTTGTCAAATGCAGTCATAAATTTGAAGTTTTTCTTCAACATTGCATAAAACAAATACTTGTTCGGAGCGGGTGCCCAGTCTAAAGAATCTAAAATATCGCTTTTTTCGTTAAATTTCTGCATTAAAGCTGTTTCAATTTGAGTTTTCAAATCCGGAGAAACAAGACCAAAAGTCTTATAATAAGAGTTTGCGCTGATCATATCCGATTTGAATTTTTGTTTGTTTAACTGTTTTACACATTCATTTTTTTCATCATCAACAAATTTTACCGGCCCTTTGACAATGTTGTCCTGAAAATCATTCCATACAAGCTGGAAAGTTCCAACCCATGCTCTGTTTTGCTGTTTTGTTTTTGACTGCATAGTCGGAACAAGAACAAAATCAGTATTTGTTTCGTCCTTTCCGAAAGCCAGAACCGTTCCGGCGCATAAAGCTAAAATTGCAATTAGTGCAAATAGTTTTTTCATATTTTCTCCTTACTTAACTGCTACACTATTTTCCGGTGCAACTCATTTATTGCATTTCAATCCAGATTCAAATACCTTAAGAAACTTTTAATATTACCCATAGCATTTTTAGCATGTGGAATATCAGCTTCTTTGTAGTATTTTTCGTAATTTCTTATTATATTATCCGGCAAATCTTCTCCGCTTGCAAGTATTTGTGAAATAAGTTCAAGATACTCATCCTGCTCTTCCTTGTAGTCCAAATCTCTTTTTCTCAAATCCTCATCTGCCTCCAGATGAACAAGCGCATGAAATGCCGCCTGAATACTTTTATCTTTTGTATCAGGCGGAAATTTCAATAAAGCTTCGCGCACCGGAATAAATCCGATTAGTGCTTTCTTTACAAGCTCTGATACAAGAAGTCTTTCCTCAAGATTTTTATCCATTACACAAGAAGCCCGCTGCACTCGTTTTCAATAAAACGCAGCATATCCGGATAACTTCCGTCAAAAAACTGCTCCGAAACTGTATTTAAAGCTTCAACAGCCATTTCACGCTTGTTCATAGCTGCACGGTAATAGAATTTTTTGCCAACCTTATATCTTACAAGAATGCTTTTCAGTGTTAATCTGTCCATCACTGTTTTGATAGTTGTGTAAGCTCTTTCCACACCATTCTGAGCAAGATTATCCACTACATCCTGTATTGAAATATCACGTTCTTCACATTCGGCGGTAAGTGTCCAAATTGTATTTAAAATATCAATTTCCAGTTTGCCGCAAGCCATTTTTTCCTCACTTTTCTTAAATTTACCAATAATTACTAACATTGTAACATAAAAGTTTTTTATTTCAAGCATTTATTTAGATTTTTCTCTGTTAAATATCATCAAGAAGATCCGGTTCTTTTTTGAAATTGGTTTTTCGCTTAACTTTTTTCATATTTTTCTTTTTTTGTTTTTCCGGAAGTTTTCTGTAAGCATTATCCAGAGAAATTTTTGTAATCGCAGTTCCGCTTCTTCTGTCAAAAAATGTAAGCCAGAAGCTTCTGTTTATGTTGTCGACGGCAAAGGAAATCTGACCGACAACCTTGTCGCCTGAATTTATTTTTTTAAACATCATTTTGGTGTCGCCAAAAATTGACGGCCGGAAAACTTTATTGTAATCATTCACAAGCGCCATATCAAGTCCTGAAAAATTTTTGTCGGACATATTTGAAATAAGAACAGTAATGGTAATTGTATTTAATTCACCAAACGGGTCTTCTTCGTGTTCTATGTTGCTTATTCTTATATCAAGCCCGGGATAGAAAAGTTCATGCTGCCGGAGCGCTGAATCCTTATAAACAGGCAGCGGAACCGTTGTATTTATTTTAACTCTGATTTCATCACCCGGCGCAATGAGAACTTCGTTGCCCTTTCTCATCAATGCCATTCCTAAGCCTAAAACTCCGCCTACAGCAGCACCGCCTGCAAGAGTGTAACCCTGAGAAGCAATTGCCGCTTCAAGTCCGAGCCAGTTGAGTGCAAGCAAACCGCCGACAGCACCGCCTGCTACAGTATAACCTACATCCTGCGCAATTATTTTTGTTGTTTCAACCGCCGGATGAAGTCTTGTAGACATCTTTCCTTCAATCGGAATTTCACGCCCGTCGGGGGTTACAAGATAGTCAAAGGCAAGTTCAAGCCATGCGCCTCTGCCAAGCCTTTTAGGATCACCTGACTGGGTAATTTTTCCGTGCGCAATCGTACCTTTTGGAATAATGACACCTTTATCGCCGTAAACTTCATTTGTGACTTCCGCGAAAAACTCATCGCCTTCCATGTTGATACTGCCGTCAAGTACCTGAGAAACTGTCATTCTTATGATATCTTTACGCTCAAGATGTTCTACTTCTCCTGTAAAAAGTTCCTGTGCTTCCTGCCTGTACTGGTCGCTGTATTCGGCATGACCTTCAAAAACAGGGTCGGCAAATACCGTTGAGGTAAGAAACATTGAACTGATTAATAATGATGAAATTATTTTTTTCATATCAGAATTATACTACGTTAATTAAACTATAACAAATTTATCGGATTTATGATAATATAAACATAATAAGTAAGGAAATTTTATGAGGTTTTTATGAATTTCAAACGCTGGTACGATGTTGATGCAACAATGAGCAGAGCGATTGCCTTATGGGAAAAGGCTGATGAGAACATTCAAACAATCTGCGCGGATTACGTAATCGACAAGCTTAAGGATCTTGATTTTGAGATGTCGCTTGATGAACAGTATAATTACATTATGCGCAGATGGTATGACAAAAATATCAGGGTTTCGCACGCTATGGAGTATTTAAAGCACGCGCCAGTTGAAATTCAGCGCCAGCTTGCGCTTGATATTATTGAGTATATTGAACAAAATTCAGAAGATAAAAAATAACTTAATTATCCAGAAACCTTCTGGCGCCATGATACTTTAGATTTTTGCCGGGTTATTTCAGTCAATAAGTATATGGTATTTTGTTGGGCAGGTATGTCCAACATACTTTAGGTGAATAAGTGAATAGGTGATGAAGTGAATAAGTTCTTTGCGGCGCTGTGCGCAATTATTAACTCTACGTTACGCACTTATTCTCCTATTTACTTTGTTACAGGCCGTAGGTTGCAATACGGTACTTTCTTGTGCCGACAAGAAAGTACCGCAAAGAAACTCCCGACCGGAGCTTCGCTCACTAATCAATTGTAACCGTTTCAGATAATGCAAGTGAACTCGTGCTTCGCACTCAAACAGCACTTGCTTTGAAGTTCTGAAACGGAACATTGATTGTTCGCTCCGCAATGGTCGGATGTTTTTCTGTTGCAGCAATAGCGGAGCGGTAATTTTCGCCCCATTTTGTCATCCTGAATTTATTTCAGGATTTAGATGAGATTCTGAAACAAGTTCAGAATGACAGTGTAAGACAAAACGGGGCGCTCCGTACCGCCTTTATGCCGTAACAAACCATTCACCCTTTCACCTGTTCAACCTTTCAACTCTCTTCACCCTTCACTCTTCACACCTCACGCTGATAAGAACTTATCGCCTTTTCAACTTTTCTATTGAGGCATTTAGAGCCGCGACAACAGTTAAAATATCACGTTCTGAAACAAACCCGAGAGTTCCTATTCTAAAAATCTTGTCTTTCAAATCATTCTGCCCGTTTGCGATGATTATATCGTAATCCTCTTTCAGAACTTTTCTTATATCAGGAACCGATATTCCATCAGGCGGAAAAACGGATGTTACGGCATAGCTTGCTTTCGTGTCATCTTCAACAAAAAGTTTCAGCCCCATCTGCCGCAGACAATCCCTTAACAGAAGCGCATTCGACTTATGCCTTGCAAAAATATTTTCAAGACCTTCTGCTTTGAGCATTTTAAGTGCCGTATGGAGCGCAATTACAAGATTTACTGCAGGAGTGTAAGGGGTTGTATGATTTGCCAGCGATTTTTTATAACTGCTCCAGTTGAAATAAAATCCGGGATATTTGCACTGTTTATGAACTTCAAAAGCTCTGTCGCTTGCTGTCAAAAAAGCCAGCCCCGGAGGTATCATAAAGCCTTTCTGGGAACCTGAAACAACAACATCAATTTCCCACTCATCTGTTTTCAAATCCATTGCGCCGACGCTTGTAACCCCGTCAACAACGGATAAAGCGCCGTGCTCTCTAATAATTTTACAAAGAGTTTTTATATCGTTTACAGCACCGGTTGAAGTTTCAGAGTGCGTCATTGTAACTATTTTTATTTCTTTATTAACGTCTTTATCAAGTCTTGCCTTAAGTTCAGCGGGATTAATAACTTCACCGTAAGGAACAGTCATTCTTTCAGCCGCAGCACCGTGAGATTCGGCGATTTTTGCCCATCTTTCTCCAAAATTTCCAATAACAAGCGACAGCACCTTATCTTGCGGATTTACGAGGTTTGAAAGCGCAGCATCCATAGCTCCCGTTCCGCTGGAGGCAAAAATAAACACATCATTTTTCGTCTGAAAAATCCATTTCAAATCTTCATTAACTTCATCGAAAATGCGCGAGAATTCCGAACTTCTGTGCGGGACAGGCGATTTTGCCATTTCTAATAAAACATTTTCCGGCACGGGTGTCGGTCCAGGTATCATCAATAAAGTCTTGTCTTTCATTTTACCCCCTAAAAACATTGTTTAAACTTTTACATATTAGCATAAATTTTTGTTTTATGTATAATTAGTAAAGAAATGTTTATATACGAAATTTTAGCGACAATAATATTTTTAGTACTTCTTCCGTTCTACTATATTGTCAGGGTAATTCAGAAAAAATACCTGTACGGCTGGCGGGAGAAACTCGGATTTGTAAACCCGCCGGATTTAGGCGGTAAAATCATCATGCTTCACGGGGTTTCTGTCGGAGAAGTTATCGCGCTGGAAAATCTGACTAAAAAAATTAAGGAAACGTTTCCTGACTATAAAATCGTAGTCACAACCGGCACGAAAACAGGTCAGGAGATTGCGCTGAAAAAATATGAAAAACTGGCGGATTTTATAACTTATTTCCCGTTTGACGTGCCTTTTGCAGTGAAATCTTTTCTAAAAAAAATTCATCCGTCAGTTGTTTTGATTGCGGAAACAGAACTCTGGCCGGATTTTGCTTATCAGTGCAAAAAGAGAAATATACCGCTTTTTGTAATTAACGGCAGAATCAGCGACAGCACATTTAACGCCTACAAACGAATGAAATTTTTCTTCAAACATATTCTGAAGAATTACGCAGGACTTTACACACAGAGCATTGAAGACCGTGACAAACTCATCGCTATCGGGGCTCCTGCTGAAAATACCGAATTTATGGGGAATTTAAAATTTGATATTAAAAAACTCGATGTTTCTATTGATATCGGCAAAGGCGAAAACAAACTAATAATCGCCGGAAGCACCCACAAAGGCGAAGATGAAATAATTCTTGACGCCTTCAAAAATATAAAAGAAAAAGTTAAAAATGCAAAACTTCTTCTTGCCTCCCGCCATATTGAACGGATTCCGGATATTGAACCGATTGTCAAAAAGACAGGACTTCCTTACGGTTTCCGCTCAAAAGGGGACACTTTTCAGGATAAGGACATTATTCTTCTTGACACTATGGGCGAACTCGGGAAAATGTACTCAATCTGCGACTTTGCCTTTATCGGCGGAAGTTTCAACAATACCGGCGGACACAACCCGCTTGAAGCTGCGGTCTACAACAAACCGGTAATTACAGGGCCATGCATTCATAATTTCAAAGATATATATGGCATTCTAACTCATACAAATGCAGGAAAATTAGTCAAAACGCCTAAAGAGCTTGAACAACAGATGCTGAAACTCCTTACGGATGAAAACTATTATAAAGACGCGCAAAATGACTGTTTTAAAGTTTTTGAAGCCCAGAAAGGTGCTCTTGATTTTGTAATCAACAAACTTAAATCTTTACTTTCCTAAAATCATTAAAATCCTTACTATTCAAGGCTTTTTACAATTTTATTTTTAATTTGTAACGAAATATTACAAAAGAGGGGATAAAAATTAAAGTTTTTGTTTAAATGTGCCGTTAACTAAGACAAGGAAACGAAATTGAAAGGGAATTTGTCATGGGAATGGCAGCATCACAGGCCAGATTCTTAGGACTCACGGCCAGAAAAACAAATACTGAATATGAAGGTCAACAGATTAACCAACAAAGAACGACCTTGTCTAATCAGTCTGCTAACTATTACAACCAGCTGCTTGGCATGTCAGTTCCGGTTCCTCCGTCTACTCAGGATTTTACTAAAACTGTTTATACTTTTTCTGACGGCGCTTTAGATAATACCATTACTTCACTTATTGCTCAGGCTGACGGCACTTATCTTGTCAGCTATACCAGAAAATGGACTGACAATTTTGCAGCTGTTTCCGCTGGGTCTACGGTTGTTACCAGAGCCGGGGAAGAAGGTAATTATACTTATTCTGTCGGCGCTGTGCAGCTTAGAACTTTAGGAACTATGCCGGCTGATCCGGATTCTGATCCTTATTTGAGCACTTTGAGCGAAGATCAGAGACAGAATGCTATTTTAGAAGAGCAGGAATATCTGACTAAACTTAACGAAAAATACGGCGATGCTGATTGGCAGGTTAGATATACATTTAATTCTACTACTAAGACCTGGTCTCCGTACTTCTACAAAAAAGAAGATCTTGAAAGAGATACCGTGCTTTATTCTGACAACGGAACTTCTTTATCTAACATCAAATGCTACACTATCGGGGAAGCACAGGAAACTGAAGAGGTTAAAGGGACTACTGCAAGATTTGAACAGGACAACACCGGAAGATACATCAGCATTACTTTGTATGATGACAATGCCGAACCTGTTACTTATTCACTTACGACATCTACTTCTACTGATCAGGAAGCTTACAATGATGCAATGAATCAGTATGAATACGATAAAAACAGATATGAACAGTCTGTTCAGGAAATCAACGCTAAGATTGAAGTTATTCAGGCTCAGGATAAGAACCTTGAATTAAGACTCAAACAGCTTGACACTGAACAGGATGCTATCCAGACTGAAATGGATGCTGTTCAGAAGGTTATTGAAAAGAACACTGAATCTACTTTCAAAACCTTCGGCTAGTGGACGAAGTCCACACTTACACTCTGGAACGGTGCTTGCAATGGCGCTTTTACAGAGTATTCGGACAACCGCAAAAATTCATTCCGGTTACGCTTGGAACGGTCAATGCAAAAGACAACCAAAAGGCATCGGAAAACAAACAAAAAGCACAGCTAGCGGCTGCGAAGGATAAAGCAATAATCCGATGACAACTAAAGCTACAACAATTCAAAAAAATTCAAACGTTATACATTTATAGGAGAACTTATCTAAAAAACTTAACCCGTAAAAACTTAATACTTTTCTGTTTTTGCGGGGGTATATATTTTTATTTTTCAATTTCATTTCCTTTTTTCCCTTTAATTTAGCGACTTCTTTAGTCGTTTTTTTTTTGTTTATTGAGGAATATTAATCAGACCAGATTGAAAGGTTCATTATCTCAATGTCGTCATAATCCGTATATGCCGTTTGCATTAAATTTCGGCCCGTTTTTATTGTAATTTCGTTTTTAGAGTTTGGTTTTATCAGATTAGACGGGATTTTAACCCTCTGACCGTCACCGTTCAGATGAATTTCGGCTATTTTATTTCCGTTAAAGAATACTTCCGGCGGGCTTGAAAAAGAATTTTTCACATTATTCTGCCCCATTGCGCGGGCCATTGCGGTATCAATCCCGATTATAGAGCCTATGACAAGGTAGTTTGTCTTATTCAACGCAGTTGCCGCCATTGTAAATGTTTTTGAATAAAACGGGCCTGCCGCAGATATTCTGAAATCGCCGGAATTTGCCGAATTTTTGGAATAAGTGTTGTCGCCAAGGTGCATCATTTCTGTTTCAAGGCTGATATCATTGGCATTGCTTTTTTGAATACTCACAACAAGAGGCTTTGAGGCGGAATTTTGATTGATTGTAAGCGAATATGGCCGGTAACCTTCTTTTTCAACTGACATCACCGTTGGCCCGTTTATTGCAGTTCCAAGATGAAACGCGCCGTTTTCGTCAGTATAAGTTTGATATTGAATCTTTGGCAGTGTAATTGCAGCATTTGCAACCGGCTGGTTTGTTGCATGGTCAAGAACTCTGTTTCCGCTGACGGCGCCGGTCTTTGTAACTCCGCCTTCCACAGTTTCAGCATTAACAGAACCTGAAAATATTAATATAATTATGGCTAAAAGAGCAACTGATTTATGCATAAATTCCTCAAGTCGTTTTGTTCTACAAAATTATTTTACGGGGCTTGCGAATTTTGAAAAACAGACAATCGAGCAATTTTGAAGATGAAATAAAAAAACAATTGAAATTTAAAAATGTTTTTGGTAGGATAAAAACACATGACAATTTAGTTTATGCCGATGTGATGAAATTGGTAGACGTGCCAGACTCAAAATCTGGTGTGGTTCACCCCACGTGCCGGTTCGACTCCGGCCATCGGCATTTTTTATTGCTTTTTTACCTTTTTTTGGAGTCGAACCTCCGGTTCTTACCTCTCGCAAAACGATACTTAATCGTTTTGCTCGGCAGAGTGGCCATCGGCATTTTTTATTGCTTTTTTATCTTTTTTTGGAGTCGAACCTCCGGTTCTTACCTCTCGCAAAACAATACT
>CALVAX010000016.1 GCA_944325605.1 Candidatus Gastranaerophilales bacterium
GCAGGAGGACGCAGCCAAGAAAGCCCCGAAAAAGGGCATACCAGACTACTCATGCAAGGAGGGCGAGAGTTTATGAATTGTTCCCAAATTGTTCCCAAGAAAAAATATTATATATTATCTCTTTTTAACAAACTAAGTATTTTAATTCTATCTAATCTAAAAATTCTTTCTTCTTCTCTTAATTCGCATAAAGCATTTACATATACTTTTTTTTGAAAAAGCGAGTCATTAATTTCACATCCTAATTTTATACTAACTGGTAGTATAATTGTAATTTCACGTCCGGATTGATTTGTACGGATAGATTGATATTTTTGGAAAGCCCGCTTTGTGTGGGCTTTTTTAGGTCGGAATTTTAAGTATTCCAAAAAAATCAAACTGCCGAAATGGACTTTTTTCGGACTGTACGGATAGATTGAGATTTTCTTAATATAGCTGAATTACGCACCAATTTTGAAGTGTACGGATAAAATGATTATTTTGGTAAAGTCCAGTTCCGCAAATAATTAAAATTTTGGTTCCTCCTTTTTAAGGAATTTATATTTTTCCGTCCGGTTTGAGAAAAACAGCCAGTTTGAGATTTTTCACCGAAAGGCTTGATTTTATTGAATTTTAAAGTCGGAAAAATCGTGAATAAAAAATTCTCAAACTGCTCACACTCGGACTTTATCTTCCTATTATTCTCCACACTTTAAATCGTTGTTGTATAAGGAATTACACCCAGTGTGAGAAATAACAGCTAGTTTGAGATTTTTGGAATTTTTCTCGAAGTCGGAAATTTAATTTTTTTAAGTTGGTAGTGAAAATTTTTTTGATAATAATTTCCTGTTAGCATAAATTAGCAAAAGGCTTAAATCTTTCTGCATATGCGCCATAATAACAATAATGGAACTGAATAAGAGGTCAAAAATGGCGGCAGAAAAGAATTTAAGTCTTAATAAATATATTAGTATAGATAAAATTGCAGAATTAAAAGGTCTAAAAAGCAACCGTTCAATAAGAATAGAAATAAACAAACCCGACAGCAAATATGTTTCAAGAAAAATTAAGGTCAAAGGCGGTTTTACTTATGAAGTCCTTGTTTCAAGTCTAGAACCGGATCTCCAATCAAAATTGCTTGATGAAAGTATAAAATCAACGCAGCTTATTCCTTTAAATACAGGTGCCACCACTTTTGCCTCAGAAAAATCAAAACTTGAGGCTCTTGCAAAGATTGATTTAATACATGCATTGTATAAATTCAGAGAAAAATTTAAAACAAAACAAGAAGCAGACAAACAATTTTTAGAATTGTATAACTCGGGAGAATATTTAAAAAAGATTTTTCAGACTCTCGGCAGTATTTCAAAATCAACACTATATAGATATATAGGCTTTTACATCTTTTTCTTTATCCAAGACCTGTTCGCCCAAGTCTTTTGCGGCAACATTAAACAAGTTCGCCCATATTTTACAATAGTCAATGTACTCACGAGCGGCGGATTCATCGGCTGATGAAAACCATACAGCAGGAACTGTTTTTTTGACGCAATCCCGTACATCTTCATAGCTTTGAACGTAGGTTGCACCAATTCTTCGGGTTTTCTCCCATATTTTTACTTTTGAATTGTCGTTCAGCCATCTTAATTGATATGGCAGAAAAAACGGGGTTTTATTCTTGTTCGGCATTTGAATGTTTTATTCCGAGTATTTCTTCTTCAATTTGAGAAATAAGTTCAGGAGTCAAGCCTTTTGGCTTGTTAGGTTCATCTTTTTTTGCAACAACATCTTCATAGTCTTTGACTTTGGTAAACATTGGAATAATTCTGCAAAACGCATACATTCTGCCTGGATCTATTTTTTCTCCGTTATCCATATCACAGGAGATATCTTTCATTAGCTTGCGTGCAAACTCGTAGAGTTCTTCGTGGAAAGATTGTTTTGATTTTAAGAAATCTTTGCGTTTTTTATCCCAATCACCTTGCTCTTTCCAAAGCCAAGCATTTCAGTTGCAAAACTAATGGCTTCATTTAAATCTGTAATTACAGAGGTTTCATTTGAATCATTTTGCTGAATTTCTGTATTTACCCACTTTATAAGACCTTTTTCTGTAAAAAGTCTATATTCGTAAATACCGTCAATATCCGTTTTTAAATAACATTTCATATATTTTTTACTCCTTTAAAAAGTTTCCTTTAATATTATGAAATGTCGAATATAAAAAATAAGCCGTTTGCTAACTTTCGCAAACGTAAATTTTATAAAATTATTCAGAAAATTTTTAAATTTTTCAGTGAAAGCGTACCAAAATTCTCAAACCGGCTGTGATAATTTCTCAAACTAGGTGTTATTTTACATTGTATTTTTTCATTTTGGGTGACTTTTTGGGTGACTATTCCTGTAATGAAGTGAGTATTTTGCGTATGGCAGATGGTGCGATTATTTCGGGCAATCGGCTTGTGTTGCGGATTTGAGGGTAGGAAATAATCAAACCATGTGGTTTACACTTTGACAGACATTGCAGGAATTTGATTTTTTGAACCAATAGGGGTGTGTTTCAAATATATCTTGATTTTTTTAGTCGGAAATCGCTAAAAATGAAATTACTGAACTGGCAAAAAGTCCGATTACTGTCTGTCAATGTCTAAAACAAGACAGTGTCTCAAAAACTTAAATGGCGAAAATTTAGACACAGTTCAGGAAATTTGGGACAGTTCAGGAATTTTGGGACATGACAGTGTTAAAAATTTTTTCAAAATTTTAAATTTATGTGGAAATTTATTTCAATTTACTTGGAAATATAAAAATTGTATTAATTTGATTAGCATGAGTAGCTCAACTGGTGTGATTATTTTGGGTAATCGACATTTGGCGTGGGGTTGAGGGACAAGCAGACCATTTGAACCAGCAACCGGTCAAATTACTCTTTTGCTGGTCAGGGTAGATGTATAAAAAATAAATGTTGTCTGCTTAGTAAAAGCGAGAATAATAATTAATTGTTGGGCTATAAGTCCAACCTACAAACTAATATTAGATTAAATCTATCATATCTTCTGTAATTACAAAATCTTTTATAGGTATTTTAAAAGGAAATTTAATCTCTTTTGTTGATAAATTCAGTTTTATATCAGTTGGAATAATTGAATAATTATCATATAAGTATAATCTTCCATCTGCAGAAATCATTTTTAGATATCTCATAAATGCTGCAGAAAGTTTTTTATTAGTTTTTATTCTTTTATAATTTGATTCTGCAAGTTTTTTTTCAGGATCGATTCTCTTTATATTTTTAAAACCATTTGGATTTTTATGTTTATAAAAATTTTCCATCCTTCCTGATGCGATGAATATTCGTGTATTATATTTGCTTAATATTTTTTGAAACTCTTTTAAATCCTTTTTATTTAAGAGCCCACAAAAACTTCTCAAATACAGTTCTTGCATAATATGTTTTAATGTTTCTCGAAAATCATTAATTCTAAAGCCTTTCATTTCTTCTATATTGTTATCTAATGCCCTTATTATTGTTTGAAGTTTTTTAGTTTTTAAAAGAGGTTTAAAAGTTATTAAAGTATTTGCAACATCTTTAACATAATCGGTATATAAATCTCTGTACTTTTTATAATCATCAGATAGTAAAGCTTCTTCCTGTTCAAAATCATCTCCAACTTTTCTTATTGGCTGATAGAGTTCATCAAGAGAATAACCGGATTTTAAAACCCTCACATACTCAGGTCTAAAGGGATTAATAGAAATATTAATTTGATAAAAATTTTTGTAGTTATTATCTTTTAATAGTTTTTCAACATATTCTTCTGCTATTTTTTGTTTTTCTTTATCTTTCCTTTTCCAGCCATTTGTATCAAAAACAGGAGCAGCACCCAAATTTTCTTTCATCAATTTTGCTATTTCTACAAAATCATGTTTATTCCCATTTTTATCAAATAAATGACAATCTAAAGCATCTGAATCAAAAGAGCAATCAGTATAAGAAAGACTATGATGATAAGTTGGACTTACTCCAAGGCGATTTTTTAATTCTTTTATATCATTACAAATTTGTACTAAATCTTCAAATGGATATTGTTTAATAAATGGTTGAGCATTTGCATAACAATGTAGGCAATGATTTTTACATCCCGTTATTAAGTTTATGGAATGTAAATCTGTCAAAGCAAATGCTATTTGTTTTAATGAAAGCCCTTCAAAAGTTTTTAAACCTCTTTGTATTCCTTCATATTCTTCAAAATTTAAATTACATAATTTTTTATTTAAAAGCTTGTTTTTAAATTTTGATTTCTTAGCATAAACTAGAGCTTCTTGATATCCGTTAAAAGATAGAACAAATCTATCATCTGGATAAGAAACCCTATTTAAGTTTTGTCGATTTGCCTTATTTACTTTTAAATTATTAATATTATTTTTAATAGAATATTCCGTTAAAATCATAAATTCTTAAAATCATTCTTTTATAAAACAATTTTTTTATAATCTTTTATCATTAATTCAGGATAGTTATTTTTTAATTCATTTATTTTTCTAGTTGACAATTTTCTAGAAAAATTCACTTTAATTTTTGGTTTTGAATTTCCTTTTATTCCTTTTCTTGTTATTATATCCGCCATTCTTATATGTTCATTTCTACTTTTAAAACTTATCATACTGTTTTAAAACACATAAAAAAATAATTTGCTGTTAAAATTTTAATACATCTTTATACAATTCAATGCAAAGATAAATTTTATACTCTAAAATATTCAATATGAAATGCGTATAATTATTTTCTTATTGTTAAAATAAGTTTTATTTCATCTTTTGATTGTTAGAAATATTATGTAAAGAAAAAGTTCCTTGTATTTTTTTTTTTATGTAGTTTAATTTTTAAATTTTAACAATTAACACTTTTAAAAGTGTTGATATATCTGGCACTTGAGGTACTTCTATGCTTTGGCAGACATTACAGGAATTTGACTTTTTTTGAACTAATATGGCTGTGTTTTATATATATCTTAATTTTTTAGTAGGAGCACGTAAAAAATGAAATTCCTGAACTGGCAAAAAAGTCCGATTACTGTCCGTCAATGTCTAAAACAAGACAGTGTCTCAAAACCTTAAATGGCGGGAATTTAGACACAGTTCAGGAATTTTGGGACAGTTCAGGAATTTTGGGACAGTTCAGGAATTTTGGGACATGACAGTGTTAAAAATTTTTTCAAAATTTTAAATTTATGTGGAAATTTATTTTAATTTACTCTAAAATATAAAAATATTGTGTAAATATGAGCAAATTTTATTTTTAGGAGTGTTAAATATTACATAGGGAGTATTTTATAATGCGCATACAATATAATATTAATAATAATTATAATCAAAATGCTCAAGTTAGGCAGAGAGGTTTGAATAATTCTAATCTAGAATCTAAAAAGTTAGAAAATAGAACTCAAAAATATTCAACAAATGAAAATATATCGTTTGGAATGGGAACAATTAACCCCCAAAAAGGCAATAATGTACTTGCTAAGATTATAAGTCGTATAGTTAAGATTGGACAACAAGAAGCAAATGCGAATAGTATAGAGAAAACTGATAATATTATTAATGAAGTCGTAAAAAAAGTTACTGATAATAGTTCAAACTTCAAGAATGAAATAAAAAAAGTAGATTCTGTCATAGAAAATCAGAATTTAAAAATGAGCTCAGATAATAACGCTCCAATTGCAAATATAATAGAAAATAATACCGAAGTTAATGAGATTATCATGCCTAATTATTCTGAGGAATATAATTTTTTCAAAAATCTTGCAGATAAAGCTCCATACAAAGGCGATTGGTATGCAGAAAATGGTATGATTAAAGCATACTACCATGACTCAGGTGCTCTTATGCAGGTATCAGAGCGTGATTCTAAAAACACAAAATGGCTTAACTTGGCTTTTTTTGATAAAAATGGTAAGTTAGAGTCTGGTGAAAGAACGTATCCTGAAATTATAAAAAGATATTCTTTTTATGGAAATGGTAGATTAAAGCAAGCTGGCGAGTATAATCCCACAACCAATAAATGTGTTCAATTCAATTCTTTTTATGAAGATGGAACACTAGAATCAATTATAAATTTTGATCCAATAACAAAGAAAAAACTTAAACAAACATGCTATCTCCCAGAGGGTAAGGGTATAGGGTGTATCGTAGAATATGACCCTATAACTGAAAATGAACTAAAAGAAATAGTTTATCATTCAGATGGGAAGAATATAAAAAAAATTACTGATTATGATCCAAAAAATTTGGGTATTACTAAAAAAGAAAAATATTATCAAGCAGACGGTAAAACTTTGGAAAGAATTATTGATTATAATACATCGGAAGAATTAGTTATTGGTAAAGTTGAAAAAATGGAAGTTTTTTCAAGAGTTTTGAAAGACACGTATTATCATGCTGATGGCAAAAATATAAAAAGACTTATAGTATATCCAGATTTCGACAGTAGCGAGTTTGATAAAATACAAACAGATTATCAAATAATCAATGGTACAAATCGTAAAATTAAAGAAACATTTTTTTGTGACGAAGCTCTGGAGCAGACCATTGAATATGATCCAACTACAGGACATGTAGTTAAAGATATTGAATATTATGACGAAGAAATAGAACGCATTTCTGAATACTGGCCAGCAACAGGAAATAAACTAAAAGAAACAGTTTATCCTCGTGGCGGTAAAGCCTATTCTTTTATAATTGATTATGATTCAAATGGAAATATGTTAAAAGAAACATATTATCACGCAGATGGTCAAACAATAAAAACTATTGCCACACCTGATTATGATCAAAATGGCAACAAAATAATAAAAGAAATTGAGTATTGCAAAGATGGTAAGACTATAAAATGGATTTTAGAGAAAGAGCCTGAAACAAAAAAAGTATTAAAACAAACAAATTATGAGGCAGATGGTAAAACTATAAAAGAGGTTATTGAGTATAGTTAGTAGAATTAATTTAAATTTCTAAAATTATCTGTCCCAAAATTCCCGAACTGGCTGTCAAATATTCCTGAACTGGTTGTTCTTTTACAGCGATTATTTCGGGCAATCGGCTTGTGTTGCGGATTTGAGGGTAGGAAATAATCAAACCATGTGGTTCTTAACAGTGGGCTTTGATATTTGTGTACATTAAAGTTCTATTTTAATGTACTGTTTGTTGAGTAATTATAAAATGTCGGTGTGTGGGGTGGGGATATTGAATTGTCCACCTAAAATACGGAATTCACCAGCAGGCAAAATTAGAATCAAAAAAAACAGGAAAAGGGTTTAAAATTCTGATTATTGTGGATAATCTTTTCTTATTGTTCCGCCTACTTTAATATTAGCAAAATCTTTTTGTTTTAATTTGGAACATCTTATATATACATTCCCGCCGATAGATTTAAGATTTCCTAAACTTGTTACATTTGAATCACGGAAGTCAGCATCCTCGCCGATAGATTCTAGATTTCCTAAATTTGTTATCTTTGAATCACTGAAGTCAGCATCCCTGCCGATAGATTCTAGATTTCCTAAATTCGTTATCTTTGTATCACTTAAATAAGCACTCCCGCCTATGGATTTAAGATTTCCTAAATCTGTTATCTGTGAATTTGAAAAATCAGCATACCCGCCTATGGATTTAAGATTTCCTAAATTCGTTATCTTTGAATACCGGAACTTAGCATCCCCGCCGATAGATTTAAGATTTCCTAAATTCGTTATCTGTGAATAACTGAAGTCAGCATCCCCGCCGATTGTTTTAAGGTCGCCTAAATCTGTTATCTGTGAAGCAGAGAAATCAGCATCCCTGCCGATAGATTTAAGATTTCCTAAATTCGTTATCTTTGAATACCAGAACTTAGCATCCCCACCTATAGATTTAAGATTTCCTAAATTCGTTATCTTTGAATCACTGAAGTCAGCATCCTCGCCGATAGATTCAAGATTTCCTAAATTCGTTATCTTTGTATCAATGAAATAAGCACTCCCGCCGATAGATTTAAGATTCCCTAAATTCGTTATCTGTGAAAAACTGAAGTGAGCATCCCTGCCGATAGATTCTAGATTTCCTAAATTCGTTATCTTTGTATCACTTAAATAAGCACTCCCGCCTATGGATTTAAGATTTCCTAAATCTGTTATCTGTGAATTTGAAAAATCAGCATACCCGCCTATGGATTTAAGATTTCCTAAATTCGTTATCTTTGAATCACTGAAGTCAGCATCCTCGCCTATGGATTTAATGCTGCCTAAATTTTCTATCCGTGACCTGTAGAAATTAGCATTTCCTTTGATGTATTTGACTTTCTCAAACAGTTTGTTTTCATCCATACCTAAATCTTCAAATGTATAATCATAAGAAGGCTGTTTATATGAAGAAATTGTTAAATATCCCTCTTTATCTTCGTCTACATCTATGCCAAAATATCTATAGATTGTTTTAGCATCATTATTTTTTATTGCATCTTTCAAATCCGCTTTTATTTTGTCTATTTCAATTTGTTTATTTTCTTTTCCACTGAAAGAAACAGTATCATATGCTAACGGTGCAAGATTTGGTTTTATTACACGCTGATTTTGCACACTTCTATTAGTTGTTTTGTGTTGAAAACTTATAGGGACAAGATTGACTAACATTATTTTACACTCCGCTTAAAATTACATAAATTACGTAATATTATAAATCGGCTAAAAATAAATTTTGCTAGTTTATTAAGAATCTTTTACAAAAAAACAAACTACCTAATCTGGTACTTATATCGCAATTTATCGAAAATAATCAGAATATCTGTACAATATAATCAAACCATGTGTTCTTTTACAAAAGGTATATGCAATTAATAAATAAACAGACTTTGCAGGAAGTTTACAAACCTTTACTAATACGCAAATTTATTTTTGTTTCGTTTTAAAATATAACAAAGGAGAATTTAGCATGAATAATAATATAGACAACAAAATTAATTTTGGAGCATTTTACGCTTCCACCTCAGGAGCACGCCAACTTGTAGAAGGGTTTGAAGATAAAAAACTTCTCAAAAATTTAATTGATTATACTCAAAAAAACATTTCTGCTGATGTTTTTGTGAAAGAAAATGAAATTCTTGTTAAACCGCATCAGCTCACAGACAAACCTGTGATGAGAATGCGGGAGCTGCTTGACAGTGAAAAATATTTTGACCGTTACAAAGGCTATCGTGTCGATTATTTTGAACACGATATTTACCCTGCAGCTAATGATGCTTATTATAGTCTGGAAAATAAAATGATATCCGGTTTTCCGTCTTTCAAACCTAATAAACCGGTTAATAATTTTGGCAGACTTTTTGATGCTGCATGTCATATTGCTGCCGATATTGACGCGCGTTTCCATAATAAAATTGTAAAGTCATTGGAAAAAGAAAAAAAGCTTGATAATATTGTTAAAGAATTTGGAATTAATATTATAGATTAAATTGCAGAGTAACTTATTTTATATGAATAAGTCCGGTATTTTAAACTGCTTTACAATTTTAGTCAGGGAAAAGCCTGCAGGTTGTGGTAATTTTTAATTTACAGCAACTAATGTTTCGGTAATCTGAGATTACCAAAACCTGCTTTTTAGCGTTAAATCTTTTAACACACAGGCTCTTGACAATATTCAATTTAAAGTGATAATTATAAAAAGTCATAGACGTTCAAGAATAAAAGGGATTATCCGTTGACAATTTTTGAATATACAAAATCAAAAAACGTTAGAACTGCCAGAATATTTGGATTTCCGCTTTATGTTCAAACAAAAGATGTTTTGACCAAAAACAAAAGCCAAACTTTTTGCGGAGGAATGTTCTCAACAACTTTTAAAGATTTTGCCGGCAATAAAGAAAAATTATTTAAAATATTTAATCTTACATTCTTTAAAATTACAGACGATGGCTTTAACAAAACTGACTACTTATTTAATATTAAAATCCGAAAAAGACAAATTAAAAATATTTTCTTCAATAAATACAAAAAGTTTATTCCGGCAAAATATGACGACATTTATATCTTGAATGCAAACAGCGGTGAGATTTATTTATTTCTAACATATATACTTAAGGCATTGTTAAGCAAAAACAACAGTAAAACCCCTTTACTTATTGCAACAAAAAAATACCATCTGGAAATGCTCAAAGTAATTGCCCCTGAGATTGACTGTATTTTAATTGAAAAAATAAAACCGGCAGTTGGAGAATATTGTTTTTCAATAAATAAACAGCGGTTTTTTGTAATATTTCCATACACACATTATTTAACCCTGGAAAAAAATATAAAAAATTCAACCGGCACAGAATATCATTATTTTAAATATATGCTTGAAAAATTAAATCTTGAGCCTGACAATATCAGAGAAACCCCGATTAAAATACCGGAAAGTCAAGAAATAAAAATACTTCAAAAAGCATCCTCAACAGGATTAAACATTGAAAATTTTGTATTTATATCTCCAGAGGCAGCTACTTGCAAGCTGCTGCCCGAATATTTCTGGAAAGATTTGATTAAACAATTCCGGCAAAAAGGACTCGACGTTTTTGTTAATCTTGCAGACAACAAGGTTAACCTCGGAGACAGTGACTATAAAACCTGCAATTTAACATATATAGAGGCATTTGGACTTGCGGCAAAATCAAAAAAAATAATTTCTTTAAGAAGCGGGCTGACAGAATTTTTAATGCAAACAAATGTTCCGATGGTTGTTTTTTATACGGAATTTCAGAACAGAGCCCCCTCACAAAGCATGAACATCAATCAAATCATAAATAATTACGGGCTTTCGCAAATTCCGCATAATAAAACTAATACCATAGAAGAATACGCATTTTTGGAGGCTGAATATGCCGATATGCTAAAAATAGCACAAAACATTTCAGTTTCAGCCGGTTAATTCAACTTTGCGCCCCAGAATTCCAGTTTTTCGAGATTTTCCTGAAGATACTGTGCATCACGATCTTTCGGCTGGAAATAGAAATACAAAGCTTTTTTCTTAGGATTTACAACACAGAAACTTCTGCAAACTTTTCTTAAAGCTTTTTCACCTTTAAGAATTTTTTCACCCTTTTCGCCTTCAAAGAGAATGTTATTTCGATATGGCTGCAATTCATGGAAATTATATATCTCTTCCAAATCAGACACTTTTTGAACGGCATCTAATGCATCCTGAAACCGTTTTGGATAATTATATTTTCTGTCGCGCTGGAGCATATAAAGCACCATCATTTTCCCGCTGTTATAGTCTGATGCATAGTAGTTTCCGGAACCGGAAAGATAAGTGATAACCTCCTCCGGAATTTCAGCATAACCATAAGGCGTCTTATCCACATAGAAAAACATAAAATAAATGACAACAGCCAGAATAATACCAAATACAACTGCCAGTTGTTCTCTAATACCAAAAGTTGAAACCTGTTTGTCGAATTTATTAACGTAATTATTTTTCATACCAAGATTTTATATAATATTATTACTACTGTCAATCAAAAATATAAAAAATACACCAAAAATATTATGCAAAAACATCAGAATTAACACAAATTATTCATCAAGCGTTCAAACTCAGGAAAAGAAATATCAACCCATTCAAAACCGTTTATACCGATTGATTTGTCACAGATAAGCCCTGCCACATACAGACTCATCGCGAGCCTGTGATCGTGAAAGGCTTCAACCTGCACGCCGCCTGTAAGAGGGCTTTTCCCGCAAACAATAAATCCGTCCGGAGTTTCTTTTATATTTGCGCCCAATTTAGTCAGTTCACCAACCACAGCCTTAATCCTGTCCGATTCTTTATTTCGCAAATCTTCTGCGTTTTTGACAATAGTTTCACCCTGAGCCTGCGTTGCAAGAACAGCGATAACAGGCAATTCGTCAATCAGCCTCGGAATTAAATCTTTCTCAATCACGCAGCCCTTCAAATCTGAATACTGCACCCTTATATCACCAGCAGGTTCTCCTGACTTTATTGTTTCATCGAGGATTTGAAGCTGACCGCCCATCATCTTTACAACATCAATAATTCCTGTTCTGGTCGGATTAAGCCCGACATGTTTCAAAATAATATCAGATCCGGGCACAATCAAACCTGCGGCAATGAAAAAAGCTGCAGAAGAAATATCCCCGCAAATATCAATATTAACCGGACTCAGATTAGAAGGTTTAATAATTGAAGTACAGCCCTCAGTCCGAATATCAGCCCCCATGTACTTAAGCATTATTTCAGTATGATTTCTTGACAAATAAGGTTCAGTGAAGGACGTCACGCCTTGAGCAAAAAGCCCTGCAAGAAGAACGCAAGACTTAACCTGAGCAGATGCAAGTTTTGAAACATAATCAATACCGCAAAGTTTTTTGCCGGAAATAGTAAGCGGGGCATGACCGTTTGGAGCCTGAATATCAGCACCCATAAGCGAAAGAGGTTCAATAACACGCCTCATCGGACGTTTTGAAAGGCTTTCGTCGCCTGTCAGGGTAGACTTGAAACCTTGTCCTGCCAGAATACCAGCCATAAGGCGCATGGTAGTGCCGGAATTTCCGCAATCAAGCGAAACAAAAGGTTTTTGCAAAATTCCGGAAGAAGTAATTTCAATAGAATCGTCATTTTTAAATTCAGCCTGCACCCCAAGTGCTTTACAAACAGCAAGTGAAGACAGAGGATCCGCACCTTTTGAAAAATTATTTATAACAGAAGTTCCATTAGCCAGAGAAGAAAAAATAACAGCCCTGTGCGAAAGCGATTTGTCAGAAGGTATAGTAACAAAGCCTTTTAAAGATTTTTTGGGAGGTGAAACAAATTTAATCATAAAAAAATTGTAGCATAAAAATGTTTGTGATATAGTAAAGAAAGAAGCGATGCTTAAAGCAATCGACTTAAACCAAAAAATAAAATAGAGAGGTGTCCGAGCGGTTTAAGGTGCAATCTTGGAAAGGTTGTGTGGGATTATGTTCCACCGTGGGTTCGAATCCCATCCTCTCTGTTTTTTTATGTCATTCTGAGGGCAAAGCCCGAAGAATCTCATCGGATTTTCAGGAGATCCTTCGGCTGGCGCCTCAGGATGACGTCTTTTTCCACGTCATTCCGAGCGGAGCGTAGCGGCTGAAAAATTTTCCAGCACCCGACATGTCATTCTGAGGGAGTGAAACGACCGAAGAATCCCCCACGCCAGACACGTCATTCTGAGCGGAGCGTAGCGGCTGAAAAATTTTCCAGCACCCGACATGTCATTCTGAGGGAGTGAAACGACCGAAGAATCCCCCACGCCAGACACGTCATTCTGAGCGGAGCGTAGCGGCTGAAAAATTTTCCAACACCTGACATGTCATTCTGAGGGAGTGAAACGACCGAAGAATCCCCCACGCCAGACACGTCATTCTGAGCACTCTGCCGAACAAAACGATTAAGTATCGTTTTGTGAGAGGACGAAATTTCGTGCAAAATGTCCGGTTTTCCACAGGATCTCAACGTCATCCTGAGGCGCACGAGCAGAGGGTGAAAGGCGTTAGCCATACCCGTTTACTGCGAGTGCGAAAAGCCGAAGGATCTTCTTAAAAATTTTACTGTCATCCTGAGGCTTAGCCGAAGGATCCCCTTAAAACGCCATGAGATTCTTCGGGCTTTGCCCTCAGAATGACATGACTTAGACAAAATGGGGCGCTCCTTATCGTCTTTATGCCAAAACTAACCTTTCAACCATTCAACTTTTCAACTCTCCTCACCCTTCACTCTTCACCCCTCACTTTGTTAGAACCTGACTTACAAATCACCCACACCCGAAATTGTAAGTTTGCTAATGCTCACTAACAATTTCTTCCCTCTCCCCTCAAGGGAGAGGGAATTATTTTACGTAAAGAACTTTTCGCCTTAACGTCCTATCGTCTTTATTTAAAGTGAATAAGTGAATAGGTGATGAAGTGAATAAGTTCTTTGCGGCGCTCCGCGCAAATTTTAATTAAACATTACGCACTTATTCACCTATTTACTTATTTACTTATTCACTTTGTTTTGAACTTTTCGTCTTATCGTCCTAACGCCTTTTTTAAAGTAAATAAGTGACGAGGTGATGAAGTGAATAAGTTCTTTTCGGCGCTCCGCGCAAATTTTAATTTAACGTAACGCACTTATTCACCTATTTACTTATTCACTTATTCACTTTGTTACGAACTTAACGTCCTAACGTCTTTTATTCCGAAACAAACCATTCAACCATTCACCCGTTCAACTGTTCAACCCTCTTCTCTCTTCACTTATTCACTTTATTAAAACAAAAAACACCGCAATCTCCTGGAAAAGAAACTGCGGTGCTTGATGTAACTTATATTGCGAGGTATTTACGCAATATACTTATTATGCAAAGCTATTATTTGTTGTACAATACTGCACGAGCTGCTGCTGATGCAGGGATTACTGACTGGTTGAACATAGCAATCGGGTAGATATCAGTCGGGTTTGATACTGTACAAGTTGCATCTGGTTCACCTGCATCTGTCAAAGTGCCAGTATCACACTGAACAACACGGTTCGGAGCTTTTTGTCCGTTTACATCAATGTAACCATAGCAGTATTTATTTGCAGCTAAACCAATACCATCATCTGCCTCATGGCAATCTCCTTGCGTATTATCAAATATAAATGTAATACCATCATTCATAAATAATGCAGTCATATCAAGAGATGATATGGTTGCGTTTTCAGGCATAGCATGGAAAGCATCAGCTTCAACACCACCTTTTCCTGCTCCACCATCACCAGTCAAGAATCCGGAGATATCATCCTTATCAGTATTACTTACAATAATCCAAGCATCAGCATCACCAGCTGCCCCATCAAATTCATTAGTGTTAGCCCTTCTGACAATATTTAAACGCTTGTCAAACAAATCATACAAAGTCTGGGCACCCATATCTGGCGGGGTTTCTGAATCGTAATTAGTAGTACCTGCAACAACCTGAGACAGGTCATAGTCGTTCAACGCAATGTTCATTACAACAGCCTGTGAAAGTACTGTCAATGATTTTTTAAATGCTGTTTTGTACTGTGCACCCTGTGTTGAGTTAATCAAGGTCGGCATTGTCATTGCGGCAACTACACCGATAATACCCAAAGTGATTAACACTTCAGCAAGAGTAAAACCTTTGAATTTTGTCATAATTCTCACCTTTCTTTTTTACTGTGGACTTCTCACCGCATCTCCTCATACCTCACCGTATGCAGTGTGTCCAAATAACCTCCGGACTTCACGTTTTCAGTCCGAAAACCAACTATGTACAAATATTTCGCCCTGCGCCCATTTGCATCATCTTTTTCACCTCTTAACCCTCGTTAATCAGGTAAACCCATCCGGTGCAGGTATCTTGAAAACTATTTGTTATAAACATATTTTATATCCTGTTTCAGATATTGTCAAGTCCTCTAAACGTATGAAGGCCTGAATTGTTACATTTCTGTCTGTTTTTTGAGTGCATTTTTCCGGCGCTTTTCCGCCTGAATTCTACATTTCAGCCGACGCATCTCTAATTCTCAGGGCTTAATACTTTAGTATTAGTTTTTAATAATTCGTAATAAAAGACGATAAGACTAAAAGACGTTAGGACGATAAGTTCGTTACGTCTTTTCGTCTTTTAAAACGAAATTTCTTAGTACCCTAGCGCCTTAGTCTGCAGGTTGTGGTAAATTTTAATTTACCGCAACAAATATGTTCCGATAAGCGGAAATTACATAAACATACTTTGCTTTTTTGTTGCTAGTTGGTACTTTCTTGTACCGACAAGAAAGTACCGCAAACAAGCTCCCGACCCGAGCTTCACTCGCTAATCAATTGTAACCGTTTCAATTGAAGCAAGTAAACTCGCTTTCGCTCAAACAACACTTGCTTTGTTGTTCTGAAACGGAACATTGGTTGCTCATTCCGCTATGGTCGGATGTTTTGTTGCCGCGGGAGAGGTTTTTTATTATTTCCTCGCTCCTTGCGATAGAGGGGAAATATTTTCCGAAATAAACCCTTCAACCTTTCAACGTCCTTTATCCTTCTCTTCCGCCCCATTTTGTCCACCACTGTCATCCTGAGGCGCACGAGCAGAGGGTGAAAGGCGTTAGCCATACCTGTTTACTGCGAGTGCGAAAAGCCGAAGGATCTCCTTAAAAATTTTACTGTCATCCTGAGGCTTAGCCGAAGGATCCCCTTAAAACGCCATGAGATTCTTCGGGCTCCGCCCTCAGAATGACATGTCCGAGGTGCAATGGGGTTCTTCGGTCGTTTCACTCCATCAGAATGACATGACTTAGACAAAATGGGGCGCTCCTTATCGCATTTATGCCAAAACTAACCCTTCAACCATTCAACTTTTCAACTGTTCAACCATCTTCACCCTTCACGCCTCACTATGTTAGAACCTGACTTACAAATCACCCACACCCGAAATTGTAAGTTCGCTAATGCTCACTAACTATTTCTTCCCTCTCCCCTCAAGGGAGAGGGAATTTATTTTACGAAACGAACATTTTAACTTTTCAACCTTTCACCCATTCAACTGTTCAACTCTCTTCACCCTTCACTTTCGCCCCATTTTGTCATCCTGAATTTATTTCAGGATTTAGATGAGATTCTGAAACAAGTTCAGAATGACAGTGTAAGACAAAATGGGGCGATTTCTTATCGCCTTTTTCCGAAACAAACCATTCAACCTTTCACCCGTTCAACTGTTCAACCCTCTTCACCTATCACTATAAATCACTATTTATCTCAATATTTTTCGCAAAGTATTTCAAAATAGGCTCTCGGGTGATGGCAATTGGGGCATTTTGCCGGGGCTGACGCTCCATGATAAATATATCCGCACTCCCTGCACATCCAGTCGGTTTCGTAATCTTTTTTGAATACTGTGTCATTTTGAATGTTTTCCAGCAGTTTTTTAAATCTTGCTTCGTGATGCTCCTCGGCGCGTCTTACGTGTTTGAAGGTTTCCGAAATTTCGTCAAACCCTTCTTCCCTTGCGGTTTCTTCACCATTTTTATACAAAAATGACCACTCTTCATGTTCTCCGTCAATTGCACTTTTGAGGTTCTCTTCTGTTGTGCCGAGGAAAAACGGATACGCGCCTGTGACTGCGCCTGTTGTGTCGCCGATGTATTCATAAAATAGTTTCGCATGTTCTTTTTCGTTTTCTGCAGTTTGAAGAAAAATATCCGCGATTTGTTCGTAACCTTCCTGCTTGGCAACTTTTGCAAAATAGGAATATCTGTTTCTGGCCTGTGATTCTCCGGCAAATGAATTTATTAAAATCTGTTCTGTTTTTGTGCCTCTTAATTTTTCGCTGTTCATAAAATCCTCCGTTTGTATTTTTAATGATAATTTTGTCACCGGTTTTCAGCAATCAGCATGTTCGGGTAAACACAAGGGCTATATTCAGGCTGAAAGATTACCCTTTTTCGGGATTATATCGGCAATCAGAAAAATAATAATACATGTATGTAATGTTAAGGATGGTTATATGAATTTATTTAATTACACAAAGAAACTTTCCGAAAAAATTTCATATTACGACCGCCTGACGCGTGAGGCAAAAAAAAACTTTTGTGCTTCAAACCCGTTTGTTGTGCCTGTAAATAAGACCGTTGTCTGGGTTGAAAACTGTTCTGAAAAAGATATTAAAGACAGAAATTAGTCAAAATCAATCAATTTGGAAAGTGAAACTTCAAGAATATCTGCAATAAGAAAAAGTTTTCTAAGACTTATATATTCTTTGCCGGTTTCGATGCAGGCGAGATGTTCTCTTGACAGGTCAACAAGTTCGGCAAGTGTATTCTGCGAAAAATTTTTAGATTTTCTGTATTTTTTAATATTTTTGCCTAAAGCTTCAAGTCTTGACATAAAAACATTTTGCAACAATAATATATGTAAATATGTAAGATGATATCTTACAAGATACAAAAAAGCACTTTCAGAAAAAGATTATTTCTCAAAACTTAATTATTAATGCGCATGCCGGTTTCGGTGTCGAAAAGGTAGATATCTTCTTCTCTTAGGCTTAAGTTTATTGTTTCTCCAATTTCATAGTCAGGCGGAAGCTTTGCACTGCATTTTGAAGTTCCGATATTAAAGTAGACTATCTTTTCGCTTCCGAGAAGTTCATACATATCTATTGCCGCGCTGAATTTGATATTTCCGCCGCAAACCATCTTTTCAGGTCTTATGCCGAGTGTAACGGTGCCTGAGTTTGGAAGTCCTGCTATTTTAGCCTTTACTCCTGCGAATTCCGCCTGCCCGCCGCTGATTTCCGCCTGAATAAAGTTCATCTGCGGAGAGCCGACAAAGCCTGCGACAAATGTGTTTGCCGGATTATTGTAAATTTCCTCCGGCGGCGCCACCTGCTGGATTTTACCTTTATCAAGCACGACAATTCTGTCGCCCATTGTGAGTGCCTCTGTCTGGTCGTGGGTTACGTAAATAAAAGTCGTCTGGAGTTTTTCGTGAAGCTTTTTAATCTCCGAACGCATCTGGACTCTGAGTTTGGCATCAAGGTTTGAAAGCGGTTCGTCCATCAAAAACACCTTCGGGTTTCTGACTATCGCACGCCCGAGCGCAACCCTCTGCCGCTGGCCTCCGGAAAGCTGTTTTGGTTTTCGCTCCAGATATTCTGTAAGATTCAGGATTTCTGCAGCTTCTTTAACCTTTTTCTCAATCTCGTCTTTTGGAACTTTTCGCATTTTTAAGCCAAAAGCAATGTTTTCTCTGACCGTCATGTGAGGGTAAAGTGCGTAACTCTGGAAAACAAACGCAATATCACGGTCTTTTGGCGGAATATCATTGACTTTTTTGTCGCCGATAAGGATATCGCCGCCGGTGATTTCTTCCAATCCGGCTATCATCCTTAATATTGTAGATTTCCCGCAGCCGGACGCCCCGACCAGCACTATAAATTCTTTATCTTTAATTTCAAGGTCAATATTGTCTATTACGACTTTGCTGTCGTATTTTTTACAGATATTTTTTAATGTTACGCTACTCATCTTCTAAATTAATTCCTTTTTCAACAGGCAATATTATATTAAACGTTGTTCCTTTCATTATTTCTGTTTCAACCCAGACTGTGCCGTTGAGTCTTCCAAGAAGTGTTCTCACCGTCCCGAGCATTACGGATCTTAAAAAATTCTTTTTGTTAATCTTGTCAAGCTGTGAATACGGTTCAAAAAGTCCGTCAAGTTCAACCTCTTTAAGTCCCATTCCGGTGTCTTTTACCGAAATTTGAAGATATGCACGGCTGTCAGCTTGATTAATTACTTTAACACCGCGTTTTATAACATTTTCCATATCCGGATTGGTCAGCGTAATCGTAATAGAACCGATTTCGGTCAGCTTTAAAGATACTTCAAGAATATTTTGAAGTACGGTTTTTAGAACACTTTCATCTGTTGTAACAGTTTTTGAAGCAAGTTCTTCAAACTCGAGATTAACTGTCAGCTTTTTAGCATTTACAGCATTTTCGTTCGCTCTTATTACTTCCTGAATTTTATTCACAACATCAAAAGTTTTCATATCAAATTTGACAAGGTTTGATTCGGCTTTTGAAAATTCAAAGAATTTATCCATAAAATAAAGAAGTTCAGCAGCATTTTTGTTGATAATTTTAACGTATTTGCTCTGTTTTTCGCCGATTTCTCCGCCCAGTCCGTCCGTGAGTGCGTTAGAAAAACCTATGATTGATTGGAGCGGGGATTTAAAATCATTTGCAAGTTTAGTCAGCATAAGGTTTTTATCTTTATTAAGCTTGCCCGTCTTTTCGGCATTGGCAAGGACTTTAGTCATAGCGGTCACGTCACGGATTGTTACGATAAACTGATCTTCCATAAGAGAAGCATTAAGTTCAATAAAAAATTCAGTATTTTCGCCGGTTGCAGCTCCTGCAATAACCGGAACATGTTTGTCTGACGAGCGGTTTACAAGTTCCAGGCCTTTGTTTACAAAATCATCAAAATAAAGATCTACTTCTTCTGATGTATCTATATTAAAAAGATACTCGGCCTCCCGGTTTGTCCAGAGAATCCGTCCGCTGTTATCCAGCAATATGACGGCATCCGGCAGGTTTCTTAAAATTTCTTTCAAATTTATTCCGCTAAACAAATTAGTAAAATTCATATTGCCTTAGATCCCATTTTATTATATAATAAATGATAACATAAAAATTTTTGCTCTAATTTCCTGAAATATTAATTTTTGTAATTTTTTTTATAAAAACTAGCAAAAAAAAGTTTTTTTAGGTTTTAAAGCAAAAAAGCGCGAGTGAGATTTACAGAATAAGTAATGAAGATATTAGTTGATAGAAAAGCTGTAAGATCATCCCGGTGTTTTAAAGGTATTAGAAAAGTGCGTAAGGAAACTTCGCAAAGCAAAGGATGTGAACCATGAGAGAAATCAATAACAACACAAACAATTTGAATTTTTCAGGCGTTCAGAAGTTTGACCAGCAAAAAGAAAACCAGACACCTTTGGCTGATATGCAACCGGAACAGACCCAGCAGAAAGAATTGCAGGATCTTTCGCAAATGCCGTCTGCTGTTACAGGGCGTTCACTCGTATTCACCGGCAATGCTATTGATAAAGATCTTCAATTTTTGATGAAAAATCCGGAATTCTGCGAAAAAGCAAATGCGTTTTTTGATGCTGCAGAATCTCAACACGGCTATGAAGAAGCATCCAGACTGATGGACGGATTTGTAAACGAGTTTAAAAATTAATTTCAAATCTGGTTTTTAAGCATTGAACACAGCGCTTGCATTGCAAGCTTGTAGCTGTTAATGCCGAAACCCGATATTTGACCTTTGCAGACGCCTGCAATCAGTGACTTTTGCCTGAAATCTTCACGTGAATGAATGTTTGTCATATGTACTTCTATTGTCGGTATATTTACAGAAGCTATAGCATCTCTTATTGCAACGCTGGTGTGAGTATAGGCTGCGGCATTTAGAACAATTCCGGAGGCATTATGGTAAGCCTGTTGAATTTTTTCGACAATTTCGCCTTCGTGGTTGCTTTGGAAGGTTTCAATGTCAATACCAAGTTCAAAAGAATATGCATACAATTCTTTTTCAAGATCCTTCAATGTCATATGACCGTACTTTTCAGGCTCCCGAACCCCAAGCATATTCATATTTACGCCGTTTATAACCAGAATTTTCATGACATTTTCTCCTGCAATAATTCTACAATAAAATCAACTAATTGTAAATTTTTATTAAAATTTGTATGACTCATGTAACAAAAATAGCATGCTTATTTTATCATGCATGTACAACTATCCCCAAATCTCCTCCCAAGATTATTGTTCAAAGTCGCACTAAAAAGTGTGGCTTTTTTTTATGTTTATAATGTATAAAAAAACAGTTAAAAGAATATTTTTAGGGAATAATAGATATATAGGAAAATATTATTTGAGGTATTACGCCTGAGAGTTAATTATACTTGACTTTATTGAAAAAAAAGCTAAAATATAATTATAGACCATACTTTCAGGGGAAGGCTCCGATTATATTTTTTTTAAGGATTTATTTTATGCGTTTGATTGAGAAGTTAAAAGAATTTGAACAGCAATATATGTTTATCCGTTGGGCGACAGGCGGCGAATACGGCAAGCTTGTTTATGCCGGAGATGACTTCATTGAGTTTGACGTAATTAACGTAGACACAATGGATTACTCTGAAACAGTATTCATCCAGAGTCCTTTGATTCTGGAGGTTGCAATCGGCGGCTCTGATATTGCAAGAATTGTTGCAGAAATGTCTTCTAAAATTACGCTTGAATAGAATTTGCTGATGAAATGTCTGTTGGTGTCTGCATGATGCAGGTTAAATAGATGGAGTGTTATCAAATTGGTTTAATCAGGAGTAATCACTGTTTTGTTGACTTTGGTCTGGTAAGTTTTGCAAAAATCTAAATCAATAAAATTCACTGATTTGTTCTATTAACAAAACAGAATAAAAATGTTTTATACAATAGCATTTATTCCGTTTCTTGTATATAATCTGAATTTCTCGTCTTTGTTATTAAGAGCATATTTTTTGTTTTTTTCTTCATCTAGTATGCAATTTAAAATAATACCGTTTGCAAAAAGCAGCATAAACAAAGAATTATTTAAAGGTTTTTTATTTTTAGATTTAATCCAAAAAACGGCATATAACAGATCCATTGCGGCAAGAAGACCAAATGTTTTAGCATTGTTAAAGTTATGAGTCTTGTCATAAACATAGCTGTCTAACTTTTTAGAAGTTTTATTTATATCGACTTCTTCTTTTCTGCTTCTTAAGTAATTATATTCTTTTTTTATTTCTCTGGATGGAAAACTTATAATCATTGGATATCCTGTTAAATATTAAAACTTTTTCTTGTTCCTTCTTCGTGGTAGAAACCGCCGCCGCAGATGGTTTCAATTACCTTAAGCACAAATTCTCTGGGGGCATCCTGCTGATTAAGATAGAATTCGCGATTTGTCAGGTGTTTAATCTTCATAATGCAATTCTGGTTGCTTTCTGCCGGAACAAATAATGAAGCAACTTCGTTATCAAGAAGTCTGCCCATTTCTTCATCGTGCTCATTCAGACCTTTCATAATTTCGTAGTAGTTACCTCTGATTGCCATAATTCTTCCTGAAAAAACGTGCTGTCCGTTTTCTCTGTAAAGAGCCTGCGGCTGAAAATTGCAGCGGGTTGTGAAACTTATTTTATGCCAGAGAATGTTCACGATAATAACCGATTTTTGCGGATCAATGTCAAGGTAAATGTTTTGAGTCGTAACATTTCTGGATGCAAAGGCTTCTTTTAGCGTATCAACGACATCCTGAAGATCTCCCGCCATGCGGGCAAAAATTTCTGCAGTATTCATCGTCGCATGCTGATAGTCCAAAAACTGCTTGTACATATGAGTTGACACAAGACCGATTCGTTCCTGTATAAGAGCGGACTTTCTTGATGATGTTTCTGAATTATCAAAGCTTTCGTAGTTGTTAAGCAATTTTTAAGCCCCTTTATTAATTTATAACATATTTTAATAATAAACATGTATCTATGTAAAGATTATATGTTTTTTCGTTACAAATTTGAATACATACAAATATCTATTTATTTTGTTTTTGATAAGAAAATTTAGTTTAATTTTTGAGCGACTACAAGAATCGGTACGTATGTAAGAGTAACATTTTCAAAATTTTTCAGATATTTCCTGCAGAAGTTTTTTACATCGGCAAAATCCCATTTTTTATCACCAAGAGAATTCACGCCTGTATTTTTGAGATGGTAAAGAAGTTCAAGCGGGGTTGAGAAGGCTAAAACTTTTTTAAAAGTTTCAAATTTCAGGATTTTGTAATTTTTTTGAAGAATTTCTTTTAATTCATTTTCGGGCTTGTAATCGAGCGAAAGGCCGGTGATTGTTTCTAGTTCGGGAAAATTTTCCGGCGAAAAGGTTGTGAAGGCGAGAATTCCATCAGGATTTAAAATTTTAGCGTATTTAGCAAGAATTTCATCAAGGTTTGTGAACCACTGAAACATTGCGTTTGAAATTATCAAATCATAAGTGGATGTCATCGGGATTTTAGCCGCATTTCCTCTGATAAAAATGTAATTTTTTAGAATTTTATCCAGATATTTTTTTGATTTTTCGCTGAGGTCGTTGGCTGTGTAGCTGTCAAAGCAGAGTTTTTGCCGGATTTGCCTGGTTAACATTCCTGTGCCGCAGCCAAGTTCAAGGATTTTTGAGAACCCTGTTTTGCAAGAGGCAGTTTCTGAGGCGAGAGTTTCCGCCAAAAACCTCTGAACAATTGCATTTTCGTCATATTTATCCATACTTTTTTCAAAATGTAATTTAACAGATTTAGGGTTTACCTGCATAATTCAAATTCAGCCTTTACTGTCCTCACTGACTTTTTTCAGGAACTATGCAAAAATTCGCAAGCCTTCCAAAACAGCTTTATTGAATTTCCACTATTTCATTCCAGCCTTTAAAATTATAAAACGGAAAGTGTCCGCTTTCAACTAATTTATAAGGCGCATTGTCCTGCCAGAAGTTAATCTGGTTTTTAGTAGGGATTATCTTGTCGCTGCAGCTTATCAGGGTAAAGTCATAGAATTTTTTGTATTCAAAATTTTCTGTTTTAATTCTGTCGTAGAGGCTTTTTAATTCGTCTTCTCTGTTTTCTATAGAACGCCGGACAGGGTTTATGGAATATTTTTCGAATTCCTCGTCTGTGTTGAATACGTTACGGTAGAATTTTCCCTCCAGTCCTGTTTTTGCGTGGCGGAGGGTCAGAAGAAACGGTTTTTGCGGAATTCCAAGGGTGTCGTGAACTGGAAACGGTGTTCCGTTAACAGCGATTTTTCTGTCAAAATCTTTGAACAAATCTTTCAGAATATATCCTGCAAAAACTCCCATTGACCAGGTTATCAGAAATTTTTCACTGTATTCGCCGGAGTTTGGAAGTTCCGGAGCATTCCCGCTGATTGTATTGTAATCATAGACAAACAGAACATCTGACTTTCCGCAGTCCAGAAATTCAAACGGGTAAAAATCAAAGCTCCAGCCGGTCAGAAATACTATGAGTCTTGAGTTGTTTTGTTTGTTAAGCCAGTGATAGTGCATAATTTAGCCAAGTCCTTTTCTTCAATGTCTGTCGTAAGCGAAATTCTGATACGGGAAGTTCCGTCAGGCACCGTCGGCGGACGGATTGGAAGCGTGAAATAACCGGCATCAAAAAGTCTTTTGCACATTTGTTCTGTTTCAGCGTTTCCTCCGATTATAACCGGAATTATGTGGCTCTGGCTTCCGAGTTTATTACCGAGCGCAAGCATTTTTTGCCGTTTTTCCAAAGTGTAAGGAAGCTTGTTTTCGATAATCCACTTTGAAAAAGCAATGCTGATGGGCGGAAGCGCAGTTGAAAAAATAAAAGAACGGGCTTTGTTTGTCAGATAATCAATCAGAACCCGGTTTCCGACGGCAAAAGCCCCCATAGAGCCGATAGATTTGCCGAAAGTTCCGACAAGAATATCAATTTCCGGCAAAAGTCCGAGTGTTTCGCAAATTCCGAGTCCTTTGCTGCCGAAAACTCCGAATGCGTGCGCCTCGTCAACTATCAGAATACAGTTGTATTTTTTCTTGAACTCGGCAATTTTTCTTAAATCAGCGATGTCGCCATCCATTGAGAATACGCTTTCCGTCACAATAATCGCATTATCAAAGTTTTTGCGTTCTCTGATTAAAAGTTTTTCAAGGCTTTCCATATTGTTGTGCTGATAGCGGAAGAATTTTGCCTGAGAAAGCCTCATTCCGTCGATAATGCTTGCGTGATTAAGCTTGTCTGAAAAAATAACATCATTTTTGCCGGCGATTGAGGATGTAATCCCGACGTTTGCGTGGTATCCGCTGTTAAATAACAGTGCGCTTTCCTTATCGAATAATCTGCACAGCAAAGCTTCAAGTTCTTTATACACAGGCAGCGATCCGGTCAAAAGCCTTGCGGAAGCGCTTCCGAAAGAGTATTTTGCACCGGCAAATTCCAAAAATTCCCGTGTAATATCTTCGTTATCCGCAACTCCGAGATAATTGTTAGAAGAAAGATTAATCAGCGGGCGACCTTCAAAAGTGATATATTTACCTGATTTCCGGGAAAAATCTTTAATAGAACGCAGGTGTGAGTTGAGTTTTAAAGCATCAAGTTCTTGTTTGTATTGTTCAAACATAGATAAATTTTACCCCAAATTTATATGAAGTTTTGTAACAAAAATTGTAAACTCTGAAATTGTATATAAAATATATACTTTTTATATATAAGAAATAAGATAAAGGAGCGAGCCATGGGCGGCGTATCTAACAACTACAATTTAGATTTGCAAAAACTGCAGGGTCAGCAGGGTACTACCAAGACAGTTAATCGTACTGCGCTCCAAAAAGATTCCCGGCTAAGTATGAATGGCAGTATCTTTTCGGGAAAAATGAATAATTCTTCAGGCACAAGCAGTGCAGGAACAACTCAGTCTGTAAACAAGGATTACAGTGATGTAAGCACATCAGAGGCTAAAAGCATGAAGAGCAGTTCGCAAGCTCAGGCTTCAAGCTATAGCAGTGATATGGACGCTTTCGCCTTGGAAACTGCAAGCTATAGAGCAGCCGCACAGGGCGATATGTCCGATTCGGTTTCTATTCAAAAAGATTTGAATAAAGAGACAAAAGCTTTGAATAAAGCCCAGAAAAATTATACAAAATTTGCAAAGCAGGAGTTGCAGAACCAGAAGCAGAATGCCCAGATGATAGAAGATAACAATATGCAGATGACTCAATTGCAGAGCAGATTGAACAATGCAATGAGTATGCAAGCAGCATCAGGTGCAACAGGATTTATGGGTGACGGTACAAGCGACATTAACGCAATGACTGCGGAATTGGAATCGCTTGGAGCAACTACAACTTCATTGCAACAGAACAATACTGTTTCAACAACAAATTCAACCAAACAGTATAAAACAATGACAAAAACATCAAAAAATGCAAACAAACTTGCGACAAAATACAATAAAGTTACTACCAGTGCTTTAGCCCGTACAAATCAAAGTTTAGCGGCAACAGATGCAGGCACCACAAAAGCTGAAAAAATAACCAAAGCAGGCGGTATATTACAAAACACCGGATCCGGATTGATCTCTGTTGGATCAGCACTGATGGCTACAGGATATGGTGCTGCCACAGGTAAAGTCTTAGTGATGGCAGGAACAGGAATTTCGGTTGCCGGCGGAACAATGACTACAGTCGGTACCAAAGGTCAGGATAATGGTGCTGCGGCTACAGCATCCTTGACTCAGGCTGCATCCGCGTTATCAGGTGCATTTGGTACAACTAAATCAGCACAAAAAGAGATCAAGACTGTAGATAAAACAACAACACAAAGTAACAAACAGGTTCAAGCACAGACAAAACAAAATACTAATGCTTTGAATACAAATGCGCAGACCCTTGAAGCAACAAGATCAACAGCAAGCAGCATTCAGTCAAATCAATCAGGCAGCGGTGATCAGCAAGGTATTGGTTTAAATACCGGGGTAACTAATAACGCAAGCCTTGCTTCCAACGGTCAGGGTATCGGTTTGAATACCGGTATCAGCGGTAACGCAAGTATGTCCAGAGGTATCGGCGGAAATACAGGCATGTCCAACCCGATTGGCGGCGGTAATAACGGTGCCGCTGGCGGAATAGCTAATAATGATTCCGGCTCTCAGACAGGTGCAGGTAATATCGGCAGCTTCGGCAAGTCAGAAGCCGGTAAGAAAAATGTACAAAATATGTCTGAAGGTTCAACCTTCTCCGCCAACAATAACATCAAAAAGAAAGAAGATGAAATGCAGGCTTAGCCGCTGATACATTAGCCTGTTTTAAACCGTCAATTTTCGGGCATGATATAAAATGTATATGATATTAGAGAAGCTGAAAAAGTTGTTTTGGCCATTCTTTCGCAAAAACAATGAAAAATTTGTATTTTGCGCAATTACTCTGCCTGAATTTCTGCTGACTATGGCTATAATCGGTATTGTCGCTTCTCTTACATACACAGGACTTCAAAGGCATATTGAAGAAAAGAAAAGCGCTGTTGCTATTCAGAAAATCTATACGGTGCTTTCTCAGGTGACTCTGTACGTAATAAGCGACAGAGATTCTTCTATCAACTGGCCTCTGGAAAGCTATTCTTATAACGCCTCAGCGCTTGCTTTTCAGTATTACAAACCTTATTTCAAGACACTCAGAGTCTGTTCAAATGACCCCGGCTGCTGGAGATATCCGAGCTGGTTCCTGAGCGGGTATCCATACCTGAGAGAAACCGAGTTTTATAATTATATGTTTACACTCGCCGACGGCATGAATGTTATTATCAACGTTTACCCGCCGGAAGTTGTTGTAAGAGATTTCGGGGTAAATGTCGACCGCCCGACTGTCGTTTTTCTTGCTGATATTAACGGAGATACTCCGCCGAATACCATCGGTAAAGATATTTTCGCATTTGTTTTAAGAGGGGATGCCATTGTCCCAAGCGGAGTTGATGATTCTTACAGCTGCAATGTTAAAAGTACGGGGCTTACGTGTACTTCAAGAATTATTAATGACAATTACAAGTTTACTTACTACTAATCCCAATAAATAAAAAAGTCCGTTTTAAAAACGGACTTTCTTATATGTTTTTATGTTATTCCTATTGTTTTTTCTTTAATGTCGGGAATGCAATTACATCTCTGATTGACGGTGAATTTGTCAAAAGCATTACAATTCTGTCAATACCGATTCCCAAACCGCCTGCAGGAGGCATGCCGTGTTCAAGCGCACAGATAAAGTCTTCGTCAATTTCCATTGCCTCTTCATCTCCGTTGGCTTTTGCGCGGGCCTGTGCTTCAAACCTCATTCTCTGATCAATCGGGTCTGTTAGTTCAGAGAATGCGTTTGCGATTTCCCAGCCGTTTACGCGGGTTTCAAAGCGTTCGGTGAGTCTTTCGTTATCTCTGTGCACTTTCGCAAGCGGTGAAATGTCGCGCGGATAATCAATAATGTGTACAGGCTGGATTAAGTGCGGCTCAACTTTTTCTTCAAAGATTAAGTCAAGCACCTGACCCCAGTTTTCGCATTCTGAAGCATCAATTCCGATTGATTTAGCCTTTGCTCTGGCATCTTCTGTCGTGAAACAGTTGTTGAAATCAATGTCTGTGTATTCTTTAATTGCGCCGAGCATTGTCTTTCTGTCCCACGGAGGAGTCAGGTCAATTTCGTTTTCTCCGTACTGGATTTTCATTGTACCGAGAAGTTCCTGCGCTATTGAAGAAACAAGATTTTCTGTCAGAACCATCATGTCATTGTAATCAACATAAGCCTGATAAAGTTCCATCATAGTGAATTCAGGGTTGTGACGGATGTCGATACCTTCGTTGCGGAAGCTTCTGTTAATTTCAAAGATTTTCTCAGAAAGTCCGCCGACCATAAGTCTTTTCAGGTATAATTCCGGCGCAATCCTCAAATACATATCCATATCAAGCGTGTTGTGGTGTGTAATAAAAGGTCTTGCGTTAGCACCGCCTGCCTGTGGATGAAGCATGGGGGTTTCAACTTCAAGAAATCCTTGTTTTGTCAGGTGTTCACGAATTTTCTGAATAATTTTGCTTCTTAATACAAATGTTTTTCTGACATCTTCATTCACAATCATATCAACGTAACGCTGGCGGTATCTTGTTTCAACGTCAGTCAGTCCGTGGAATTTTTCAGGAAGCGGAAGAAGCGATTTTGAAAGAATTTTCAAAGAGGTTGCTTTTATTGAAAGTTCGCCTCTCGGAGTCCTTCTGATTGTTCCTTTAAACCCTACAATATCGCCTATATCAATGAGTTTTAAGATTTTCAACTGGTCTTCGGATAAGTTTTCCTTGTGCGAAAATATCTGGATTTTACCTGAAGCATCCATAAGATCAATGAACATACCGGAGTTTCTGATAGCCATTACACGGCCGGCAACGGAGTATGTGTCTTCTGTTTCAACACCGGCTTCAAGGTCTTTGTATTTTTCCTGAAGGTCAGAAGCATTTATGTCTTTGTCAAATGAATACGGATAAGGGTTTACACCTTTATCTGCAAGATCAGCAAGTTTCTGGATTCTTGTCTGTCTTATCTGGTCTATTGCCGAATTCGGCTCGTTTGCAACCTGTTGTGTCATAATTTTTATTCCTTTATTTTTATTTGTGTCTTGTACTCAAATTTTAACACAAACAAACAGGTATTCAAAATTTTATCAACAGCTAATTGCAATAAATCAAATGCGCAACAAAAAAGTTCACAACCTGTGTGAACTTTTGTTGTATGAAAAATTTCTGTCAATTTATTCAACCGGAGTCGGATTGTAATCAATCATACGTTTTAATTCATCCGGTCTTGAAGTTTTTGAAAGCGCATCTTCAAGAGTAATGTTACCGGCTTTGTAGTGTTTTGCAAGAGCCATCTCAAGCGTTTGCATTCCTATTGATGTATTCATCTGGATTGTTGAGTAAATCTGGGCGGCTTTACTTTCTCTGACAAGGTTTGCGATAGCCGGAGTTACAAGCATGATTTCCTGCGCCATTACACGGCCTTTTTTCTGACCGTTCGGAAGTGTTTTCGGAACAAGTGTTTGCGCAAATACCGCAACAAGTGAGTTTGCAAGCTGTACTCTGATTTGCTGCTGCTGCCCTTCCGGAAATACGTCTATGATACGGTCAATTGTTTGTGAAGCGGATGAGGTGTGAAGTGTTCCGAATACAAGGTGGCCTGTTTCTGCGGCAGTCAGAGCCAGAGCAATTGTTTCATGGTCACGCATCTCACCTACCAGAATGATATCAGGGTCTTCACGGAGTGCGGATTTAAGAGCATTTGCAAAGCTTCTTGTATCCATTCCGAGTTCGCGCTGGTGAACAATACTTTTTTTAGACGTGTGAACAAATTCTATCGGGTCTTCAATTGTCAAAATATGTTCGGCTTTTGTGTCGTTAATGTAGTCAATCATTGCGGCTAAGGTTGTTGATTTACCTGAACCGGTCGGGCCGGTTACAAGAATAAGTCCGCGGGGTTTTTCTGCTGTAGTTCTTACAATATCAGGAAGCCCGAGCTGGTCAAATGACGGAACTTTATCTGTAATAGTACGGAAGGCAGCCGCATAGTTGCCTTTATCTTTGTAGAAGTTAACCCTGAAACGGCTTAAACCTTCAATCCCATAAGAAAAGTCTAACTCCCAGTTTTGTTCAAGAGTACGTCTTTGTTCGTTCGAAAGCATCGGGAAAAGCAGACTTTCAACTTCATCCGGAGAAAGCGGTTCCATATCAACACGGGTAAGCTTGCCGTCTATTCTTATTGCCGGCGGCAGGTTGCTTGATATATGCAAGTCACTTCCGCCGTCTTTAACTAATTTTTCCAATAATTCCTCAATTACCATGTTTTACCTGCCTTTATTAATTTTAATAATAGTTATTCGTTAAAAGATATTAATGCGTCATCTTCTTTCATTGCAAGTTCCAGAAGCAGATATGTCATATATGCTCCGAGCGCAACGGCTTTCGGATCCAAATCCGTATTGTTTGCTGCTTCAATTATTGCAGTGTTGATTTCAGGATTTTCATCCTTTATATAATGTATCATTTTCTTACGCCAGCCCGGCATATCTTTAAAAATTTCCGAAAATACCTTTGCCGCTGTTTCTTCTGATATAATTGGAAGCATACTCTACCTCTTATTCTATCACATTACAATTTTACATTACTTATTTGCATTTAACAATAGATATTTATAAATAATCCTTTGTTTAATGTATAATTCGGGTATGAAACTGAAAAATCTGAAGCTTTCAAATTACAGAAACTGCCAGGATTTAGAACTTAATCTTGACTCTGATAAGATTCTGATTATAGGGAAAAACGCGCAGGGCAAAACTAATATCTTAGAAAGCATTTACTTTCTATCGGCCTTAAAAAGTCCAAGAACTTCAAACAATATTGAAATAATAAACTTTAACGCCGACTCGGCCCAGATTGACGCTGAACTTGTAAAATCTGATACTTCAGTTTCTTTAAGTTATTTTTATAACAGAGATAAAAGTCGCATTTTAAAGGTTAACGGACTTAAGACAACACCTAAGAATTTCAAACAGGTATTAAAGACAGTATTATTTTCGACGAATGACCTGCTGTTATTGCGCGGCAACCCTTCTGACAGACGCGACTGGCTTGACAGGGCAATTTCACAAATTTATCCGGCTTATGATGAAAGACTTTCAAAATATGACAAAATCCGCATTCAGAAAAACAATTTTCTGAAAGAAATTGTAAAAGGTGCAAATTTAGACGAAACACTTCTTGAAGTTTTGAATGAACAGCTTGTGATTACCGGAAGCAACATAATTTATTTGAGGATAAAGTTTTTAGCGGAAATCGAGCGGATTGCACGTGAAAAGCACAAAACAATCAGCGAAACCGAAGAATTAAAACTTGTTTATGACTGCTCATTTCTTGATGGCGAAACTGAACTTGAAGAAATTGTTCAAAAATTCAGGCATGCTCTGGAAGAACGTAAAGTCGAGGAATTTCGCAGGGCACAGGCATGTGTCGGCCCGCACCGCGACGATATTATTTTCTACATAAACGAAAACGAAGCAACAAAATTTGCCTCACAAGGCCAGCAAAGGACGGTTGTACTTGCCCTGAAGCTGTCAGAACTGGACATAATCACCGCAAAGACAGGGGATGAGCCTGTATTATTACTAGATGATGTTTTGGCAGAGCTTGACGATATTAGGCAGAATTATCTTTTAAAATCGGTTTCCAAAGCAACGCAGGTTGTCATAACGTCTGTTGACACAGTGCTTTTTGAAGACGAATTTTTGAAGGATGTTAAAATATACAAAATTGAGGCCGGGGCTGTTATTTAACATAAAATATGTTATTTGAATATATTTTTTAATTATGTTAATTCATTTCTTTTAAAAACAATTTAGTCCTCCGGACGGGGGCACTTTTGGTGGCAAAAGTGCCTCAAAACCAGCCACACGCTTCGTTCGCTAATAATATGCAAAGGCTCGGCATTAAGGCGGGTAAACTCGCTACGCTCAAACAATACCCGCCTTTGATATTTGCCTCGCCTGCAATTATTGCTCACTCCGCTATCGTGGCGTTTTGTACAACTACAATAGTTTGTCTTTCACTGTCATTCTGAACTTGTTTGACTACTTTTGCCGAAATCTTTGATTTCGTGCAAAATGTCTGGTTTTCCACAGAATCCCATTGAGATACTGAGATAAAACTCCGCATACGGTATATTTCCTAAATTTTAGCATCTCTTAGCGAAACATTAACATGGCGAGCATTGTCTGAGCGAAGCGAGTCTGCGAGCCTCGAGTTGAGCCTTAGAGATGCTTTTTGGTCGCATGTTTTCTTTTCTTGGTTCATTCTTTTCTTTTGCATTGCAACAAAAGAAAAGAATGAACATAATAAAAAAATATATTATCATCACAAAATACTATATTGCAAAACAGTTACAATTAATTAATGACCTGCGTAAGACCCGCCGGAGGCTTAATAATATTAAAATAACATACTTTATGAAAGAGAAACATTCTTAAGATGTTCAATCTTAATCTGCGGACGCAGAGTTATCCCGATTACATCAATCCTGTAATCCTTAACTTTGTTTTCGGATAAGTAAAACTGTACCCCTTTTAAAATATTCTCAAACTTTGTCTTTGTAATCGCCTCGAATGGCGTGCCAAAACCTGCGGTTTTTCTGGTCTTTACCTCCACAAAAACTGTTGTGTTCTTATATTGCGCAATAATATCAAGCTCACAGAAACGTGAATAATGTTTGTTCCTCTCAAGAATTTTGTAACCTTGTTTTTCAAGGAATTTGCAGGCTATGTCTTCTCCATTGTCACCGAGTACGCGGTTCTTCATAGGTTTCTCCCGTTATTGCTTAATCCCGTGACGGGCAAGCGTTGTAACATCAAGAAGCGCCGAAATATCTTCTATCCTGCAGTTTTTCGACCACCTTGCAGGGCAAATGTCTATTCCGCCTCTTCTGGTGTACAGCGCACAGACAAAAAGTTCGTCGACTTTGTCCAAGATATCGTAAAGCCGTTTGAAAATCATCTCGCAGCATTCCTCGTGAAAATGAAATTCCGAACGAAATGAAACAAGATATTCTACAAGTTTTTTTTCCAGAATGTGTTTTTTGGATTTGTAATAAATAAAAACATCGCCAAAATCCGGCTGGTGCGTGACCCGGCAGTTTGAGCGCAGAGAATCAAATGTCAGATAATATTTTTCTTCTCTGCCGGTCTGTTCCGTTTTCAAAACTTCTGGCGCCTCTTTAAATTTTTCGATTTTAATGCTTTTCTCGTCAACAAAATCCATTATGTTCCGGAAGTTTTTAAAGATTTCAATCCGCTCTGCTGTGTTGTCAAGAAAATTCGCCTCAACTTTTGTATTGAGTTTTTCGCCTAAATCGTGTTCGATTTTTTGCTTGCAGATTTCAAGACATTCTTTTGAAGTGGCGCCAAACTTTGACATATTAAAAGAATTCAGGTAAAGCTTGAGTGACTTTGACTCGACAAGAAATTCACTTTCGCAGTTGTACTTAAGTTTCAGAACCCTTGTGACAGGCAGGGCGTTTTCGGTGAGTGCTGAAAATTCATAAGCGTGCCAGACATCCCGGCCGTCAAAAGGAAGATTGCGGCTGTCGATATTGTACTGCAAGCGGTTTTCGCACCTTGGAATTGGCACAATAAGCGACGGATCATAATTTTCGCTTCCGCCGGCTTTTCTGCCAAGATATGTCGATGCGATTTTGTCTGTTTGGTTTTGCATATTGAAATATTAGCATAAAATAAAAAACCAGGTATTGCGAAAAACAATACCTGCCTTATAATTCCAAGAACTTTATATCTTAAGCAATTTCTTCATACGCTGCCGGATTGTTCAGTAAGTCGTAATTGATTTCATTTTCGTTATCGGCAATTGCTGCTGCCACAACAACGTCAGAAGTTACATTGACAAGTGTTCTCATCATATCCGTAATTCTTTCGATTGTGAACAGGAAGGCAAAACCTGTAACGAGTTGTTCGGGGCTTAATCCCATTCCGTTAAGAATAAGCGCAATCGTAATCAAACCGGCTCCGGGGATTCCGGCGCAGGTTGAAGATGCGATTATTGCAAGGATTGCAATCTGAATGATTAAAAACGGATCAAGCGCCACACCGTAAGCCTGTGCAAGGAAAATTACCGCAACAACCTGAAGAAGTGCTGTTCCGTCCATATTTAGAGTTGCGCCGAGCGGAAGCACAAAGCTTGAAATTTTATGCGAAATCCCTCTCTTCTCACAGCACGCAATAGTCAAAGGCAGTGTAGCAGACGAACTTGCGGTGCCAAATGCTACCATCATGGCTTCAGTTACCGCAGAATAAAGCATTACAACCGATACTTTTGAAACTTTTTTTAAGAACAGAGGATAAACAACGCATAACTGAATCAAAAATCCTATCAAAAGCACAAGCAGGTATTTTGAAATACTTGAGAAAATTTCAATACCAAAGCTTGAAACTGCGCTTGCCGTAAGTGCAAAAACACCTGGCGCTGCCAGAAACATAATCCAGTCAGTTATTTTCATCGTTGCAGCAAAAACTGATTCAAAGAATGAAACTATCGGTCTGTTTACGTCGCCGACCTTAGATAAAGCAATTGCAAAAATAAGGCAGAATACTATAATCGGCACCATATCTCCTGCTGCTACCGAATGGAAAGGGTTACTCGGTATAAATCCCAGAAAGAGGTTCAGAATATTTCCCTGCTGCTGCTGCATTGTAGCGGCAACAGTTGCCTGAACTTCGCTCGCGGCATTTTGTGCAATATAGCTTGCCGCGCCTACTCCAGGTTTAATCAAAAGTGCTAAAGCTGCACCGATAATAACTGCAAGAGTCGTAATTATTCCGTAATATACAACCATTTTTGAACCGAATTTGCCAAGCTGTTTGTTATCCCCGACGCTTGTAATCCCGATTATTATTGCTGATACCACAAGCGGAATTACTACCATTTGAATTAATCTTATGAACACCTGACCGATAAATGTTAAAATATTTGACGCCAGAATATTCGGATGACTGTGTAAAAGAATTCCGACGATTATACCGCCGATAATTCCTAAAAATATATGTCCGTTTCGTTTTATACCAAGACCTAGTGCAATCAGGATCTGCATGTGTAATTTCATCGTATTGTCCCTCTTTTTTGCTTTACCTGTCAATTATACAATCATTTGTTTTAATTTTCAAATGTTAAGAAAAAAATCGTAAACTTGAGGGAGAAAATCTTATCTATTAATTTTGTTTTCGTTTGAATATATAAATCTTAAGTTTTCCATATACTTCAATCACATAAAAAAACATCCTGAAATATTTCCGGATGTTTTTTTAAATGGTCGGAACGACAGGATTTGAACCTGCGACCTCTACCACCCCAAGGTAGCACGCTACCAAGCTGCGCCACGTCCCGATTATTTCAACGGGAAATGTTCTCTGCTTGGCAGCTACGCTACCAGACCTCTCGCAAAACAATACTCAATTGTTTTGCTCGGCAGAGTGCCACGTCCCGATAAAATAATATTTAATTGTCAATATTTCTAATGTCATTCTGAGCCGCAAGGCGAAGAATCTCATTAATATTTTATACAAAACCAACTTTACCGATTTTTTGTATAAAAAATCGGGATGACAGGATTTGAACCTGCGGCCCCCGCGACCCGAACACGGTGCGCTACCAAGCTGCGCTACATCCCGATTTATTTATATTTTGTTTGTCATTCGGGAGTTTCTCTGGTAACCAGCGCTACCAAACCTCTCACAAAACAATACTTAATTGTTTTGCTCGGCAGAGTGCTACATCCCGATTTATTTATATTTTGTTTGTCATTCGGGAGTTTCCTTTGGTAACCAGCGCTACCAAACCTCTCACAAAACAATACTTAATTGTTTTG
>CALVAX010000017.1 GCA_944325605.1 Candidatus Gastranaerophilales bacterium
GTTTGTCATTCGGGAGTTTCCTTTGGTAACCAGCGCTACCAAACCTCTCACAAAACAATACTTAATTGTTTTGCTCGGCAGAGTGCCACGTCCCGATTTATTTATATTTTGTTTGTCATTCGGGAGTTTCTCTGGTAACCAGCGCTACCCGAAACTCTTGCCGCGCAGAGGAGTGTTATTCCCGAAATTGCCTGTTTCGCTCAATTCAACAAATGTTGATACTGTACAAAACCTGACTTTGATGTGTCCGCAAGATTTTGTTATTTACAATCTTGACTCAATCGACACATTACAAATTCTATCACCTAAAATTTTATTGTCAAATGAAACTAATCTTCTGACGTGTTAGGATTATTCTTTTTTATATCACTTCCGGAACGTGTGTATTTTTCCAGCATAAGCTGCTTATCTTTCCGCTGAAGCGATGTGAATTGTCCATATTTTTCATAACACATTACACTGTCTTCGGTACACGGGCCGTAAATCTTATCCAGGCCCAAGATGTAACCGATTTCTGGCAATAGATATTTGTACAGTTCGTCATTTGAAACAGGTTTGTTATCTTTATTAATCTTATAGATAACTAAATTTGCCCTGTTTATATATCCCTGATCCATATTTGTAAAATATCCGGTTGTTTCAAATCTTTTCGGATATATGATAAAATATGGTGTTTTTTCATTCAAAAACTGAATTTTTATCGGTGCATTATTTGAGAAGAACCTTGTTGAATTATAACGGAATTTAACCCGATTGTTAGATGCCTGCGCCCAGGTGCTGAAGGCTCTTTGTATCACCGAACTGTACTCGCTTTCGGGAAGATATACGTCAATGTTTGTTACTCCCCATCTTGGCATTGAATAGCCAAATGCACTGCTTGCGCCTAATAAAAATATTCCGATTGTTAATAATATCTTTTTCATATTTTAATTATAACATATAATTTCTATTTTTCAAAATTTTAAATCACCCTGTTCAGGTCTTGAATTTTTTATTTGTTTTAATTATCCTTATTTCACGTCACAAGACTTTTTTAATATTAAGAGGGAGCTTCAATGGTTATTCAAGATGAATTAAAATCAATTAACGATATAATTAAAGATTTGGCTTTGTTTATAAGACAGGATGAAGTTATTCAGCCGGATTTTGCAGAATACATTAAGACTATCGGCATTAACACTTCTTCATCAAGTATTCAATTTCAGGCAGCATGCTTTAATTATATTTTCGAAAGAAGGCTCGGTGCACAACGCAAATCTGTTTTTGAGATTTATATTGAAAGAAAAGCTGACCTTTCTGAGGAATCTAAAACAATTGTTGAAGAACTTAAAAACTCAATTGCATCTGTTTTTGAGGTTAAAAGAGTTCTCAGACACGGATTTAGCCTTTATAATATTGTAAATGAAAAAATTTACGAAGCGCTTTCTCTTGTTAAAATGACTTCATTTAAAGGTATCGGATCCGGCCAGTTTGTTGTGGCAAGAGTATTTTATCACAATAATTCCTGCTATTTGCTTGAAATATCCGGCGTGCTGGCTTCCTCAAAAAAAGACGAAGCTTACAGATATGCTGTTGCTAAAATCGTGCAGGAGCCGGAGCTTGTTTATCTTGATAACCCTGAAAAACAAAAAGAAATTGAGGATGAAGTCGAAAATATTTACACTAAATTTGTTGAATTTTTCGGCACTGATGAAGTTGTGACGACTAACAAATTCGCTGATGATTTAATCGGGTTATTCAATGACTTTGAAGAATCCGGACAAAAATCCGATTTTAGCGACAAAATTCAGCTTCCGGAAAAATACAGATTTTTTGAAGTTAAAGAATTTAACAATAGTTACAATAATTTCCTTGAAAATTCTCTCGGCGGATTTTCTTCACATGAAGAAACTTACGATGTCGGGATAATTTTTGATAAAGAACTCGGGTTGTATGCGGTACCTTTCTATGGCACCTTTAACAAAATTTTTGAGGCTGAAAATATCAATGATGTTGAAAATTTCGACAAATGTATTGAATACTTCTTATTGAATGACAAAATTTCGGCTAATTTAATCAAAAAAGTTGCTTCAAAGCATAAGAATTTTATGGAAATTGTAAACAAAGTGCTCCAAAACAGCTACAGACTTGATGATATTTTGAAAAAATATAAAAACAAATATTTGCAAAATAAAATTTTCTCATCAACAACTGTTTTGTATAAATCAAAAGCTTTCTCGCAAACTCTCGGGATAATCGAAGAGGCCGAAGAAAAACCGAAACTTGATTTGACACAAATTGATATTTCAAAGATTGGCAGAAACGATCCTTGTCCTTGCGGCAGCGGGAAAAAGTTCAAAAAATGCTGCGGTGCCAATTTATAAACATAAATAATTTTAAGCTTTGACTATCCAACATGGCAAAAATATTTTTGCCTGTGTTTTAAAATAATATGCGGGTAAACAGCGTAAATATCAATAGTAATAAAAATTCTAAAACAGCTCAACAGCCGGTATTTGGGTTGAGTTTAATTAATGCTGCCGGAAAAAATTTAAAAAATAATATAAAAATTGTATTTTCTGATATTGACGGTACTATAAGCAAGAACAGCGATTATTTAACCGACAGAACGAAAAACGCAATAAATTATCTGCAAAGCCGGAATATACCGGTGGTTTTGATAACTGCGCGCTGTTATAATGATACTTTGCCAATTATTGATCAGTTTGAACGAAAGCCTGAATATACAATTGTGCTTCAGGGTGGAGGTTTGATTGACAAATCTGGTAAATATTTGTATGAAAATTCAATATCTTCAAGGGCAGCCAAAAATCTTGTCAGATGGTTTAAGTCAATCAGGAAAAATGATAAAAATTCTCATCTGATTTTGTATTTTAATGACCAGCCATATTCTTTGAGTAAGATTCAGTTTCCCTGGAAAACTTGTACTCCTGTTAAAAATGTAAATTCTTATTCAGAACTTTTTGATGGAAACATGAAACTTAAAAAAGCGATTATTTATAAAACTGATGCGTATAAAGCAGATTACAACAGTAATTCTGTAATTCAATCATTTAATTCCGCTCGAATATCGGAGCTTGGTATAAATTCGTCAGGTTCAAGTGTCTTAGAATTCCAGAATAAATGGGTTTCAAAAGATAAAGCAATTGATTTTCTGCTCCGTGCATTGAAAATTAGCCCTCAAAATGCAATGGTTATCGGCGATTCTGCAAATGATATTCCAATGTTTGATTTTTTGCGCAGACAAAACGGGCTTGCGGTTGCAATGGGTAATGCGGATAGTATTGTTAAAAAACATGCCAATGCATTTACATCTGATGTGAATAATGACGGTTTTGCAAATGCAATAGAGCATTTATTTGATATGGTTGTTTAGTTTTGCAAATTTTACAGGACTATGCCTCTAGGTATTTTCGAGTAATTTAAGCGTGGTATCGCCGCATAGACCGATAATATTTTCAAGACTGCCTTCGTAACCTTTTATATAACCTTCAGGCATTTCCTGAATTCCGTAAGAGCCTGCTTTGTCGTATGGCTTGAAGTTTGTTATATAAAAATCTATTTGTTCATCTGTCAGTTTTTCAAACTCAACTCTGCTTGTAACAGAGCAGATTTTTTCTTTTCCGGAAGCTGTGTCGATTACCGCAATTGAAGTCACAACGTCGTGTTTACGTCCTGAAAGTTTTTTGAGCATGTCATAAGCTTCCATATAATCATGAGGTTTCCCTAAAATCTTTCCGTCCAGAACAACAACCGTGTCCGCCCCGATGATTACGGCAGCTTCTTTCACAAACGGCAAAACAGCATGAGCCTTATTATAAGCAAGTTTCTCCACAAAAGAGTAAGAAAAATCCGTCACTGTGTGATCCTCCTGATACGGTGACGGCAATACTTCAAACTTTATATTATGTTGTTTTAAAATATCCGCTCTTCTTGGTGAAGAAGAAGCCAGGATTATTTTCCCCATTTCAATACCTCTTTTTTACTATTTTAGTATAAAAAAGAGGCATTTCAAACTTTAATATTGTGCGGCCGGGGATTTTTGGTATTTAGCCGTACGGGCATTTATTGCATAACAAGCGATGTTCAATTTTTGTTTTAGAACCATCATATTTCTTGCCATGCTGGCATAATCATTCATTGCACCCATCATTTTGTCAGGGTCAACCATTGATTCTGTGTTATCATGGTTATCAACTTTTTCTTCTGCGTATTTTTTGACTAACAACTGGTCAATATAGTCTTCAGCACCTATTGCCATACGTGTCCTCCCTATGAAATTTTCCTATTAATGTTTGTGTGTGAGATATCCGCGGGATATTTCCTTTCTCATATCCCATATATTCCTTATATATCTATTAAGTATTTCTTTCCCTGAAAATTGCCTAATTTTCCCGGTTTATTAAGAAATATTAAATTAAATTTATACATTTTCAAACCTGAATAGGTCTAAAACCCATATTTTACAAGCATTACAGACAATTATAAAAAATATCAGAAACTTTATTTTTTTATGAAATATGCATATAATACTTTTATGAAAGAAATTGTGGTTGTTTCACCGGTGAAAAAACCGGAAGATATAGAGCTTTTTTGCAGCAAGACGCATTGCAGAGATTATTACGTCTATTATAAAAAATTTCTTAATAATAATTTTGAATATGTCAATCAATTTGTAGAAATTGCAAAAAATAATGACTGCAGGATTTATATAAATTTCAAACACGATATTACGGAGGATAATCTTCCTGAAATAAAGAAGATGCTAAAGTTTCTTAAAACCTCCGGGATAGATGGAATTTTTATAAACAGTTTTGCAATTCTGGAGGCTATAAAAGTATTCAAACTGCCTTTTAAAGTAATTGTGGATTCGTATTTTGATATACATAATCTTGCTGGAATTGACTTTATCAGCAATTTCCATAAAGTTGATGAAATTATTATTACAGAAGAAATATATCTGAAAAACATTGCAAAAATTAAGAAATACACAAAACTTCCGCTGGCAATAGATTCCGACAATTTGCCCTGGTGCGCAGAGGATATAGAAAAATCAGGAGCTGTCGATAAAGTCGTTATAAAAGGCAAATTTGCAACGTCAGAAGAAATTCTGGAAGGGATTGAACTTGTTGAAAATATTCTCGCAAAACCTAAAATCTTTAAGAACCACAAACTGCCTTTCAAACATGTCAGAAAAAGTATTTATCAGACAAATCATTTTACCGGCGACATGGTCTGTGCAGAAGGGAAAGACTTTAAATTCAGCCGCAACATAAGAACTTTTGAATGGGAAATTAAACGGGCAAAATGCCTTAGTGAAATTAATTTTGAAAAAAGTGATGATTTTAAAATTAATCTTCGTCTTTCCGAACTTGCGCAGCTTAAGGAGCTTGAAAAATATATAAAAAAAATCGGCACAAATCCTATTTATTCAATAGAATACGGTGAAATCCTTTCAACAAGCGACCTTTCGACAAGCAGTTTCAGCGAAATAATTACAAAAGTCAAAAAGTTCTGCAAAAAGCATGATATAAAATTTCAGCTTTCAACACCAAGAATTTTGATAGAACGTGATTTTGACAGGGTATACGAGTATGTAAAGCAGCTTCTTCTGGAAACTCCGGTTCCTGACAGCTTGATAATAAATAATATCGGATATTTCTGGGCAGTCATAAATGATGAAGATATCAAACATATTCCTATAGAAATCGGGCAGGGAATTAATCTTTTAAACAGCCTTTCAATAAAATGTCTGAACAATCTGGCTCCTATAAGTACAGTTGATTTCACGTCGTTTACGGATATGGAAAGCGCAATTAGAACTATAAAGAAGATAAAAAACATTATTCCAAACCGTAAATATACAATTGCAGGAAATATAAGAGTTCCGACGCTCGGGCTTTGTCCTTTGAACAATGATAGTGCAATTATTTCGAGGCTATCCTGCACAGCGCCATGCCACAGGGGCGGATTTGCGCTGAATGATCCGACGCTGAAAAAGATTTATCCATTTACCTGCGACGGATTTTGCAGAATGCACATGTTTGAGGACAAAATCCTTGAGGATTTTGATAACATTGATACCTTGCGCAATGCCGGAGTAAACGAATTTGTATTTGATTTCAGCGCACTTCATTCAAAATTTATACCCGTGCTGCTGAACAACTTCTTCCAAAGCCGGATGAAAGACCAACTTTTGATAAAATAAATTCTCTACCCTCCGGCTCCGCTTCATTCTAAATGATGCAAAATAGTTACAGAACGTACTTAACTACAGAATTTGAACCTTGAGAAGACACATACAGAACATTTCCGGCAATATGAATACCATAAGGTTTTTGGACATTACCAAGAAGAATTGACACTTCACCTGTTGCGGAAACTTTTAAAACATTATTGTTGTTATAGTTTGCTATATAAATATTTCCTGCAGCATCGCTTGCCATACCGATAGGCCCGTTTACACGAACATCTTTAATAAAAACGATTTTTTGACCCTGCGGTGTAATCTTGTAAATTGTGTTGTTTGAAAACCCTGCAATATAAAGATTTCCCGCAGCATCGGTCGTAAGTCCGGTAGGGCTTGGAATATTATTATAAACATCATTTGACTGCGGGATTTTAGTTTGTTTTTCTTTTTGAACTTTTTGTTCTGTTTTAATTGTCTGCATATCGGTTTGGAGCATATTTGCAAGCTTCTGGGCTTTAGGAGCGACATCTGCATTTTGCGGGATTAATGCAAGATAAGCTTTTGCATTATTGTTATCTCCGAGTTTAGAACTTAAAAGAGCTGCTTTATAGACAGATTCATAATCATCCGGCTTGCGCACTATTATCTGTTTGAATACAGTTAAAGCCGCGTCATATTGTTCAAGTTGTTCAAGAATTGTACCTAAATTATAGTAGGCATCTATATAATTAGGTTCAAGAGCCACAGCTTTTTTGAAAGCTTCCATTGAGCGTTCAAATTCGCCCTGTTTGTAATATTCCACCCCTTGATTATAGATAAGTTTAGCATCATTACCAGGCTCATCGGCGATTGCCGGCACACTTAACATTAAAATCAGCAGTAATAAAATAGAACTTTTTTTAATCATTTTTAATAATTTATTGTAGCATCTCTCACATATAATACAGGCGCCGTGCGCACACGGCGCCTTATATTTATACATAATAACAGATTATTCAATATTTGACAACTCGTTAATTACATCTTGATGTTTTTCGGCAAAAGCCTTGCCTCTTGCGATAATTGCAAGTTTTAGAATTTTTGCAAGATTAATTGGCGTAAGCTCTTTAAAGTTGTCTGGAAGTCTGAGGCTCCAGTTTTCGTCACCCGAGGTGCCAGGTCTGTTGTAGACGTCGTAAATATTAAAGAAATCAGTAAAGAATATCTGAATATTTTCAGCCTTAGATGCAAATATTTCGACGAGTTTTGTTTGTTTAAGGAATTCTGCATCTCTGGTCATCTGCGTAATGATATCGTCTTTGTTATCGCAGTCTGCAAAGAGGTCTTCCACAAGGTTTTTAACATGCAAATATCCTTCGTGAGTGTTAATCATTGAATTTGCCCACATTGCAATAGGTTCGTTGTCGTGGGTGCCGACCATAGCCCAGCTGCGTGCGTCAATGTTGCGGCAGCGGTAAGGGTGTTCCGGCTTTTCAGGAACGACAAACTGTGTGAGGCGCATTCCCTGAAGCCCGTATTCTTTCATAACAGCTGCAACAGGATTTGTCAGAGTTCCCAAATCTTCACAAACTATTGCATCTTTATCAAGCCCTTCTTCTTCAGCGGCAGCAATAACTATTTTTTCAATGAGTCTGCCGTAGCGGTGAATTTGTTCTTTAGAAAGAGTTTTTACGCGTTTTTCTTTATCAGCCTCAAGCTCCGGATCGAGATCTTCAAGCCTTGCGATTGCATATTTTTTAAGTTCAGGGTGCTCCGGAGAAGAGTATAAGCGTCCGGCGCCCTGTTCAATGCGGGGCTTTTTGCCTGCTTTGTAAACCCATGGATCAATAAGACCTACAATATGGTCAATACGTACACCGCCAGGGTTTTCTTTAAACATTTTTTTGTAAAGGTTTTTGAGCAAAATACCGCCTTCATCAAGCGAACCGTCTTCATTATACATCCTGTCAGGATTCATAACCGGAAATCCCCATGCCTGACCGTCTTTAGAGAAATAATCCGGCGGACAGCCGAGCATCCAGCCTTCAAGGAATAACGATTGGTAAGCCCAGGTGTCACGGTCTGAGAAGGCTACCTGACGGTCTGCAATCATTTTAATACCGGCTTTTTTAGCATATTCTCCGGTCTTTTCGTTTTGTTTGTTAAGAACAAATTGCACAAATTTATATTGTTCAATTGTATCTGAATATTTTTTAGAAATTTCATTTATACGTTTTGAATATTCAATTTTTTCTTCGTTAGATTTCGGATTAAAAAGGTTTTTGTCGGTTTCGGAATCCCAGAGCGGCCAGTAGTCATTTCCATGCTCGATTGAGAGTGCTTCATAAAGGCTGTCTTTATCAAGCCAGTAATCATTTTCTAACTTGTAGCTCTCAAATTCTTTCTTAAGAGCGTCGCTTCCGTTTACCTTAAAATTATTCCATGCTTCTTCAAGCGCTTCGTTCTGGCGTTTGTAAATATAAGAATAAGCAGTTTTATTTGTATCTTTGTTAGGATTTCCTTCAACTATTTCGTTGTAAGTTTCTACAGACAGAATATTATTCCACTCCGGTGTAGTAAGCTGTTTAAGATCAATAAACAGAGGGTTGCCGGAAAAAATTGTACCGGTGTAAGGCGAAGAATCACAACTTTTTGTTTTACCTGCAGGGCCAAGCTGAATTGCGTTGAAAATTCCTTTAGCAAAGTCAATAACTTCTTTTCCTCCATTTGAATTGATGGAGCCAAAGCCTGTATTTTCGCCCGGAGCAGCCGGAAAGCTTCCGCTGTGAATAATAAATGCAAAATTCTTTTTATCAAGAGTTTTAAGTGCTTTTTGAATTACATCGGTATAATTAAGTGTACAAACCATAAAAATTCTCCCTCTTCCCTAATACAAAAAAATGGTATCATAAGCATTTTTTTTTTACAACATGCAGGGCTGTATATCCTTCTGCGCCAATTGTGATGGAGGATAGCAAAAAAAATCCGACAAACCATTCAGCATAAACATTCACGAAAAAACTTCTTTCCAAACTGCAATATTTGTCGTATAATACGAAAAGGAAATGGGTATCAATAAAAAAATTATCATAAGTCTTTTGACGTTAACAGTGTTATACGGGGGATATTATTTCGGGATTCCTGCTGTTTTGAACACCCCTGAAAGCGTCAATTTTTTAAAAAGTTATATAAAAAAAGAATTCGGCTTTGATACAAAAATTCAAAATCCCAAAATTAAAATGGGATATCTTCCATCTGTCTGGATTAAAGCTGACACCTTTGCAATTTTAAACAACGACGGATCCGCAGCCCTTGAATTTGGCGAAATATACACAAAAATTAAACTGCTGCCTTTAGTATTCAGCAAGGCAGAAATAAGCAGTTTCAGCGGAAAGAATTTAATAGTTAACCTTACCTTTGACAAAAACTCCTGCCTGAAACTCGGGCAGTATCCGATTGTCGGAATATCTCAGCCAAAAATAAAACTCAACAAAGCGTCATTAAAACTCAAGAATTACAAAATAAATCTCAAAGACGAAACTGTTAACAAAAATATTACCCTGAATGGCCAGGATTTTATCCTGTACGATTTTACAAACAATAAGAGCGTAAAATTCTCAACCGGAAGCGACCTTATTGTCGGAACAAAAACCGCATCAATTGCGGCAGATGTCGACGTAAAACTTCCGCTCAACAAAATTTCAGAAGATAAAATATTCATAAACGGAAAAATTAAAGACCTTAATCTTTCTGACTTTTCGACTTATGCAAAATATCTTTCCCGCAACAAATTTGAAAAGCTTACAGGGATTGTAAACATTGACGTTGCCACAACAACAGATAACGAAGGTCATAAAGAAATAAAAGGAAAAGCCTCAATCCAAAACTTCGGACTTCTGCAAAAAGACAAAGCCGCATCAATTTATTCCACTGACACAATTAATATTAATTCTTCATTAAATATTATTAAAAACGGTATAGGCATAAACGAATTCAGCATAAAATCAAACGGCATAGATATGCTTTTCAAGGGAAATATTGAAAAGCTCAACACTCAAAAGCCTTTTATTGATATAAAAGCCGCGATTAACCCGTCAAAAATAGAAAATATAATTCCGATTTTACCGGGCGAAGAAAATCTTATAAGAGAAGCCAATCTATATTTGCTAAAGAAGTATCCCTATTACGGGAACATCATGGGCAACCTTGAAATTCGCGGGAATTTACCCGAACCGTCTGTTAACGGAAACATTTTATCTACCGAAGGCTACCTTGTAAAGCCGATTCCAAACAATACGCCAAAAGCTACAATTAAATTAAAATTTAAAGGCGACACAACCGAACTTGATGCTGTTGTACCTGCAAGCACAACCCAGACTGTATTTGTAAAAGGCGATATTAATTTGTACAAAGACAGATCTGCGGATTTAAAAATCACAAGCACGAATAACGTTGATTTAAAAACAGCGCAAAATGTCTTAAATCCTCTGCACGAAATTTTAAGATTTGACCTCGGCCCTGTTCCGATTATGGACATCAGAGGGAAAGGTAATATAGACCTCCACGTAGTAGGCACAGTTAAAGATCCGCATGCCTGGGGCGTTTTTAATTTTAGCAATACAACGGCCTCATTTCTTGACATTCACAACATGACACTGACGAACGGAAAAGGCTCCCTGACTTTTGAAGATCAAAACACTCATTTTAAAACACAGACTGCCGTATTATACGGACAGCCGGTTTCTGTTGACGGAACCTGTACATTGCTCGGTGTACTTGATTTTAAGGTTTCAAGTCTTAACCAGAATTCTGCGAACCTGCTCAAGATTATAAAAACCTCTCCGATGCTGAAAGATATTCAGACACTTCTTGCACCAGTACAGTCGGCAAGAGGATTGATGAATGTTCAGCTAAATCTTACAGGACAGGTCAAAGATGTTTATGACGTTGTATTCAACAAAAATATTTTTGCAAACGGCAGACTTGAATTGAAAGAAAACATCGTAAAAATAGACAAAATTCCTTCTGAAATCAAAAACCTCACAGGATATGTAAATTTTGAAAACCTGAATGCAGACTTTAAAATGTCATCCGGAATTAATTCTTCACGGATAAATTTTGACGGCAAATTTAAAGACAACAATCTGGATGTAAAAGTTATCTCTGATAAATTCACAGTTGCTGATGCGGCTAAACTCGCACTTCCGGAAGGGAAAAAACTCCCGTTTTCAAAAGATCTTGCAGCAATCAACACAAGTTTTATAGCTGATTACAAAGGGCCTGTTGATGATATAAATTATAACAGCCTTAATGTCAAAGGCAAAATATACCCGAACAAAGAGAGTAAAAGCACGATTATCACCGAAGGAAGTTCTTTTACACTTAAAAATTCACACTTCAAACTCTCCCCGCTTCAGGGAAAATTCAAAAATAACCCTTATATACTGACGGCTGATATCTCTAATATTATGAACAAAAATCAGGATATCAACGGGTATTTTTCAATGTCTGACTTCAATCTGGAAAATCTCGACAATCTAAAATTTCTGGATATTCACCCCGCAAACTTCAATCCGGATGATATTCAAGGTCTGAAAGGCGTTCTTGACTTAACAGCCCGAATCCGCCACAACAATGTTTCGTTCTTTACAAAGCTTGATGATACAGAATTTATATATGTACCAAAACACTTAAAAGTAAAATTCAACAGCGGAAATATTCTTGTCCGCAACAATGTGCTTTCGCTTAACAAAATCAACGCCTATGCCGGAGAAATGCCTGTTTTTATTGATGGAAAAGTGTTTAATTTCTACAAAAAACCTGAACTGGATTTATACGTAAATGCAAAACCTACACAGGAATTTTTTGACCAATTTTTTAATAACAAAGCTGTTTATCCGATAAAAATTAAAGGCGACCTCAACGTCACTTCTAAAATTCAAGGAACTCAAGACAAAATTTCGACAAAAACCGATGTTAAAATAGAAGAAAATTCAAATATCTACTATATGGGCGCCACAATCGGCGATATAGCAAATGCCGTGAAACTTAACATTGACGGGGTTTATACACCCACAGGCATCAAAGTAAATGATTTTAAATACGACAAAATTATAACATCTCAAAATAACAAAAAATATTCAAATACCCAGTTAATCTCAAACGGCACACTGGAATTTTTGCCGGACAACAATGTCAGGTTCAAAAACTTCCGCGTAAAAACAGAAAACCCGACAGATGCAAAGATTTTTAATATTATATTCAGAAAGCCGTTTATGAAACAGGGAATTTTCACCTCCGATCTGTTAATAAACGGCACCTCGCAGGTTCCGAAAATTCTCGGCAGATTTGAGATTAATAGTATTGATATTCCATTCTTTGACTCTACAATTAATGATATCAGCCTGAATTTTAAACCTGATAAAATTCTTATTAATTCAAAAGGTGTTGTTCTGACAAATCGTGTCGATGTGTCTGCTGAAATGACGAACAACCTTAAACCTCCATACAAACTTGATAAAATAAAAGTTAAACTAAACGACTTAAACATTAACAAGATAACCGACGCCATAAGAGATTATGAAAGCGATATTTATCATTCCAAATCAGCAACCGCACAGGCTGAAAACTTTAACCTGTCGCAGCTGGTAATAAAAGATGCACAAATAAATGCCGATACTGTCAAAATAAAAAATATAAATGCCGAAGATTTTTCAACAAATCTCAGTCTAAATGATAAAATGCAGCTTGATGTTAAGAATTTCCAATTCAAACTTGCAGAAGGTATTGTAAGCGGATCAGTCAAATACGATTTTCTAACAAACAGAGTTAGTCTTTTGATGCATATGCAGGATTCCAATGCCCAGATTATGTCAGAAACCCTGTTTGACCTTCACAATCAGTTATACGGCTCAATAACAGGTGATATTGCCTTAAGCTGCGATGCAAGAACTCACGAATCTTGTACAAGCTCTCTTGAAGGCAATGGTTCCTTCAATGTAGCAAACGGCAAAATGCCGAAATTAGGTTCTTTAGAATACCTTCTAAAAGCAGGCAACCTCTTGAAAGGCGGACTAACCGGATTATCAATAAACAGCATTATAGATTTAATAACACCGCTTAAGACAGGAGAATTCCAGAGTATAAGCGGTAATATGACTGTTAAAAACGGCATTGCCCAGAGTATAAATATTTATTCAAGCGGAAAAGACTTAAATATGTACCTTCATGGCACATATAATTTTGCAAACTCAAATGCTGATATGAATGTATATGGAACTCTTTCAAACAATATGACAAGCGTATTCGGCAAACTTAAGAATGCATCTTTGAATACACTTCTCAATACAATCCCCGGCATAAACAGAAATGAACTTGATCCTGCGATTATGGCGGAAATAAACAAAATTCCAAACATAAATAATCAAAATATTTACAGGGTATTTCAGGCGGAAATCTTCGGGAATATTGACGGCACAAACTATGTCCGAAGCTTCAAATGGGTAAAATAAACCGGACAAATTTACTCCCGCTGCCGACCCATGATGAATTAAGGCACAGGATCATATCCGCCGTCATTCCACGGATGACAGCGGCAAATTCGCTTAATTCCAAGCCATCCGCCTTTTCTGAGTCCGTACTTCAATATTGCCTGACGTGTATATTCCGAACACGTCGGATAAAATCTGCAAACAGATGGTGTGTACTTTGAAATTTTTTGATAAATTCCTATTAAAAACAAAACAAAAGATTTCATAACAAACCCTTACATAGCAAAACTTTCGCCGATAGTGTCGACTGCCTCAACCTTAATATCCGTGATAAGTTCCGAATAAGAAATAACAACAATTGTCGGAATATGACGTTCCAGAAGCTGATACAAAGGAAGACGAATTCTTGGCGAACACAGGATAACAGGGTTTCTTCCGCATGCCTGATGTGCACGCACCATAGTAGAAGCTGTTGTTTCAATCAATTCCTGCACCTGCATAGGATTTAAGAGGAACATCGTTCCAAGCTCTGTTCTCTGACAGCTGTCATCCAGTGTTTTTTCCCACTCGGGAGAAAGCGTCAGAGCATACAAAACTTTGTCATCCTCAACATTTGCAAGACAGATTTGACGCCCGAGAGCAGCCCTCAAACGTTCAGACAAAATATCCGGCTCTTTTGAAAATCTTGCATAATCGCAAAGTCTTTCAAATACAAAAATAATATCCTTAATTGAAACCTTTTCTCTGATAAGGTTAACAAAGATTTTTCTTAAATCGCTTGTAGAAATAATCGTTGGGACAAGGTCATTGACCAACGTCGGGTCTTGCGAACGTACAAGTTCCATAAGTTTAAGCACGTCAGTCTTTGTCATAACTTCATCAACATGCTTTCTGACACATTCCTGAAGATGTGTTACGATAACATCGGTTGAATCAAAAGCCATAACAGAACGAACAGATTTGGCGTCATCCGGTGTAATCCAGTAAGCCTGAGTCTGATAAGTCGGGTCTATCCCGATAATCGCATCCTGAGGAACTTCTTTTTTAACAGCATCCCACTGGTCAGCAATAACCATAAGTCTTCCCGGATAAACGTATCCTGTGTCGACAGTGTTGCCGCGGATTTGAATCATATATTCATTCGCATCCAGAGCAGAAGAATCCATAATTCTTATGTTCGGCAGAATGTAACCCAATTCATCCGTAACTCTTTGACGAAGAGCAGCAATTTTAGCAAGCAGCTGTCCTTCCTGATCAGGATCCGCGATTACAAGCAAGTTTGAACCGACCTGAAGGCTCAAAATATCAACACCCAAACGTTCATACATTCTGTTCGGGTTAACAAGATCCTGCATATTCTGTCTGACGCTTTCCAACTGACCTAACTGGGATTGAACATCCGCATTGATAAGAGTTGAAAATCCGGTAATAGCAAGTCCTATAGCAAAAAGGAAGAACGGTAAAAAAGGAAGCCCCGTCCCCTGCCAGAACCACGTATGACCGGTAAATGCCAGCAATAACAAGAACCCTGCAGACAAGAACAAAGCATTCGGCTTACTTTTAATTTCAGCAGTAACATCAGAACCTAATGAATTTGCAGCGGACGCACGCGTCATAAAGATACCTGCCGCAATTGACATCAAAAGCGACGGAACCTGAGAGGCCAAACCATCACCGATAGTCAGGATTGTATATCTTGAAACTGCTTCTTCGACCGGCATCTGGTTCATCAAACACCCGACGCACAAACCGCCGATAATATTGATAAGTACGATAATGATACCCGCAATTGTATCCCCTTTTACGAACTTCATCGCACCATCCATTGAACCGAAGAGGTTTGATTCTCTTTGCAAATCTTCACGTCTTTGGGTTGCTTCTTCAGGAGATATCAAGCCCGCGTTAAAGTCAGCGTCGATAGTCATTTGTTTACCAGGCATAGCATCCAAAGCAAACCTTGCGGAAACTTCAGCAATACGTTCCGCACCTTTTGTGATTACCATAAACTGTACAACTGTTATGATAAGGAAGATAACACCGCCGACAACCATGTTACCGCCGGTTACAAATGTTCCGAAAGCATGAATAACCTCTCCGGCTTCGCCTTTCGACAAAATCAACCTTGTTGATGCAATTGAAAGTACAAGCCTGAACATTGTACCGATAAGAATAATTGACGGAAATGCCGCAAGTTCAAGGGTCTTTTTTACATACAACGAAATCATCAAAAGCACAACGCCAAGTGTAATATTCAAACAAATAGAAACATTGACAACCCAGTTTGGAAGTTCAACCAATAAAAGAACAATAAGCAGCAATACGAATATCGCCATTGCGACTTCGCTTAAATTTGTGCTTCCTGCTGATCCCTGTGCTGCCATTAAACTTCTTTCAGAGCCTCCTTAATTATTGCAAGCTGACTTTCAATCGTTGCATCTATTACCCCATTGTTGGTTGATACAATACACCCGCCTTCTGTCACTGTTTCGTCAGGTAAAACAACTATTTTTGCATCTAAGCCTGCATCATTTAACATATCCGGAATTCCTTGTTTTGCAATGCCTGCCTGCGCAGGATTTACCCTTATCGTAACTTTTGGTTCTTCTTTTGAAAGTGTTTTTAAAATTTCCGTAATTTTTGTGATTACAACTTCCGGATTTTGTTTTATCTCATTCTTAATAATTTTTTGCGCTATATCAATACTTATTTCCAGAATATCCGGAGCAATATATTCAAAAACTTCCTGCGGAGCATTCATAAACGAGGCAAACGATTCTTTGATTTGTGCAATGTCTTCTGCGGCACGCTTGATACCGTCCTGATAACCTTCCTTATTAGCGGCTTCTCTTATGCTGTCAGCTTCTTCTCTTGCTCTGGAAATCAGATTTCTGTCATCTACACGTCTGAAACCGCGTCTGCGATCTCCACGCCTCCGCTCATGACGCTGTTTAAAATCTATATTATCCAGATTAAACAAGTCAATTTCTTCCGGCTCCTGCGTCTGCGGGGGTTCCTGCTCTTCCGGCCGGTCTGCAGCTTCGGAAAGTTCTTCCTGTGTCATTTCAAAATTATCTTCTTCAAAAATTTGCCCGCCAAAAGACGGCTCAACTTCAGGAAGCGGCGCATATCCCAAATCATCCGCCTCCGGCTGAACCTTTGTGTTTTCCGGTTTGGAAATTTCAGGTTTTCCGGTAGTTTTTTTCTTAATAATCATGATTTAATTTTATTATACACTATGTTCCAGATGCGAGGCAATAACTGCTGCAACACGCGGGGACATTTTATAAAATTCGCCTTCCAGAGCATTAAAAACAAACCGCCGGACATTGGGTCTTTCAAGCTGTACCAGCGCTTCCAGCTTCTGTCTGTCCATCATAGAAGCCGTTGTTTTTACTCTTTCTACAAGTAAATTTGTATTAACTTCTGTTGCGGACGGAAGATTTTTCCCGATATCTTCAAGCACTCGCATAGTAACAGACGGGTCAACTTTTTCTTCCAGATTGTCCACATACATATATCTTAAAACGGTTCCGGCATCGTCCTGTTCAAAATGATTTAAAATTGATTGAACCCTGTCATCCGTAACACGTTTTAAAAGAAGCGCAACAGCAACAAGTTTAAGCAGTTTAGGCGGTTTATATTTTTCTATCGGTTTTGATATGTCAACAGGTGCAGCCGGTGCTCCTGCCGGAACCGGTTTTGCTCCACCCTGAGGCGCCTGTGCGGAAGGTTTATGTGCCGCTTGCGGCTGAGGAGCCGGCTGCGCTGCAGGCGGAGCCGGAGGTTCTTCCTGCATCTGCTGCATCATTGAGTCTATGTTTGACTGCTTAACCGCTTTTTCCATCAAGGCTTCATCTATAAGGTTTCTGTCTTTCAGTTCTTTTATAGATTCATCATAAGCTTTTTTTACATGGTGCTCAATAAGTTGTAATATCTGATCTTGCGGAAGATTTTGTTTAAAAGTCTGCTGTGCTATTTCAAAAATAGTATAGGCAATTTTCTGCATTATCGGATCCCAGAATTGCTGTGGGATACCGGATCTTATAAGGTCAACAGACTTGTGGAAAGACCACTCGGCAATAATCTGGGTTATCATCATTGCCTGATCGGCCGTAAATCCGCTCTCTTTGTCTTCTGAAAGGGCTTTTCCTGCCATATTTGAGAAGTTATAAAGAGTATTAACAACAAACTGCTTCTGGTTGTCGTTAAAATCAGCAGGAACTATCTCTTTTGCCTGATCTGTCAAATTTTTTGCGAATTCTTCGTAATTAAACCCTTTTATTGCCATTAAATTTCCTTTTTCCTTTTATTTTTACATCCGGTTAAATGTAAAATTAAGTTTCTTCTATCCAGCTCTTAATCTTGTCAGCGGCATCTGCTTCGTTCGCTTCTGAAAGATTTGCAGACATATTTGCAAGAGTATTTACAAGATCATCTGTCGTATGAAGCGCCAGATATTCTTTCTGCTGCGCTTCAAGAAGCCCTTGTGCAAGCTCTGACTGGCGTTCCGTTAATTGTGCCGCACGGGCATTCATATCCTGAATAAGTTTGTCCTGCTCTGCCTCTTTTTGTCTGAGCATTGCAACTTCTTTTTCGTGTTCTTCCTGTGCTTTTCTCAACTTGCTGTGAACAGCTCTTGATACTGCTATCAATCCGATTACGCACAGTGCAATCGTAATCCACCACGGGTTCCCGCTTTCGTCAGGCTTTGGAAGATTGGCCTGTCTGTCGCCTGCAAGGTTAAGCTCTGAAGTATCAGAGTATGCAATTGTTACATTTTCCGGTAAAGCTTTCGGGCTTGCGGTACGGGCTATCAACTCTTTCAATTCTTCTTCTGTTGTGTTTGCAGGAAGTGCTGTTTTTTCCATTGTTACAGCAATTGAAATTTCTTCAATAACACCGGGTTTTATGTATTCATTTGTCTGGGTTTTTGTAACACCATACTGGGTTTCTGTTGCAGAACGGGAGTAACTTCTGTCCTGTGTTGAATTCTGACCGCCTGCGGCAATGCCATTTGGAATATATACACTGACTGCATTCGGACTCTGGTTGCTGTCACGTGTTTGATCCCCCAAACCTTCTGTAAATGACTGCTCGGTAACAGCAGTTTTCTGATTAGGGTCATATTCAATCCTTGTTCTTTCCATCGGAGCCTGTCTTAAATATGTACTGACAGTTGCCGTATAATTGCCGGCACCTATCAGACGGTCAAGCTGCCTGGAAACTTTTTGCTGCATGTATTTATCATTTTCCTGAAGCTTTGAAAGCAGCTCATCGTCAGCGTCTATCATACTGGAATAAACATTGCCGTTTGTATCCGTTATGGAAACATTGTCTGAAACAAGTCCGCTGACACTTCCCAGAAGAAGGTTTGTGATTGCTTTAACTTTTAAAGGATCCAATTTATCCCCTGCCGGAATTGAAACCTGAACTGTTGCCGTTACAGGCTTCTGCATTGAGGTAAACATCGACTGTTCCGGAATAGAAATAAATACAGAAGCGTTTTCTATCGGAGGAATTTTTCTGATTAATCTTGACAATTCACCGTTTATGGCACGGGCAAGACGAATTTTTTTATCCTCTTTTGTTGATGTAAAATCCCCTTTGTCAAAAATTTCAAGACCGACATTCTGATCCATCAAACCGCTCTTTACAATTGCCAGAAGAGCCTGATCACGCTGTGTCATTGTATAGGAATTCAAAAATATTGTAGATTTTGTACCCTCTGTTTTACGGCTGGCAACAATACCTTCCCTTGACAATAAGGCCTGAATTTCAATAGCTTTCCCGAGATTATCCGTTGTCAAAAGGTCAAGAGGTTCTTTTATAACCTTTTCGCTCACAACTCTTGCGGCACCTTTGCTGTTCTTGCCGTTATTTACAACAATTCCGATTGTCGTAAAAAGAGCCAGCAGAATTACTATTATGCCTATAATCCCGTATAACAAAGGTTTATTTTCCAGTATTTTTTGAAAGTCCATATTTTCCCCGGTCTGTTTTTATTTTTAAGTCTTGATTTTCCCTAATTAAACGTAGAATATCATTCTACACCTGAATTTGCATAACTTTGTCATACGCCTGTATGACTTTTCCGGTAATCTGTGTTGCTACGTTTACACTGATTTCGGATTTTGCCATGGCTGTCATAACATCATGAATATCTATGTTGTTATTTCCGCTCATAACATCTTTCAAAAGGTTGTCGGGCGCATTCAATTCAGCATTCAGATTTTCTACAAGACCGGAAAATACGGCTTTAAAATCTCCTGTTGAGGGAGATTCCATTCGCTCAAGCCTTGCCGGCGGCATTCCGTAAAGTCCGCTGTCCAGCTTTGTGTGCTGAATTCTGGCTTCTAAATCGTACTTTGGCATCCAGCCTGCATTGTATTCCATCTGATTCCCTGCCTTTCTTTTCTTATATTAACTTATACTTAGCGATTTTGTTAAGTGTTTTTACTTAAAATCAACCGTTTGATGTAGGCAAAATATAAGATTTCATACACATTGCTTAATGATTTTTAGGGAAAAGTCATGTGCCGGAATATTTAAATATCAGGATTTTCTCTTTACTCAATCATAGTGCTTGCTATATCATTTTGTTGCATCTGTTTTATAAATCAATAGCTTCTTCGCATTAAGTCTGATAATTTTACTTCTTTTTTAGGCTCAGCAGGCTTTTTCTTTAATGATTTTTCTATGGGTGTTGTACTCTTAAATTGAGTCAGCCCGACCTTTATACTATCCTCGGTTTTAAGCATAAATATTTCTTTTAAAAATTTAACGATTTCGTTCATAAAATTTCTCCTAACCGCTGGGGTTTATTTAACTATATAATACATTAAAACTTTCCGACTTGCAAATTTCATTATACTTTATGCTATATTAGTCTTACAAAGCTCTTTTTTATTGAATTTGAATTATCATTCAGACACGGAGATTAAAAAGTGGAAAAGACAGGATACTGCCGCACACCGGACGAAAACTTTAAACTGGCATGCAGCTTGATTGACAAAAATCAAAACCACAATGAATTAATCGCTATGCTTAAAACCGGTAATATCGCAGAAAAACAGATTGCCGCACTCAAACTTGATACTTTATGCTCTAAAGATGAAGCGCAAACTCTTGTCGATAACCTCACCGGACAGGATGGCAAAGTCAGAGAAGCCGTTTCTCTTAAAATTGCAGAATTTTCCTCAAATAAATCTTTGCTCCTGCTTTTTGAACCTGAAAAAAATTTCCGGATATTTCTTGATGCCGTAATTGATATTAACGGAAATATCTGCAGAAACATAATCCGCTCTGTTGAAAACTTCAAATCAATCAGCGGATTTTGTGAAAAGTTTTGCCCGGAACTTCTCGCAAGAACCCTCGCTATTACTGAAAAAGTCAAAGATTTTGATCTGAAAGAAGGCAAGTATAAAGTTAACAAAGAAGTTTTTAAGCTGTACTGGTATCTTGAAACAATATACCTCTTCACAGACTGCCTTGATATGGTTAAGCTAAAACAAATTCTGAATATTACAAAATCAATCAATGATTACACAATAAGAGAAAAAACTGCAAAAATCCTAACTCTAAACCTTAATGATACGGAACTTGATAAAATCCGGCAACTGTTAAAAAATGATACAAATTATTACGTAAGACGGTTTTAGGTGTATAATAGTAAAAAGTGCATGTTTTATTAAGATATGTTACAGATTTTCACATTTTATCAATCTGTTTTGGCAATTTTTGCGAAAGAATATCCTTTATATATATAAGAGTTGCAAAACAGTTATCAGATGGGAAAATTAAAGGAGAAATTTTATGGCCAGAGTACTTATTTCAATGCCGGAAAGATTTTTAGACGAGATTGACAATCTTGCACTTAATGAAAACCGCACCAGATCAGAGTTGATTAGAGAAGCTCTCCGAACTTATATGTATCGCAATCAGGTGCGCAATTCAAAAAGAGCAGAATCAAACGCTGAAATTCTTGACAACTTGCTCAGTTAACATTAATAATATAGGGAAAAAGGATAAACAGATCAGGGGGAAAAATTATGGAAAACTTAAACAAAGATTATATGATGTCATCTTTAGATGAATACTTCAATTTACTCGAAAAAGAAAATGCTAAACGTTCTGAAATGGTCGCTAAATCTTTGACTAAATATTTAAAAAATTCTCAAACTTACGGCAAATTCGACGAAATTCAAGCTGCTCAAGCCAACTAAATTATGACATATTATAAAAATTGAAACAGCCTGTTTTTATAACTAAAACAGGCTGTTGTGTTGTTTAAAACTTATTTAATTACTTATATTTTTCAAGTAAATTTTCTCCGAGTTTTACAAGTTTTTCATTAAACATCCTGAACGTATTCATATCAAACGGCAAAATACCTTCTGCCAGTTTAATACGACCTTTAATTCTGCTTTTGGATCTGGAATTTGAAAATTCAGCATATGTTGAATTTGTTGTTATCTGAGTTCCATTCATCAGCCTGATCGGCTCGGATGAGATTGTAACGATATCAAACTGTGTATATTTTTTGCCGGCTCTAAAGTTTTTAACTGTTTTGTATTCACCTGGGGACAAGTTTTCTTTGAATTTGGCAAGAGCCTTTGGTGAAAATTTTCCGCAAAAGGAAGTTTGAGTGTTTTGATTAATTTGCATATATATATCTCCTAAATTAATTATATTTAAATTAAACCATATAAATATATTTTTTGCTATTAAAAAAGAGTTTGCCTTAAATAAAGCAAACTCTTTCAAAGTTTCGCATTGTATCAAAAATTATTCAATAATTTTGTCAACAACACCGGCACCAACTGTACGTCCGCCTTCACGGATAGCGAATCTCATACCTTCTTCGATAGCAACCGGAGCGATAAGTTCAACTTCCATTACAACGTTGTCGCCAGGCATAACCATTTGACCGTCGAATTTGATTGAACCGGTAACGTCAGTTGTTCTGATGTAGAACTGAGGTCTGTATCCGGGGAAGAAAGGTGTATGACGTCCGCCTTCTTCTTTTGTCAAAACGTAAACGTTAGCTGTGAATTTAGTGTGCGGATGAATTGTTCCCGGTTTAGCAAGAACCTGACCGCGCTGAATATCAGTTTTATCAACACCACGGAGCAAAGCACCGATGTTGTCACCTGCTTGACCCTGGTCAAGAGATTTTCTGAACATTTCAACACCGGTAACAGTTGTTTTCTTAGTTTCACCTAAACCAACGATTTCAACTTCATCACCGACTTTTACGATACCACGTTCAACACGACCTGTAGCAACAGTACCACGGCCAGTGATTGAGAATACATCTTCAACAGGCATCAAGAACGGTTTGTCAAGGTCACGAACAGGTGTCGGGAAGTAAGAATCGATAGCATCCATCAATTCCCAGATTTTGTCAACCCATTTATCTTCGCCACGTTGAATTGAAGGATTTTTCTGAACAGCTTCAAGAGCTTTCAATGCTGAACCGTGGATGAACGGAATGTTGTCACCGTCGAATTCGTAAGAAGAAAGAAGTTCTCTAACTTCCATTTCAACAAGTTCCAACAATTCAGGGTCATCAACCATATCACATTTGTTCAAGAATACAACAAGGTTCGGAACACCAACTTGGCGGGCAAGAAGGATGTGTTCACGAGTCTGAGGCATTGCACCGTCTGTAGCTGCAACAACGAGGATTGCACCATCCATCTGAGCGGCACCTGTGATCATGTTTTTAACATAGTCAGCGTGGCCCGGGCAGTCAACGTGTGCATAGTGTCTTGCATCTGTTTCGTATTCTACGTGAGCTGTAGAAATGGTAATACCTCTTGCTTTTTCTTCAGGAGCAGCATCGATTTCATCGAATTTTTTAGCCTGAGCTTTGCCGGCTGCTGCCATAACACCAGTAATCGCAGCGGTTAACGTTGTTTTACCGTGGTCTACGTGACCGATGGTACCAATGTTAACGTGCGGTTTGGTACGTTCATACTTTTCTCTTGCCATGAGATTAATCTCCTTTTTACTACTTATACTACTTACTAATTTGGTATTTTAAGCCATAGTATAATAATATTTGCTCAATTTTTTTTGTCAAGGTCTGCGCTTTCCTGCTGTTTTTGTGTTTATTGAACAGATAAAAAAAGAGCCCCGTCTGCGGAACTCTTTTTTCTTTTAAGGTTTAATATTCTACACTTCTTCGTCTTCGGAAGCTTCTTCAACCGGCTCGTCTGTCTGAATATCTTCTTCGTCGTAAGCCTGCTGGTTCATTTCTTCTTCTATTTCCTGTTTAAGTTCGTCGTCTTCCTCATCAATTTCATCTTCCTGAGGCTCTTCGTTGTAATTTTGAATATTCTGAGCTTCGGCTTTTTCCATTTGTGAAACGCTCTTGATATCTATTTTCCAGCCTGTAAGTTTGTGCGCAAGTCTTACATTCTGGCCTTCTCTGCCGATTGCAAGGCTCAACTGGTCATCAGGAACAACTACCATTGCATCATGGGCATATTCATCATCCGCTAAGATATCAACTGACACAACTCTAGCCGGTGAAAGCGCGTTTACAATATATTCAACAGGGTCTTCGGAGTATCTGACAATATCTATTTTTTCGTTCTTCAATTCGGAAACTATTGTCTGAATACGGCTTCCTCTTGGGCCTATGCATGCGCCGACAGAGTCAACTTCCGGATCATTTGACCAGACCGCAATTTTTGTTCTGTAGCCGGCTTCGCGGGAAATTGATTTAATTTCCACAATTCCGTCTTCGATTTCCGGAACTTCAAGTTCAAAGAGTTCACGGACGATTTCTGCGTGTGCATGTGAAACTATTACCTGAGGAAGTCTTGTTGTTTCTTTTACGTTCAGAACAAAAACTCTGATACGGTTGCCGGGTTTATAGTATTCTCCGGGAATCTGCTCTTTCTGAGGCATAATAGCATCAATTTTACCGATATTTACGATAACGTTGCGGCTTTCAACTCTCTGGATAATACCTGTAACAAGAGTACCTTTTTTATCCATGAATTCCTGCAAAACCATATTTCTTTCGGCTTCGCGGATTCTCTGCGTAATAACCTGTTTTGCCGACTGTGCCGCAATTCTGCCGAACTGTTCCGGTGTTACTTCTATTTTAACTTCATCATCAACTTCCACATCTTCATCAATTTCTTTTGCCTGTGCAAGTGAAATCTGTTCATCAGGATCCTCAACTTCATTCACAACAACTTTTGTTCTGAAAACGCCGATTTCGCCTGACTGTTCATCCAGAATTGCTTCAATATTGGTGGATTCTTTAATTTTCATGTGTTTTTTGTAAGCTGCTACCATTGCGTCGCATAAAGATGATATCAAAACTTCTTTTGATATTCCTCTTTCGCGCTCCAGCTCTTCGCAAGCTTCAAATAATGCTGTTCCGATTTTGATCATTTTATTTTCCTTTCGTTATTATAATTAGTGAATAAGTAAATAGGTGAATAAGTGAATAAGTGCGTTACATTCATATACCACCTGCATCTTTATTTAGATGCTTTTTTAAAGCAACCAATAAAGCATTTACTTTATTAATTTGCGAGGTAATATCCTGAATCTCATTTATAAATTCCAGACGCTTTGCAATTAAAATCTGTGTATCCAATTCAGCCAAAGAACCTAAAGCAATTGAGAGAAACTTTAAAGTTTCTTTATTTGAAAATCTACCGCAGCCTTCAGCTATGTTAGACGGAATAGATACGGCACTACGACGCATCTGCGAAACCAATCCAAACATTTCTTCTTTTGGAAAAGTTTCTGTTAATTTATATATATTGAAAACTAAATCTATTGATTGTTTCCATACTTCTAAATCTTTATGATGCATTCATACCTTTCTGTGCGAAGCACTTTAATGCACTTATTCACTTATTCACCTATTTACGGATTCACTTAACGTCCTTAATCAATGTACAACTTTGCAGACTGGATGCTGCTTTTAGGGATTAAAAGCTCCTTTCCGTCGTCAAAACGGAAGAACTTCAGCCCTTCGTTTTCGTCAAAATCCAGAATTTCGCCTTTAAAAACCTTTTCTTCTTCGCCTTCCAGCGGAGTTTTAAGCTTTACACTGACATTCCGGCCTTTAAAAATCAGAAATTCTTTATCCGACTTAAACTTACGCTCCAATCCCGGTGACGACACTTCCAGATAATATTTCACCGGAATAAGTTCATCCAGAAAATCCGAGAGGCTTCGTGTAACCTTCTCGCAGTCATCAAGTGTAACCTCTTTTTCGGAAGAATAAAGGTAAATCCTCAAAAACCATCTGTGATTTTCCTTTGAAAAATCTACCTCTAGCGGAATGTAACCAAACCGCATGGCCGTGTTTTCAATTAACGGGCTAATTTTTTCAAGAATTTCGTGTCTGTTAATATCCTGTTTCATGGCACTTCCTTCCTTCACAAAAGAACCGCGGATACACCCGCAACCCCTGATGATAGAAAAAGAACGGGGGTGCCCGTTCTTTTTTCTGTTATTATTATAATTTGTTAAAAATCAAAAGTAAAGTCTTATGTTACAATATGTAATTTATTAACCGAGTTCGGTTCCAAGAGCGGTGTGGCCGCTTACTGTGGTTGAGCCTGCCAGCTGATTATATTCTGCTACTTGTTTTGCATATTTATCCTGAAGTTTCTGTTTTTTGTCAGGATCTGTTTCTGACTGGTATTCTTTTGCATATTCTGCAAGCTGGCTTCTCATTGAGTTAAGTTTGTCAGCCTCTTTGTTTTCCATTTTTGTTAATTTCTGGCTGTATTTGCCTAAAGCATCTGTAACATCTTCTTTTTGTTCTGTCAATGTTTCAAGGCCCTGGCTGTTTGTTTTGATATCATTGTTTGCTGTCTGGATAGTTTGTGTATATTCTTGTTTTGCGGTTTCCAATTCTCTAAGTTTTGTTTCTGCTTCCTGTTTTGCAGTTTCTGCATCTTTAATTCTCTGTTTTGTATTTTTAATATTTGTTCTAAGTTCTTTTATCTGATTTTGTACTCCTGCATAACTTAAAGATGTAGAATCCATTTTCATTGATTCCAGCTGTTTAAGAGTTGCCTCATCTGACTGAAGACTGCTCTGCCATTTAGTTATGTTGCTTGAGTATGTCTGAATATCTTTTTTAGTTGAAGAAATACCGTCTTCAGTTGTTTGAAGTTTTGCTTCTGCATCAGTTTTCAATTCATGAGATTCTTTGATTGTTTTATTTGCATTGTCAATTTTTGTATTAAGTGTGCTCTGCTGTGCGTTCAATTCGCTGATACCTGCCTGAAGTTCGGATGTTGTGTCAGCCTGTCTTAATTCATTAACTGTTGCATCAGTCGGTGTTTCAACTTTTGTAGACTGTTTAGCCTGAATAATTCCTGTTGCGATATTGCCAACCCCGAGAATACCTTGAGAAATATTGTTGAACATCTGTGCTGTGTCCATACATTTTGCTCTTTCCATCATTTTCTGATATTGCTGCTGCTGCCAGTTCAGAAAATCGTTGACAGGTTTCATTGCTCTGTCTTGTCCGCGGGATGTCAAACCGACATAACCTGAGATTTCTCCCGGAATTACTGTTCTTACATTTTCTCTTTTATAATCTGACGGAGAAACAAATCTCATACCTTCAGTGTAAGGAGTTGTACCGATGTATTTTCCGCCTTTGTATGATTCTCTAAATACACTTTCAGAAGTACTTGAGCTTATATTGCTTGACACCTGTTTAGCCATAGTGCTTTTTGCTTTAATAGGTGTTGCAGAAACAGTACCGGAAGTATTTGAAGTACCGGTTGTTTGTTTTGTTTCCTTAAGATCTGACAATACAGCTTTCAAGTTGTTTGAAGCTGTTGATCCTGAAGACAACTTAACGCCCGGCTTCTGCTTTTTGTAGATATTCGGTTGTGTTACTGCGCCTATACTCATTTTTCACTCTCTTTATATACTTCTTATGTATATATAAAGTATATAAGACTTAAATAATTGCTATTTTCATGGGGTTTTTGTTACAAAAGTTTACAATCGTTAAATGTGCACATGTTTTAATATTCCCGATTTTTATAAAAATAATCAGTCATAGAATAAGGTTATTTGCGGTATTCAAACCTTTTTTGCTATCTCTTCCGAAAATTTAACATTCTTAACCTTTCATTTTCAGCTGAAAAATATCTGCACAAGACTTCTTCGGGGTTTTGCAATAGATTGTTGCTTTAACTTTACAAAAGTTATGTAAATTTTTTACGGGATTTTCTTTTTCTGTCCAAATTCAATCAAATTCCCGTTCTATGGATTTTTGGAAAAATTAATTGTAAAAAGATTGGCATGGAGTGTGACAAATACATTTCTTTTTTCAAAATTTGTTCTATGATTAATTTACATCTTGGGAGGCGGGGATTAGAAAAATAAATCCTCTCCTTTGGGCTTATCAATCCATAGAACGATTAAAGGATTTAAAAAATCATTTAAAATATGGATAGGAATAATAATCTGATATTGTAGTTTTTATTCGGAGGTAGTAAGAAGTGTTAGAGCACGGTTATATTCAAATTTACACGGGAGACGGAAAAGGGAAAACAACAGCAGCGTTAGGTTTGGCACTCCGTGCGCTCGGACACGGCTGGAAGGTGCTTATCATCCAGTTCACTAAAGGCGACAGCGCAACTTCATACGGCGAAATTGTTTCTTCATCAAAATTTTTACCGAATCTTGATGTTGTACAATTCGGCATGGACAGAGTCTGCTACTCGCACAATGTGTGCATGGATGATTTTAAAGAAGCAAAAAGAGGATGGGAATTTGCAAAAAAAGCAATCCAATCCGGAGAATATCAACTTATCATTTTAGATGAAATCAACATCTGCACAGCAATGAATATGATTAAGGTTTCCGAAGTTAAAGAAGCATTGATGAACAAACCGGAAAACCTTGAAATAGTTTTGACAGGACGCTATGCACATCCTGAATTAAAAGCAATGGCTCATCTCGTGACGGAAATGAAACCGATTAAACACTACTTTGATATTGGTGTTATGGCCCGTCAGGGAATTGAGTATTAGGGAGAAGAGAGAGGAAAGTTGGATTTTAAAAAGCAAAAAAAGACTTAAGTTAATGTAAATCCTTTTTGTTTCAGAAATGAAATACCGGACTGACTTTAGGGGAGGTCCGATTTTTTTTTGCAAAATTTCTTTACATTTTAAATATAAAACGTTCATATTAATTTGATTAATTATGTTTTTGTAATATTATAATAATGGTTACACTGGTCTGATAGGTTTTGCCCTAGTTCAAAGGTGGCCGGAAGGCAGGATACAGACGCTTTAATACGGACAATCCGGAATAAAACAGTTTCTAACCGGCGAATGAGACAGTATAACCCGTAGTACTCAAGTTAAAAATAAAAGGAGAAAACCGATGCCAGTAGCATCTATGATTGAACTTTTGGAAGCAGGTGTACATTTCGGACACCAGACACAAAGATGGAACCCTAAAATGAAACCGTATATTTACGGTGCAAGAAACGGTATTTACGTATTTGATTTACGTAAAACCTCTGATTTGCTGGACAAAGCTTATGATGTAGTAAGAGAATTCGCAGCCCGCAATAAAAACATCCTGTTCGTTGGAACCAAAAAACAGGCTGCCGAAGTTGTTGCAGAAGAAGCTCAACGCTCAGGCGCATACTACATTAACAGAAGATGGCTCGGCGGTATGCTGACCAACTTTGACACTATCAGAGGCCGTGTTAATAAATTGAGAGAACTGGAAGACTTCCTCAACAGCGGTCACGCTGAAAAACTTCCTAAAAAAGAAATCGCTCAATTGAACAGACAGCTTGCTAAATTAAGCAAAACATTAGGCGGTATCAAGGAAATGAGAGGTTTGCCTGATTTAATCTTCGTTATTGACCAGAAAAAAGACGAAATCGCAATCCTTGAAGCTAAAAAACTCGGAATTCCGGTAATCTGCCTTGCTGATACAAATGCAGATCCTTCAAACGTTGATTATGTTATTCCGGGCAACGACGATGCTATCCGTTCTATTAAATTGATTACTTCAAAACTTGCTGATGCTGTTATCGAAGGAAAACAATTGAAAGAAAATAAAGCAAACACAACTGCAAAAATCGAAGAAATTAAACCGGAAGATGCAGGTGTTGCTGAAGAAGCTGAAACTGCAGCCAAAGAAGAAGCAGTTGAAGAAATTAAATAACATTATACGAACAAGCCGTCCTTATCGGACAAATTCTGTCTGGACGGCTGTTTAATAAAAATAGGAGAGAAAAATGAACATTACAGCACAAATGGTAAAAGAACTCCGTGACAAAACCGGTGCAGGTATGATGGATGCCAAAAAAGCACTTGTTGAAACTGACGGAGATATGGAAAAAGCTATGGATGTACTTCGCCAAAAAGGTATGGCTTCTGCTGACAAAAAAATGGGCAGAATTGCTGCTGAAGGCCTTATTGCATCAGCTATTGCTGACAATGCAGGCGCTATGGTTGAAGTTAACTGCGAAACAGACTTCGTCGCTAAAAACGAAGAATTCAAAGAACTTTCAAACTGTTTGGCTAAAGCTGTAGCTGAATCTAATCCTAAAGATGTTGAAACTTTTGTTGCTTCAACTTGCCCGAAATGCGGCAAAACTATAGAAGAAGTTATTAAAGAAAAAATTGCTTCTATCGGTGAAAAAATTACTTTCAGAAGATTTGTCCGCTATGAAGGAAATGTTGCAACTTACATTCACAACGGCAAAATCGGGGTTTTACTTCAGACAGATAAAGAAGATGCTGAATTGATGAATGATCTTTGTCTTCACATCGCATCTAACGCTCCGGAATTCCTGTCAAGAAACGAAATTCCGCAGTCTGTAATCGACCACGAAACAGAAATCGAAATGGGCAAAGAAGATTTGCAGAAAAAACCTGAAAACATCAGAGCTAAAATTGTTGAAGGCAGAGTTAATAAACTTCTGGCATCAAAAGTTCTTCTTGAACAGCCTTTTGTTAAAAACCCTGATGTTACAATCGAACAGCTTATTGAAGGCAAACTGACTATTAAAGCTTTCACAAGATACGTTCTCGGCGAAGGACTTGAAAAACGCCAGGACAACTTTGCTGAAGAAGTTATGAGCCAAATTAAATGTTAATAATTAAGTTTGCATAATAATAAACTTGAAAGACCGGTAAAAATTTACCGGTCTTAATTTTTGATTTCCTGGCAAAAAATATTTTTACACGTTTTTAGCATAAATGGGATGTATATAGCAAAATTCCACCAAAAATTTTTAAAACAGCGTCATCCTGAGCGTTAGCGAAGTATCTAAATAAAAAAGATTCTTCGGACTAAAGTCCTCAGAATGACTGGCTTTTATAGTATCTGTAGAATTTACTATATAAGTCCCGCATAAATAGGGTTGAAATTTACCTGAAAAACTGTTATTATGAATTGAAAATACAGAAAGGGATTGTGATGAATCTGGAAATTAAAGAAATTACAAACTTTTTTGAAGACGGCAAAAACAAAACCCGTCTTGTTTTCAGCGAAAAAGACAAAGAACGGGAAATTGTATTTGAAGGTACCGGAAAATTAAAAATGCCGGTTGCCGAAGCCTAGTAGGTATCCGGAAGCTCCAGTGGTGCAAGCGGAGTTTCGCTTGCAGCCGGCAATTCCGGAACTAGATTTTCAAATGAATCTGCACTGTGCCTTTTCAATGGTTTTGCAGCCACATTATTATTGTTTTGTATATTTGTATTTGTGTCAGATGTCTGATTAAAAGATTTTGCAGGAATTGTGTATTGTTCATTATCTATTTTTTCCGGAGATTCAATCTGTTTTTGTTCTGAGTCAGGAAGAGTCTGAACCTGTTCAGATTCTGACGATGCGGACGGATGTTCCTGAAGTGCGGGAAGATTATCCTTCACAGGCACTTCCGCTTGTTGTCCGGCATTAGGACTTGTTAAAATTGTTTGAACTTCTGTACTGTTTTCAGAGGCTTGAGGTTCAGAATTCTCCGGCTGAACCGTTTCTTTCATATTTTCTTCTTCAGCCGGCATTGAATCTTCTACAGGCTGAAGCCTGTTTGTTTTTGAATTTTTACGGAGCTTAAGAATTTTTGACTGAGGCCTGAATTCTTCGACATTAGAGAACTCTCTGCCCGTGGAAGAAGGACTTGCAGCTTCTGTTTTTTCATCTGAAACCGGAGCCTGTTCTGCCGGAAGAGATTCAGCCGGCGCAGATTTTTCAGTGTCAGAAACCGGTTTTGACTCTAACAATGCAGGCTGCGGCCCAGCTTTTTCTTCTATATTTTTCTCCTGCTCCGGAGCTGGCATTGATTGCGCAGGCTGCAACAATTCTTTTGAGCTTTCCGACGGCGTACTATCTTCAAATTCTGTCTGTTTTTTAGCATCGGAACGGCCGAACCGGAAAGCAACCTCCTCCTGTTTTGCCGGCATATTCAAAACTTCAGCCTGCAAATCCTCAATAGTTACCCCGTATTCTTCTCCCGGAAGCGGTGCTTTTAAATTCATGCGCCGTTCTTTCTCTTCTTTAGATATATCAGGTTCGGAAGCTGTTTCTTCGATTGCTTTTTCCTGAAATGCTGTATTTTCTTGCAGCAATCCGGCGTCAGGATTGTCAGGCAATTTTTCAGGGGCAGCGGCCGCCGAAATTTCCTGATTTTTATCTTTGTCATCATCTTTCAGCTTAAATTTGAGATAAAAAACCTGATCTTTTAAAATTACGATATCCTCACCTTTTTCCACATATGAAACCGGAGTACTCTCATAGACCGACATTGCGCTTGATTTAACCCTGTTGCCTTCTTCGTTTTTAACAGCACCTTCTACCGCAGCATAGCCGATTGAAAGCCCTTTTAAAAAGAAATTCCCGACACTCAAAGCTGCTGTTTTTGCGGCATGTTTATAATCAAACTTTGTTGTAAATTTGCCTTTAAATTGTTTTCCATCGGGCGGGATAATATGTCTTTGTCCATTGTTGTCAGTATATTCGGTCAGGACTATGGAAAAAGTTGCGTCGCGTTTCAATCTTTTTGGACTAACCACATCAACCAGATTACCTTTCAGGATATAGCCATCCATAATCAAAAGTTCTTCATCCAAATCCATATCCGAAACAGCTTTAACCTCAATAGAGGCGGGCGGATTTTCCGTGTTAAATTCTGACAGAGCCTGAACTTGCAGTGTTTCAGCATTCACCGGCATTATACTTATTAACAAAATAACTGACAGCAACAATATTTTTTTCATTAATATTCCCTTTTATCTTTCTTTTTGAGTAAAATCTTTACCTGATTTCAAATTACCGCAAAAATTTCTAATTTGATCCTTATATCTTGATTCAAAGCTTGAGGGAAGATAAACTCTTTGCCCGTCGTTAAGCGTGATAACAGGATAATAGCAATGATATTTACGGCTTTTGTTGCCTGTCCTGCGGGTACAGCGGCGGGTCAGACTTGACACTTCACACGATTGAACGTCCTGTACGGCAAACGCATTTAGCTCTTTTGAGCCTTTAAAAAGCTTGCAATATCCGTCAACGCATTCCAATGTGGAATAAGGTCTTGGAAATGCATAATACAAAAAAGTTATCCCGACAAAAAGTATAATACCCCAGACAGAATTGCGCCCTCTTAAAAAATAAGACAATAAATCAAAAATATAATTCATTAGCTCTGAATACCCCTTATCCTGTAAATATTAAAACATTATCCGCCTGTCATGTCAAGAAAACATAGGTTTAAGATACTGACCTGTGTAAGAATTTTTAACCTTTGCGACTTCTTTTGGCGAACCTGCCGCAACAATCTGCCCGCCTCCCGAGCCGCCTTCGGGGCCGAGATCTATTATGTAATCGGCAACTTTGATTAAATCAAGGTTGTGTTCAATTATCAAAATGGTATTTCCCTGATCTGCAAGAGCGTGGATGATTTTAATAAGCTTGTCTAAATCCGCCCAGTGAAGCCCGACAGAAGGTTCATCCATAAGGTAAAGCGTCTTTCCGGTCGCGCGCTTGTTAAGTTCCGAGGCAAGCTTAATCCTCTGCGCCTCTCCGCCGGAGAGGGTTGTTGCGCTCTGTCCGAGTTTTATATAATCAAGCCCGACGTCATTAAGCGTTTGGAGTTTGTGCTTGATATTCGGAACATTTTCAAAGAATGCAAGCGCCTCTTTTACACTCATATCAAGAACATCGGCAATTGTTTTACCTTTGTATTTAACTTCAAGAGTTTCACGGTTGTAGCGTTTACCTTTGCAGACAGGGCATTTTACATAGACATCCGAGAGGAAATTCATCTCAATTTTGTTTACGCCGTCACCCTTGCAGGCTTCACATCTGCCGCCTTTGACGTTGAAACTGAAGCGGCCGGCTTTGTAGCCTCTGAGTTTGGCTTCGTTTGTTTTGGCGTACAAATCCCTTATATGTGTAAACAAATCCGTATAAGTTGCAGGGTTTGAACGTGGCGTTCTGCCGATTGGCGACTGGTCGATGTCAATAATTTTGTCAATATTTTCAAATCCGGTAATTTCATCCACTCCCTGCGGTTTTGGCTTATTTTTGCGGAGTTTGTGAACAGCGTATTCATAAATCAAATCCTGCATCAGAGTTGATTTACCCGAACCTGAAACGCCGGTAAGGACAACTATTTTCCCGAGCGGAATTTTCACGTCTATATTTTTCAAATTGTTCAGATGCGCATTTTTAACGGTCAGAAAATGTCCGTTGCCTTCCCTGACTTTTTTCGGAATCGGAATATAACGTTCTCCGCTCAAATATTTTCCTGTCACGGATTTTGGAGCGTTTATAATGTCCTCAACGCTTCCGCTTGCGATAACTTCCCCGCCGAGAACTCCGGCCCCCGGGCCGATATCAACGATATAATCCGCATTTCTGATTGTTTCTTCATCGTGTTCAACAACAATCAAAGTATTGCCGAGGTTGCGGAGTTTTATAAGCGTCTTAATCAATCTGTCGTTATCTCTCTGGTGAAGCCCGATTGAAGGCTCATCCAGGACATACAAAACCCCTGACAGCCCGCTTCCGATTTGCGTTGCAAGCCGTATTCTCTGAGCTTCCCCGCCGGAGAGGGTTCCTGCCATACGGGAAAGATTCAGATAACTTAAACCTACGTCTTTTAAGAATTTCAGTCTTGCTCTGATTTCGTCTAAAATCTGTTTTGCAATCTGGATATGGTATTCACTCAACTCCAGATACAAATCCGAAATAAAGTCATACTCATCATCCACCGACATCAGAGTAAATTCGTAGATATTTTTTCCTTTAATTTTGACTGCAAGCGGAAAAGGTTTCAATCTTGCGCCATTGCAGGCTTTGCAGGGCGTCATAATCATATATTTTTCGATTTCTTCCCGCCAGTAATCCGCTTCTGACTCATGGTATTTTTTCATTAAATAAGGGATTACACCCGGATAACTGTGGTAGCGGGTTTCGTAGCGCTTTGTCGTGAAGCCTTTTATTTTCATTTTAATAATATCCGGCGCACCATAGAGAATTATGTCCTGCTGGTCTTTTGTAAGTTTTTCAAAAGGCTTATCCGCATCAATTCCGTAGTGGGAAGTTACGGCATCAAGCATATCTTTGTAATAAGTTGTTGATGACTTATCCCACGGATAAATCGCGCCTTCATTTATGGATTTTGTTCTGTCAGGCACGACTAAATCCGGCGAAATTTCATAGTCCACGCCGATTCCGGAACATCTTTCACAGGCTCCGTAAGGGTTGTTAAAAGAAAAAATCCTCGGCGCCAGTTCTTCAAAACTTATATTGCAATTAGGGCAGGCAAGTTTTTCGCTGAAAACGACTTCTTTGTCGCCTATAATATCGACTATTGTAATACCGTCCGCTTTGTGAAGCGCAATCCCGACACTGTCCGCAATCCTCGACTGTGCCTCCGGTTTTACGACAATTCTGTCCACAACAACAGAGATATCGTGTTTTTTGGTTTTTGCAAGTTCAATTTCGTCTTCATCCAGATTGTAAATCTCTCCGTCAACCTTGACTCTGACAAAGCCTTCCTGTCTTAATTCTTCAAAAGTTGAAGAATACTCGCCCTTTTTGCCTCTTACAATCGGGGCTAAAATCTGGATTTTCGTACCTTCCGGAAGTTTAAGAATAGAATTCACAATCTCATCAATGGTCTGCGGCTTAATCTCAGCCCCGCACTCAGGACAATACGGAGTTCCGACGCGTGCATACAGAAGCCTTAAGTAGTCGTAAATTTCCGTAACCGTTCCGACCGTAGATCTCGGGTTGTTGCTTGTAGACTTCTGGTCAATTGAAATAGCAGGAGATAAGCCGTCTATATATTCGACATCAGGCTTGTCCATCTGCCCCAAAAATTGGCGGGCGTACGTCGAAAGACTCTCAATATACCGCCTCTGGCCTTCCGCAAAAATCGTATCAAACGCAAGCGAACTTTTGCCGGATCCTGAAACTCCCGTAAAAACAACAAGTTCGTTCTTCGGAATTTCGACCGAAACATCCTTTAAATTGTGTTCCTTTGCTCCCTTTATTTTTATTGTGTCTGACATAATTTAATTATGGCACGTAAAGTTTATATTTCAAATTTTTGTATGTTAAAATTTTACCACGCCGGATAATCCTTCTTCATTTCCCATCCATCCTGCATAATGAGTGCTGCGCAGGCATCACCCTGCTTGCCGTCACTGCTTCTTGATGGATTGCAAGGTCTGTGAAT
>CALVAX010000018.1 GCA_944325605.1 Candidatus Gastranaerophilales bacterium
GAATAAAACAACTAAGTGTTGTTTTATGAGAGGGGTAGCGCAGTTCAAATGAAAACGAAATAAAATGGGCGCGTGGCACTCTGCCGAATAAAACAACTAAGTGTTGTTTTATGAGAGGGGTAGCGCAGTTCAAATGAAAACGAAATAAAATGGGCGCGTGGCGCAGTGGTAGCGCAGTTGACTCTTAATCAATTGGTCGTGGGTTCGAATCCCACTGCGCCCATTCTAATCTATAAGAGGGTTTTAACCCTCTTTTTTAATTCTGAAATTCATCCATTGTACTTTTTGTCCAGTTTGATTTGTCCGTATAGATAGATTATTTGGGTAAAGTTGGCTTTGTGTGGGTATTTTGCTGTAGAAAAAATTGAGTTTACTATATTTTAATGTCCGGTTTGTTAATTTTGTAACCTGCAACTTATTAATGAATTTTCTTTACTATATTTCTTGTCTGCCAGAAATATAGCTGACCGTTTTTTATACCGCCCTCAATATCTTGAGGTTTTCCGAATTCTTTTTCCAGTACAAGTGCATTTTTAACCAAATTTTCTATTATATCCCGGATTTCATTGATATTTTTAAGTGAGGTTGATTGTTTATGTATTAGTTTATAATTTTCATCGAACAAATATTCTTCAAATTTGCTGTGTTCTTGTTCTATTTTTAATTTTTTTGTTAGTTTATTATATGTAATTTGATATGGATCAGGTTTACACCATCTGTTTTTATTTATAAATAATTCTATTAATATTTTATTCTTATCAAAAGGAGCTTCTGTATATGTAGTAAATGAATAATCCGAAATAATACCATCTTGTATTATAACGCTCGGTTTTATTAAATCGTCAGGAATGTTATGTTTCTCTCGTGATTTGACCGCGATTGGTTTATTTTTGGAATTCATTACTTCATAAATATCATATAATGATAAATCTTCAGTATTTTGATAATGTGAATCATATAATCCAGCTGCAGAATAACCTTCTAAATCTTCGCCGTTAAATGCAGAACGAACCATAACATTCCTCTGTGTAATAACTTTTGAGGCATAGTTTTTTATTTCTTCAAGAATTTTATTATCCTTCCATTGGTTGTCAGGGTTTTCTTTAATTATATTTTCAACTTTTTCTAAATAAGCATGAGGCAGAACAAAAGCATTTGGGATAATTACATTCTGTAGTTTTCCTTCTCTAACTAAATTCATCATTCGCTTTAGGTTATATGCTTTATTACCTACAGTATCTTTTTCACACTCATCAAGCGATAAAATTTTATCAACTCTTCTCATTGGAGGGATTTCGATTGTATTTTTCCCTCGGGAGCTTTTCGTAATATTATTTATTTGAAAGTACTCAAGATTATCTTTGTTATTTGATATAGAAATTAATTTACCTTCTAGATTATTCAAATCATTTAATATCTTTTTGTCTGTAATCAACTCTCCAAAAGAAAAATAATCCCTGCACAATGCTGCAAAATGTGATAACAAGTCTGTAGAGCCTGATTTTAATATTATTCCGTTTGTGCGATTAAAGTACTTATAACATTTTTCAAATTCTTTATCATTGTCACAAATTATAATTAACGGTTCTTTTGATTTTAAAAGTATATCATCAATATTTTTTGCCTGAACAAGTTTCCCTTGGGCGGAACCTTTTGATAAAACTGTATTTGGAGTTTTCTTCATTTGATTTATTAGTGCATACAATTTTTGAGGTATAAAATATTTTTCTTTTCCGTTATTTTCGTATTTACCTGTATCTTCGTATTTTATTTTATATTTGTTAGTATCGTAAATATTATATTCTGTCGTATAATATTTGCCGTCATAGACCATTGGGATTTTTCTATTTTCTATCTCCAGTACAGGATGAGAACCAAGGTTTTCAGAATTATCCGTACTTATGTATATACCTGAATTTTGACCGTATTTTTTAACTAAGAAAAAATTTGCCTTAAAATTTATATTTGGGTTAGTTTTTATCCTATCTACTTTCATTTATACTTTGTACAATATCCTTCAAAATAAACTTATTGATTATAGTATATTAAAAACTCTAAAAATTAAATTTGCTACTTTTACATAACTTGCCGAAAAATTAAACCATGTGTTTCTTTACATCCAGTTTTACCTAAATGTCTGTATAATAGATTGTCGGTCGGGCATACTTGAAGAGTAGCCAAACATATGGTAATGTTAATAAGGGAGGATTATTATGAATCTAAAAACATTTTTAATGGTTGGACTCGGGTTGTGTCTGGCGTTTACATTAATAATAGGAGATAGAGTTATGGCAAAAGAATTACAAACTGTAAAATCGGAAACAGCACCGGGCGGGATTTTCGGGCTTGGAGAAGAAAATACCGCTTACAATAAATATTTTATCGGCAAAAGCTATCTCAAACCATTGACAGACGAAGGCGTATCATCAAGCAACGTAACCTTTGAACCGGGTTGCAGAAATAACTGGCATATTCACCACAAAGGCGGCCAGATTTTACTTGTGACGGCAGGCAGAGGGTATTATCAGGCAGAAGGAAAGCCGGCTCAGGAACTTCATCCGGGCGATGTCGTAAATATTCCGGCTGAGGTTAAACACTGGCATGGTGCGGCAAAGGACAGCTGGTTTTCTCATATTGCAATAGCAGTTCCGGCTGAAGGCGCAACAACCGAATGGCTTGAACCGGTCGGTGATGAGGAATATTCAAAATTAAAATAGCATATTTTTGTAACTAAGGCAGAAGCGGACATCATGAAGGTGGCCGCTTTTGTTATGAGCAAAATAATTTCCGTATTATATGTTTGAGAAAGTTCTTGTTTTTACGGAACCATCTTTTGCGTAGGTAAATTTTTCGTAGGTTTCGAGAATTTTTTCCCCCGCAGAATTTTCTTTGTAGGTAAGAATTTCCTGAATTTTGTTGCCGTTATAGCGGATTTCTTTGTTATTTAAAAATTCAACTTCTATGTCAGGAGCCTTGGGATTGCGGATGAACCCTTCTTTAATGTTAAAATTGCTGCTGATAAGAGCACTAAAAGCTTTCTTTGCGTCAAGCCTCCTGATTTTTTCAGGAAAACGATGCTGTCCGTATGTGCTTATTTGCCTGTAAAGCATATCTGATTTTTCTTTTGCGCCGGCAAACCACTCAAGAAAACTGTCTGGTTTCCCGTTTTTCATTGCAGTTTCTCCCGGTGCAGGCAATTCGTTACGTTCAGAATTACTTAGCATAATTGCTTCTTTTAATTTTTTAACAAAACGGTCTTGTTTTGGCTTTTTCCAGCTGTTGAAATCAGAAACAAACCTTTTAAGATTTTTTTCCTGTTCTTTTTTTACTTTTTGTAAATGTAATTGAAGATTTTTAATATTGTCTCCGGTGCAGACAAGAAGTTCAGCATAAGGCTGATTTTTGTGGTATTCATCAGTCAGCGGCATTGTCATAACCTGAAGGTTTTTATTTAAAAGTTTTCTTGTTGCGATTTCATTTTCAAAGCGGGTGACAGCTTTTTGCGAACCTTTTATTATATAGGCGCCGTTAAAGTTTGTGTTTGTAGAAATTTTGTTTATCATATAACCTCCGTTGTTAATTTGCCGGTTAGGAATTTTTTTTCTTTTTTGCTTTTTGTTTCAGAGAATTTTTTGCGAAGTCTATTGCGTCAAGTTCGTTGTAAAAGATTTTTTCTTTGCCGATCTGGCTGATTATTGAGTGTGAAGATAACTGATTTAATACGTGTTCGTTTTTGATAACCATAAGAATTTTTATATGCTGTGATTTTAGCCTGATGATAATATCTTCCAGCGCAAATATTGCCGAAATATCAAGAAGGTCGTCGGCTTCGTAATTGATAATAATGCATTTTGTTCCGAGAACATCTTCAAACTTTGAGATTAATTGGGTTGCGGAGCCGAAGAAGAATTGCCCCGTAATATGCACGACGCGGATTTTGTGTTTGTAATCGGTTTCAAGAATTTTTTCGAGTTTCATTATATCTCTGTCATAAACAGATTTTTGTACAATGTTTGCCTTATCTGCAACCCTTTTTGCATACAAAAGAGCCGCAAGCGTAATTCCCGCACCGACCGCAAAAATAAGATTGTAAAAGACTGTCAGCAGAAAAACAAGCGCAAGAACGTATAAATCATCCTTAGGCGCAAATTTGATGACTTTCAAAAGCTTGACGTCAATTATATCGTATCCGATTTTAATAAGAATTCCGGCAAGCACGGCAAGCGGAATTTCGGCAACAAATCCTGAGAATTTAAAGAGTAAAAGGCACAGGATAACAGGATTTACAACAGCTGCAAATTTTGTGGTTGCGCCGGTGTTAAGAGCCGCAACAGTCCGCATAGTAGCAGCCGTTCCGCATAATGAGCCTGTAAGCGCGCAGGCAACATTCCCTAACCCCTGCGAAAAAAGAAGGGTTTTCGGGTTGTGCCGGCTTTTGGTCAAGCTGTCCGCAACAAGCCCTGTCAGCATACTTTCAGCCGACAGTACAATCGCAAGCGTCAGCGCAAACGGCAGGTATTCGGAAAGTTTGGAAAGGTTAAACACAGGCACGGCAATTTTCGGGAAGCCGACCGAAATTTCAGAAATCTTCGGAACATCAAGCCCGAGTTTTATTGAAATAATTGTGCACAGAATAAGTGCGACAATTTGCGAGGGCAGGTATTTGTTTATTTTCTTAGGAATTCCGAAAACTATCAAAAGCGTCAGAAGCCCCAGCCCGAAAGCCGGCATGTTGATTGTCTGAAGGTTCAATACAAAACTCGTAATCCCCTCAAACGTGTCTGATACAGAAGGATACCCGATTAAAGGGTTTAGCTGTAAAAGTATAATCAGTATCCCGACACCGTTCATAAACCCTGAAATTACCGGATACGGCACATATTTAACGATAGCCGAAATGCTTGTGAGCGAAAAAATAAGCTGGATAATCGCAGCGAACATAATCACAACGATTACTGCCGTCATATCATATCCTAAAGCAGCCGCAACAGAAGCGACAACAATAGTCATCGGGCCTGTCGGGCCGGAAATCATCGGAATTTTAGAACCCAGAAGACCAGCAGTAAGACATAAAATTATTGCGCCCCAGATGCCTGCAGCAGCGCCGAATCCTGTTGCGACCCCGAATGCAAGCGCCTGCGGCAAAGCAACAATTGCCGAGTTTATGCCTCCGAAAATATCCCCTGTTAAAATTTGCAGTCTTGATTTAATATCCATTACGGGAAGTTTAGCAGAAATAATTTTCGGACGCAATAATGTTAAACGAATTATTCCTTGACCCCGCCCTGCATAATGTCGTTTATAAAGTACTTTTTGCCGGCCAGAAACACCCCGATAACAGGAATTGTGCAGATAACAGAACAGGCAAGAAGTTCGCCCCAGAGGGTAATTTCCCTGAAACTTCCCTTGAAAACCGCAAGCCCCACAGGCAGAGTTCTCATACTTTCGGTATTTGTCACAATCAGCGGCCACATAAAGCTGTTCCAGGTTGTGACAAACGTAAATATCGCAAGCGTTGCAACTGTCGGCAGAGCAAGCGGAAGTGCTATTTTGAAGAATGTTTGAAACAAATTGCACCCGTCGATTTTTGCTGATTCCTCTAAATCCTTCGGGAAGCCCAGAAAATACTGTCTCATCAAAAATATCCCGAACCCGCCGAAAATTCCTGGCAAAATAAGAGCTGCATAGGTGTTTATCAAATGAAGTTCACGCATTAAAAAAAACAGCGGAATTATGTTCACCTGAGGCGGTATAAGCATTGTGACAAGAATAATTAAAAACAGTGCATTTTTAAACTTAAACTTCATTCTTGCAAAAGCGTATCCGGCAAGAGAGGCGAAAATTACCGTGAAGAATGTCGTGACCGACGCCACAATCAGACTGTTGAAAAAATACCTTGCAAGCGGAATTTCTTCAAACACATTCTTGTAATTTTCAAGCGTAAGATTTCCGTAAAAGATTTTAGAAGTCTGTGTAAAAATGGCATTTTCGTCTGCAAACGACAGGTTCACCATCGCAAAAAACGGGTAGAGCATACTTATTGCAATCCCGATTAACAGCAGATATCCGGAAATTACCCTGAACTTTTTCATACAAAAATTTTATCACACAAAACCGCAGGACTGCAAGAAAAATAGAAAAAGCGAAGCATTAAAAAGCCGGAGATGAAAACCTCCGGCTTTTTAACGTAAATCTGTTTTTTTACTGGTATTTGACCTGTCCAAGTTTGTTGTTTTGTACAAAATACAAATAAGTAAAAAGTTCATTGAAAGTATCAGCCATAGCACCTTTGTCAGGGAACAGTTTAGCTGAATTCAATTTGTTGAATTTTTCAGCCAGCTTGTCGCAATCGGATGTCAGCTTTCCTTCAATATTAATTCTATCCCTCAAAGATCTGATGAGTTTTTCTCCGTAAACCTGTCTTTGTTCCGTATTCGCGTCACCTAAAAATGATTCGATGAAAGATTCGTTATATTCTCTGCCCGCTGTTTCATTCCAGAGGTTTACGACTTCGTAGATATTTTCTAAATCAATTTTTTGCAACGCTTCTTCAAAAAGTTTGTTATCAGTTCCGAGCCCGTCAATTGCTTTATACATATCCGAAACAATTTCGTGTGATTCTTTTTTAACCCGTTCAATGCGTTTCTGTTCTTCTTTGGAAATATACACAGTGTCGGATTTTGCAGGCTCTAAATAGATTGTATCCTTTTTTATTACTGTTTTGTCGATTGCTCTTCCTTCACTAAAATTTATTGGTTCGCTAACGGTGTCAACCGGTATTGAATGTTTGTCTCCGGTCTGTTTTGCACCGCCTGTTTTAGCCTGTGATGCATAAATAGTGTTTGTAACTGCTAAATTTCCCATAGTTTTTTCTCCTTAAATACCCTTGTGAAATTTTTCCCTATGTTTTATATAAAAATTTTTGGTTAGAAAAATTGCCCGACGAAAATCTGACCCGGGGGGGGGGGCAAGCTGTAATCCTCTCAGTATAAGGGTTTGCAGGAATGTAACAGAATGTTAAATTTGTATAAGGCAACCCGTTTGTTGTGCATACCTGCACAACAAAGCTAAGCAGGTTTAGGTAATCTCTGATTACCGAAATATTTTTGTTGCGGTAAATTAAAATTTACTACAACCTGCTGACTTTGTTGTTGCAAAACAAAACATTGATTGTTATCTCCGCAATGGCCGGCGGTGTTTCATGCTGCCGCAATAGCGGAGTAGCAGATTGGGCTTTCAGCCCGGCAATGAAACTTACACAACAAAAAACAACAATGCAAACATAAAGCAAAGCGACACAGAACTCAGCAAAAACCAGGTGTGCATTACAGGATGCTGATATTGCCAGATTTCTTTAATAGTGGATGCTGCGTTCTCAATAGTCTGCATAATTTTTTCTCCGAATACTCTCTTCTTACATTATCTATTTTCAACATATTTCAAAAATTATCATCACCTAATCGGTTGATTATTTTAGACCTTTAGGGTATTATCCGGTTATGGGAAAAGTCGAACTTTTGATGCCCGCGGGCAATATGGAAAAGCTTGAATATGCCGTACGTTACGGGGCGGACGCGGTTTATCTCGGGGTTGTAGATTTCAGCCTGAGAGCAATGAGGAAAGGCAGCCTGATTACTCTTGAAAATTTAAAAGAGGCGGTGGAACTGGCTCATAAATTAGGCGCAAAAGCTTACGTAACGTTGAATATATTTGCATTTAACAGTGATATCAAACTTCTGGAAAAATGTATAGACAGATTTAAAGATGCCAATCCGGACGCTTTTATTGTGAGTGATTTCGGGATTTTTAATCTTTTGAAAAAAATTGCACCGGATGTCCCGATTCACGTAAGCACTCAGACAAATACTCTCAACTATGAAAGCGTAAAATTCTGGCAGGGTTTGGGGGCAACAAGGGTAATTCTTGCACGGGAACTTCCTATTAAAGATATTGCCGAGATTAGACAGAAAGTTCCTGATATAGAACTTGAATGTTTTGTCCACGGTTCTCAGTGTGTGTCGTTTTCCGGCAGATGCCTTTTGAGCGATTATTTTACAAAGGGAGAACGTAAGGCTAATCACGGAAACTGTTCTCAGCCCTGCAGATGGAGTTACAAGCTTGTCGAAAGCACCCGCCCTGATGAGTATTATGAAATTAATCAGGATGAAAGAGGCTCTCATATTTTAAGCCCGAAAGACCTCTGTCTTGTTGAACACCTCGGTGAAATGATTGACGCAGGTGTTGATTCTTTTAAGGTAGAAGGCAGAACAAAAAGTCTTTATTATGTTTCAGCTGTTGCAAAGACTTACAGACAGGCAATTGATGAAGTATTAGCAAATCCGTCGGCAGATACGGGCAAGTATTTTATTGAACTTCAAAAAGTCGGAAACAGAGGCTACACTACAGGATTTGCGCTCGGAAACAATAACAGTGAAAGCTACAGTTATGATATTTCAAAAGGTCTTGCGGGCGCCGATTTCCTGTGCGAATTTAAAGGGGATAAGGAGCCTCTAAGGCTTGAGGAAGGGACTTTTTATCCTGTGAAAATTAAAAATAAAATGCTGATTGGCGATGAAGTTGAAATTATAACGCCGGATGAGCAATTCAGGACAAAGCTTCTTGCAGTCAAGGATGAAAACGGAATAGATTTAGGGCTTGCAAATACAAACGATGATGTTTATCTTTTGTTTGAAAAAGCCCCGCAGGATTACAAATATGCGCTTGTGCGCACAGTTGGAGTGAAAGCAAATGTTTCTTAAACCGGATTATAATTTGAAAAGTATTTATGATATTGATTTGGATACTTTAAAAAAAAATGGCGTGAAGGCCTTATTATTCGACCTTGACAGCACTCTGATGGCATCGAAATCAGGCAAATACACTCAAAAGACTCTTGAATGGCTGGAAAAAGTCCGTAAAGACTTTTATATAGCAGTAATTTCAAATAACAAAAACCCTGATTATATAGAAAAAGTTAAAAATGTTACGAATTTTCCGGTTCTCTTTGATGCAGGCAAACCAAATTCAAAACTTGGCAGACAATTTTTGCAAAGCGAAGGTGTTGACCCTTCCACATCCGTAATGGTAGGCGACAGACCGCTCACTGACATATTATTCGGAAAAAGACTGGGCTGTAAGACGATTCTGGTAGATTCAATCACGGCAGACACGGAAAAGAAGATAGTCCGCATTGCAAGAAGGCTTGAGAGGCTTTGTATAAGACGATAAAAGCCATACAATCCGGGGTTGAATTATTTTGAATAAAATGTTATAATGGAATATAAACTAGTTTACATGAGGAATTAATATATATGCGGCAAGGCGCTTCAACCGGAAGTTTTAAGCTTGGGAGTTTAATATCAATACGTGAAGCCCGATTGGGCGGATTTTCAATGGCAGAAATGCTTGTAGTAATGTTGATAATGTCATTTATTGCAATAGGCATTCCTGCAATACACTTCAAAAAGACGGAATTAAAGACAAAACGAAGCCTTCACGGGCGTTATGAATGCTATTATAACGGAAATACCCTGATGCAGTATCAGGTAAATGAAGAAGGCGCGGAGGATGGGCCGCGTGCCGTGACGGAATGCAGTTTTATCCCTCCGCGCAATGCAATATTCTTTCTAATACATGCAGTTGGCGGCGGCGGCGGAGCCTCGACAGCAGCGGGAGGAATTGTAGTCAGCAATCTTGTTGAAACCAACGAATACAGAACCCCGAACGATTTTCCGGAATGGGTTCGGGATGTTCAGGGCAAAAACCAGCTGCCGGATGTAGAATCTGTTCCGCCGGTGTATAGAACCGAAAGAAGCGGGCCTTATGCACAAGTTACTTACGGCAAATCAGGCGAAGCCGGCAAAACAATGTCAATATTTTTCCCGCGGCTTAATGGCGTAGAGATAAAGATGACCCCTGGTAAAGGCGGAGCTAAAGGCGCACAGGGCGAAAAAACCGTTGTAAAGTTTAATGATGATACGGTAATAGAAGCCGAAGGCGGTGCGGCAGGAACGGGATCCGGCGTTTATCCCTTGTGGCTGGACGGCGAGGGCGCAATGTGTGCTGTAAAAGATCTTGCAGACAGAAAATTTAAACAGGCAGATTTTTCAGCGAATATAGAAATGGATGAAGATACCGAAATGACCACACAGCTGACCGCGGATAACGTGTTGGCCGGCAGCGGTGGAGCCGGAGCATACGGAATGTATACCGGCACAGGAACAGTCAGATACACTGTAAACGGAGTTGACGTAAGCGATCACGTAAGAAAAACGACCTGTGATAGTCCGAGTACTTGTGACAATGATGTGGCGCCGACAGGCAGCAATTGTCCGGCAGCGGAAGGCAAAAACGGAGCGGTGGTAATATTATGGTAAAAGATAATAAAAAGTCAGGATTTTCATTATTTGAGGCATGTGTTGTAATGCTAATAGTCGGGATATTCACAGCATTATGCGCGAACTCATACTCAAAACGCCACGTAACCTATCAGGAATCAGACGGCCACGGGCGCTATGAATGTTACCGCAATGCTGCCGGAACATTGATGCAGCGTTATGTTGAAAGCGGGAATTCACGAACAGTAAACGGTACGACCTGCGTATTCAGGCCGCCGCGTTATGCAAAATATATATTGTTGAATGCTGTAGGCGGCGGGTCAACCTCAGGCGCTGGCTCCTTTCAGAGCATATTTTACAGTTCAGTCGGGGCGCCTCTGACGGTGGAACCCGGAGCGGTCGGCAATGCAACAACAATCAAGGAAAACTCAACGACTTTATTAACAGCAGCGTCAGGCGGCGGGAGTTTGATAACCTCGAACGTAAGTGCTGACACGATAAATGACTGTCAATTTACATACGAAAAGTACTCTTGTTCCGGCGAACCGGTATGCAAACAGGACGGGATTAATTTGTCGATATCCTTCTGCCGTTCGGAGGATGAATATGTAACGAACAAAATTCCGATAGCCAATATAAAACAATACAGCCAGTCGCAAACGAGCAACAGCGTAGTATATAAAGATTTATCGGATCTTGTGGGCAAGGGCGTAACTTATGAAGCGGCGAAGGATATGGTAGAACAGGCCGATATGGAGCAGACAACGAACTACAAAACCTTCTACACAATAACAGTAACCTTTGACACAACGATGACGAGCGTGTCCCAGATGGAAACATATCTGAAATCGCTTAACATAACAGATGGCATAGCGGCAGTGCAGCCGGGCAGGCCAAACAAACCGGGCGGGGTAGTAATACTCTGGTAACGGTGCAGTTTGCGTTTCGGGGCGGCAGATGATATAATAAAGCCATCCTGAGCGCAGGCGAAGACAACAAAATCCCCTCTGCCATTGCGAGAGGGCAGGTGAGGGTAAGACCTCATCGGAATAATTAACAGGAAACGAGTAAGACAAACAATAAAAAGGTGACAAGAGTATGAATAAGAAAACGAGGATAATTCGCGGATTTTCAATGGTGGAAATGATGCTATTGCTGGTGATCGTATCATTAATGCTGGCGTCAGGCGTGGCGGTAATTTCCAAGAAGCACGTAAAAGTTCCGCGACTGGCTCTTCATGGTGCATATATGTGTTATGTAAGGAACGGTCAGCTTCATCAGGAAAAATATCTGGGAGTAGGGCTGACAAACAAAGTTTTGGATGAAGATACAACGCAGTGCGTATTTACACCGCCTGCAAGAGCGTCATATTTTCATATTCAGGCGACCGGCGGCGGAGGCGGCGGCGGAGCGGCCGGCTACACAGGCGGGAATATTGTCACATACAAGTCAGAACTTGAATATATAACCCCGTTCGGTATAACGCCCGAGCTTCTTGAGCTGAAAGGAATTTCAGAAAATGAACTGGAAACTTGGGGCGGCAAACTCTGGGCTTATGCAGACGGAACCGGCGAGTTTGGTGACGGCGGCAAAGGCGGAGATTTGTATTATATACATAAAGAATGCTCCGGTGATTGTATGTACTACAGAGAATGGGAGTATAAAGGCACCAAACAAAGAGAATGCAAAGGCACAACGGCTACTGCATGGGTTACAGTAACTGACAAAATTTATAGACATAATTGTACAAAAAATTGTGGCGGTTCTGGAGAACCAAGCTGCAGTGGAAAAGTTATTGCCAGGTGTGATGATTATGTAGATGAATGCCGCAACCAAACTTCTGAACCTTCAGGCAGCGGTTGGAGTTGTGCTCCCGGGTATATGTCAACAAGCTATTGCCACTCTACTTCGTCTTGCACATCAGATTATACCTGTTATGCAGGTCATACAGATAAAGATGGAAAATGTGATTACGGGTATAAAAAAACATGTACGAGGTGGTGTAGAGAGACTAGCGAATGTGATGAAGGAACCTATAACACTACTTGTGATGTTAATTGTACAAACATAACTGGCAAACCGACAAGTGCAATTTGCACCACAACCTCAACGACCGAAGAGGTATATTGTAAAGATACTCATGCTAAAGATCTGAGTAAACTGCCTTCATACAGAGTCAAGAAGGATGATCCGTGGGAGTACCACCGCGGTGTTGATGATATAAAAGAACGTCAGGTAAAAAGAGATAACGGTGATGCAAAAGAGATTTGCAACTACGGCAACACCTCATGGTATACTACTAATGGCGGTATATTCGGGTCTTTCATCATGGGCGAAGAAAGCAATATCGAATGCAATACTGAATCTCTAAGAGCTGCTTTTGGCGAACAAATGATGTATTTAGGTTTGACAGCCGACACCTCTATGCCAAGGACTGAAACAAAAGGTGTCTGTGAAGCTTACGATATTAGCCCCTGTACGAAAGGCGACAAATTCCCGTACTATTTGTTGACAGAAGAGTCCAGTCTGGATGACGCTTTTGGTACATCGTACAGAAACGTATATGATGATCCGGATGGCGGCGGACTTAAGAAAGAAGGATATATTGAATGGACAGATCCGTACAATACAACATATAAACCTGAGGAAGAGATTCCGACAATTTGTAACATAACTCCATCAAATACAACTGAAGAAAATACCTACGGATGCAGTTCATACGAATCGGACAGCTCTTACTGGCTTGTCGACAGTTCAACTGACCGTTCTTATTCGACAACATACACAAAGAGCTACAGTTGTCAGCGTCCGTCTACAAATAAAAGCGGTTCTAAATGCCTGTACAGCTATGATAAAGTAGCCGCTAATGATCCTGAACAGGAAAAATATTGCGCATACATTCCGCAGGTTGTAGCCGGCGGTGCCAAAGGTATCGGCAAGTTCTGTGCTTTGAATGATGTGAAAGCAGGACTCCACATTAAATATAAAGGTGATTCAAGCATTATTGCAGGTATCAACGGATCTGACCTCATACTTATCGGAGGTGACTATGCACCTTTGTATACCAAAGCTGCGTATGAAGTCAGTCTTGGTAACACCGGTTTTGCTGAAAACGGTACAGAATCTCAAGGTTATGCAAGCATTGAAATGATTGATTCTAATGGCAGCAGAAATTACTGTGATCTTCATAAAGATAAGAAACCGGGCAAAGGTCAGGGTGCACATAAAGATACTGCCGGTAATGAAACTGTTACTAAGGGTCAAGATGCCCCTTATATAGCACCACCAACTGGAGATGTTATTATTGATAGTGCCCGTCCTGACCCTAACACATTAGACGCTGAAGGCAGTCTTAAAGGCGCCGGATACACAGAGGATTATGGCCGCAAATGCGGTGATAATCACGTTGGTTATTGTTTGAAGACCGGTGCTCAAACTCTTCCTCGTGAAAATGGTAAATATACTTATCAATATACATGGCAGACCAACTATCTCCAGTATGGCGAAGGCGGAAAAGCCGGTGAATATCGTGTTAAAATTATCAGATCTTTCAACAACAAGAATATAGAAATTACTCTTGGCAGAGGCGGAACCGGCGGTACTGACGGTACTTGCGATGGTGCTGACGGTACTGATACAATTGTCGGTGATATTCTGACCGCAAAAGGCGGAAAAGGCGGCAGAGGATGTATTCCAACCTCTACAGAACAGCTCCCGTACTGGTATGATGGTGGTGTTTTTATACAATCACAATCCGGCGGCAACGGTGAATTAGCTTCTGTTACCAACTACCAGACAAATATTATTAACCTCGTATTGCCGTTAGATACTACAAAACTCGGTCAATGGATGGCTTCCTCCGGTGCCGGCGGTAATGGCGGCGGTTCTTCAAATTCCTGCTGGGCAAGCGAATGGGAACGCTGGTTTGAAGGGCAACCTATGGAGGAAGCCACCGGCGGTCGGCTGAATTCGGATGATCGGAACATTAAAGATTGTCGTAAACAAGGATATTTTTCAGGAGGCGGAGAAAACGGCTTTAACGGCGTTGTCTTAATCAAATGGTAAAAACCACAGGGACAGACTTCGCTGTCCCTTTATACAAAAGCTATATTGAGCAAAAGCGGGTATTTCTCCATTACGGAAACCCGCTTTTGTTTGCTTTATCAAAGTGAGGAGGGTTGAACGGTTGAAGGGTTGAACGGTTGAACGGTTGAAGGGTTGAACGGTTGAACGGTTGAACGGTTGAACGGTCGAACGGTCGAACGGTTGAACGGTTGAAGGGTTGAAGGGTTGAAGAGTGAAGGGTTGAAGGGTGAAGGGTGAAGAGGGTTGAATGGTTGAACGGTTGAACGGTTGAAGGGTTGAAGGGTTGAAGGGTGAAGAGTGAAGAGGGTTGAAAGGTTGAATGGATGAAAAGTTGAATGGTTTGTTTCGGAAAAAGATACTAGGGCACTAAGGCGCTAAGAGATTTTGGAATAAAAGACGTTAGGACAATAAGACGTTAAGACGAAAAGTTCTTTACGTAAAATAATTTCCCTCTCCCTTGAGGGGAGAGGGAAGAAATTGTTAGTGAGCATTAGCGAACTTACAATTTCGGGTGTGGGTGATTTGTAAGTCAGGTTCTAACAAAGTGAGGGGTGAAGGGTGAGGAGGGTTGAAGAGTTGAAAAGTTGAAAGGTTGAAGGGTTTGTTTCAGAAAAAGGCGATAAGATTCCGCCCCATTTTGTCTTATACTGTCATTCTGAACTTGTTTCAGAATCCCAACGTCATCCTGAGGCTTTAGCCGAAGGATCTTCTGAAACGCAAGAAGATTCTTCGGTCGCTGCGCTCCCTCAGAATGACATGATATAATTCCACTCATCCTTTGGGATGCTAGTTCGAACCGGCAAAAATATAATTTCCCCTCTCCCTGCGGGAGAGGAAACTTTTCCAGTACGCAGGCCGGATTTACCAATCCGGCAAAAAGCTTAAGCGTAAAAAATTTTATGGCTGCTTCGCTTAGTTGTAATCCTCTATTTTTACGTAGCAGGGCGATACCATTGAATTGTCGTCTGTGCAGTTTTCGCCGGCATTAACAGCGTTTGCGGTCGGATAATCCACGTAGAACGGACTGTTTGCCGGAAAATCTCTCCTAAAATCCAATGACTTAGGTTCTGTTACTGATTTGCTTGTGCCCCAGGCATCGTTCTTAGCCCAGTAATATGAGCCCGGTTTTGAATGTGTGCCTTCCGGACGATTTTCGTCTACAGGCGGGTAAATCGTTATTGCCTGCATATATCTTGTATCTATTTCCGGCGGCCCTATCGGAATTACGACAGATGCGTCTGTAACAACAAATGCCACGATATCAACCAGCTTGCTGTCCTCTGTCCAGGGTTCGCCGACAGCCTCAGGCCGCTGCGCAAGGTTCGGGGCTTTGCTTCCGTTGATGTCCGCAAATACCAGATAATATTGCATTGAAACATCATTGCCATCAATGTTCTCCGTATGTGTATATGGCACTCCGCCGTTTGACCCTATCCAGAGATACATTCCGTTGCTCGCAATTATTTTTATCGTATCCTCTGTAAAATCACTGTTTCCGGCATCAATATCTAAATCATCGGCTCCGCAATTGTTTTCTGGTGAGTTTATGTACTCAAGAAGCATATTGCAAAATTCAGTCGAAGTTTGAGGAAACTTGCTTCGCGTCATCATTGAATTGAAAACTGCCGTCTCTATTGAATGATATATCCTTACGTATAACCATTTGAATGTTTTGTCATAGGGTTTTATTGTAATCATAGCCATTATCGCCAGAATTCCGATAATCGCCATACAAATCATCATTTCGGCCAGCGTGACTGCTTTAAACTTCCTAAACATATTCTCCGCTCCAAGGTTTATTATATACTAATTATAACATATTAATAAGCCATAGTCAAGGTAAGCTCTCTTTTACAGACTCTTTAAAAACAAACTATACGGAGGATTTTTTCTAAATTAACTTCCGTATAATGATATTATACAATGAAATAGTGGCATAATATTTATATACAAAAAGAGGAAAGTAATATGAACAATAAAAAAAGAGCGTTTACGTTGGGCGAAGTCCTTGTTACTTTAATGATTGTCGGTGTTATTGCAGCTTTAATCATTCCGATTATCAAAAATGCGCAGCCCGATAAACAGAAATTGATGTTCAAAAAAGCATATACTAACGTTGAAAGAGTTGTAACAGAACTTGTTAATGATGATGACCTGTATCCTGATGTAGGGGATTATATGGGGTTTGATAATACTAATGCCGTAACTGTTAATGATATAAGCTACAGCGGAAATACAAAATTCTGCCAGCTTTTCGCAATGAAGATTAACGTCGTAGACGATGAGAATATTAATTGTCCGGCAACTCCTGGAGGCAACGGCACTTACAATGAGCCGAGTTTTATAACTGCGGATAGTGTGGCTTATTATCTGCCTTCAACAAGTTTTGACGCTAATGCAACTATTACTGTCGATACAAACGGCGATAAAGAACCAAACTGTTTCTTCAATGCTTCAACCTGCAAAAAACCTGATATGTTTGAAATTTTTGTCGGCCCTGACGGAAAGGTCGGCGTTGAAGGCGATTTGGAAAAAGAATATTTGCAGGATACTTCTGTTATCAGATCTAATTCTAAAGAAAATTAAATTTGCGGCTATGTTAACCTGAAAAAGCCTTCCTGTTTTTTGGGAAGGCTTTTTTATATAATAATTAAAGGTTTTCTTCCTGCAGGTTGTCGGGATTGTTGTAATCCACTCCTCCTACTGCTTTATAAAGATTGATTGTTGAAATAAGATAGTTTATTTTATTTGAAATTTCGGCTCTTTCACTCAGGATAAGATTTTCTTCTTCTTTGAGGTGGTCAAGCTGTGATTTTGCGCCGATATTCAATTTCTTTTCGCTAAGCGAGAATTTTTCCTTTTCAATGTTTAATCTGTCAAGACTTTTGTCATAATTCCCTTTAGAGGTTTTTGCTGTATTCAAAGAGTCGTTAAGTTCCTGAATTGAACTCATTAGAACTTTTTCATAAATTTGTGAAGCTTTTTCGTATTCAAGCTTATTAAATTTCAAATGAGCCATCTTGGCCCCGCCGGTAAAAAGGTCAATAGAAGGCAATATCCCGAAGTTTGACAAAAATGTGTGCGAATCAAACAGATGCGACAGGTTTGTATAAGAATTAAATCCAGCCTGTCCGTATAGTATAAATTTCGGGAGAAAATCACGTCTTGCAGCCTTCACATCATATCCGATTTTTTTGATGTAATCTTCAGCCTTGACTAAATCCGGTCTTTTTTCGATTGCGGCGGCTGATATGCTGTCCGGAATTGAAGGAAGTTTTAAAACTTCATAAGAACTTCTTGTGATTTCATTGATGTTTCTGTCGCCCAAAAGCACTATCAACTGGTTTAAAACGGTGTCCTGTTTGTTTTTATAGTCGTTAAGCTCCTCTTCAAAAACAGTAAGCGCCTGCTTTTCAATCAGAACTTCCACAGTTGAGCAAAGTCCGTTTTTGTACTTTTTTTCTTCCATCTCGGCTATTTTTTTCTGGATTGCAACAAGGCGTTCCTGATTTTTAATAAGTTTATCAAGTTTAACAAGGTTGAAATAATTGGCAGCAATTTCGCTTGTGATGTTTATGTAAGAAGCACGTTCATTCTGCTTAATTATATCTCTCTGTTTTTCCATGCTTTTTGTTTTAATTCTGTTTTCACCCCAGATGTCTATTTCATAAGTCATTGTCAGCGGTAACAGAAATCTGGTTTGAGAATAGTCTGGAATTAAAACGTCGCCAAATCTTGTGTCTGCGGATGTAAGCTCCCTGCCTATATTTCCGTTAAATCTTAAATTTGGAAGCTCACTAGCAAAGGCTTCTTTTACTGCCTGATCCGCCTGTTTAGATTTGATAGTCGCTATTTTTAAGTCTTGATTGTTGTTGTAAGCATTCATCATAAGGTTGACAAGATTGTCATCGTTATAAGTTTTCCACCAGTTAATGTTTACGTAATCAAGTTTATAGTCGTTTTGTTCTGTTTGGGGTTTAGCAAAAGCAAGTGAAAAATTGCACAACAAAATAAGGGTTAATATAATTCTGTAAAATTTCATATCCGTATATCCTTCCAATTTTAACTTAACATAAAAGATTTTTTTTTGACAAGAGGGGGCGCACTGGAAAGTGAAGGGTGAAGAGGGTTGAAAAGTTGAAGTGTTGAATGGTTGAAGGGTTTGTTTTGGAAAAGGTGATAAGAAATCGCCCCATTTTGTCATGCTGAACTTGTTTCAGTATCCCGACGAGATCCTGAAATAAATTCAGGATGACAGAGAAAGACAAAATGGGACGAAAGTGAGGAGTGAAGATGGTTGAAGAGTTGAAAGGCCGAACGGTTGAAAAGTTGGTTACAAAATAAATTTTTCCTCTCCCGCAGGGCGAGGGGATATATTTTATGTAACGAACTTAACGTCCTAACGTCTTTACGTCTTTTTTAAAGTAAATAAGTGACGAGGTGATGAAGTGAATAAGTTCTTTTCGGCGCTCCGCGCTAATTTTAATTAAACGTTACGCACTTATTCACTTATTTACTTATTCACTTATTCACTTTGTTTTGAACTTTTCGTCTTAATGTCCTAACGCCTTTTTTAAAGTAAATAAGTGACGAAGTGATGAAGTGAATAAGTTCTTTGCGGCGCTCCGCGCTAATTTTAATTTAACATAACGCACTTATTCACCTATTCACTTATTTACTTATTCACTTATTCACTTTGTTTTGAACTTAACGTCCTAACGTCTTATGGTCTTTTATGCCGAAACAAACCCTTCAACCATTCACCACTTCAACCTTTCAACTCTATTCACGCCTCACTCTCCCCCCTTCACTTTAATGTCTTTTCCTGCTCTTTTATAAATTCCTCAAAACCCCGCTGCGGCAAAGGTTTTTCTGCGGGGCTTGTGTTTTTTTATTTTGTGTTACTATAAAATTAGAGATATAAAAAGTGAATATTTTGATTTGAAATTTTTAGAGAGGTTTTTATGGAAGAAGAAAACACTAACCGGCCTTTTGAAAATGATGATGACAATGATATAAAACACATTGACAAGAAAGAACTTGAAAAAAAAGCTAAGCAACGATTAAAGAAAAAGCGTCCGGAATATAAGAAAAAAAGAGTTATAATCCCTTCAATATGTGCTGCAATTCTTGTATTTATCGGAATATTTATGGCAGTAGAAGCTACGTTTTATCAATCAACGGATGATGCATTTGTTGAAGGGCATATAATTCAGGTTGCTCCGAAAGTCGCAGGACAGGTTATTAATCTGTATGTTGACGATAATCAGGAAGTAAAACAGGGTGAACTCCTTGTGGAGATTGATCCTACGGATTATCAGGTTAAGCTTGATCAGGCTGAGGCAAAACTTTCAGAAGCAAAAGCAAAGCTGGGTGTAATTGAAAGACAGGTTGATGAAAATACTTCAAGAGTCGATTTTACGGTTCAGGAATTGAATTCAGCGGCTTCGAAACTTGATTTTGCTGAAAAAGATTACACAAGATATGCCGAAATGTACAAAGAAGGTATTGTTTCAAAACAGGATTACGACAAAAGCTTGAATATGCTGACTGTTGCTCAGGCAAATAAACAGGCGGCCGATGAAAATAATAAAGCCGTAAAAGCTGCACTGGAAGCTAATAAAGCTCAGGTTAAATCTCAGGAAGCTGAAATTAAGCGTCTTGAAGCTGAAGTTAATCAGGCAAAGATAAATTTGTCTTATACTAAGATTTACGCTCCTGAAGACGGCATGATTTCTGCAAGAACAGTTGAAAAAGGAAATTACCTGCAGATAGCACAGCCTATGTTTTCACTTGTACCCCAGAGAGTCTGGGTTGTTGCAAACTTTAAGGAAATCCAGCTTACAAATATGCAGAAGGATCAGCCTGTATGGATTAAGGTTGATACATACCCGCACAAAAAATTCAAAGGGCATGTTGACAGCATTCAACGCTCAACTGGCGCAAAATCTTCACTTTTTCCGCCGGAAAATGCTGTTGGAAGTTATGTAAAAATTGTTCAAAGAGTTCCGGTCAAAATCCTTTTTGATGAAGATTTGGAAGGTTATAATATAGTTCCAGGTATGTCTGTTGTACCGAGAGTTAAAGTTAAGTAATTACAGTTAAGGCTTTACATATATGTAAAGCCTTTTTAGTAAAGAAGATTGCCGAATATGGAAGAAGTTAAAGAAAAACAAATTAACCCCTATATAGTAGCTATTGCTGTTTTGCTGCCGTCGTTTATGTCACTGGCGGCATCCTCAGCCACAAACGTATGCCAGCCGAATATTGCCGGATACTACGGTGCAACGCAGTATGAGGCAAATACGGTTATCACGTCTTACATTATCTCGGGAGGAATAATGCTTCCGATAACAGGATATCTTGTAAGGCTGATTGGCAAAAAACTTTTATTTTACTATAGTATCTGGGGGTTTTGCCTCGGGGCTGTAATGTGTATTCTGGCGCCGAATTTGCAGATGCTTATTCTGGCGCGTATTGTGCAGGGAATCGGAAGCGGATGTATTTTGCCTCTGTGTCAGGCGGTTCTGCTGGAGGTTTTTCCGGTGGAACAAAGAGGTGTTGCAATGGGGCTTTTCGGGGTTGCGGCGATGTTTTCTCCGCTGGCAGGGCCGTTTTTGGGAGGTTATTTGACTGACAATTACAGCTGGCAATGGGTTTTTATCATAAATATTCCGCTTTGTATGCTCTCGTTTATTCTAATCAAATTGTTTGTTAAAAGCGACCGTCCGCCTAAACAAAAATATAAAAAGAAATTCGATATTGTAGGGTTTACAGCAGTTGTTGTTGCAATGGGATGTATGCAGGTAATCTTAGACAAGGGACAACAGTACAACTGGTTCGACACAACATGGATTTGCTGGTTGACAGGAATTTGTATATTCTCTTTTGTATTATTTTATGTTTGGGAATTGGAATATAAGTATCCGATTATTGATATAAGAGTTTTTAAGGATAGAAATTTTATGATCGGAACTCTGATATGTTCATTTATAAATATTATGTTGTATTCTACTTTGCTTCTGGTGCCGATGTTTGTACAGAGTTTGCTCGGGTACAGCCCTTCGATGTCCGGGTTGACAATGTTCCCGAGAGCTATTGTTTGTTTTGTATGCCTGCTTTTGGTAGGGGAAATTTCAAGATTTGTTGAGGCAAGACTTCTGGCAATTATTGGCTTTTTGATTATGGGGGTATCGGTGTTCTGGCTCAGCAGTATGAATTTAACTTCATCAATAGAAAGTGTTGTTATCCCTAACCTGTTGTTGTGTGTTGGTGTTCCGACAGCATTTATACCTTTGACGGCATTGTCTTTTCAAACCTTGGATCCTAAAAGAAATGATGATGCAGCGGCTCTTCATGCAATGTTCAAAAATATTGTTACCGCTGTTGCAACATCTGTTTCTGCAACGTTTATAGCCAGAGTTTCTCAAGTTCATCAGACATATCTTGTGCAAAATCTTTCAGGTGAAAATCCAATGTTTCACTATAGATTAATGGCTGCGCAGGCAAAATATTCTGCTCTGTTTAACCACTTTACAGCCGCAAGAAAAGCTGCAGGAAGCTTGTATAATCAAATGCTGGTTCAGGCGCGTTTGTGCTCTTTTTACGATGCATTTCACGTTCTTGCTATAATGTGCATACTTGTAATTCCGCTGATTTTAATATTGAAAAATAAAAGCAAGAAGAAAAAATCAGCGTAACATTTCAAATTGTAAAGAAAAGTAATAATAGCAGTCAAATATTTTTATTTTTTTCTATTATAATTGTAGTGGAAGGTAGGGATAATGTCGACACAGTTGAATACAATTAATACCCCGAAAAGACCCTTTAGTTCATTCAAGAGTGTGGCCAATGCCAGAAAGGCCAATTATACTTATGCGCCTGTAAAGAGGACTTATCGTAATCATACAAGTGAAGCTGTAGATACTCAAACAAAAGTAAAGTCGTTTTTAGGCGCCTTGGCAGGTGTCGGGTTGTCAACATCTCTTGTCGCGAAAAAACAAAAGCTGCCTCTTTCAAAACCTATGAATCTTTTTAAGCTAAAATACGGAATACCGGAAATGATTGCTATAAGCGGACTTGGTATAATTGGCGGTGTTTTGGGCGGTATGATTGGTTCAAACAAAAAGAAAGAAAAAATTGATGAAGGTGTGTTCCAGTTTATGAATGCTACGGTTCCTCTGCTTGTGGTTCATCCTGTGACAAAACTTATTGATAAAACAAGGTTTAAAAAGAATTTGCCAATCCGGATAGGTGCAATTTTCGCGGCGCTTCTAGCTGGTATGAAAGGAGCAGCCGAACTGTCAAACAAGATAAATGACCCTCACGACAAGGTTCCGGACAGAAAACTTACACTCCTTGATTCAGTAGCAAATATTGACGATGCCGTAGGAGCTTTTGCAGTTGCGAAAATACCGGTTGTCTCAAAGTTAGAGAAAATTTTGCCGTTTATCTTTGTCTGGTGCGGATATAGAGCAGGCCAGAGCAACTAATTGCTTCTAAAGATATTTCAGCCATTCAACTCTTCAACAGTTGAACATTCTCACTCTTCACCCTTCACGCATCACCTTTTTACTGAATGCTTTGAATTTTAATCTGTCCATTCTGTTCTATGAATTGAACATTTTGCTGTTGAGCAGGACGGCTGTTGTAAATTTTCTGCATTGCTGGTTCTGTTAATTTGAATTCTTCTTGCGCTTTTTCTCTTTTGTTTTCTTCAACATCTTTATAGTCATTGTACTCTTCGTACCGGAATTTTAAATCATCAATCATCCTGAACTCGTGAGTCTGTCCGGCAGAGCCAAAACTTATTAACATTCTGTTTGTTCCTGTCGTATGATTTGAAAATGCTGCTAAGCCGGCTGCTGCCGGGATTGCTATAAGTATTGTAAAAATAATCTTTTTCATCATTTCCCGTTTCCTTATTTAACTCTGAAAACAACATTAGCAACTGAAGTTACTTTTTTATCAATAGTTGTTGTGTCATTGATTCCGTAGTCGGAAACATTTGTTGAATCAGCAGGTGTAATCTGGAAAACTCCCATTCTGACTGATTGAATTTTTCCGACTTTGTTATGTGTCGCCTTAAGCATTGCAGACGCTCTTTCTTTTGCGTCAATAGTTGCATCTTCCAGCAGTTTGACTTTTAAACCTGAAATTTCTGAATAAAAATACATCGGAGGCATTACGTTAACCTCTATTCCTTGTGAAATTAAACCTTCAAGTTCTATTGATAATTCTTTAATTTTATCTACATCTTTGGAATTAATAATTACGGGCTGAGAAAGAGTGTAATTTTCGACTTCGTTTGTCATATTGCCGTTTGGCGTGCGTTTGTAGTTGTAGTATCCGTTTGAAGAGTTAAGTTCAATATTTTCTTTTGAAATTCCCTTTTCTTCAAGATATTTCATAACAACAGGTAGCTGCTTTTGAGCCTGATTGTAGGCAGAAACTCTGTCCTTTTGTCTTGTTGTAATGTTGAATTCAAGTCTTGCACTGTCAGATTTTACAATCTGGTAGGCAGAGCCGGTAACAGTGATTGAGTCTTTAGAAAAAGTTCCTGTTATAATCTTCGCAGCAACGACAATGCCTGCGGCAAGAATTATTGCTAATGTTACAATCTGCAGCTTTTCCAGTTTTTCAAACATATTTTACACTCCTTTTACCTGATAACCATATATATATTATTTTAACACAAACTGTTTTTATAAATTCAAATTAAATTGTTTTATATAGATTTGTGAAGTTGTAGAATAATTTTGAGATAAGCGGTATAATTTTTTTTATTTTATAAAAAGGAGTTTCAGGAATGTATGATTATATTGATGAAGTATTGGATAAAATAAAAGAAAAGAACTATAATGAGCCGGAATATTTGCAGGCCGTTGATGAGGTTTTGACAACGATTAAGCCTGCTGTAGAAAGGCATCCAGAGTATAAGAAACTTGCAATTTTAGAACGATTAACCGAACCTGAGAGGATAATTACATTCAGAGTTACATGGGTCGATGACAGCGGAAAAATTCAGGTAAACCGGGGTTTCAGGGTTCAGTTCTGCGGACTGATAGGGCCTTACAAGGGCGGATTAAGATTTGACAAAAGCGTAAATCAATCAATAATGAAATTTTTAGGATTTGAACAGATATTCAAAAACGCACTGACAGGACTTCCGATAGGGGGAGCAAAAGGCGGAAGCGATTTTGACCCCAAGGGAAAATTAGATATGGAGATTATGCGTTTTTGCCAGAGTTTTATGACGGAACTCCAAAGACATATTGGGCCTGATGTTGATGTTCCGGCAGGCGACATCGGAGTCGGCGCAAGAGAAATCGGTTACCTTTACGGTCAGTACAGAAGAATAAGAGATCGTTATGACGGAGGAGTTATAACCGGCAAAGGACTTGAATACGGCGGCTCGCTTGTAAGAACCGAAGCTACGGGATACGGGCTTGTTTATTTTATGCGCGAGATGTTGAAATTTAACGGCAATCAAACTTTCGAAGGCAAAACAGTGACAATTTCAGGTTCGGGAAATGTTGCGATTTATGCCTGTGAAAAAGCGCAGATGCTTGGAGCAAAAGTAGTTGCAATGAGTGACAGCAGCGGATGTGTTTATGACAAAAACGGTATTGACCTTAGCTGTATAAAACAGATTAAAGAAGTTGAGCGCGGACGAATTAAAGACTATTTGAAAACTCATCCTGATGCTGAATATATGGAAAGAGTTGATGAAGACTCTCCTATATGGAATATAAAAACAGACATTGCGCTTCCATGCGCAACCCAGAATGAAGTTACATTGAATTCAGCCCGTAAACTTGTTGCCAATGGCGTAATCGCAATCGGGGAAGGTGCAAATATGCCTTGCGTCAAAGAAGCTACAGAGTATTTTCTGGAAAAAGGCGTTCTGGTTGCTCCGGCTAAGGCTGCAAATGCAGGAGGTGTTGCAACTTCGGCAATAGAAATGAGCCAGAATTCAATGAGATATTATCTGTCATTTGAACAGGTTGACAAAATGCTGGAAACAATAATGGTAAATATTTTTAATTCAACAAAGGATGCGTGTGATTTCTATGGACTGGGAACAAATTATGTTGCCGGCTCAAACATCGCCGCATTTACAAAACTTGCCAGAGCTATGTCTGCACAAGGAATTATGTGATTTGACAAAATATTTTATTCTCAATTATAAAAAAGCCGCCGGAGCTAAAGGCTCCGGCGCATCATTTATTTAGAGAGTTTATCTTGGTTTGGTTGGGGTAACTGTTTGTCTTGTCTGAGGTGTTTTTTGTGGAAGTCGCCGCGTCTGTGGTCGCGTCTGTCTATTCTGTGATGAGGTCCAAAGTCCGGTCTGCCGTATTCATGATGAGGTGCTGGCCTTTGCATTTGGATCGGGCCTCCCATTGCAAAAGGACAAGGCGGAACCGGAGGTTTTGTAAATGTTGTAAATACACATAGTGCCAGCAAGCATCCGGTGAATGCTCCTGCGGTTATCAAGGCGAATTTTTTAAATAAATCTTGTTCGCATCTGCACACTTTTTCTTCTGTTTTAATTTCTTCATTTCTGATTTCTTCTGACATTTAAAACCTCCTTGTTTTAAGTTGTTACATTAATATAACGAAACTAAAATCAGAATTGTTCATTTTTATATCAAAGTTTTTTTAAGAAATTCGCAAATACAGTTGCAGCCTGCTTTTGTGGACGAAGTTCCGGAAAGTGCGTTAAGCATCATAAAGTCATGGATAGTTCCGTTAATGCGGATATTTGCAGTTTCAACTCCGGCTTCATCAAGTTTTCTGGCAAATTCTTCGCCTTCATCACGCAAAACGTCATTTTCAACTGTCAGAATAAGGGTTTGCGGGAGATTTTTTAGTTCATCAGTGCTTGCATTCAGCGGGCTAGCGTAGGTTTCTTCTCTGCGTTTTTTGTCCGGAATGTAATTTTCCCAGAAGTATTCCATTGCCTTTTTGCTTAACCACGGGCCGTTTTTAAATTCATCATAGGATTTTGTTTTCATTGAAGAATCCGTTACCGGATATAAAAGTGCAAGAGCCTTAATTTTGGGGCCGCCTTCGTAGTTTGTCTTGAGCGCACAGGCAGCCGCAAGGTTTCCGCCGGCGCTGTCGCCTGCAAGTGCAATTCTGTTTATATCAATGTTGAATTCATCAGGATACTTTGTTATGTATTCCAAAACTCCGCAGATTTCATTTAATGCTGTCGGATAGGTGTATTCCGGAGATTTTTTGTAATTCACAAATATAACACAGCATTCAGCTTCATTTGCAATCCGTTTGATAAGCATGTCGTAAGCTTCTTTATCGCCCATAACCCATCCGCCTCCGTGTGCATATATTACAGCAGGCAGTTTCTCTGTTTTTGCCTCGGGTTTAATGATTCTTATGTCAATATTTTCGGCTGTTGAGGAAGAAATTATTTTGTCTGTTACTTCTGCTTTAATGTTTATGTAGTTTTTCCTCTGGACTGAAAGAAGAAATTCTCTGGCTTCTTCAGGTGTCATTTCATAAAGCGGTTTACCTTCCCGCTCTTCAATTTCTTCCAAAAAAGTTTCAACATCATTTGCAAGATTAATTTTTTTTGTCATAATAATGCCTCCCAAATTTTAATTAAATACAAATAGTATTTTTGATTAAATTTTGAGAGAAAACATCCGCTGTATTGTTATTAAACCGGTGATTTTTATAAATTTTTTACAGGCTTGCAGGGATTTCCGACTGCAACAACATTAGGCGGAATATCTTTTGTAACAACGCTTCCTGCACCAATTACCGTGTTATCACCGATTGAAACTCCTGGCATAACACATACATTCCCGCCAAACCAGACGTTATTGCCGACAGTTATTGGTTTTGCAAATTCAATACCGGCTTTTCTGTCAGTTGGGTCTATAGGATGAGCTGCTGTGTAAAAGCCGCAGTTTGGCCCTATCATTACATTGTCACCGAATTTAACCTTTGCACAGTCAAGGATTACGAGGTTGTGATTTGCATAGAAATGCTCTCCGACTTCTATATTGTAGCCGTAATCACAGAAAAAGTTAGGTTCTATCAGGATATGTTCACCAACTTTTCCGAGCATTTTTTTTAAAGTATTTTTACGGGTTTCGTATTCTTTCGGGCTTATTTGATTATATTTCTGGCACATTGTTTTAATGTGTGTTCTGTCATACATCAATTCAGCATCTGAAGGGCTGTATGCTAATCCGGCAATCATTTTTTCTTTCTCGTTCATAAGCTCTCCTTTTGTTTTGATTTTAACATAAAATATTTTATGCTAGCATTAAGAAGTAAATATTATCAGGCAGATAAATGTATAATCTTCTAAAAGAAAAGTTAATTGAATTAAAACAAAAATACGGCGCATCAGGGCTTAAGATTGAGTTTGAAACGGAATGTATAAGTCTTAATGACCTTTTTGCGGCGCGGAATCTTGCACGGGAGGCAGAGATTGATTTTGTTATAAAGATAGGAGGCTGCGGGGCTGTCAGAGATATTTTTGAAGCAAAAGAAGCCGGTGCAGGTGTGATTGTTGCTCCTATGATTGAGTCTGTATATGCATTGAAAAAGTTTGTAAATACTGTGCGTGAAGTTTATTGTAACAGTGTTCAAATCCCTTGTTTATATATAAATATAGAAACAGAAAACGGGGTTTTGCAATTTCCAAAAATTGTTTCGGCGGAGGAATTTAAGGAAATTACAGGTGTTGTTATCGGGCGTAATGATATGGCAAAGTCTTATGAAATTGACGATGTAGAAAGTGATTTTATCCGTAAAACAGTGTATTCAATAGCAAAAATGGCTTATGAATGCGGAAAAATTGTTATTGCAGGCGGAAAAATTACACCGGAGTCAGAGTTGTCATTTTCCCAATCATTTGTAAGATGTGAAACAAGAAAAATTGTTTTTGCTAGTATTCCGGATAAGGAAGGAATATTAAAGGCATTAGAGTTTGAGAGCCTGTTTATAGAAAATAAGAAAAATAAAACTTCAGAAGATTATGCAAGACTTGGAGAGCTTAAAACAAGAATGCCGGGGATGATTGTTGATTAGTATTTGATTGCGGATTAAAGGCCGGATATAATTCCCGTTGCTATTTTACAGTTAATTTATTGCAATTAAATTGTTTTCATGAGAAAATAAGCGTGACAAATTTTAAGGGGTGTAATGCTAATGAAAGAAAATCCGGTCAAAAAAGCAATGATAATGGCTGCAGGTGTTGGCTCAAGGTTAGAACCGCTGACTTTGTCAGTGCCGAAACCTCTTATTCCAATTGCAAATAAACCGGTTATGGATATATTGCTTGAAAATCTTAAAAACACAGGCATTACTGATGTAATTGCAAATACTTATTATCTTGCGGATCAGATTATAGAAAGATATAAACACAACAATCTCGGGATTAATTTTAATTATATAAAAGAGGATACTCTTTCCGGAACCGCAGGAGGACTTAAGAAATGCCAGAATTTTTTTGAACGCGGTGATGTCTTTGTTGTTCTTTCGGCCGACGGTTTGACAAATGCTGATATAGAAAAAGGGATTGAATCCCATCTTAAGAATAAAGCTGTCGCAACTATCGGGATTAAGAAAATTCCGCATGAAGAAGTTTCGCATTTCGGTGTTGTTGTTACGGATGAAAATGGTTTTATAAAAGAGTTTCAAGAGAAACCATCTGTAGCGGAAGCTAAAAGTAATTATATTAATACCGGAATTTATATATTTAATTATGAAATTTTTGATTATATTCCGCCGGATACATTTTATGATTTTGCTAAAAATGTATTTCCAAAACTTTTGCAAACTTGCGGTATAAATACATTTGAAATTACGGAATACTGGTCTGATATAGGTACAATTTCCCAGTACAAACAGTCTGTAAAAGATGTATTCAGCGGATTGTGTTCGTTCAAACATGCGGCAGTAGTGTACAAAGACGGAGGAAAATATATTGCAGGTAATACAGACATTCCTGCCGGTACTAAGTTTGAAGGGGTTTCAACAATCGGTGATAATTGTTGTATCGGGAAAAATGTGACAATAAAAGACAGTATAATCTGGGATAATGTTGAAATTGCAGATAATGTTATAATAGAAAACTCAATTGTCGCAAGCGGAAGCAGAATTCTTTCAGATTTGGAAGGTCTGTCTATTCCGGCAAATGATGTGTTTCAGGAAGAATCTTTTTTAGAGCTTGAAGAATCGGCAAAATAAGAAATTTATATAGCAAATTCCGCCAAAAATTCAAAAACCACTTCGTCCGGAATTTTAGCAAAGAATACCGGCAAAACTGGGATGCTTCTTGAGCGAAGCGAAAGTTGTTATAAAAATTCGATGAGATTCTTCGGGCTGAAGCCCTCAGAATGACGGACTTTTAATAGTATTTGTGAAACTTGCTGTATAAATTTTCAAAATAAATACTTGATTTTTGGTATAGTTTTTGGTACTTTAAGAACAGGCAATGTCAAATATCAACGGGACTGAGGCACTCTGCCGAAAAAAACGATTGAGTATCGTTTTTGAGAGGGAAGGTAGCGCAGCTACTGGCACAGGTTCCAATCGCAATTTAAAAACTGAATATCAACGGGACTGTGGCACTCTGCCGAAAAAACGATTAAGTATCGTTTTTGAGAGGGAAGGTAGCGCAGCTACTGGCACAGGTTCCAATCGCAATTTAAAAACTGAATATCAACGGGACTGTGGCACTCTGCCGAAAAAACGATTAAGTATCGTTTTTGAGAGGGAAGGTAGCGCAGCTACTGGCACAGGTTCCAATCGCAATTTAAAAACTGAATATCAACGGGACTGAGGCACTCTGCCGAAAAAACGATTAAGTATCGTTTTTGAGAGGGAAGGTAGCGCAGCTACTGAACACAGGTTCCAAAC
>CALVAX010000019.1 GCA_944325605.1 Candidatus Gastranaerophilales bacterium
CTCACTAACAATTTCTTCCCTCTCCCCTCAAGGGAGAGGGAAATTATTTTACGTAAAGAACTTTTCGTCTTAACGTCCTTACGTCTTTATTTAAAGTGAATAAGTGAATAGGTGATGAAGTGAATAAGTTCTTTGCGGCGCTTCGCGCAAATTTTAATTAAACATTACGCACTTATTCACCTATTAATTTTCAACTCTCCTCACACTTCACACCTCACTCTGATAAAAACTTAACGCCCTATCGCCTTGCTGTCTTATCGACTTTTTAAACGTAACGAACTTTTCGTCTTTTATATTTCATTTATTTAAACTATTACAGATTTTGAAAATTTATATTATAATTTTGTATTATGAAGAAGATATTTATTTTACCTGTAATTTTAATTCTTGCGCTGGCAAATACTTTTGCCGAACCCGCTAACGCTGGATTTTTTGATAACTATAAGGCTAAATTTTCTCAATCCAGAGAACTTAAAAATGCCCGCAATGATGTGAAAGATGTGTTTATTCAACAAGATGAATATACCAATAGCCACAATCTGGACAAACTGTCTTCGCTTTATGCTGAAAAGTTTATTAATGCTGACGGCTTTGCTAAAAAAATTTACTTCAAACTAATTAATGATACATGGAAAACTTACCCTGACATTATTTACAAAACTGAAATTAAAGACATTCATATTGACGGAAGCTTTGCCACTGTTCAAACTTATGAAACTGCACTTGCTACAACACACGAAGAATCAGAGTCAGTTGATGCATACGGAGAATTACGATCTGAAGCAAATAGTTTGTATTATCTCCAAAAATTCGGAAGTAAATGGCTGATCGTTGCAGAACAGGTTCTCGATGAAAAATCCCAGCTTAAATACGGGGATGCCAGATTTATTAAGATGGATTTGTCCGCTCCAAAAATCGTTAATGCAGGAGATGAATATACGGCAACTCTTGATATTGATCTTCTTGATGACGAAAACGCTATCGCTTCTATTGAAAATCAAGAAATTATACATCCTATCGGAAAACCTGAAGAAAGATTCCGAAATATTACAGATCAAAACGAACTGGAACGGGTATTTAAAGCTAATGTTAAAAATATAAATGAATACGCAACAGCTTCTGTCGGAATTGCTAAAACTGAACCGTATGACGCTAATCACTCAAAAGTTTACGTTACAGGAATAGCTTTTTTAATGACCAGAGTCAACGTAATTCCGCAAAATAAATTTATTACTCCGGAGGAGGATGTTAAAAATGCACAGGAAACTAAGTAGTTCAATCTATTTGATAGTTTGCTTTATATTTTTCCTGTGGGTGGATTTATACTTCTCTGCCCAGCTTGTGAGGCAGTTAACCCACGGAATGAAGATTGTTACTCCTGTGTTTGCGCTTACTTATGTCAAAAATTACGGCGCGGCTTTTAATATTCTTCAAAACTCCAGAGAAGTTTTGATTATCCTCTCAGTAATCGCTATTACATTACTATTTGGCTATGTTATTAAACATTTAAAATCTATCTCTTTTAAAAGTATATTCTTTATTGCGCTGTTGTCAGCAGGTATTGCAGGAAATCTTCACGAAAGAATTGTCTATGGTTATGTGAGAGATTTCTTTGAAATCCGTGCTTTTCACTTTCCTGTTTTTAATATTTCCGATATATTTATTACTATCGGTGTTATTGCTCTCGTTATTCTTATTCTGATTAAAAAAGCTAAGTAAAATATGATTATTTATGTTGATGAAAATGATGAAAATTTAAGACTGGACACATTTTTAGCATCTATTACAGGCGAAATTTCACGCTCTAAACTTCAAAATCTGATTAAATCCGGACATGTTACGATCAACGGCTCTGCTAAAAAACCTTCATATCCGGTTAAAGAAAATGATAAAATAGAATTTGAAATACCAGAAAATGAAACTGCCAGAATTGAACCTGAAAATATTCCGCTTGAAATTGTCTATGAAGATACAAACATGCTTGTTGTTAATAAGCCTTCAGGCATGCTTACCCATCCAACGGCAAGTGAAAAAACAGGAACTCTGGTTAATGCTCTGCTTTTCAAATACGGTGAAAATTTATCTGATATCAACGGCGAACTCAGAAGAGGTATTGTACACCGGCTTGACAAAAATACTTCCGGACTTTTGATGATTGCCAAAAACAATAAAACCCACGAGTATCTGGCTGACTTAATCAAAAATCACAAAATTACTAAAAAATACAGAACTATTGTCAAAGGAGCTTACCCGATAGACGAAGATGTTATAAATCTTCCGATTGGACGCAACACGGCGCAACCACACAAAATGGCTGTGGCTGAAAACGGAAAAGAAAGCATTACCATTGTTAAAGTAATTGAAAGATTTAAAGATGCGACATATCTTGATGTAACCCTTATTACAGGAAGAACCCATCAGATAAGAGTTCATCTCAGCCACAAAGGATTTCCTGTTTTTAATGATACTTTATACGGGGCAGGAATGGCTAAAGTTAAAACCGATGAGCAGGTGTTACAATCATATTACCTGAGGTTTACAAAACCTTTTTCTGATGAAATAATAGAACTTGAAATAGAACCTGACGAAAAAATCACTAAAGTATTAAAGTATTTACAAAACAGGAGTTAAATCTTATGAAATATTTATTTTGGACTTTGGCACTTATAATAACGGTTGTTTGTCTTTATTTTGTATTTTCAAATCTTTCGGCTGCAACAGGAATTACTCTCCTTGACAACGGGCCGGCAGAGGCTTTAGGGACATTCTCCAGACGGATGCCGGTTAATACAGGCTTATTACTACTGGGATTTTTTGTTTTGGGTTCCTGCTCTGCCATGCTATTTGTAAAACCGTTTTTGATTAAATACAGAGAAAAAGAAGGCGCTTTTGAAAGAAAACTTGAAAAAACATCAGTTTCCAGCGACGAAAACAGTGCAAAAGTTAAAATTCTTGAAGCTAAAATCCAAACTTTAGAAAAAGCTCTTGAAGATGCAACAAAGAAAAAATTATAATAAATAAAAATGAACTTTTAAATATCTTCAACTGTCTTTTAGTTGCATAATATTTTTATGATTATTTAAATCCAAAAAGGACGTCTTTCATCAGAAAAACGCCCTTTTATAATTTGCTTTCCGTAAAACTTATGATACAAGTTCTTTTACTTCAGCTGCAAAGTTTTTCGGATCCAATTTAATTCCGGGGCCCATTGTTGTTGAAAGATAAACTGATTTAACAAAAGTACCCTTTGCAGAAGATGGTTTTGCTCTCAAAACAGCATCAGCTAATGTTGCATAGTTTTTAACCAGATCTTCTTCCACAAACTGGATTTTGCCTATCGGACAGTGAATCATACCCTGTTTGTCAGCTCTGAATTCAACTTTACCAGCTTTGGCATCTTTAACAGCCTTTGCAACATCCATTGTTACAGTTCCGGTTTTCGGGTTTGGCATCAAGCCTTTCGGGCCCAATACTCTACCTAATTTACCGAGCATTCCCATACAATCCGGTGTTGCAATAAGTGTATCAAATTCAAACCATCCGCCTGAAATTTTGTCGATAATTTCTTCAGCTCCGGCATAATCAGCACCTGCATCTTTTGCTTCGGTTGCTTTTGCACCTTTAGCAATAACGCAAACCCTTACTGTTTTACCAAGACCTGCCGGTAAAACAACAGTTGATCTGATCTGCTGGTCTGCCTGACGGACGTCTATACCTAATCTCATATGGCATTCTACTGTTTCGTTGAATTTTGCCACTTCTTTTGAGATTTCCTGTAGTTTTTTAATAGCATTTACTGCTGTTGAAGGCTGCTCAAAACCTTCAAGCATTTCCTGCATTTTTTTCTGTTTTTTAGTTAATTTTGACATTTTTTAATCCTTTCGTGGTACTAACGGATTTTGCAGAACTCTGCAAAAGTCCTTCCATCCTAACCTTCCTTAACTGTTACACCCATTGCACGGCAAGAACCTTTTATCATTTTTACCGCTGCTTCAAGAGTTGTAGCATTTAAGTCATTCATTTTAATTTTTGCAATTTCTTCAAGCTGAGCCTGCGTAATTTCTGCAACTTTGTCTTTATTCGGAACTGCTGATCCTTTTGATAAATTCAAAGCTTTTTTAATTAATACAGGTGCCGGAGGTGATTTTGTAACAAAAGTAAAACTTCTGTCTTCATAAACATCAATTACAACCGGGATAATGTATCCTGCCTGTGATTCTGTTTTAGCATTGAATTGCTTGCAGAAATCCATGATGTTAACACCGTGCTGACCTAATGCCGGACCTACCGGAGGTGACGGGTTTGCTTTTCCGGCTTCAATTTGAAGCTTAATTTTTCCTACTACTTTTTTTGCCATGTTTTTCTCCTTTTGTGGTACTAACGGTTTTCTTTCGTGTAGTTTCGATTGAAAAATCCTTCCACATTTTTGTACTTCCTGACTGTTCTGATTTTATTGCTAAAACCTTAACAGCCGTTTTATTTATTATAACTTGTTAATTTGCTTGTATTCCAATTCAACAGGAGTTTCACGCCCGAAGATTGAAACATTTGCACGAAGTTTTGATTTATCCGGATAAACTTCAATGATATCAGCAACAAAGTCTGCAAACGGGCCTGAAATAATTCTGACTTTGTCACCTGCTTTAACATCCAGTTCAATTTTCTGGGTTTGAGAAGTTGATCTGTGAATAATCTTTTTAATTTCGCTGTCACGCGCGGGTATAGGCTTTTTGGCTGATCCGACAAACTTGGTTACACCGGCTGTATGGCGGACAACATACCAGCTGTCCTCATCCATAATCATTTCAACAAGAACATAGCCAGGGAAGATTTTTTCTTCTCTTTCCTGTTTTTTTCCGCCCTTCATCTGGGTAACAGTTTTTTGCGGAACCTCAACACGGAAGATTTTTTCACCCATGTTCATATATTCAATACGTTTTTCAAGGTTTACTTTAACTTTATTTTCATGACCGGTTACGGTATGAACGATGTACCAGCGTTTCTGGTTCTTTTTGGCTTCTTTCTTTTCTTCTTCGGCCTGAGCCTGCGCTTCGGCTGCCTCTGCTTCCGCTTTTACATCTTCATTCAATTGTTCTTCCATTGATTTTTCTTTTTTTGCCATAAGCCACCTTTTTATTTTTACATCCGGACTATTTTATAAGCCCTAACAAACCTTTGAATATGATATCCATTAAATAAACTGCAACTGTAAAGATAAACACGATAACAATAACAAAAATTGTCTCAGCAACAACCTGACGTTTTTCGGGCCAGCTTATTTTGCCCCATTCTGATTTTACGCCTTTGAAATACGTTTTTATACCGTTTATAAACTCTGTTGATTTTCCTAATTGTTGAGAGGAATTTTCGTTACCAATCATTGTACTTTCCTTATAGTTTTAAAATCGCGCCCTGAAGGACTCGAACCCTCGACATCCGGTTTTGGAGACCGACGTTCTACCAACTGAACTAAGGACGCTTAACCGTGACTCTCACGGTATTTGGCCTTACGAATTATTCGGCTGTCCTGTCCCTTATTTTGCTATGCAAATTTTATCTAATTCGCGCCGCTCAATCGGAACACTGGATATTGCGGGCTTCGCTTTGCGGCGCCCTGCCGAAATTCGTCTACTTAGTTTCTTTATGTTTTGTATGTTTTTTGCAGGTCGGACAGTATTTGTTCAATTCAAGTCTTTCCTTAATATTTTTTTTGTTCTTAGTTGTTGTGTAGTTTCTTTCTTTGCAGTCTTCGCATGCCATAACTACCATTCTGTCGTTTTTTCCTTTGATTCCCATCGTTGTTATTTCCTTTTTCTATTAAATTTCAACGTTTTTGTAACATTTTTAAGTCCTTTTTAAAATAGAATGTGAGAAGTTTCACATTCTATTTAATCGGCTTACTATAACATAATAAAACAAAAATAAATAAATGCAAACAAATGTTAACAAATACTACAAAATATGCGTTAAAAAAGACCGCTTCAAAAAAGCGGTCTTTTTTATTTCAAACTTTGAATTTTACTTTATTGCAAAATCCGAAGAACTGTTCCTCATTTCGTAAGAACTTGGAACATCATAGTTTCCGTAGGATTCGTTTCTTAATTTTTCCATATAAACCTGACCGTTTTTAACTACCTGCTGAAGCTGGGTTAAATCGCGCTCAAGGTTTGTGAGAACCTGCTCTGCATAGATTTCAGCACCTTCACGGGTTTTCATTGCATCTTCTGTGGCTTTGAGCCTGATATTGTCAGCATCTTCCAGAGCTTTGCGTTTCAATTCTTCACATTCTTCCTGAACCTGTGTTCTAATTCTGTTGCCTTCACGCTCAAGAGCTTTCAAAAAGTCAGCTTCCGACAATTTTCTGTCAGCTTCTGCCTGAGCATCAGCAATAATTTTTTCAGCCTTTTGCTGTGCTTCCATCTGCATTTCATCTCTGCGTCTTAAAAACGCCCTTGCTTCCTGAACTTCTACAGGCAAAGATCTATATATTTTATCAATCAACGCTTCAATTTCTTTTGGTTTTGCAAGAACGAATCTTCCGGGAATAATCGGAAAACTATCGTCAATTGACATTTCTAACAATCTTAATAAGTCATATACACCATTCTGTTGCATGATATTACATATCCCTTTCTTGATAATTACATTCTACATAAGCAAAAATTAATTGTCAAACTATTTTCACAGAATTATCAAGTATTTTAAGATATTTTAAACTTACGTCATTAAGGTTGTTTTTTATTCATTAAAAATTTGCACACACACTCCGGCACAAACTTCGAGATATCACCGTTATTCAGGTATATTTCTTTGATTGTGCGGGAAGAAATAAAGTTGTATTTCGGTTTTGTTATAAGAAATATCGTCTTTATATCACTTGAAAGTGCGCTGTTTGCCTGCGAAAGCTGCATTTCATACTCAAAATCCGAAACCGCGCGCAGGCCTCTCAAAATAACCTGTGCGCCCCGTTTTTTGGCATATTCGATAGTTAGACCGTCAAAACTGTCAACTTCCACATTTTCAATATCTTTTACGCTTTCTTTGATAAGCGCAACCCTTTCTGCAACTGATAAAAAGGCATTTTTTTCAGAATTTTTTGCGACAGCTATTATAACTTTATCAAAAATTTCGGCTCCGTTTTTCAGAATATCTATATGACCTTTTGTTACAGGATCAAAACTTCCGGGATAAATCGCTATTTTCATAAGCTTCCTTTCCATCTCTTTTAAAGCAATTAAATTATAGAATAAACAAAACGGTTTTTTGTAAAGTTTTGTAAAAATAAAACAGTTTTGTGAAATTCGATATATAAAAAATACTTTATTTATATATCAAAAATCTATAATCTTTACTACTATAACCTACCTACTACACACTTACTACCTGACTTCTTTTTCAAAAGAAGTTTTTTTTTGCACTAAAAAAGACACTTTCAAAAGTGTCTTTTCTAAGTTTAAACTTTTACAGCTAACTATTTCAAAGTAATGCTAACTGAAGAACCTCTCTTAGAAATAGCAACTTTGTCTTCTCTAGCTAACCAGCCAAGACCCAAATCAGCAAAATTACCTTTAAGGTCAAGGTCTTTTTTCATTTTAGCAAATGTTGATTTGCCGTTGTTTGATGACAAATAGTTGTAAATTTGTCCTGCTGACTGTCCGATTTGTTCTTGTAATTCTTGCATTTCTTACCTCCACTTTTGCAATGCTTTTATTCATCCTTTACATGCATATATTAGATGAAATTCCTTAAAAATGCAATAGTTTAATAATATTAATTTCAATGGTAAAAATAACACTTTTTTGTGTTAAAATACTATAAAAAGAGGATTGATTTAAGGTGTTAGTTGAAGGAAGTGTATCATCAAAAAAAACGGATTTGCTTATTGAAAAATATGCAAAACTTTTGAATGCCGGCACTCCTGCTTCTGAAATTCTTGTACTTGTTCAAAATTCCGGACTTAAAAATAAATTTGTAGAAAGTACACTTAATCTGCTTGAAATTCCTGCAGTTGAAAAGCTTGAAGTTCATTCTTTCTTTTCGCTTGTATATAACACCATTATTGACAACTGGGCTGTACTGGAAAACATTAACCCCTATCCGGGAGCGGAAATTCTGCCAAATCTTGCAGGACTTGAAGTTTCGCAATTCATCTTGAAAGATATTATTAAAGAGGTACAGTTTAAGGGTTACAATTCTAAAAAATCGCTTCTGCACCAGCTATTCAGAAGATATTCGCTTATTGTACAAAACAATCTTACAGATGATGAAGTTGAGTGGAGATCAAGGGTTTTAAAAGAGAGTTTTGCTGATGATGCAAAAATTGCTCTTAAAAAATTGTTAAAACAAACGCTTGCACTCAGAGATTTTGATTACTTAAGACAGGGGCTTGTTTTCAACTATATTTGCAAAAACACGGAGTATTTCAAAAATATCAAATATCTGATTGTCGATGACGGCGACGAAATCACACCGCTATGCTTTGATTTTATAAAACATCTTGCACCTCAATTAAAAGAGCAATTTATTGCTTTTGACAAAAAAGGCGCAAGCAGAACTGGATATTTGAGTGCGGACAGAACTGCCGTCTGGAAGTTCGAAAAACTTTTTAGAGAACCTGTAATTTCAATTGATTCGGAAACAAAACTCAAGTTTGACGCTGAAAACATTTTTAGAAATACGACAGAAGATAAAACAGAATTTCTGGAAAACTTTTCACTGCAATCTCCGTCAAAACGTGCAAAGATGATTGATCTGGCAATTAACCAGATACAGTCGCTTATGAAACAGAAAGTCAAGCCTTCTGAAATTGCAATCATTACACCTGTAATTGATGAAATGCTGAGGTTTTCGTTGAAAGAAAGGTTAAGGCCACATGCAAACCTTATATTTCTTTCCGGAAGTGAAAAGCTTATCCAAAATCCTCTAGTCCTCTCAGTTCTGACTATTATGAAACTCAATTGCGGAATGAAAGACAAACTCACGTCTTTTGATTTAAGAATAATTATTTCAAATTTTCTGGAAATTCCGATAAAATACTGCCGTGAAATTCTTGATACTTTTGACAGAACAAAAGAGATTATTGATTTTGAATTTCCTTATTCTGATTACACAGAAAAATACAGAAAATTTCTTAGTATTGTAAACCCGCAATCTCAAACAGACAAAAAACTTTCACTTCAGGCGCTTGAAATTTACGAAAACCTCGTGGAACTAAAAACTTTTGATTCGCAAATTCTGAATAAATTTAACTTCTTTATCAAACAGCTTCAGGAATTTGAAAATGTTTTTAAGGACGGATTTGAGAAAAGAAAAAATGAAATAATAACCCAGATAGAGAATTCAATTATTGCCGAAAACCCGTATACAACACTGGAAATACGCGATAAAGATTTAGTTATCGGAACCCCTCAAAAAATAATTGACAGCCAGATTAGGACAAAATACCAGATATGGCTGGATGTTTCAAGCGATGAATGGATTAAGAGCGATACCGGCCCGCTTTATAATGCGTGGGTATTCCAGCGGGGCTGGTCAAAAGATGAATTTACAATTGATGACAATATTGAACTCGGCAAAGAAAAAACAGCAAGAATTTTAAGGAAACTTACTCTTTGCGCAGATGAACATATTTATGCTTATTCAAGCCTTTTTGACGGAAACGGTATTGAAAACTTCGGAGGGATTGAAAAACAGATTATTGTTCATACTGATGCCGCCGTTCCGGAGGAAACTAAAAAGAAATTTCAAATTACTCCACGCCCCGACCAGCAGCCGGTTTTGGATTACAAATCAGGCAGAATGGCAATTTCAGCAGTTCCGGGGGCAGGAAAAACAACTATTCTTCTGGCTTTAATTTTAAAACTTCTTGAAAACGGCGCAAACCCTGAAAATATTTTTGTACTTACTTACATGGAATCAGCAGCAAGAAACTTCAGAGAAAGAATTAAAACCGTAAGGGAAGATTCCGCGCAGCTTCCGAATATCAGCACAATCCACGGGCTTGCTCTCAGAATTTTAAAAGAAAACGGAAACTTTGAACGCCTCGGGCTTCCTTCTGACTTTGAAATCTGCGACGACACACAGCGCTCAAGAATAGTCAGAGAAATTTCTACTAAACTTAAATTAAAAAAAACAGAAACGGATGATTTTGACAGAGCGGTATCTGTATTTAAAATCGGAGAGGGGAAATTCAAATCCGCAGGCTCAATTCCTGAAAACGGACAAAAACTCAACGGTGCAACTGATTTAAAAATCAAAAAATTTCAAACATTCTTTGAAGAATATCAGCTGGCCCTGAACACCGCAAATCTCATTGACTATGACGATATGCTTATATCGTCAGTCCGGCTTCTGGAAGAAAACCCTGATATTCTCGCGCATTATCAGGACATCTGTCACTTTGTAATAGAAGATGAGGCGCAGGATTCATCAGCAATTCAGCAGAAACTTATCAATATGCTGAGTGCAAAATATAAAAACTTAATCCGCTGCGGGGACATCAATCAGGCAATTACAACAACATTTTCAAACGCTGATGTTGAAGGGTTCAGACAATTTATTTCGACATCTACAAACGTTAGTATGGATTGCTCACAAAGATGCACTAAAGATGTATGGATGCTTGCAAATGATCTTGTGAAGTTTGCGGAAGAAAATGATGAAATGAAAAATGCATTTTTCAAGATTTTTATGCACCCTGTAGAAGGCAGAAACCCGATAAGCCCTAACGCTGTAACACCCAAAATTTTTGACAGCACTATAGAAGAAAAAAATTATATCCTCTCAATAATTAAAAATACCCTGAAAAAAGACCCGAAAGCAACCATCGGAATACTTTTAAGGAACAATTTTCAAGTTGTTCAATGGATGGACTTTATCAACAACAGCGGGCTTAAAACCATTACCAGAAGCGAATGCCTTGAACAGAAAACCATTTTCAGGGTAATCTTCGCCGTTATGAATATGATTTTGCACCCGTTCGACAACAATGTTATTGCAGATAATTACGAAATCCTTGCTGAATGCGGGCTATATAAACAACGTATGGCTTGCGAAATCAGAAAGTATGAAAATCCGTTTATTGCACTTAACTGTGACGATATAAACAACGTTTACCTTGAACAGTTCTACTGGGATTTAACTTACTGGCTATCGTTCCCGCACCTTACGGCAGACGAACTTGCAATAAAAATAGGTCTTCACTATTTTTCAAGCGAAATTGAAAAATCAAATGTTTACCTTATATCAACACTGATTAAGCGGATAGCAATGGCAAACAGCGGATTTGAATACATAATGACAAGGCTTGGCGAATTGTCTAAAAAGACTTCGCTCAGCGGATTCAAGTTTTTCTCAGAAGAAGATGAAAGCGATAAAGAATTTCTTGAAGGCAAAGTTCAGATTATGACACTCCACAAATCTAAAGGAGATGAATTTGATCTCGTATTTTTGCCGGAAATGGCTGAAAAGAATTTAACGCTTGACTTTTCTCAGATTAAATTGAAATCATCAGATTTTATGGAAGCAATAAGACGACTCAATCCTGATTACAAGGCCAAGACCGAAGAACAATTGAAGCAGGAGCTTTTGTCAGAGAACCTGAGGCTTCTGTATGTTGCAATAACACGAGCCAGAAAAAATTTGCACATTACAGTAAGCCGTAAAGCAAAATCTTTTGAAAAAATTGTTGAGCAGGAGCCGTCGATGATTTTTGATATAATTTCAGAAGAAAGTAAGGCTGGTGCAATTTATGAATAATTTTTCTCCGAATATGCTAAAAACGTTTGAGGCTTGTCCTGTCAAATACAACCTGAAATTTAACGAAAAAATCACGGTTCCTCAAAACCCTGCACTGTTTGAAAAGGGTAAAAAAATTCACGCACTTGCGAATTATTATCATAGAGGCGCAGATATTACAAAACTGGAAACAGCGTTGAATTCTGAGGAAAAACTTCTCTGGGAACGGCTGAAAAATAACGAATATTTTTCAAAAAAATGTCTTCATTCCGAATACCCGATTACGGCAAAACTCGGCGCTACATGGATTTTCGGAAGACTCGACGCTATTGTTCACGACGGGGATGATTATTATATTCTTGATTACAAAACCGGCACAATTCCAAAAAATCCCGAAAGGGATTACCAGACAATGATTTATCTTCTTTGTGCCGACAAAATTATCAGAGATAAAAACAGCATTTCATTTGTTTATATTGACCTCAAAAATAACGAGAATAAATTAATAGGATTTAATGAAGAGAGAAAAAACATTTATGAACAACTTTTGCACACAAAAACTTCTCAAATTCTTGCGACAAAAGAATTTGAAGGTTTAGAGAACAGAAGCAGCTGTAAATTTTGTGAATATGCAAAAATTTGCGGCTAAGATTTTTGCGCAGGTTCAGCAGCCTCCTGAGGTTCCGGAATCGGATTAGGAGCCGGAGGCGGAGGAGGCGCTGTGCAAACATTTGAATCGTTCATATAAGTCGTGAACAATACTGACAAAGGATCAGCTGTATAAGTCATTCCGCCGTATTTGTAAACTTCAGGAATGGTCTGGTCTTTTTTGCTTACATCGCTGATTTCCTTAAGCTGCTCTTTTGTAAATCTGCAAACATACTTATTTTCCGGAGCTTCTTTCGGATAATTTACATAAACGCATTTTCCATTTTTCCAGCCCTCAACCACAAATGTCGGCGTAATAACATTATCTGACATTTCTGCCGGAACCTCTTCCCTGTATTGTTTGCAGGATACAAGATGGGTGATAAAATTTTGGGAATATTTTACAGACTTTGCAGGAGTAGCTTCTTCCTGAACTTCTTCAGCATAGACAACCAAACTGCTGCAAAGAATACATCCAAATATTCCAAACGCTGTTAAAAATATCTTTTTTATCATTTTCCCCCCTTGCATAGATGAGATTTTCCATGTTGCAACCATAGAATTGAATTTTGAACATTACTCGTTCCCGCCGGTTGCTCACTGATGTAGAGAATATATCATACTTCCTTAAATCTGTCAAACAAGAGCAAAAATCGTATCCTGCAGCCAATTTCCCTTATTTATCTTCGGGCATTTTGCAGGTCACGCCGTCATTCAGGTATTTAGTAAACAAAACCGACATTGGATCCGAAGTGTAAGTCATCCCTTCTCCTTTGTAGGTTTCTTTTTTACTTTGATCTTTCCGGCTTGTTTCAAGAATTTCTTTCAGCTGAGCTTTTGTAAAATAACAGGTATATTTGCTTTCAGGAGATTCTTTCGGAAAGTTTGAATATACGCACTTACCATTTTGCCAGCCTTCCACGACAACCGTCGGAGTAACAGGCATCCCGAAAAATTCCATTTGTCTTTCTTCTTTATATTTTTTACACTTGACCAGATTTGAGATGAATTTTTGGGAATACAAAGAATTATTCGACGACTGTGTTCCTTCTGCTGACACACCGCAAACAGCAGACATCCAAATCATAATCCCTAGCGTTGTTAATAATATATTCTTTCTCATTCTATCCTCATTAATCATATAATTTTTCGATTTCTTTTTTAAGATTTTCAATATCAGGCCCCATACACGCAGTTCCCATATTTTTCTTTTTATTTGATTTTGTTATAAAATAATCAACCTCACATTTTGTCTTTCCTTTAGTATGTGTTTTTTTCAATAAAGGTTTGCAATTTCCCTCATTATAAAATTTTCGGTTTGCTTCAGTAGTTCTCAAACAATTTTCATAAAGCTGCTGTCTTTTTTCACCCCAAAAAGGATTCTTATAAGTCTCGCACCTTTGTTTATATTCTTCGTCTGATATATCAGGAGAATACCTGTAGTACCCACCGTTATCAAATTCACATGCGTAATCTTTTGCAATAGAGACATTTGGACACAAAACAATACCTAAAAATAATCCTAAAACCAAAATCTTCTTTAACTTCATACAAAGCTACCTTTTATTAATAATATGCCATCAAATAACATACCATGCAATTATATATTTTGCAATATTCACAAGAAAAAGAGGTGACTTTTTTAAACAAAAAAGGAGCATTCACCTCTCTAAACTTGCAGTATGCTATGACTCACACTGCAGGTATTTCCTTAGCTATGATTGGAAATACTTTTATTACACATTTAAAAAACAAATAATTTATAGAAATTCAACTAATTGCCTAGTATATTTTACATATTAACATGATATTAGGTAGCAAGTCAATAACACAATGAATAGAATTGAAAGTATGAAAAAACAAACTCATACTGATTTAACCGAAAAATTGGGGCAGAAAATCCGGCTTGAAAGAATGAAGAGGAAGATGTCCCAGGAAAAGCTTGCTGAACTTGCCGAACTTAACAGAAATTTTATCGGAATGGTCGAAAGAGGAGAAAGTAATATTACGGTTAAAAATCTTGAAGCAATTGCTAAAGCTTTTGAAATAGATATCAGGGAACTGTTTAATTTTGTTATATAACTCTCATTTTGAGATTTTAAAATTTGCAACAAAAAATCCCCGTAAAACTTACGGGGATTTTTAATTTTACTAATAAAATCAAACTACTTGATTTCAACAGTAGCGCCGGCTGCTTCAAGCTGTTTTTTGATAGCTTCAGCATCTTCTTTTTTGATGCCTTCTTTAACAGGTTTCGGAGCACCGTCAACGAGGTCTTTAGCTTCTTTCAAGCCCAAGCCTGTGATAGCACGAACTTCTTTCAATACAGCGATTTTGTTAGCACCAGCTGCTGCCAAAATAACTGATACTTCAGAAGCTTCTTCTGCTGCTGCGTCGCCAGCTGCTGCCGGAGCTGCTGCTGCTACGGCAACAGGTGCTGCTGCTGATACGCCGAATTTTTCTTCCATAGCTTTTACTAATTCTGCTGCTTCAAGCAAAGTTAATTTTTCAATTGCTTCTAAGATTGATTCTACATTACTCATTTTTATTTCTCCTTTTAATTTTTTTTACTGTGTACTTTGGTTATATTGTTTGCGCTATGCGCACTTCAAAAAGCCTCTTAAGCAGCCTTTTGATCTCTGACAGCCGCCATAGCTCTTGTAAGCTGAGCCATAACTGCATTGACAGAATTTGCAATACCTGATGCCGGTGAATTGATAGAACCGAGAATTTTTGCAATAAGTTCTTCTTTTGAAGGAAGTTTTGCAAGAGCTTCGGTTTCTTTGTCTGATAACAATTTGCCGTCTAATGCTGCACCTAAAATTACACCTTTTTTGGTGTCTTTGATGAATTTTGCAACAATTTTGGCAGGACTAACCTGATCTTCGTATCCGAAAGCCAGGGCAATTGGTCCTTTGAATGTATCATTAAGAATTTCAAAATCGGTACCTTTTACGGCAATTTTAGCCAGAGTATTTTTAGTTACCATATAATCTCCGCCTTCTTTTTGAAGAGCACGTCTGAGATTAGTAATTTCTTCTACTGAGTAGCCTTTGTATTCGGTAACTACAGCAACTTTTGCTTTTTCCAATTTTGATTTCAGAGCATCAATTTTTTCAGATTTAAATTGTTTTGTTGACATTTTTCGCTCCTTGTATTTTGTATCGACCTTTTGTTTTGGAGTTGCAAAACCTCTGCATACTAAAAAGATTTTGCGCATCCAAACCGCAAAATCACACATTTCGAATTATTTAACCGGAAATCCGGAACAATAAACTGCCAGTGTAACCTCGATTAGCTGCTAATGCATTTGACGGCAGATGCCGGCTAATTGTCTGCGGTTGTAAAATTATGTTACATTAAATAAAACTAAAAATCAAGTATTGCTTAATATTTTTTAACCAATGTCCAGACATTTTCAGGTTCTGTTGTATCGTACACACCTTTCAGGTAGGCTTCAAAAAGGTTTTTAGGCTCCATATAGTATCTGTTACAAAAATTTCCGTAACAAATAATTTCGTTATACAGATTAAGCTTCAACAAAATCTGAAGGTCAAAATATACATCCTTAAGCAGCGCCTTGTCATCAAAAGCATCAATTGCCGAATAAGATCTTAAAAGCCAGCCTTCTTTCCGCATTTCGGTACGCAAATCTTCAAGTGCTTTATCTACATAATACAGAAGCTTGTCAACATGAGTGAACCCTTTAAGAGTCACAACCAGCTGCTCTCCATTTTTGGCAAATTTACAGCAGGGAGCACTTTTTATTCTGTTATAAAACTCACAGACAAGCTTATCAAGCATTTCTTCGTTTTCTCTAGTTTTTTCTTCTTCTGTTCTGGTGTCATCAACAACTCTCTTTTTGACTGCCAGCTTTGTAATCAAAATAACATTACGATATGCCAGAATTGCCTGATCTGCTTCTGCCCGTAACTGGGCATTAAATTCGTCTTCATTTTTAATTTTAATCTTGTCGATTATTCTTGAAACTTTTTTGGAAACTGCAATAGCAAAAGACTTTACCTGCGTCAAAGCGCCTATTGTAACCAGCAGAATCATTATAAATATAAATAATGACCCGTCAGTTTTTGTTGCACCTTTGCTTAGAGAATCCGCAAAATATTCATGCATAAATTCGGAAATATTATCAGCTACCGGAGTTAAAAATGCCAGATACTGACAGTTAATTACATCAAAGAACCAGTACATTACAAAGGCAAATATAATTACCATCAGTATAATCTGGGACATAAATGCCAGATCCAAAAACATTTTTAAAAGTTTTTTCATTAAATTAAATAGCTGAAGCATAACTTCCTCTTTTATAATAATCTCTCTAACCAGCTTCCAGTGATATATTGTCTATCAATCTGACCGTACCTATTTTTACTGCAATAAAAACAATTGTATTTTTATCTGCGGTATCTTTTTGCTCCAGGTCATTCTTATCCCGGAACTCCAGATATTCAAGCTCATGACAGGGTTTTAAAAAGGTATAAGCAGTTTCTGTCAAAGCTTTTACATCTTTGATACCTGAATTATAGCATGATTTTATATTAAATAAAATATTTTTAAGGACAAGAGCTTCTTTTCGCTGTTCAGGATTCAGGTATTTATTTCTTGAACTCATTGCAAGCCCGTCATCTTCACGGACAATCGGACATGGAATTATTTCTATCGGGATGTTCAAATCCTTAACCATTTTCTTAATAATTATTAACTGCTGCCTGTCTTTTTCGCCGAAAAACGCAAAATCCGGCTGAACAATGTTAAACAACTTGTTTACAACCGTGCAAACTCCATCAAAATGCCCGATGCGTGATTTGCCGCAAAGCTTGTTTACATAGAAAAACGGAGGAATTACATACGTCAAAAAATCATTTGACATAATATGGTCTTTTCCGTACATTTCTTCTGCTGACGGGGCAAAAACAACATCAACACCTGCATCTTCGGCAAGTTTTGTATCTGCATCGAGTGTTCTGGGGTATTTTTCAAAGTCTTCTCCGGGGCAAAACTGAATAGGGTTTACAAAAACAGAAATTACTGTTTTATCGCATTTTTCAACACTTTTTTTGATAAGACTCAGGTGCCCTTTATGAAGCGCTCCCATTGTCGGAACAAGCCCCACTGTTAATCCCTGCTTTTTCCATTCTCTGACTTTCTCTCTTACTTCATCTATCCTGTGTAACAACATGATAATCTCACCTCTTTGCGCTGATTATAGCACAAAATATTTCTTATTTTAAAATTTAAACTCTTTTTTCTTCTGCGAATAAAAATCTTCGTAGTAATTTTTGTTTTTATAAAGGCTTTCAAGCTCTTTACTTCCGGGACACATCGTTTCTGCCTGCCTGTAATCGGATTCAAACCGGGCTTCATTACCGGTTTTGCGGTTTATATAGGCTCTTATCGCATAATTCCAGCATTCAGGATGTTTGCGGGTTTCTACTAATTTATTTATTATGCCCGTTGCCGTTTTGTAATCTTTTTCAAGAATATGCATAATCGCAACAGTTTGCATTGCCTCAACTCTGCTGCACATATCTATTGCTTTTTCTCTGTCGGCTTTAAATGAATACAACAAACAAAGGCTTGCTGAGGAAGGCTTATTTTCTTTTATTTTTATTGACTCTTCAAAAGCTTTAATTGCTTTTTCGCCCTCAAAATACCGCATATAGTATCCGCCGAGTTCTGCCAGCATAAAAGATTTCACTGAAGGCAAAACTGAAGTCTTAACCGACAATTTGTGCATGTTCTCGGCTCTGGCAGCCTCTGCATCGTTTGCAGCCCCGAGGAACCAGAACGGAAGCCCCAGATACAAAATAATCAAGGATATAACTATAATTATTGAATGTACGGGATTTATTTTAAACTTTTTTGTTTTATAAAAGTTGACGCCTGTGAATATCATAACAAACAATATTAACAAAACCGCCAGAATTGAAAGCAAAAACATTATTACAATTGTTATAAGCAAATCATCCTGAATCAAAATTTACCCCTCTCTACTTAAAAAACTTCATTTTCTGCAGGAAATCTTCCTGATTTAACGTCTTCATCAAATCGTTTTGCGCAATCGACAATCAAAGCTTTCATATCACCGTATTTTCTTGCGAATTTCGGTGTAAAGTCGCTGTACTTGCCAAAGACATCGTCTGACACAAGAACCTGTGCGTCGCAATATTTGCCAGCCCCGCAGGAAATTGTCGGAATTGTAAGGTTTTCCGTAATGTATTTTGCGCTTTCCTGAGGCACCATCTCCAGAACAACAGAAAAAGCTCCGGCATCTTCAAGCTGTTTTGCCTGTTTTAGGATTTCATCCGCAGCCTCAAGAGTTTTTCCCTGAATTTTGTATCCGCCAAGAGTATTCAAAAACTGCGGAGTGAACCCCAGATGCCCCATTACGGGAATTCCGGTTTCGACAAGTCTTTTTACAACTTGCAGGATATAATCACTCCACCCTTCAATTTTAACACCGTTTGCGCCGAGTTTAATCATTTCGCCGCAATTTTTGACGGCAGAAGGAATATCTGTATGATAGCTTAAAAACGGCATATCTGTTATCACAAGCGACCTTTTAACCCCTTTTGCGACCGCGCGGGTAAAGATTTTCATCTCTTCAACCCCGACTGAATGCGTTGTTTCATAACCGAGCGCCACCATCGCAAGGCTGTCGCCTATCAATATAACATCAATTCCGGCTTCATCAAGGTATTTTGCGGTTGAATAATCGTAGGCCGTTAATACTGAAAACTTTTCGCCGGAATTTTTTAAATTTCTTAAAGTTTTTATGTTTACTTTCTTAATCAATTGAGAACACATTCTCTGTCTTCCTGCTCTTTATTTGAAAAAAAATGAGGTTTCTCTGTTTTGGATTCTTTTCTGAACCAGTAGTAGATGGCCCTTGCAACACGGTTTGAACTGTGTCTTACAAACCCTTCGCGGCTGTCCTCAATGAGTTTTTTGGCAAAAATTCTAACGCCCAATTTCCGCAAATTCTCCACATCTATTTTAACCGGATAAGAACCTGCCTGTTCATATTTCTGCGCCAGATTTGCCGGAATACAGTCGTTGACAAGAACCGCATCAATAATATTTCTGCTGTTTGCGTGCTGCATAAGGGCTTTCACGTGATCAGAAGCTTTATAGTTATCTGTTTCACCGGGCTGGGTCATAATATTGCAGACATAAATCTTTTTAGCGTGGGATTTTGCAATTTCCCGGGCAATTTCATCAATCAAAAGATTCGGGATAACACTGGTGTAAAGGCTTCCGGGGCCGAGAATAATCAAATCCGCATCTTTTATTGCCGCAATTACATCAACCAGCGCCCTGCAATTTTTCGGGTCAGTGTAAAGTCTTTTAATTTTGCCATGAGCTTCTGGAATGTTGGATTCACCGTGAATAATTCTGCCGTCCTCCATTTCCGCAACAAGCTTCATATCGTCTAAAGTTGAAGGTAGCACTCTGCCGCGGATTGAAAGAACATTTGAGGATTCCTTAACCGCACGCACCATATCGCCTGTAATTGCGCAAAGTGCCGTCAAAAATAAGTTTCCGAAGCTGTGGCCTTCAAGACCTTCGCCGGATTTGAAACGGTACTGGAAAAGTTTTGTAATCAAATCTTCGTCATCGGCAAGAGCCGCAATACAGTTTCTGATATCGCCCGGAGGAAGAATTCCCATATCTTCTCTGAGCCGGCCTGAGCTTCCGCCGTCGTCGCCGACAGTAACAACCGCCGTAATATTATTTGTAATATGCTTTATACCTTTCAAAAGCATTGACAAACCCGTACCGCCGCCGACAGCAACAATTTTCGGCCCTTTATTGAGTTTGCGGCGTCTGTAAAGCGCTTCAAGAATATTATCGCCGGCTTTTTCAGAATTTAAGCCGAGCATAGAGATATTTGTTTTCTGCCAGCCTTTAAAAAATATTCCGGCTCCGAACATTACAATTGCAAATGCCAGCCACTCCGTTGACACTGTCATTGCAACTTTTCTGACAAACATCATCGTATAGAATACAGGTTTGATATCGCACAGTATCAAAAAACCTATTGTCATCATTAATGCGCCTAAAAATATCATTGCAAACCAGCGTTTGACCTGCAATCCGGGTATCAGCCACGCTGCATCTTTAGGTATTCTCATACTGTTTTTAAAATTTTTCATATTTACATCCCTGTCTGTTATAGATTTGATAATAATTTATACCCAGCCTGACTCGCATACATTTTTGTAATTTACGGGCACCGGCTGGATTATATTGTATGCTTCTTTTGCTATTTCTTCAATATTAGGAACTTTTCCGGAAAAATGAATTGTATCGGCTGTGACAAAAGTTTTTCCGCCTTCTTTGTTCGTAACCTGCGAGTAATTCAGCAGAGTTCTCAATTTTGAAATATAATCGAAAGCTTTATCGTTATCTTTTGCTGAAAAATCAACAGTTCCGTCAACATTGTAAGTCTTTTCAAGGTTAATTTCCTGCGCAACCGGAATATTTACAAATTCGCCTGTTTTTTCGGTTACGTCACCTGCCGCACCGTAATATACAAGCCATTCGGAACATTTTTTAACAGCTTTTGCTATAGCACAGGCGAAAGTAAAATCCTCAGCCGCACGTTTGTACATCGCACCGTGCGGACGAACGTGTTCTATTTCCATCTTGTAGCTTCTGGCAAACGACATTATCGCGCCCACCTGATAAAGAACAAGCGCTTCAATCTCATCTTCGTCTAAGTCCATTGCTCTGTAGCCAAAGCCCTGAATGTCATCATAACCGATATGCGCGCCGACAACGATATTTTTTTCTTTTGCCGCAAGCAGCGCATTTCTAATCGTCATCGGGTCGCCTGCGTGAAATCCGCAGGAAATATTTACGGAGCTTACATAATCAAGAAGCCCGTATTCGGCATTATTCTTATAAACGCCGAAACTCTGCGCAAGATCGCAGTTGAAATCTATATTTTTAATTTGTTTTCTCTCAGGTCTTTCTAGTTGCTGCTGCATAGTTTTTCCTTTGTAAAGTCACTAACTTGATAAAATTATTATACTTACAAAATAATTTAATGCCAGTATCTTTACATAATCTTAACTACGCACGGTAAACATCCGCCAGTTCAAAGAACAGGCACTGCTTTGTATAATGAGCAAGCTGCGCGGAATCGTCTTTTGAATATTTTCTCACATTGAAACAAAAATCAAATCTGTTGCCGTCTTTTTTCTTACGCCGGTCAAAAAACAAATACAAATACCCGTTTGTCAAAACATAATATTCAGATTTAAAATAAACATCATCCGTCATTCTGTCAATAGAACAGACATTTTCAAACGGATTGTTGTAGATTTTATTGTCCCAATCTATGTCATCTTCCTTAAACGGGAAATATTTTATAGCAAGAGCGGTTTTGCGGTATTTGCTGTGCTCCCACTTTTTGACAAGGTAATCCGGCATACACCCGTTGCGGCCGACAAAACTCTGGAATTCTCTCATATCATAAGTGTTGTAACCCAAAACCATAAAAAACGGATATATTAGCTTTTCTCTGATTTCTTTTTCAGAAAGCGTTTCAAACTTCTGAAGCGCTGCCCCGTTTTTAATCAGCGCCATATTTCTTGCGAGCACGCGCCTGTTTAGTTTATATATTACTCTTTTGCAGAATATATAAACAAACCCCGAAACCGTTAAGACTATCAGAAACAGTAAAACTGCAATTTCAACCATACTTAGCTATTATAACTCTATTTTCAAAAAAAATCTACCCCTTTTTGAAAAATTTTTATATTTATTCACGGAAAAAATCCGCTCCTTTCAGAGAAGCGGATTTTAAGGTTTAGCATAAATCAAAAATTACTTAGCCTGAATTTTGTTCAAAGCTTTAGTCAATCTTGATTTTTTTCTGGCTGCGGTGTTCTTATGCAACACACCTTTAGATACAGCTTTATCACAGAGTTTGTACGCATTTGACAATGCTGCCTGCAAAGCTTCTTTATCTTCAGATGTGCTCAATTCAAGAACCTTTTTAACCGCAGTTTTGATAGAAGATTTCATTGCAACATTGCGAAGTCTGTTTCTTTCTGCGATTAAAACTCTTTTTTTAGAAGATTTAATATTTGCCATTTTAATTTGCCTTTCTTTACTCTTGCGTCCGGTTAATGACTCCGGACTCCCTTGAGGATGTGAGCCTTTTTATATTAAATAAAATAAATTAATTTTGCAAGTATCAAGACATAATTTTGTTAAGGCTTTGTCTAAAATTGTAACATTATGTAAATTATTTTTAATTCAGTATATATTTTTTTTATTATTAGCCGACATATTAAACAGCCTGAATTTTTCAGGAAGATAATCTTATATTAAAAGGAGAGTCTTTACAATGTCTATAAACTTTACCATACAACAGAAGCAGGCTATTGCTGAATACAGACAACAACATAATATAAGTTCCTCAGTGAATGACAGTCAGGTTGTTTCGCAAATGATTAAAAGCGGGCAGATACCCGCCTGTTTTGCTTCGCTTGCCGCAGGACAATCAACCTCTCCTGCTAACAACAATGTATTTTCCGGAACCCAAAAGACACAATCCTAAAATCAGCAAAACAAGTCAGAACAAAATCAGCTTAACAAAGAACTTGCTTCTCTCGGGCTTACGAACAGAAACGGAGCCGGAGAAAAAATTACCGTAGCCAACAAAGAATACACAGTAATTGGTGAAGCAAACAGCGGAAGAAAAATTGTTCAGGACTCAAAAGGCCAGCTTCAAATAATCTCGCATGACAACAAGCTTCTCAATAAAAACTATGTAATTCAAAAAAATGCAACGGATGCAATTAAAAACAACCCCAAAGTTGCACAAAATACAACTATAAAACTGCTTGCGGCACACGTAAAAAATGCAGAAACAGCCTTTGAGAAACAACTTGCAGAAGACGGCTGGGCAGGTGATTTTGCAGACGGAATAAGTGTTTTGTGGGGGTCGGATAACCGTGCCTCTAAAGTCAGCAAGGATATTGAAAAATACAAAAAAGACCTTGCGAACCTGCAAAAAGCAGCCGAACAAGGGGACAAAAACTTCAATGCCAAATTCAAAAATATGTTCGGGGTGGATTTTAACCAACAGGCAATTGCAGATTATGTCCAAAACCCGACAGACAAAAATTACCAGAAAGCATTCGGCACAAAAAACAATATAAACAAGCGTGTTAATGACTATAACAAATCCCAGCAAACAGGAGCAACTGTGGTTAAAGGCTCTGCAACAGTTGCGGCCGGTGTCGCAATCGGGGTTGCAACAGCAGGAACCGGCATTGCTGCTGTAGGTATGGCTGCAGCAGGCACTGCAGCTTCAAGTGCAGCAATCAATGTATCTGACAGGCTTACCTCTGATGTTGGCTTGAAAGAGGGTGATTTACAGAATATTTTAAAAACGGCCGCCTGGGATGGAGTCTCTGTCGCAGCGGGTGGTGCTGTCGGCAAACTTGCAAGCACAGCGATTAAAGGTGTTACAACCACAGCTAAGGCAGGCAGAGCTGCGGTGAGTGCTGCAGGTGATACGGCTGTCGGTGCAGCACAGGAATATGCGGAAACCGGTCAGGTAACAGCCGCCGGAACTATGATGAATGCTGCGCTTGGAAGCGTAGGTATTGCCGCTGAAGCCGGAGTATTGAACAAGGCCGGCAGAAAAATATCGAATGCACTTTCCCGAACCGATTCTTCTGACAAACCGCATACTGCTCAAATTCCGGAAACATCACAAAACACACAGGCAGGCATAGCTGAGAATCCTGTCAATTCTTCTGAATATGCTATGGATGCAAATACTTCTACAAAAACAAATTCAGGCGCAGCTGATGTGAAAACCATGTCTCTGGAAGAAAAAAAAGAAATCGCAAAAAATTTCTATATTAATGCCTCCTCACAAAATATGACTGCTGACGATGTAAAGCAAGTTATCAGTAATTTTCGCGATAATATGGATATATTGAATTTAAAAGAAGTTCAGGATGTAATAATTAAAAATCATGAAAAATATGATATTACAATTAATAGAGGTGAAGCTCCCGGCACATTCACATTAACCCACACGAACAAAGATCAAAATTTTGGAATGGATGATTTTAATAGGTTTCTGGATGCTTTGCCTAAGGTAATTACAGACATGGATCAATTTCTGAATGCAATTCCTACTAAAACTAAATTGTCTGTTGCTGATGAATTAAACGATGCTCTAAGCGTTCATTACCAGTATCAGATTACAGACGGGAAACCACATCTGCTTGGTAAAGAATTAGTTAAAGATATTTATAAAGACCACAAAGAAGTTATTACACAGTTTCCTGACGGAACATATAAAAAAGAGACTTTTAAATATACAGAAAGAAGGGGACATATTGGCGATTCGGCCGGTTCCTTGACCGAAACCTACGACAAAGACGGGAATCTTTTAACCAGAACACTATCTAAACCAAGTAAATTTAATAATCGTAAAAATATCAATGTTACATTAAGAGAAATATATGACGGCAACGGAAACGTTACTGAAGTTCAGAATCTTGGTAACGTAACAGTTTACAATTCAAACAGAGATGTCTTTAAAATTGACAGACAATACAATTCTCCTGACGGAACAGTAAGCCGTCAGAGTGTAATTGAACGGCCAAACAGCAGATATACAGATTTTCAGGTCGGAAATGAACGGCTAACCCGCAGATTTTCAAAGTTTGCCGACGGTACAACAACCCGTGTTAATGATGAAGTTTACAGAGCAAAATTTGATAATGGCGAAATTACAATAACCAGAGAAGGCAAAAACGGACAATCCGAAACCGTAAAAATAGATGCAGACCAACTGGATCCGCAATTGACTGATTTATATAAAAATTTGCCTGGCGACATTTTATACAACCTGAAGCAAAAAAATATAAAGGTAAAATTAGGAGAAGCTGGAGAAGTTCCAACTGGTAATGCCATTTGTAAATATAGCAAAGAGGAAGACGGTTCTATCGGCTGTAAAATAGTAATGTCAAAAGTAACAGCGAATGATCCGTTTGTATTTGCCCATGAATACGGGCACGCATTAGATATTAAACTAAAAGGTCTGCGTTTTGATTCTGATTTAGTTAATATTTATAAAAAGGAACTTGATAATTATAATGCACAGGCTACCAGCGCCGGAAGAGAAGCCATAGGCTATATGTCTTTAGCAAATACAAATGGCAAAAATGGAGGGCTTGCAGAACTAATAGCAGAAACCACAGCTATTACGTCCGGCTTACAGCACGATAAAACATTTGTACTCGAAAGAGCACGAATATTACAGGAGAACTTTCCGCAAACAATGGAATATATTCTGGGTAAAATAAACCCCTCTACTGTATAGAAAAAGCTATATAATTTTTATATACTTTAACTTTTGTAACATTATTCACGAGAATTAGCTCTTAAGGATTATATTTTTTAGCCTTTTGTGGTATATATAATTTTAAGAGAGTTGGATTATAGTTATATAATAATTCACTAAATAAGAAGATAATGGAGGCAAAGATGTCAGTAGGACAATTCGTATTTATGTTACACAGCCACCTTCCCTATTACAGAAAAGCCGGCATGTGGCCTTTCGGGGAAGAGAACCTTTACGAGTGCATGGCAGAAACTTATGTTCCCCTGCTTAATGCTATCTCGGAACTTTATGATGAAGGTATTAAAGCAAAACTTACTGTTGGTATTACTCCGATACTGGCGGAACAGCTTAATGACGAACACCTGAAACACGGGTTTGTCAAATATTTGGATTCCAGAATTGCTCAGGTGTCAAAGGATTTGGAAAGATATCCGGATCCGAAAGTTGCTCATTCACAGCACCTGAAATACCTTGCTAAATACTATTTTGACTGGTTCAACCACATCAAAGATTCTTTTGTTAATAAATACGGAATGGACTTAATTGCACAATTCAAAAAATTTCAAGACCTTGGTTGTATTGAGATTACAACATCAGGAGCAACTCACGGATTTTCTCCGCTTCTTGCAACTGACAGCAACCTGAACGCACAGTTCAAAGTAGGTTCAGATACAACTAAACGCCTGTTCGGCAAGAAAGCCTGCGGCTGCTGGCTGCCTGAATGCGCATACAGACAAGGTTATGAATATGTAGGCAAAGACGGACAGAAACACTGGCGTCCGGCTATTGAAGTAACGCTGCAGAATAACGATATTGAATATTTCTTTACAGAATCTCACGTTATTGAAGGCGGCAACTCAATCGGAAACAGACGAGTAATCGGTGTTTACGGAAATATTGAATACATTCCGCTTCCTGAACGTCCGGCAACAGGTTATGACACATATTCTGCATACTGGCTTCCTGACGCACAGGTTGCAGTTATGGGAAGAAACGACAGAGCAGGTTATCAGGTATGGTCTGCTGCTGACGGCTATCCGGGTGACGGCTGCTTCAGAGAATTCCACAGAAAAGATGACAAATCAGGTATGCATTACTGGAGAATAACTTCTCCGACTACCGATCTTGGAGATAAAATGCTTTATGACCCTGTTCTGGCTTTAAATAAAGTTAACGAAAATTCAGATCATTACACAACTTTGATTTATCACATGCTTAACGACTACAAAAACGCTACCGGTAAAGAAGGTCTTGTAATGGTTTCATTTGATACCGAACTTTTCGGACACTGGTGGTTTGAAGGTGTTGAATTTATCAAACAGGTTGTTAAAAAATTCGCAACTTACCTGCCCGAAGTTGAAAGAATGACTGCAGGCGAATACATTCACACTTACCCGCCTAAAGAAGCTATTCAGATTCCGGAAAGCTCCTGGGGTCAAGGCGGACACTTCTATGTATGGAACAATCACCTGACTGAATGGATGTGGCCGATTATCCATGCCTGTGAAAAAAGAATCAACAAGATTGCAGATAAGTATCCAGAAATTCCGGAAGATAAACTTCTGCATAGAGCCTTAAATCAAATGGCCAGAGAAAATCTGCTTCTTCAAAGTTCGGATTGGCCGTTCCTGATTACAACATGGCAGGCTAAGGACTACGCAACAGACAGATTCAGAGAACACGTTGACAGGTTCGAAAAAATCTGCGATATGATTGAAAGCGGAAATATTGATGATAATGAACTCAAACAAATTGAAAGCATTGATAACTGCTTCCCGGAAATTGATTACAGAGTTTACCAGTCAATTGAAGAAGGCGTAATTCCGCAGCAATCTAAAAAACTTGCTCCATTATATAACTAAAATCAATAAATTATTAAAAGCCGCTTTAAAAAAGCGGCTTTTTTGTATGAAATTATGCAAACCTCATAAAACCTTTTGAATTATCTTTCTTTTTAAAAATCAAGTCCGGGTGGACTGTTCTTAAAATATCGAGTTCCTTACCTGACAAATCTAAAGACTTATTTACCCTGAAACCAATAGCCGTGTCTCCGGAAAGACCTAAAATTTTTGAGAATTCTTTTTCATATCTTGTCACAACGTCAGCGGCACGTCCGGATATCCCAAGCCACGGATCAATTATAATACTTTCTTTTGAACTAATAATACGACTGTCAATTGGATTTTTTGTTACAAGTAAAGCAGTATGATCAAGTTTACCGCTTTTGTTCAAATCTGTCATGCTTACCCTGTAACAATTTTTAACTCCATTCATTTTAGCAATCATCTCAGCAATAGAAACGAACTCTGAACAATTGCCGACTTTATGGTTACAGGCTGAATACAAAACTTCTGACAAAAATTTAAAAGGTGATTTGAGAAATCGTCTGTCTTTTCTATCTTCCTGCAGCTGGAGTGATTTTGCCCACAAAAAAGTAGTGAATTTCCTGTTTTTGAGAATCCTTTCAGGATTGGAAAAATATATTTTAGTTGGGGATATCATTGGAAAAGCAGAGGAGGTTTTCCGACAAATCCAATCGGCATCTCTTAAAACTTGTCTTGTACCCGTAAATGAAATTGCATTATTTATCCTTTGCATATTATTTTCTCCTAGCCAATCAAATGTTCATATTTTTTAGTCAATTCTTTCAAATCATACGGATGAATTTTAACAGTCCACGAATCAAACAAATTCAAATCGAAATTTTCATTAAAACCGCTGATTAAATGCTTAAAAATTGTTTTGTATTTCACAAGTGCATTAGGCAAGAAGTCTGCAAACCCAAATAAAGGATCAATTACAATGTCTTTGCCTTTATGTTTAAACATAACAGCTATATGATCGTATTTTTCTTTTCTTTTTTTATAAACAGGACTAATTCCGCCAAGCTGCACGCACTTAACATCTTCAAAATTTTTATTTTTACACTTTAAATAAACAATATCCGACAATTCTCCACAGTTTGCGCATTTATTATTCTTCAATTTTTTTATAAGCACATCATAATAATCGTAGGCTGTATCCGTAGCTTTAGTTGCCTCTCTAAGATCATCCAGCTTTGACCAGTATGGAATAAAAGCCTGATAATGTGTATAAGGTTGATGATACTGATGCCACGAAAGATAAGGTGACAGATGCGGAAAATCAGAATTGACGATTCTGCAAATTTTGTCAGCGTCTTTAATAATAGACGCACGGCCTGTAAACGGGGTATAGGAATAGTTATTAATCATCATACTTAAGTAAAACATGAAAATATAAATTTTTGCCAGAGTATTGCATTTTTTTTTTTAGCATTTTATAATAAAAAATGTCGAAAGGCAATTGAGAGCCTCCCGAAAGTAAAAACAGGGAATAAGGATAGAAATTGCTAATCAAATGAAAACAAAATACGGGAGCGTAGCTCAGTTTGGTTAGAGCGCATGCCTGTCACGCATGAGGTCGCGAGTTCGAGCCTCGTCGTTCCCGCCACTAATAAAAAGCCACCTTGTGTGGCTTTTTTTAATGACAAATAATAATATATTGTTTTTAAGTTAGGAGATTTTATGGAACATTCCGGCACTGAAGCGAAAAACTTTATAGAAATGTACACTGACGGCGCTTGCAGCGGAAACCCCGGAACCGGAGGATACGGCACTATTTTGCGCTACAAAGATTCATCCGGAATGTATCATGAAAAAGAATTAACTGCAGGATATAAACATACAACAAACAACAGAATGGAACTTCTTGCTGTAATTACCGGACTTGAAGCCCTAAAAAAACCATGTAAAGTAAAAATATGCTCGGACAGCAAATATTTTATAGATGCCTTTGAACAAAAGTGGCTTGAAGGCTGGATTAAAAATAACTGGAGAACCGCAGCAAAAAAACCTGTTAAAAATGTTGATTTGTGGAAACGGCTACTTGCCGCAATGGAAAAACATGAAATTGAACTTATGTGGATAAAAGGCCATGCCGGTCATCCTTTTAATGAACGCTGTGATAAGCTTGCTGTTAATTCATCCAAATCTGACAATCTGCTTGATGACACACAAGGATAAAGCCAGCCGACTTTGCTTTTTTATTTTACAAAAGCATAAAAAATTGGGACCGGAGGGATTCGAACCCACGACCAAGGGATTATGAGTCCCCTGCGCTACCGCTGCGCCACAGTCCCGTAGATATTCAGTTTTAAATTGCGATTGGAACCTGTGTTCAGTAGCTGCGCTACCTTCCCTCTCAAAAACGATACT
>CALVAX010000020.1 GCA_944325605.1 Candidatus Gastranaerophilales bacterium
TCTGCCGAGAAAAACAACTAAGTGTTGTTTTTCGAGAGGGGTAGGGCATCCCGCAAAAACTTTTAGTTTTTGTGTTATAATTCAATATATGGGCGATTAGCGCAGTTGGTAGCGCATCACATTGACGTTGTGAGGGTCACGTGTTCGAGTCACGTATCGCCCAGTTACTTTTTTAAATAATTTATGATCAGAAAAATTACAGAAAACGACAGAGAGTTTTATATAAATTCAGCGCTGGAATTCTATGCATCAGAGGCGGTTGACCACAAAATCCCTGATAGCTATATTGAGAAAACTTTTGATGAATTAATGCGGTCGGACGTTTATGCCGAAGGTTATATAATAGAGCATGACGGTCAAAGAGCAGGATATGCATTGCTTGCAAAAACTTTTTCTCAAGAAGCGGGCGGTATGGTTATGTGGCTTGAGGAAATTTTTATTTTGCCGGAATTTAGATGCTGCGGGCTTGGTGGGGAATTTTTAAGGTTTTTGAAAGAAAATACTACAGCTGCAAGACTCAGACTGGAGCTTTGCCCGTCTAATATTAAAGCCTGTGATGTTTATAGACGACACGGCTTTGAAGTTTTGAATTATAACCAGATGATTTTTGATAAAAAAGAGCCTTAAATAACAAGGCTCTTTTGGGTTGTATTAAAAATTAGACATTCTGTACATATTTTTCTATATCGCAGTCCGAAATCATTTCTGTTGCTGCAACAAGAATATGGTTTTCATCAAGCTTAATCCCGCCTAAAATCCCGTTTGCCTTAAGATTTTTAAGAAATTCATCAGAATTTTCAACCTTTATTACAAACTCATTAAAGAAATTTTTGTTAAGAGTTTTAATTCCTTTTTCGGAAAGTTTTTGGGATAATTTGTGCGCCTGTTTTGCGCTTAAATAGCCTGCCTGTTTAAAACCTTTTTCGCCGAGAAGGCTTAAGTATAAAGTAGCGCAAAGTCCGACAAGCGCCTGATTAGAGCAGATGTTACTTGTGGCTTTTTCTCTTTTAATGTGTTGTTCGCGGGTTTGGATTGTGAGGCAGAAAGACTGATTGCCGTCAGCATCCAGGGTTCTTCCGGCAAGGCGTCCGGGAAGCTGGCGCATATATTTTTCACGGCAGGCAATAAATCCTGCATGAGGCCCGCCAAATTCCTGCGGAATCCCGAGAGTCTGAATATCTCCGACTACAATGTCCGCACCGTATTCTGACGGCGGTTTGAGAATTGACAACGATGAAATATCTGTGCAGACAATTAAAAGCGTGTCAACAGGTTTGATATCAAAAATTTCGCCGTAATAATCCGGTGTCTGCACAAGTACACACGCGTAATCAGCCGTATTTTCAGGCAAATTTTTAAAATATTCAACCTCAATTTCATTTGCCCACGCATAAGTATCTATTACTTTTTTGTATTCAGGATTTATATTCTCAGAAACAAGTGCCTTTGTTTTTTTAGAAATTCTTTTTGCCATTAATATAGCTTCAGCCGAGGCTGTTCCGCCGTCATAGACTGTTGCATTTGAAATATCCATCCCCGTAAGCCGCGAAATCATTGTTTGAAATTCGTACATAACCTGCAGGGTGCCCTGCGAAATTTCTGCCTGATAAGGTGTGTATGCTGTCAAAAATTCAAACCTCTGTGCAATCTGTCCGATTGCCGCCGGAATGAATTTGTTGTAAATTCCGCCGCCAAGAAAACTGATATAATTTGTTTTGTTTTTGCTCGCAAGCGTCTTAATTTCTTTTTGAACCTCCATTTCGCTAAGAGCTTCCGGTAAATCAAGCGGGCGCATTCTTACTTCTTGAGGTATGTCTGAAAATAAATCCTCAACGCTGTTTAAGCCGATTTCTTTAAGCATTTCTGCTTTTACTTCATCATTATGTACTAAAAAATTCTTCATTATTCCAAATCTTCTTTATAATCTTCGTATTCCATTAAATCGCTAAGTTCCGTATCATCGCCTGTTCTTTCGATTTTCACAAGCCATCCTTTTTCGTACGGGTCTTCATTAAGTATTTCCGGACTGTCAGCAACTTCGCTGTTTACTTCTGTAATTTTTCCGCTGATTGGCATATATATTTCACTTGCTGCTTTTACTGATTCTACTGTCGCAAAAGTTTCACCTTTCTTAAATTCGGTGCCGGTTTCCGGTAACTCAAGAAAAACAATATCTCCAAGCTGTTCTACGGCATAGTCTGTAAGTCCTGCTGTGTATATATTGTTTTCGTTTTCGTAAATAAATTCATGAGTTTTGGCACATAAAATTTTTTCTGTAATACTCATTTTTATCTCCTTAATTTATTTTAACTATATTCCTTTTTGTTATAAATGGTCTTTTTACGATTTCGGCGTCATGCAATTTCTCTCTAATCATAACCTGAACAATTGCGCCTGTACAAATTTCTTCAATATTTTTTACATAACCGAGAGCAATATTTGCATTCAACATTGGAGAAATTCCTCCGCTTGTAATTACACCGATATTTTCGCCTTTGTAAAAAATCTCATACCCGTGCCGCGCAATCCCTCTGTCAAGCATTTTTAAACCCACAAGTTTCTTCTCTGTGCCGTTTTTAATCTGATTCATTATAGCTTTTTTGCCGTTATAGTCTGCAATTTTATCCTTCGGAACAGACCAGGAAAGCCCTGCCTCAACCGGTGTAGTATTTTCGTCTAAATCATTTCCGTAAAGATGCAATGCTGCTTCAAGTCTTAGAGTATCTCTTGCTCCAAGGCCTATTGGTTTTATCCCGAACGGCTTTCCAGCCTCAAGAATCCTGTCAAAAAGTTCTTCGCTAAATTCGTTTTCAACCAGAAGTTCAAACCCGTCCTCTCCCGTGTAGCCGGTGCGTGAGGCAAGAAGTTTAATACCTGCAACTTTAGCAGGACGAATTGTAAATGAATTCTGGTTTATATCAAGCCCCATTGTATGAAGAAGCTCTGCCGCTTCCGGCCCCTGTACTGCCAGAAGTGAATAATTATGTGACTGGTTGTCGATTTTTACCTCAAAGCCTTTTTTATTTCTGACCATCCAGTTTAAATCTTCGTCAATTCTTGCGGCATTGCAGATTATCAAATATTCCAGAAGCCCGAGTTTATAAATAATCAAATCGTCAATCAGACCGCCGTTTTCGTTTGGAAGCTGGCAGTATACAGCTTTTTCATATGCAAGTTTTGAAATATCCTGAGGTACGATTTTATTCAAAAATTCCAAAGAATCTTTTCCAGAAATGAAAACTTCCCCCATATGCGACACGTCAAATAGTCCGACATTTTCTCTGACGGTTTTATGTTCTTCAATAATTGATGTGTATTGAACAGGCATACTCCAGCCTGCAAAATCAACCATTCTTGCACCAAGTGCAACGTGTTTGTCGTGTAAAAAAGTTTCCTTAGTCATAAAATCCCCCTTGTTTTTATTTTCTTCTCAAGAGCCGGAAATGTCAATTTATAAAGGATTTTTGTTATGTTTTATTACATAAGATATTTTATCTGTATTATATTCATTCTTTTCTTTTATTGTAGGGCACATGGTACTTTCTTGTGCCGACAAGAAAGTACCGCAAAGAAGCTCCCGACCTGCGCTTCACTCACTAATCAATTGTAACCGTTTCACCCCAAGCAAGTGAACTCGTGCTTCGCACTCAAACAACACTTGCTCTGTTGTAGTGAAACGGAACATTGATTGTTCGCTCCGCAAAGGTCGGAACGGTAGATGTTAAAAACGGCAATCACTACTTAACGAAACAACAGCAAAGCGGATTTTGTCCGAGCAAAGCGAGTTAATCCGCTCAGGTTGAGTTTAGTAGTGATTAAACAGTCTGCGTGTTTCTCTTTCTTTGGTACATTTCTTTCTCTTTGCATCGCAACAAAGAGAAAGAAATGTACATAAAAATAAAAAATACTATAAATAAAATATCTTATGTATAGCAAAAACGCCTTGCATTTCTGCAAAGCGTTTTTGTATATATTTGATAAATATTAACGTTTTGAGAACTGGAAACGTTTTCTTGCACGTTTGCGTCCGTATTTCTTACGTTCTTTAACACGCGGGTCGCGGGTTAAAAGTCCTTCCAATCGAAGTACATTTCTGTATTCTTCATTTGATTTAACGAGCGCTCTTGCAATACCGTGTCTGATTGCTCCGCATTGTGCTACAATTCCGCCGCCAACAGCTTTTACTTTTACATCGTATTTTTCCTGATTATCTGTTAAAACTAGCGGTCTGTAAACTAACATCTCGACTGCCGGTCTGTTGCCGATATAATCTCTTAATGTTTTGCCGTTTACAAAAATTCTGCCTTTGCCTTTGACCAATTTTACCACTGCTATAGAGGTTTTTCTGCGGCCTGTTGCCATAATTTCTTCTGCCATTATTTAGCCTCCTTTTCCAGTACAATCGGTTTTTGTGCAGCATGCGGATGTTCGCTTCCTGCATAGATTTTTAATTTTGTTAACTGCTGTGCTCCAAGTGTGTTGTGTGGAAGCATACCTTTAACAGCTTTTTCTAATGCTAATGTACCGTCTTTTTCCATTAATTCTTTAAAGCTTGCGCTTTTCAAGCCGCCCGGATATCCCGTGTGGTGATAGTAGATTTTATCTGTTTCTTTTTTGCCTGTTACACGAACTTTGTCTGCGTTGATTACAACTACGAAATCGCCTGTATCAACATTAGGTGTGTATTCAGGCTTATTTTTCCCTCTCAAAATGTCAGCGATTCTGCTTGCTAAACGGCCTAATACTTCGCCTTCAGCATCAATCAGATACCACTTTCTTTCAACTTCAAGAGGTTTTGCTGAATATGTCTTCATGCTAATGTCTCCATTTATTACTTTTTAGTATTGTACTTCTAACAGTGTCAGACCGTACGGACTGACTGTTTGACCGGCTTTGCGCCGATCCTTTGCTTCCAGAACATTTTTCATATGTTCTGAAGTCAAATTGTGCCCCTCTATTTCAAGAAGGGTGCCGACAATCGTCCTTACCATATTATACAGAAACCTGTTTCCTATAATATCAATAACAACTCTGTCGTCTTCGAGTTTTTTGCACTCGGCTTTTTCGATAAAACAGACTGTGCTCGGGTTTAGCGTTCCGGAGCTTTTGAAACTTGAAAAATCGTGTTCGCCTAAAAGGTAATTTAACGACTTTTGCATTCTTTCAAGGTTAATATCGTATTTTATCCGCATCAAATCTCCGTCAAACGCATCTTTATTTCGCCTGTTTACAAATTCATAGCGGTAATATCTGCGTTTTGCGGATTTCTGTGCGTGAAAACGCTCATCAACCTCGATTAAATCCCTGATTGAGATGTCAGGAGGCAATATTTCATTCACTGAATACACAAACCTTGAAGCAACAATCGGCTTGTCATATTTGAAATGAAGTATCTGCCCTTTAGAGTTGACACCCTTGTCGGTTCGTCCGGAGAAGACTGTCTTAATCGGTCTTTTATTATTTTCGGTGATTTTTTCACCTGTCACTGTACAGATTGCTTTCTCTAAAATTCCTTGTATAGTTGGCTTTTCTATCTCTTTACCATTCTCAAATTGTATCTGGCTTCCGTGATAGTTTTTACCTATATACCGGACTTTTAAAGCATATTTCATTCCGGATTACACCAACTGGATTAATGCCATTTCCGAAGCATCACCGCGGCGGGGCGGAAGTCTGAATATTCTTGTATATCCGCCTTTTCTGTCAGAATATTGTTTACCGATTATTACAAATAATTTTCTCAACACTGTTTGCGGTGTTAATTTCTTATCTGCAACTGGAGCTTCAAATTCTTCACCGGTTTTCATATCTACAAATTTGCCTGTTTCTTTATTGTAGATGTACCTTGCTGCCTGGCGGATTGCGTGAAGATCGCCCTTTTTGGCAAGTGTAATAATTTCTTCAGCATAAGGTCTCAATGCTTTTGCGCGAGCCATTGTTGTTTTTATTTCACCGTGCACAAAAAGTTCAGTCGCCAATGCACGCAAAAGAGCATCTCTTTGGTCTTTTGCTTTGCCAAGCGTGTGTTTTTTTGTCATGTGTCTCATTGTTCTTTTCCTTTTATTTTAATTTAGTATTATTTTCTGTTGTTAACCGATTTCTTCTTCAACTTCCGGGTTTGGAGCAAGGTCTAAACCAAAATGGTGAAGTCTTTCGATTACTTCGTCTGATGATTTTTTACCGAAGTTTTTGATATTCAGCAAATCGTGTTCTGATTTTTTCAAAAGTTCTGCCATTGAATTGATGCTTGCACGTTTCAGGCAGTTGTATGCTCTTACTGAAAGTTCAAGTTCTTCAATTGTCATTGACGGAACATTAGAATCTTCTTCTGCTTCTTCAGTGACATTGATTGAAGGTGCGACTACAGGCTGACCAGTAATTGATGCTATTTGCATAAAATGATCAATTAAAAGGTTTGATGCCTGGCTTAGGGCTGTTGTTACTTCAATTGAACCGTTTGACCAGATTTCAAGAGTTAGTTTATCAAAATCAATTGAATCTCCAACACGTGTATTTTCAACATTGTAGCTTACGCGTTTGATAGGCATAAATGTTGCATCTATTGGCAATACATCAATTGAAATACCTTTTGAATCTCTCGGAACATCATTTGCGACATATCCTTTGCCTGTTTCTACAATTACGTCAGCGTGGAAGCTGCCGCCATCTGCGACTGTACAAATCAGCCAGTCAGGGTTTACGACTTTTACGCCTGCCGGAAGCTGGATGTCGCTGGCCAAAACAGGGCCCGGACGATCGATATCTATTCTTAAGTGCTGAGCATCTTTAGAATCGGTTTTTACCACAAGTCCTTTAAGGTTGAGCATTACGTCAATAACGTCTTCCAGAACTCCCGGAATTGCTGTATATTCGTGTGTGATACCTTCAATTCTGGCTGAAGTTACGGCTGTTCCTTCAAGGCTTGAAAGCAATACACGTCTTAATGAGTTTCCGATAGTTGTTCCAAATCCCTTTTCCAACGGTTCTATCACGAATTTTCCGTACTGTGAACCGTCTGAACTTGTTGTGGTATTAACGCATTTGATTTTTAATTCCATTTTTAATCTCCTAGTTGTTTAATTAACTATTGTGGATTTCTCCGTTTGAATTTTTCTAAATGGTCTGAGCTTGTTGCTCTGGATAATTGCGTTTTGATAGTTTGTTTGTTTCTACGCATTATCCGTCTACTTAGAATAGTATTCGATTACGAGTTGTTCTTTTATTTCAGGATCTAATTCTTCTCTTTCGGGAATTCTGTCGAATGTAATTTTAAGAGCATCTTTGTCTATTGTCATCCAAGCCGGTGCGCATGCCATATCTATCATTTCTACTACTGATTTGAGGAATGCGGCGCTTCTTGATTTGATTGTAATTACATCGCCTGCTTTCACTATATAAGAAGGGATATCTACCTTTTTGCCGTTTACGAGAACATGTCCGTGGTTTACGATTTGTCTTGTCTGTTTACGTGTAATTCCAAGGCCTGCTCTGTAAAGGATATTATCAAGTCTTGATTCCAAAAGCTGTAACAGGATTGTACCGGTTACACCTTTTCTTCTTGCAGCTTCGTGATAGTATTTTGCAAATTGTTTTTCGCTCAAAAGATAAGTAAATCTAATCTTTTGTTTTTCAGCAAGGTGAACTGCATATTCGGAAAGTTTCTTTCTTACTGCACCGTGCTGGCCTGAAGCTGTTTGTCTCATTGATGATGTCAGCTTTCTGTTTGAAAGGTCTTTTACTTTTTTATTTCTGAATAATTTGTTTTTTGGTCCTGTGTATCTTGCCATTTTAAAATTTCTCCTTTTGTTTGGGCGGGGCGTCTATGGTTTGCGCCTTTGGCTTAGGTGCAAGCCCCCGCGTTTTGTACTTTGTTGTTGGTTGGTTTGTTTTTTGTTTATAAAACCGCCTGTCAAATCAAAGATTTGTCCGCTCCTTACGTTTTACTACAGTCGCAACGGCGGTATCGTTATGTTTTGCCCTGCTCGTTTCGCTCCCGCAAAACGACACCGGCAAAACACCGGCGAAGCCTGTTATACTCTGCGTTTTTTAGGCGGACGGCAGCCGTTGTGCGGGATTGGAGTTACGTCTTTGATCAACGTAATTTCAAGGCCTGCTGCCTGAATTGCACGGATTGCGGTTTCTCTGCCTGAACCCGGGCCTTTGATATAGACTTCAACTTTTTTCATACCCTGGTCGATTGATTTTTTAGCAACCAATTCTGCTGCTGACTGTGCTGCAAACGGAGTGCCTTTTCTGGCACCTTTGAAGCCTGTAGCACCTGCTGTTGCCCATGCTATAGCATTACCCTGGGTATCTGTTGAAGTTACTATTGTATTGTTAAAGGTTGATTGTATATGTACAACACCCTGCAATACATTTTTCTTTTCTTTTTTCTTTGTTTTTACTGGTCTTGCCATTTCTTTATCCTTTATCTTTGTTACTTTTTAATTATTTTTTCTTAGCTACTGCGCCGTTTTTCTTGCCGCGGCGTGTTCTTGCGTTTGTTTTTGTTCTCTGGCCTCTTACAGGAAGTTTTCTCTTGTGTCTTAAACCTCTGTAAGATCCGATTTCCTGAAGGCGTTTGATGTGCATTGTTACTTCACGTCTTAAGTCACCTTCAATGTGGTAGTTTGCAAGTTCGTTACGCAAATTTTTAATATCTTCTTCAGTCAGGTCATCTGTTCTTAAGTCCGGTGAAATTCCTGTTGCTGCAAGAATTTTTGCGCTTCTTGTAGGCCCTATACCGTAAATATAGGTCAATGCTATTATCATTCTTTTGTTACGGGGTAAATCGACCCCTGCTAATCTTGCCATTTTTTTGTTTTCTCCTTTTCTTGTTGTTAGATTTTTTTGTGTATGAGGCTTAAATACTTCCTCACCATCCGCCGATTTTGCCCGCGGATCCGGCTCTTTGTTGTGTGTACTGCCTGTTTTTGATTCACGCTTCGCTGTCATTCGCTCTGTCGTTCATTAGCTCCGCGTTACTTCGAGTTCCGTTCGCTCACGCTCACTTCACTCTAACCTTCCGGATTATTCGGCTTTCCAGCTTCTTTCGTTCGCTTTAAATTCCTTCGGAATTTGGCCGCTCACTGCGAAGCTTCGGACGTTTCGGGTTTCGCTCACTTCGTTCGCTTCACCCTGCCGAAAATCCGCTAACCCTGTCTTTGCTTGTGTTTAGGGTTTTCGCAGATTATTGCGATTCTTCCTTTTCTCTTGATGCATTTGCATTTGTCACACATTGGTTTTACTGATGATCTTACTTTCATTGTTTTGTTCCTTTATATAGTTTTTTGTATCTTTTTTATTTATTTGTGCTACTTCAAGCGGAATGTTATGCGTCCTCTGCTTAAATCGTAAGGTGTCATTTCTACTTTTACTCTGTCGCCAGGCAGGATTCTTATGAAATTCTTTCTTATTTTGCCTGAAATATGAGCCAGAATTTCGTGGTCATTCTCAAGTTTGACCCGAAACATTGCGTTCGGCATTGATTCTATTATGGTACCTTCGATTTCTATGACGTCTTTTGACATTGTTTCCTCTTTTTCGGCTAAATTTTATATGTGCACAATTGTCCCCTTATAAGGGAACATGTATATAGTACTTGGAAAATATTTCAATGCAAGTGTTTTGGAAACGTTTTTATAACAAAAGTTAAGAGAAATATTTGATTGTTTTTTGAATTAAGCCACACAATCAACTGTTTCAATGCTGTTTAAAAACATTATAAATCGCAACTTTCAGCTTTGTTTGTAAATTTTTCTTAATAATTTTAATGTGTGTATTTTTATTTAAATAATCATTGCAGATATATGTTAAGAATTGTTGCGCTTTTGTTTTTCTCTGAAATTTGATGGGAATATTTTACTTTATATAGTTAAGAGGTGTAAAACCCGGATTAAATATATAAGGAGAGTGTAAGATGCCTGATCAGATTAGAAGTATAGAAGATTTGGAAGAAGTAAGAGCCGCTGCGGCTGCGCAGGGCGCTAGTGTTACGAATTATAATGAATGGTATCAGATTATGCAGCAGCTGGAAGAACTCGGGGTTGAGTCTACCGGTTCTTACGCGGGCGACAAGGCTAAAATTGAAGAGGTGCAGCAATCTGTCGAAGATTATATCAGAGAGGCGCAGATTGAGCAGGCGGCTGAAGAAAGACGCAAAGAATCCAATCAGGTTAAAGAGGTTTCGGAAACCGACAGCGAACAAACCGTTAAAGCAAATGTTGCCAACGCTACAAGTTCTCAACTTATGGCCGATTATATGAAAATTTATCATCTGCTGCCGTAAATTTCGGGACAGATATAGCAAATTCCATCGAAAATTTCCAAAACTACGTCATACTGAGCGTTAGCGAAGTATCTAAATAAAAAAGATTCTTCGGGCTAAAGCCCTCAGAATGACGGATTTTTATAGTATCAGTGAAGTTTGCTATATCTGTCCCGAAATTTCTGGTGACTCGGTTTAATGGGCTTATATATAATTTTAATATAATGCTCAATTTTCTGCCGGATAAGGTTTATGCCACAATCCTTTTATTCTTTTTATCGGCCAGAATACTGTGACCGCACGGCCGATGAAGCGGCTTTTAGGTAAAAGCCCCCAGTATCTGCCGTCTTGTGAGTTTCCTCTATTATCTCCGAGCATAAGATAATAGCCTTCGGGAATATCAAATTCACAGGTGATAGCTTCTGAGCATTCCGGATAATCATATGGACTTTTTACGTAAGGTTCATCAAGTGCTTTTCCATTAATATATACGGTATATTTGCCTGCTTTGTCAGCTTTTATTTCTACTTTTTCACCGGGAAGCCCGATTACACGTTTTATGTAGGCAATATCTTTGCAGAAAAAACCGGTTAGTCTTGAAAATACCCGTAATGGAGTATTCTTAAGTTTTTCAAACGGCGGGTAAAAGACCATGATATCTCCGCGTTTAGGGGTTCTGTAAAATCTGGACATCCTTTCGACAATTATTCTGTCGCCTTCCAAAAGTGTAGGATGCATTGAGGCTGACGGTATCCAGCGGATTTCTCCTATAAAAAATCTTATTATAATTACCATTACAAGTACAAAAATTACTGTTTCTATTATTTCTCTTGCAATTGGGTTCAGTGTTTCGTATTTTGCCTTAGCTAATTTGTAAAATTCTTTTATTTTATACATCATTTAAAAGTTCCAAAAGCTCCCTGAGTGCTGTCTTATATTGGCTGTCTTTCAGTTTGTCTGTCAAGCACAGCATTTTAATTACATAATTATTCAACAAATTCTTAGTTTTTTCAATACCCTCTGCGAGGTTTGATGTGCTGCCTGAAAAAATTACCGGAGCATTGTAAATTCCGCACAGCAGGTCATTTTTAGATGGCTTAAGCCGGCTTGATTCGGTTATATTTAAAAGGTCATCTCTGATTTGAAAAGCTGTTCCGAATGCGAGTGCAAAATCTGCGGCATCTTGAGTATTCAGGCTGCCGCTAAGTTTCATAGCGCCATCAATTGCAACTCTGAAAAGTCCTGCTGTTTTTTGTTCTGTTTTTTTTAAATACTGTTCAATGGTCGGAATTTTTCCGAGGTTAAAATATTGAAAAAATTCTCCTCTGCACATTTCTCTGACGGTTTCTGCGCATAATGCGGTTATTTCAGGGGTAGAAAGTTTATTCAGCCTGTCAAGTGCTGTTGCCAGCAGGTAATCGCCGGTAAGTATTGCGATTTTGTTATTAAACACTTTGTTTAATGCTGTTTTTCCTCTTCTTATGTCGCATTCATCAATAACATCGTCGTGCAGAAGAGAGGCACTGTGAATGATTTCGACTGCGGTTTGAAGGTTGTATTGCCTTTCATCCGGTTCATAGCCGCTTGCTCTCAGGTATAAAAAGGCAGTTACAGCACGAATTCGTTTTGATTCGGATGTTAAAAATCCGGACAGAACTTCATTAAGCTGCGGGTAAAGATTAATTTCTGACTTTAATTCTTCTTCAAGCCGGGTCAGGTCGTCTTTAATGATTTGTGTAATTTTTTTGTATTTTGCACCAAAGCTCATAGATGTATTATAGCATGAAGGATTTTTTTGATTGAGTATCAAGTGGGAGAAAAATCTCAAAAGCAAGGATAGTTCAGCCCCTCGCAATAAACGGCACCGCTCACAATTAAAACGAAAACTGAACGTTTCCGTTTATAATTGTTCGACTGTCAAAAGCAAAGCTTTTTCCTGCCTCTGCTCGGGGCAAAAAAAAACGGCGTTTGCTGCCGTTGAAAATTAATAGGAAAAAGGGAAAGGAAATGTTTAAAAACTTTGCCGCAATTTCATCCTTTGTTTCCTTTGCGTTTTATGTAAAGCTTAACGTTTTATTTTTAAGCTCGTTTTTAATTTGTAAGGCAAGCCGGATTTAACCGGTGCCTTTTGTTTATTAACCGAATGTTTTGAATGTAGATTCGGTATTCTTTTCGATAACTTTCTGAACAGCATCCATTTCAGTCTGGATTGCATCCTGTTCGGTGTCTAACTGTTTCAATCTTAATTCAAGGTTTTTATCCTGAGCCTGAATGATTTCGATTTTTGCGTTAATCTGGTCAATAGCCTGATCGTACAAGTATTTTTCGTGTTCGTATTCATTCATAGCGTCATCATAAGCATCCTGGTCAGTTGTGGTTGTTGTAGTCAATGTGTATGTTGAATAAGTGCCTGTACCGTCATCATTCGGGATTGAGATTGAGATAAATCTTCCTGATGAATCTCTTTCAACCATACAATTTTCTACAGCCTTGACTTCGCGGACTTTAGTGTCGCTGCCGATTGTGTAGCAGTTGATGTTTGATAAGATATTGCCGTTTTCATCGGTTTTGTCTGAATTATTTTCGATATCTGCTTTTTTGTAGAAGTAAGGAACTTCTTCCCCTGTAGTTGTGTTGGTTACATATCTGATGTACCATTCGTTAGTTCCGTATTTATCTTGAAGCTGCTGCATCCAGGCTTGTTCTTCAAGAACTCTGGCTGCTCTTTCATCAGCATTTTCAATTGACGGATCTTCTGTTCCTAATTCTCTTAATAAGTCTGAGCCTACATAATATTGACCGCCCTGAACATTAATGATGCTTGTTGAGGCTGCAACCGGAACATAGTCATCCTGCCATTTTGAAAGGTAACTTACTGTATAAGTTCCGTTTGCCTGTGCAATCATTGCGGTAATCTGGTTTGTAAGTGCTCCGTCTTCAAATGTGTAAACTGTTTTGGTGTAACTGTCAACTGATGGAGGAACCGGAACAGTCATACCCAACAGGTCGTTATAGTAGTTTGCAGACTGGTTAGACAATGAGGTACGCTGCTGGTTGATCTGCTGACCTTCGTACTCTACATTGGTCTTGCGAGCTGTCAAACCTAAAAATCTAGCTTGTGACGCTGCCATTCCCATAACTGTTTGCCTTTCCTTTCATCATCTTGTGTACTTACATGCATGTTTACGACAACCATGGGAAAGAACTTTAATTTTTGGTTTAATATTGTTAAGATTTTGTAACAATTGGCTTTTTATGTTAATCCCTAAATCTGTCCGAAATATAAGCCAGTATTGCTCCTCCGACCTCTTCATTAGGATCAAAATTTGATTGCGGAGGATTGATGGAATTCCTGATAAGCATGGCTACTAAAGGGCCGAATGCATCCGGAACCTGTATTTTTCTGTAAATTCCGGCTAAAAAAGTCTGGATATTGGGTGAATTTGTGTTGTTAAATCTTGAAAGTATAGGATATAATTTATCCGCTCCCTGAGTGCCGTTTTCTATCATCCGGTCAAGAATATACAGGTTTTCGGTAATTTCAGCTTCGTTATTAGATACAGAAAGTGTGTTTGCAATTGCCGGCAGAGCTTTTTCTTTCTGTTTGACAAACCTGTCGACTTTCACCGGATCCACAAGAATATGATTTCTCTGCCCTGAAGGCATTTGAATGGACGCCGGCATGTATACTGTAGCGGGTTGAGTCTGATAAGTTTGCGTGTACATATTATTATATATATATGGTTGTATAGGTTGAAGCATTTTTAAATCCTTTTTAGTTTTTGGCAGGCGCGGTTTTGTAGAATATTCCTGTTTAAACCCTGACGCAGCAGAGTCTGTACTGTTTTATGAATATACAAACGGCGGGCCGTTTTTAATTTCAAAGAGAATATTTTCGGCCATTGTTTTCAGTTCTTCTTTGGGTTTGCCTTCTTTTGCCTGCTTGTAGAATTCGTCCATCAGAGGTTGAATTGCCGCGTCTTTTTTGGATTTGAAGTTTTTTAATTCTGTTGAGACAAGGCGCTGCTGAAGTTCGGCTTCTGTATCTGCATTAAGTTTTTTGACCTGAACATCTTTAACCGCTTCTCCGACAAGCTTTCCGCCGTATCCTATTGCTGCAAGGCCTGTTGTGCCGAAGAATAATGCTTTAAATTGTTTGTTATCAGTGTCAAGAAGGTAATTATAAAAGAAAGCTCTAAAGTCGTCCACATGGGAATAAAAGGTTACTTTCGGGGTTGAACCTCCGCCGCAGCCGGGGTTTGCGTCAACGGTTGAACGCTTTAAATCTTGCAGGACAGACCGGATAAAGTCTTCTTTGTTATCAATATTGAGGTTTTTAAGGTAATCTCTTATCTGTGTTTCTGTCGGTTCTATTGATTTAAACAGGTTTTTCAAATCAGCAAGAGTCTGCTGCCGGTTGTCTTTTGTTGAATTAGCAACAACTTTTTTAATTTCTTCGCCTGTTTGAGTTACAAAATCTTTTATGTGGGTTTTGCTTTTTGTAAGGTTTTTGAGCGAAAGAAATCCCAGCCCGATAATTCCGGCAAAAGTTCCGAGTCCTAATAATATATAATTAAGAGTAGTGTTATTGTTTTTTTGTCCGGATGTTTTGTTTGTGGAGCCAGAGCCTTTAAACATAATGGCTTTGAATGTTTCGTCAGGTGTCCGGCGTTTAGGCGGCTCATATTTAAGATATTTGCCAAGTTCTATTGCCTTTTGGGAGAGCATACTTCGTGTAATCTGGATTTTGCCTGCAAAAGACTGGGTTTCAATGTCTATGAGTTTTTCCTGCAGGTTTTTCTGGATGTCGGCTTCTTTTTTCTTGACCCATACATCACGGAAACCGTCAAAGAAGGTTTTTCCCATAAACGCCATTGCAGTGAGTGCGAATACTCCCGTACCTGCGGTGATAGTTTTCCAGTTGGGGCATTCTACAATTCGGTATAATGCTTGAGTCGGCTCATCGTTGATTGCAACGTTTCTTAGTGTTGAGGGTACTCTTTTTAGAGAGTCGATGTTAAGATTGATTTTTGCGCTGTGGTTAATGAGGGCGGTAATCCCTGCAATTGCACCCATTACACCGAGTGCAATGGAGCTTATCGGAATAAGGCTTTTGCCGGCTTTTGAGTCTTTTTCATGAAGTTTGTCCGGCATTTTTGTGTTCTGCGAAATAACCAGAGTGTCCATGGTGTCATTAAGCGTAATGTTTTGAGGGTTGTCGGTATCTTTTATAAACTGATTGACAAGAACTCCCTCTTTGGTGTCGGAATTTGTCCTTTTTTGTGCTCTGGTCAGGTTCTTTTGCTGCCTCAGTGTTTCGTTATCATGAAATATATTATTATTGACCTGCATTATCTTCTAAATCCTTTTCGTTTTCAGTCAGTTTTTTGTATAAGTCGTGCAAAAACGTCCTTAATTCAAAAGTTCTTTTTGTTTCATCAATTTGTTTGTCGTTGTTGTCTGCGTCAAGCGGCTGGAATATTGCAAACAAAGATTTTATTTTTTTCTTTAATTCGTTGAATGTTTCGGAAATTTTTTTGTTAACGGCGGTTTTAAGTTCTCCAAACATTGCGGTCAATTTGTCTGAAATATCGGCGAGTTTTTGCCCTAGTGCCTGAAACGTATTAGAAATTGCTGCCGGTATATTTTTTATCAGGCTTAAAGTCCTGCCGATTATGGTATTAAGAACAAAATTTGCCGGTTTTGAGATAATTGCCGGAGTGTTTTGCGTGAAGAATTTTGCAAGTTCTGCAAGTCTTCCTTTTGCGGCTTCCATTGAAGTTTGAAAGTTCTGCATCTGTACTGCAAAATTCTGTGCATCCTGCTGGCGCTGCGCCTTTGCGTTTGCCTGCGCTTTTAAGAAAGCTCCGATTGCGGCACACTCATTCCAGCTCATTTCTCCGGGTTTTGCGGAAAAGTCGGCTTTTCTCATTCCGCCTCCACCGCCCATTCCGTTACAGATAGGGCAGGCGCCTAATGGCAGTCCGTGCGGGCATGTGCCGGCTTTCAATGTCGTTGTCTGCATTGCTGCAAGCTGCATAAAAAATCCTCTCGTTTTGGAACTTTTAAGATAGTTCCTTTTCTTACGCGAGGACACTTAGAAAAATTTTTGCCCCTCCAAACAGCACGTGGAGAAGGTCGTTTTTCCGAGTGTTCCGGCTTTTACGGCTGCGGCTACAGCTGGAGATGTTCACTCCATTTCCTCTCTTTTTCAAGCCTATGACAATCGGAAAAAGTTGTCAATTTTTTGTTAAATTAAGTTAATTGTTCTGCTGTTTTTCAAGTAGTTCTGCGATTTTGGCGATAGTTTTCGGAAAATTTTGCTGCAGGTAGTAAGTACGGGTTTCCGTATGAGGCGAAGTTAAAATTTTGTTGCTTTCTGCTACTGTTTCAGCTTGTGCTCCAATGGCATCCCCATCGTGATCTATAAAATAGTCAACATATTCCTGCATTAATGATGTGGAACTGTGCTTAAAGTTTTCAAGTTCTTTTTTATAAACTTTGAGAAATTCAGGATTCTGTGAAATTTCTCCGAATTTTTCGCTGTCTATTTCCGTGTCAAGAAAATGTCCGAATTCGTGCATAAATACGCCAAATTGCTCTGTTTCATCTGAATATTCAGATGAATGCATATATAAAACTTTGTTATCCTTGTCCCAGCTGGGAACCATATCATCAATACCTATTTTCTTGAGTTTTCTTTCTTTAATGTCAATAAGTGCATCTCCGGGAAGTCTTTTTAATGCTGTAATTATGTCTTTGCTTGGCGTGTCCGTAAGTTTGCTTAAATCAAATGTTGTAACGTTATTTTCTTTTTTGTCGGTTATTTGAACAGTGTTGCCGGAGTATTCAATTTCATAAATCCTGTCGTTCACTGAGGATATAAATTTATCAGGATTACCTTCAACAGGCATAAAAGTTCTTCTCTGGTTTAGTAAAACGTTGCCGTCTTTATCTGTAATTTTGTATTCATTTATTTTTATGCCCTCAGGTGATTCTTCGTAATAGTAATTTGTTCTGGTTCCGTCAGGTGAAATTAAGTCCCTTTGTAAAATTATATTTCCTGATTCTTTGTCATTTGTCGACCATTGTACGGGCGATTGTTTTCCGTCTTTATCCGTAAGGCTTACTTTTCGTCCGCCGTTTTCATGTATCATTTTCTCTGTCGAAATAAGGTTTCCATTGCTGTCAAATCGTTCAATTAATTCTTCTTCTGTCCGCGTGGTCTGAATATCTCTTTTAATTGTATGACGAATGTGATTGGCTTTGTTTTCAATAACTTTTGTTAACAGGTGATTATCGGAATCAATCAAAACATTTACTGTTTCTGCAATTTTTCCGGTTTTAGTGCTAAAAATCAAATAGCTGCCTTCTGTGTCTGTCTGAGGTTCAAAAGGATTTTCTATCTCAATGTATTCTGAATTTATGGCATCAATATTTACATTTGGATTTTTTTGAAGAATTTTGTCAATTTCTTCCCTGTCAAGCTGTGCCATCATGTAAAGATTTTTGTCTGAAAGTTTTAAGTTAAATAATTCTTTTGCACGTTCATATTGTTCGTCATCAAGGGATGATATGTCTGCAATATAAAATGCTGATATTGAATGAAAATCATCCCCGAGATTCATCAGTTCTTTAATTCTGGAAAGATTTTTTTCGCCGGTGTCGTCATGAATAATTGTAGAAATGTCAAGCGGGGTGTAAATCTCTCTCAGATCAGCCTTAAATAGCTCTTTTGCAAGGGCAAGTTCTTCGTCTGTTATATGAGCAAGAGTGCCAAACTCTTCAAATGAATAGTTTCTGCCTGTGTCTTTTGTAATTTCATTTTGAATATATTTTTGTCTTACAAGTCCGTTAAGCCACTTGAAAACAGGATTTTTACCTTTTTCAAAGCTTTCAACTTTTTCAAAATTTTTGTCATTGTCCGACATAAGTTTGTTATAAAAATCAACAGCTTCTTCTTCGGACAGTTCAGCCTTATTTCCGTCTTTTGCCGCAAATACCGAAAGTTCTTTTTTTAGAAGTTTTGCGCCTTCGTCTGTAATAAAAATTCCGTCTTCATCACTGTATTTTTTTAGGAAAGTTTCATCAGATCCTATGTGCATTCCGGCCTGTAAAAGACTGAAATCCGGTTTGATTTTGTTAGTATAATTCTCCATAATTTTCTCCTGCTTCAGACTAATACGGTCAAAAGATAAAAAACTTAAGTAACAATTTGTAAAGTCATTAGATTGCCGGATTTGCCCGACATTGCAGGCCGCCGGAAAATTTAATAAGTTTGTAAAATAATTTTATATCACACTAGCAAAAAAATATTTTCCCGTGTATTATATAATGCATATTAATATTCATCGGAATTTTATATGCAATTGTTAATTGATAAAGAATTAAACTCAAATGATAAAATATTGAAGCCTGACTTCAATTCAAGAACAGGACGGGAACTTCTGGCATTTTACCTGCAGACAAAATTCAAACAGATTTTCGCGTATGACAGAAGAAGTGAAACCCCGATTTTTAAAGAAATTAACCCTACATTTATCCAGCGTTTTACGCGCCGGCTGATTACAAATCCCCACAAGCGTATATTGATAGGAATTACAGGAGAGTCAGCTTCCGGTAAATCAACAATCTGTCATGAAATTAAAAATTTGATAGAACAATTATCAATGCCGGTTTCAGTTTTAAGTACGGACAATTATTTCAACGATATATCAGAATTAATAAAAAAATTCGGAAGTTTTGATAATCTGCGGGATAACGGTTACGATATAGATGCACCGGAGAGTTTTCAGCTTTCTCTTTTGCGCAAAGATTTAATAAGGCTTGCTGAAGGCGAAAACATAAAAGCACCCAGATATGTTCCTAACGGCACCGGAGTTTCAATTCCGGCATCGCTGGACGTTAAATCCGATAAACTTATTGTTGTTGAAGGTATTGCAACAATGTATGATGAGGTAAAAGATGTTTTTGATGTAAAAGTTTACATTGAAACAGAAAATGAAATAAGGCGCAGACGCTTTATTAAACGAGCAATAAGGGAGCGTAATCAAACATCGGAAAATGCACAAAAACAATGGAATTATATATTTAAAGCCGGACAAAAATACGTTCAGCCGGGCAGAAAATCCGCGGATTTTGTTCTCGACGGCAACGTTGATTTAAAATATTTTGATAAAATTCTTGAATATATCCATACGATTACGAACAATTTTCAATGAAATTTTACAAAAGCTTAACACTTGTAACTTTTTTTGCACTAATTTGTAAAATATGTTAAAGTAAAGAAAATTAAGTGTATTTTATTTGTTAAACACGGGAGAGCTATTAGAATTAAATACACTAAATAACTGATACTATTATTAGTTAATTTTAATATAATTTATAAGTACAAAACCAGAAAAAGTAACAGGTGGCGAGAGATTAAAAATTATATGGATAATATGGAAGAAAAAGTGGAAGTAAGAAGTGTATCGCATGTAAAATGGACAGGTGCATTTGTTATTGCAATATTTTTAGTAGCTTTGGCATTTTTTGCGTCAGGATGTACAGGCGGAGGCAATGCCGATTTGGCCGGCAATATTCCGGCTCCGGATGTTCCGGCTCCGGAAGCAGAGGCTCCGGCAAATCCGGCTGCAGAAGCAACAGGGGATGTTGTTGTTGAACCAGGAACAGGTGCCGGTGCAGAAAAGCCTGCAAAATCTTCAAAAAATACAACGAAAGATAAAAAGAAAAATGAAGATGCCGCCGGTGATGATGTAGATGTTATAGCCGGACAAAATGACAAGATGGTTGTTATGAAGGTTGAGGATACCGGACGTATGGATCCGTTTATGCCGGCAAGTGAAGCTGAAGCCAAAAAAGCTGAAGAGGCCAAAAAAAATGGCGGTTTAGATTTAGAAAAAGCAAAGCTTCAGTATGACCTTGTTGACCCGCCGACTTCATCAAGTGCCGACAGCGATGCTGAAAAAATTCTTTCTACAAAAGTTTCAGGCATAATGTACGATTCCGACAGCCCCTCAGCAATTTTGAATATAGAAGGCTCGGATTATCTAGTAAGATCAGGCGACGTTGTAAACGGTTACAAAGTTCTTTCAATACAGCCGACAATTGTAACAGTTCAGCTCGGTGCCAATGTTTATCAGGCAGGGGTAGGACAATTGCTGGTTACAGATGGAATTCAATATAATACAGTGTCAAATTTGGACAAAAAATTTGGCGGTGCAAAAAAATAAGTTAAATAAGCAGGAGCAGATATGAGAAATAGAGTAACAAAAAAGATTTTAGCAGGAGCAATGGCCATAGCGTTATCGCTGACAAATTCTTCATTGCCGGTGCTTGCGTATGGAATTTCCGACTATATTGCGCACAGTGCAAACGGAATTCGTCTGGCAAGCGATTTTGATGCGATTAGAGGATTAGATTCTTCTTCCGCAGCGCAGGACATTTTCACCGGAATCCCAGTACAGGATAACGGAGACGGTCAGGTGCACAAACCTACCGAAAATATCAGGCTGCGCGGGGATGTGTCGCTGACTGATAAAAATATTCCGGTCACATTAAGTTTGCGTGATTCAGATGTTACTCAGGTGTTGAGAATGTTCGCCGATAAGGCCGGCTTGAATATCATATTTGCTCAGGATGTGTCAGGATCTGTAACCATGGATCTTGTTGATGTTCCTCTGAATGATGCTTTTGAGCTTATTATGGAAATGAACCAGTTATTCTATCTGATAGATAACAATACTCTTATTGTCTATACAGATCCGGAAGGTTCAACGCTGAATATGAAGGAAATGATTGCAATTCCTGTTAAATATATTGATGCATTGCCGATGGCAAGCTTCTTAAACCAGAATATTTTCGGCTTGAAAAAGCCGGGATTGTCAGGAACTTATGTTGCAACAACCAACCCGCGTAAAAATGAAGTTTTGATTTTCGGAACAAAAAGCGATGCTGAAATGGCAAGAAAAATTATCGAACAATTTGATACAAAACCGGTATTCAAAACTTATAAAGTAAACCATGTTACGCCGGATGTAATGGCTGAAATGATATGCAGCCAGCTTCTTCCGACTATTATTGACATGGATGCGGCAAAGAAAGGTGATATCGGACAAATTACAGGTGCAGCCGCAGGAGAAAAAGGTCTTTCAATCGGCGGAGGTGAAATCGCATGCGGTTATACCTCGGATATGCAGACCAAAAGCAGCGGAGGCGGCGGAGTCGTTGAATTTTCATCATTACCGCTTCTGGCTCTTGAAGTTTCATATTCTCAGGGCTTAGGCACAATTAATGTTATGGGTGCAACTGATGCCCAGTTCAGTATGATTGAAGACTTTATCAAGAAAAACGATATCAAAGAACCTCAGGCTTATCTTGAAGTTTCAATCATTGAACTTAATGAAGCAGGAAGTAAAACTTTTGACAACACATGGAGTTTCATAAGTAAAAACTTCAAGGCTTCATTTACGAGTGAAACAGGTACAAGAACAGACGGTCCGATTTATTTCATTGACCATAAAGGTGATAAAACAGGACCAAAAGATGATGATGGAAATCCAATTAATTATCCTTCAATGTCACTTTCCTGGACAATCAACTATATCATTGAAAGCAGAAAAGGCCGTATTGTTGCAAACCCGAGAATACTTGTTACAAACGGACAGGAAGCAACTATCGACTTGACTTCTGACTACGTAAAAACAGTAACATCACAGATTGTACAGGGTGTAAACAACGCAACTTCTCAAAAAGATTACGAAATCGGTGATGACAACGGTATTAAAGTTACTCTGACACCGTTTATCAGTCCTGACGGCTATGTAACTCTCGATATCAACCCTGATTATGCAACAATCAGCGGACGTGAATATACATACAATGACGAGGGCGAACAGGAGCTTGCGGCAACATTGCTGCAAAGACGTAACCTCGAGTTGAAAGGCGTTCGTATTAAAGACGGTGAAACCCTGATTATCGGCGGTATGCTTAGAGATGAAGAAACCAAAAACGTTGCCAAAATCCCGATTTTAGGTGATATCCCGTACATCGGTGCAATCTTCAGAAGCACAAACACTGAAAAAACAAAAGAAGAGATGATTATCATGATTACTCCGAGAATCATCACTGACAACGAAGATGCAATAAGCGAACAAGATACGTTATAAGCAGATTAAACGAATGAACGAAGTTTTAAACAGATTAAAAAACAGTGTCAATAAACAGATTCTGAATAAAGTCAACTCTACACTTTTGGAACAATATAATTTTGTTCCAATAAGTGTAAAGGACAAGTTTCTGTTTGTTGCAATAAATTCAAAATCCGACAAAGATGCTATAATTGCTAAAATAAAGGAAATATTTCCTTTTCAAGTCAAATTTATACAAATTGCGGATAATGATTTATTACAACTGATAAACAGTTTAAAACCTCTAATGGCAGGAGATGCTTCTGTAACAGAGGCTCCTGAAAATCAGGCAAAACTCGGCGAACTTTTAATCAAAAAAGGTTATATTTCAGACCTTCAGCTTCTTCAGGCTCTGGCAGAAAGCAAACGTCTGAAAATGCCGATAGGTTCGACTCTTTTTAAATTAGGCTTTATAACCCTCCAGCAGTTGAAAGAAATCCTGCATGATCAGACAGGATTTGAACTTGTAAGCCCTGAACAGCTTGCAAAGCAGGACAAATTCATCAACATGCTGCCTGAAGATTTTATTAAGACAAATAAAGTTGTTCCGGTGTCTTCTGACGGCAAAACTGTTTTACTCGGTGTTGTAGCGCCTTTAAAACCGGATGTTTTAAAAGAAATCATCTATTTAACCGGACAAAACCCGAAACAATTGCTGATGACTCACTATGAGTATCAGAACACTCTTGATACATTCTTCTCTGAGCAAAAGAAAGAAACAGAGAGAATTATCCAGAAGATTGAGGAGGAATCTGCCCAGATTGAAAAAGAAGAAACTCTCTGGGAGCAGGTTGATAACGAACTTCAGGATTCAACCGGATCTATTGCAAAGTTTGTAAACCAGATAATTACAACGGCAATTGACAGCAATGTTTCAGATATTCACATAGAGCCGCGTCTTAACGGATATATTGTCCGTTACAGAAAGTTCGGTATGCTCCAAAAAGTTCTTGATATTCCGCCGAAGGCAGAGTCTTCGGTTATTGCGCGTTTCAAGGTTCTGTCAAGAATGAACATCGCAGAACACAGAAGACCTCAGGACGGTACGTTTTCTATCAAATACCGCGACGGATCTTACGACTTCCGTATTAACACACTTCCGGTATCAGGCAAAGAAAAGGTTTGTATCCGTGTACTTGCGCCTGCTGTCAGCTTGAACGCCGCAGATAAAAACATTAAGCTTACCGGCGGTTCTGAAGAGGATATTGCAAAAATTAAGAACATGGTCAGCTGCCCGAACGGTATTATCCTGACCTCCGGCCCTACAGGTTCAGGTAAAACAACAACGCTTTATTCCGTATTGAAGAGTTTGAATAACGAAGACGTTAACATTACGACAATTGAAGACCCGATAGAAATTAAGCTTGAAGGTATCAACCAGTCGCAGGTTAACGCAAAAGCAGGTATTACATTTGCGGCTTGTATGCGTGCAATCTTACGTCAGGACCCTGACATCATCCTCGTCGGTGAAATCCGTGACTACGAAACGCTTGAAATCGCAATTTCAGCAGCTTTGACAGGTCACTTAGTTTTAAGTACCGTCCACACCAACTCTGCAGCAGCAACCGTTACACGTTTGATTGAAATGGGTGCAAAAGATTATCTTGTTTCTTCAACATTGTCAGGTGTTATTGCACAGCGTCTTGTGAGAAAACTTTGCGATGAATGTAAAGAAGAATATTATCCGACATACGAAGAAGCTAGTCAGATTCTTGTAAATGAAGATGATATACAAAAGTTGATGAAAACCCCGATATATAGAGCAAGAGGATGTAACAAGTGCGAATTTACCGGCTATAAAGGCCGTCTGGGCGTTTATGAAATTATGCAGATAAATAAAGAAATCAAACGTTTGATAGCAATGGGTGCGCACGATCTGGAAATCGAAGATGCTGCTGTCAAAAACGGTATGAAAACCCTTAATCAGGCTTGCATGGGGCATATTCTTGCAGGATTGACAACAATCGATGAATTCGTCAGAGTTCTCGGGGTTGTAAATGAATAGGAGTTGCAATGGCAATCTATAATTATGTAGCACTAAAAAACAATAAAGATATAGTCACAGGTAAAGTTGAAGCCGAAAGCTTAAGGGAAGCCAGAGATCAGGTTCGTAAGCTCGGGTTTTTGCCGACAAAAGTTACGGAAGAAAATCTAAAGAAAGAAGACATTAAAAAGAACGACGGCCCCGGCACAATGAAAAGCCTCGGGCTTCAGGATAAGATTGAGTTTACCTCTACATTGCAAATCCTTGCGCAAGCAGGTATTCCGATTATTGAATCTTTAATGTTTATTGAAAACGACGCCGCAAAATTAAAACAAAGACTTGTTTCAAAAGAATTAAGACGACAGATTATGGGCGGCGCGACTTTTGCAGATACCGTTGCAAAGTATCCGGAAATTTTCGGGCAGGTTTACATCGGTCTTGTAAAAGCCGGTGAAGATTCCGGTGAATTGGAAAAAACTCTTGAACGTCTGCTGGAACTTTTGAATAAGGAATCCAATATCAGAGGCAAAGTTATCGGTACATTAATGTATCCGATGTTCGTAATTCTTTTGGCCGTTGTTATCGTACTTGTCATGTTGATGTTCGTATTCCCTGTATTTAAAGATATGTTTGACAATATGGGGCAAGAACTTCCGTGGATTACGGCAACATTGATGAGTGCAGGTATATTCCTTAAAACTTACTGGTATTTTGTGCCGTTAATCTTTATCGCAATATTCGGCGGGCTGTCGTTTCTCTTCAAGTGGGAGCCCAGCAGAAGAAAAATTGATGAAAACGTTTTGAAAATACCCCTTCTGACAGATTTGGTTCAGTATTCAAACTTTGCAAACTTTATTGCGGTTTTGCAGGTTGCATACGACGCCGGCGTTCCGATTATTGAATGTTTGTACCTTTCAATTTTGACTTTGACAAATTTTACGTTGAAAGAGCAGGTTTCTATTGCGACAGGGAAAGTTCAGCAGGGGCAGCACCTTTCAACAGCCTTAAGAGCAACCGGTGTTATGCCTAAGATGATTTTGTTTATGATATCAACAGGTGAACAATCCGGTCGTCTCGGTGATATGATGGGACAGGCAACTAAATTTATTGATAAAAAGCTTGATACAATTATTGATACTATGACAAAGATGATTGAACCTATAATGTTGATTGTAATCGGTTCTATCGTACTTGTACTGGCGTTAGCATTGTACCTGCCGTTGTTCGGATCTTACGTAGGCTTGTAAAAATCAATGAAAAAATACGTAATTACAGGCGCAACATCAGGAATCGGCGAGGCTTTAGCAAAAGAGTTTTCAAAAACGTCAATAGTCTTTGCAGGGTACAGAAATTCTGCAAAGATTGACGTATTAAAATCATTGGGCGAAAACGTAATTCCTTTTTATATTGATATGACAAAGCCTGAAAGTATTTCGGCGGCTGCTGATTTTATTAAAAGTAAAACGGAAAAAATAGATACTTTAATCAATGCTGCCGGCTGCGTTGTGGCAGGGGCTGTGGAAAATCTTGACCTTACAAGGCTTAGATACCAGTTTGAAGTGAATACATTTTCACATCTTCAATTTAGTCAGGAACTTTTGGGGCTGCTCGGGGGCGGGAAGATTATAAACATAAGTTCAATGTCGAGTTTCGGAATTTTTCCGTTTATTTCGCCTTATTGTGCTTCCAAAAGAGCGCTGGATATTCTTTTCAATTCGTTAGAAATAGAAACCGGCAGACGAGTAAGAGTAGTATCCGTAAAGCCCGGGGTTATAGCGACTCCACTGTGGCAAAAGTCGGTCGAAGAAAATACGGAAAGTATAAAAGAAGATTTGACTTACGAAAAAGAGATGAAATTTATGGCCGAAAATGCCATGAAAAATTCTAAAAAAGGGCTGGACGTATCGGAGGTTGTGAAGGTTGTTAAAAAAGCAGATAGTCTTAAAAATCCGAAATCGTCTTATACAGTAGGAAGAGATGCACGATTTGCAGAGTTTATCTCTAAACTTCCGCAGGATATGCTGAATTCTTTAATACGTTTCGGGTTAAAATCTCGTATCAAATAAAGTTGAAAAATGTTAAACTGAATGTTAAAAGTTTTTCAACAATTACTGCTGTACAATTCTTATTGCCTATGATGGCTGGGAAATAAACCCCGATTATCCATGGTAAACTCCTCAATACCGATTACAAAAAAAGTTGTTCATGCTAGACTTGATTTGTAACAAAAAAGAGGAATGAAAATGAAAATCGCATTGGTAAACCACGGATGTGCAAAAAATTTGGTAGATTCAGAACTTATGCTGGGGCTTCTAACGCAAAAAGGTCACGAAATTACTCTGGATGAAAACGAGGCTCAGATTGTGATAGTTAATACCTGTTCTTTTATTCACGATGCCGAAAAAGAGTCTGTTCAGGCCATTCTGGAACTTGTAAATGCAGGCAAGAAAGTTATTGTTACAGGCTGTCTTCCGCAAAAACATAAAGCCGAACTTAAAAAAGCTATTCCGGAAATCAGTGCAATGCTCGGGACGTCTGATTTCGGCGCAATAGTTGACACTGTAGAAAAAATAGCCGGCGCTAAAACCGACGAATACATAGAAAAAATTTCGGAAAAACCGGAGTATATTTATCCGGAAGAAATTGAACGCCAGCAGATTACAATGGGTGCAAGCTCCTATATAAAAATCGCAGACGGCTGCAACTACCACTGCGGTTATTGTATTATTCCTCAATTAAGGGGTGCTTATCACTCACGTCCGGTTGAAAATATAGTTGAAGAAGCTAAAAATCTTGTTAAAAAAGGTGTTACGGAAATTGACCTTATTGCACAGGATACAACAAGTTACGGGATTGATATTTACGGCAAAACCTCTCTTGCAAAATTACTTGAAGAATTAAACAAAATCGAAGGCCTTGGCTGGATAAGAATAATGTATGCTTATCCTTCACAACTGAACGATGAATTGATTAATGCAATAGCAAATCTTGATAAAGTTGTAAAATACATAGATTTACCTCTCCAGCATTCTGACCCGCAAATTCTGGAAGCCATGAGGCGGCCGGTTTTTGATTATGAAGTTTTGATTAAGAAACTTCGTGACAAAATCCCGGGAGTTGCAATAAGAACCGCTTTCATCGTCGGCTACCCCGGTGAAACCGATGAACAATTTGAACACCTATACAAATTCGTTGAAAAAATGCGATTTGACAGAATGGGTGTGTTTGAATATTCCAGAGAAAAAAATACAACATCTTACGATATGCAGGATCAAGTTCCAAAGAAAATTAAAAAAGAACGCTATAAAAAACTTATGTCGCTTCAGCAAAAAATTTCTTATGAAATTAACCAATCTAAAATCGGTAAAACGATTCCCTGTATAGTTGAAGGGTTTACGGATGACGGGGTTGTTATTATGCGTTCTTATGCCGATGCTCCGGAAATTGACGGTCTTGTCTATGCCAAAAGCGAAGATGCTGTTGTTCCGGGCGATATAGAGAATGTTTTGATAGAGCGGGCAGATGAGTATGATTTGTTCGGAAAAATAGTTGGGGAATAAAAGGCGATAAAAGTGAAGAGTGAAGTGTGAAGTGTGAAGAGCGTTGAATGGTTGAAAAGTTGAACGGGTGAAGGGTTTGTTTCGGAAAATAATTCCCTCTCCCTTGAGGGGAGAGGGAAGAAATTGTTAGTGAGCATTAGCGAACTTACAATTTCGGGTGTGGGTGA
>CALVAX010000021.1 GCA_944325605.1 Candidatus Gastranaerophilales bacterium
AAGTTCGTTACGTTTAAAAAGGCGATAAGACTGCAAGGCGATAGGACGATAAGAGGTTATGTATTGAAAGACGTTAAGACGTTAAGACGAAAAGTTCAAAACAAAGTAAATAAGTAAATAGGTGAATAAGTGAATAAGTGCGTTACTCAAATAAATTCCCTCTCCCCTTGTGGGATGCTAGTTCGAACCGGCGAAGAATGAGCCGTGTGAGACTGTATGCCGTAGGGCTGAGGGCTAGGGTGAGGGGTGAAGAGAGTTGAAAATTAAGAGGTGAATAAGTGCGATATGGTTAATTAAAATTTGCGCGGAGCGCCGAAAAGGACTTATTCACTTCATTACCTATTCACTTATTCACCTTAAATAAAGGCGATAAGAAATCGCCCCATTTTGTCTACCACTGTCATTCTGAACTTGTTTCAGAATCCCGTTGAGATACTGAGACTATCTTGGATTATTCGGGGTGCGGGCGGAGTAACGTCCGACCCGCACCTTACGGGTTCCGCTTTGCTTCACCCTACCGAAAATCCGCAAACTCAGCATGACAAAATGGGGCGAACGGTAAAAAAAGAAGATTGAGTGGATTTGAAAGGGGTGAAACAAATCCAGATTTAACCGGTGCTCTGATGTGCAACGATACTCTTTACCGTAAACGAACATGATATCTCTAAATAATGTAACAAAAATAAATATTAACTTTTAAAATTACTGAAATTAAGTTATATTAATCTCAGGAATGTAATCCTTTGCTTTACTCTTTTAGCAAATTTTACAACGGGTCAATTTTAATTAAATTTCTAATAATAAAGAAAGGTCGTATTCAGAATGATAGAACCTGTAGGTCTTAAATATAATAATTATTTTGTTAAGAAATCACTAAACTTTAACAGACAAAACCAGAATAAACCTAAGAATTTAGAAACAGCACCTGGATGTCATACAAAACCTTTAATGTCCGGTGCCGGCACAAACCGGCCTATGCTGCCGGCAATAATAGCTTCGGGCAACGTATGGTTCGGCAAAATATCAGAAAAAAGTTCTGAAATTAAGGAAAATTCACTACAGGCTCAACAAACACTGCTTTTATATCTGGAAGATAAGCCTGTTGATTATGTTAATGAATACAATCCAACCACAGGAAATATAATAAGAACCACTTATTATATTTCAGAAGACTCACCGGCTGCTGCAGTTACAGATTATGAGCCTGAAACCGGCAAGGCTGCAAAAACTACTTTCTATCAGGACGATGGCGAAACTATCATGGAAGTTGCTGAATATGATTCTGATAGTGGAAATGAAATCCGTAGAATTTCTTATAATGATGACGGAAAAACTGTTAGTTTTATTATAGAATATGCGCCGGACACAGGTAAAAGGATAAAAACCACATTTTATCGGCCTGACGGCAGTATTGCATTAGAGAGGTAGAAATTTTATTTACGTAAAGGACTTATCGCCTTTATTTAAGGTGAATAAGTGAATAGGTAATAAAGTGAATAAGTTCTTTTCGGTGCTCCGCGCAAATTTTAATTAACCATATCGCACTTATTCACCTATTTACTTATTTACTTATTCACTCTTAATTTTCAACTCTCTTCACTCTTCACTTCCGCCCCATTTTGTCATTCCCTGTCATTCTGAACTTGTTTCAGAATCATAACGTCATCCTGAGGCACACGAGCAGAGGGTGAAAGGCGTAAGCCGTACCCGTTTACTGCGAGTGCGAAAAACCGAAGGAGCCCAAGAAAAAAGATACGTCATTCTGAGCGTCAGCGAAGAATCCCCTTAAAATGACACCTTAAAACCCGATGAGATTCTTCGGTCACTGCGTTCCCTCAGAATGACATATAGTGTGCAAGGAGATTCTTTGGTCGTTACACTCCCTCAGAATGACATGACGGACAAAATGGGGCGATTTCTTATCGCCTTTATTTAAGGTGAATAAGTGATGAGGTAATGAAGTAAATAAGTTCTTTTCGGCGCTCCGCGCAAATTTTAATTAACCATATCGCACTTATTCACCTATTTACTGATTCACTTATTCACTCTTAATTTTTCAATTCTCTTCACCCCTCACCCTAACCCTCAGCCATAAGGCATACAGTCTCACTCGGCTCGTTCCTCGCCTGTTTGAACTAGCATCCAAAAGGTATAGGGAATTTATTTTTACGTAAAGAACTTTTCACACTTCCGCCCCATTTTGTCTTTCTCTGTCATCCTGAATTTATTTCAGGATCTCATCGGGATACTGAAACAAGTTCAGCATGACAAAATGGGGCGCTCCGTATCGCCTTTTTCTGAAACAAACCCTTCAACCTTTCACCCATTCCACTATTCAACTCTCCTCACCCTTCACACCTCACTCTTCACTTTCCCGTCCGCCACCTCACCCGCCCTTCGGGCACCCTCAGCCATACGGCATACAGTCTCACTCGGCTCATTCTTCGCCGGTTCGAACTAGCATCCCACAAGGGGAGAGGGAAAATATTATACTTAACAAACCTTTCACCCTTTCAACTTTTCAACCATTCAACACTCTTCACCCTTCACGCTTCACCCTTCACTCTATCGACTTTTAATAAATATTACAATTTGTGCTCCAAAAGTTGCAGATAAAAATTGTTTCGTGTATTGTCATGGATGAATAACCTTTTTTTAATTATAATGGTTATTGATTAATTTATTCGGCACAAAAATTTTAAAGTTTGACCGGATTAGCGGAAGGAAAAGTATGGATAAGGGATATATTGAAAACGGTTTTATCGTTGACTTGAGCAACGCCCAAAAAACTTCTGAAATTATTTATGAACTCAGCAGAATTTTGGATTTGCCCGAGGCAAAAGAAAAAAATGTCTGCCTGAAATTGGGGGAAGTTAATCTTAACCAGTCCCAGTTAATCAGTGTCAAAGCATTGATAGAGTCAATGGACAGCAATCTTGCATATATTTCGACAGTTTCTGACGAAACTAAAGAGGCTGCAGCAGGACTTGGAATATCTCTTTATGAATTGGAAAACACTGTTGAAGCTCCGGAATTTAACGAGGAAGGCAAGGCTGATGAAAATTTAAATCCGGAACTTGAAAGCGCTTTAGACAAAATTTTTGGTGAAGGTGACTTTGAAGAACGTTATCCGGAAGAAGAAGAAATAAAAGAGGAAATTCGTTCTGATGAACATATTACGACAGATGAGTATGCTGATGATGAAGAAACCCTCAGCGATTTAAAACAGCATATGAAAGAAGCCGAAAAGCTCCCGACACTTTATGTTCAGAGAACCCTTCGTTCAGGACAGAGCCTAAAGTCTGAAGGAAATATCGTTATAATAGGTGATGTAAATCCCGGAGCTGAAATAATTGCAAAAGGTGATATTACGGTATGGGGAGTTCTGGGCGGAATTGCACAGGCCGGATCCGACGGCAACAATTATTCACGGATACGCGCATTAAAACTTAATGCAATTCAACTGAGAATAGGAGATGTTTTTGCCCGTCGTCCAGACACGGTAAATGTCCCTTATGTTCAAAAAACGGATTCTTTTATCCCGGAAGAAGCAAGAGTAAGCCGAAAACATATAGTGATTTATAAATTACATGAAGCCTCTTAGCTTGTTCAAAAGTTTAAAAAGTAAATAATTTAAAAGGAGAAATAATGAGCGGTCGAGTTATAGTAATTACTTCCGGTAAAGGCGGAGTAGGCAAGACAACAACCAGTGCAAATATAGGAACTGCGCTTGCAAGAGCAGGTAAGAAAGTTGTGTTAATTGATACAGACTTGGGATTGAGAAATCTTGACCTTTTGCTCGGGCTTGAAAACAGAATTGTATATACAATTGTCGATGTGGTTGAAGAACGCTGCAAATTAAGACAGGCACTCGTAAAGGATAAGAAAAATCCTAATCTTTGCCTTCTGGCTGCAGCGCAAACCCGTGATAAATCAGCAATTACACAGGAACAGCTGAAAAATATATGCGAAGAACTTAAAAAAGATTACGATTTTATTCTGGTTGACTGTCCGGCCGGTATTGAGCAAGGATTTCAAAATGCTGTTGCAGGTGCCAGCGAGGCAATCGTTGTTACGACGCCTGAAATGTCAGCAGTCAGAGATGCAGACAGAATTATCGGACTTCTTGAAGCAAGAGAAGAAATTAAATCTTACAAGCTGCTTCTCAACAGAGTTCGTCCGAATTTGATTAAATCAAACGATATGATGAGTGTAGAAGATGTTGTAGAGATACTTTCAGCCGATTTAATCGGTATAATTCCCGAGGATACAGGGATTATTACCTCAACCAACAAAGGCGATCCGATTGTAAATGACGATAGTTCTCTTGCCGGCAAAGCTTACAACAATGTTGCCCGAAGAATAATGGGTGAAAATGTTCCTTTTATGAATTTGGAAGAAAACAGCGGAGTTTTTGCGAAAGTTAAAAAATTCTTCTCCGGTCTGATTGGAAAGGAGAAGTAAAATGAGGGATATTTTTCAGGATTTATTCAATAAAGTTTTCGGCTTTTTCCGGCAGGCTGAAAAAGAAGAAAACGCAAAAGATACAGCCGTAAATCGTTTGCGTGTTGTTCTTATGCAGGACAGAACCAACTTGACTCCGGAACTTCTGGAAAAAATGCGCGGTGAACTTATTGAACTTCTTTCAAAATACGTCGAAATGGACAAAGATGCTCTTGAGCTAAATTTCGAACAGGAAGGCAATCAGATGGCATTAATGCTTTCAATTCCTGTTTTGAGAGCAAAAGATGAAGACGAAATAGAGGATGCGACGGAAAAATCAGAAGAAACCGAAGATGCCGCAGAAGAAAGTTCAGAAGAAGAACAAACTGAAAATTCCGGAGAAAATTCAGGAGCGGAATCTGAAGAAAACTCAGAATGTCAGGAAGAATCAAACGAAAAAGAATCTAATACCAACTCAAAAAATAAATCAAAATAATCCTCTGAAATATTTCAGAGTTTAGGAGAGAGAAAATACCATGCCGCGAAAGCGGCATTTTTTTGCGATTTAACGTTGAAAAGATTATACAACTTTCACATTAACCCTGAATTCATCAAGTTTTGCCAGAACGTCCGCACGTGTGATAACACCGTCGTTGCTGACGTCAATTCCTTTGTTTGATTCGTAATAATTTAGCAGTTTGCCTTTTGAGTTTTTCTCTCCTTTCTGGCAGAGAATATCTTTGCCTGCGCGTGCCGGCAGTATTATGAGGCTGTATAAGTCGGCTGCATCAAGCTTTTTCTTATTTCTAACTCTTGGAGCACTTTCTTTGCACATTTTTAAATATTTTTCAACCAGATCAATCTGTTCTTCAGCATTCATTTTTGCGACCGCCTCTTTGGTAAGATTCAGTGAATATTTCTGGTTTAAAGCTTCAATTGTATTGCTTGTAAACTGAATTAATCCGACGGGTTTATATTTGCTTCCGGCACCCTCATTCGGGTCAAGACCGCTTTCAAAGTTCATAACCGTAATTAAATCTTCATAAGTGCAATTCAATTCGTCTGCTAATTTCATTAACTTGGTATGAAATTCATGGGAAATGGTTTTTGTATTTCCGCCAAGCTTACCTGTTTTAGGAATTTTTATTTCAAATGGCGGAGCAAGGTTTGTTGTATCTTTTGCAGCCGTTACAACCCGCATTTCATCCATTTGTTGAGAATAATTCATAGCTTTCATCTGGCTGCTAAGATACTCAAGAGCAGGATATTTATTGAAATCGTTAAGAGACTCATTTAAAGCTTCAAGTTTTTCAGATTGAGTTATATTTGAATTTACACTGTCTGAGTCTGCCGCGTGTTCTATTGATAAACCCTTAACCGGTTTAAAATCAGACAATAGTCCGGCATCATCAGAAGCCGGCAAATTTTCAGTATTGACCCCCATTTCTTTTAATATCCGGATTATTTCGTCATTTGAAAACGAAATAGTGTTTTTTGTTAAGATAAAATTTTCGTTAATATTTCCGTATAAATTAGATCCGCCGGAGTAAATTGCATTATCAGCACTTCTTTTACTGTTGATTTCCGCAACAATCTCCATTGTTTTCTGCCACTGTTTGGAGGAAATTTTGATGTCTTTGCCGCCATTGACGGATTTTGCGTAATCTGCCAGTATGTAAGTAAGCCATCTGTGGTTATTGTCAACTTTAAGATCTACCATAAGAAAATCCTCTGTTATCACTTCACTAAATTAATAAAGTATTCGGCGAATAAAAAATTTTAAAAAGTAAAAAAAAGTTTACAATTCTAAACAAAGTGACAAAATCATTGTTGACAGGGTTTTATGTTTATAATAGTATCAGTATGCTTGAAGTATAGTAAATTTTTTACAAATACCCGAAATTATTTACAAATAGCGACTCAGGCAAAAGCAAGGCGTCAAAGAGGTTTCGCCTGATTAAAAAACCTCACGGTGTAAAAACAAATAAAAGAAAAGGAATAAAAATGGCAAGCACAAAAAGACAAAGAATCAGAGTTTGTTTAAAGGCATACGACCACAAGTTGATTGATGTGTCTTCCGACAAAATCGTAGAAACTGCAAAAAGAACAGATGCAAAAGTTGCAGGCCCGATTCCTTTACCGACAAAAAGACGTATATATTGCGTTCTTCGTTCACCCCACGTTGATAAAAAATCTCGTGAACACTTTGAACTCAGAACACACAAACGTATTATCGATATATACGAACCGACTCAACAGACAACTGAAGAGTTAAGTAGATTAGATTTGCCGGCAGGTGTAGATATCGAAGTAAAACTTTAATATCAAAAAGCCGAAATTGAAAATTAAATAAGCATTATGCATATATAATGTGATCTACTACCCGCCCTGAATAAATAACGGCGCGGAGGGTGAAAGTCCCATTGGTAAAGTACAAGGCAGCAAGTAGCGCTCGCAAGTGAAAATGCAGACTCGGCAGGATCGTTTGAAAACGTAAAACCGTTTAGAAAGTCCGGAAAACCGGCACGATAATGCTGACGAAGCTAGAAAGGTAAAATATGACACTAGGTGTAATAGGTAAAAAATTAGGAATGACACAAATTTTTGACGAACATGGTTTGGCAATTCCTGTAACCGTTATTAAAGTTGATGACATTGTTGTTACACAGGTAAAAACAGTTGAAACAGACGGCTACAATGCAATCCAGGTTGGTACAATTCCCGCAAAAGAAAAACACTTGACAAAAGCTCAGTTGGGTCATTTCAAAAAGAATAATCTGGAAAACTACAGACACTTACAGGAATTCAGAGTAGACAATCCGTCAGACTACAAAGTAGGCGACAAGATTGAACTTTCAATTCTTGACAATGTTGAAAAAGTTGACGTTACAGGAAAATCAATCGGTAAAGGTTTCCAGGGTACAGTAAAACGCTGGAACTTTGGCAGAGGCCCGATGGGACACGGTTCTAAAAACCACAGAGAACCCGGTTCAATCGGTGCAGGTACAACTCCGAGCCGTGTTATCAAAGGCAAAAGAATGGCTGGTAACATGGGTAACGAAAGAGTAACAATCACAAAGCTGAAACTTGTAAAAGTTGATGCAGAAAAAAATCTCGTACTTGTAAAAGGTTCAGTTCCGGGATGCGAAGGCAGATTGGTAACAATCGTTCCGACAAGAACAAAATGGAATTGAAAGGCGTAAGCCGGTGTGAGGCCGGTGCCGGATTGCGGTGAGCATACAGGCAGGGCATCATGCAACGATACCGCCGTTATGAACGAAGCGGCAGCGAAGTGAATGAAACAATCTTTGATTGCACAGGCGGTAAAAAATAAAAGACAAACAGACAAGTTTTAAAAATCCCGGGTTGCCATATAAAACGGAAAAATCCGAAAGAGGTAACAGGCTGTAGATAAGATATAAAGGAAAAACAAAATGTCAAAAGAAATTTTAAATACAAACGGAGAAAAATTAGGCGAAATCACCCTGAATGCTGAAGTATTCGGTGTAGAACCAAATTTACACGTAATGCACTTAGCATTGAGAAGACAGTTGAACAATGCACGTCAGGGTTCAGCATGCGCTAAAACAAGAGCAGAAGTTTCTGGCGGCGGCAAAAAGCCCTGGAAACAGAAAGGAACAGGCCGTGCAAGAGCCGGTTCACTTCGTTCACCATTGTTTGCAGGCGGCGGCGTAATCTTTGGACCAAAACCGAGAAGCTATGCATTCAACATGCCGCAAAAAGCCAGAAAGCTGGCTTTGAAATCAGCATTGTCAGCAAGACAGGAAAGATTAATCGTTGTAAAAGATTTCTCTACAATTACAGAACCGAAAACAAAATTGATGGTTAGTGCTCTTAAATCATTGAATGTAGCCGGAAAAGTTCTTGTAATAGCCGATACAAAGGCAGCAGAAAATAAATTCCTTGAACTTTCAGCAAGAAACATTCCGAGTGTGAAAATGATATTGCCTTCAAATATTAATGTGAAGGATTTGTTGGAAGCTGATTTTGTCGTAATGACCGAGGCAGCTGTAAAAGATATCACAGAAAGATTAAGCTAATCAGAAGTCGTAGATATCATCCAAGAAAGAAAAGGAAATTAAACAATGAGTAAAGAAAGAACAAATACAGAAAAATTATACAGCGTAATCAAAAAGCCTTTAATTACTGAAAAATCAGTAGGTGCAACAACAATGGGACAGTACACTTTCGAAGTTGTGAAAGATGCTACAAAAATTGAAATTGCACAGGCAGTTGAATTAGCTTTTCCGGGAAGAAAAGTTAAAAAAGTAAGAACAGTTTATATGCCTTCTCACTCAAAAAGAATGGGATATAAATTCGGAAGAACAGATTCTTCTAAAAAAGCCATCGTAACAATCGAAGGCGATCCTATTGAAGAATTAATCGGTGCATAATTTATGCACCCTCACCCATCAGGTGAAACAGACATTCTAAGAACATAAAACTTAGAGAGTCTGGTTTGAGGGGTAAAACCCTCCGCAAAGAGCGTTAACAAAGATGTTAAATCGAAGTTAACAGCTCGATTAACGGGGCGTCCGGCACAAGTCCCGACAAGTAGAACAAAGCCAACCAAAGGAGAAAATAAAATGGCAATCAGAAAAATTAATCCGACATCTCCGGGTCAAAGAGGTATGACGAAAAGTGATTATCAGGAAGTTACAACATCAACTCCCGAAAAATCATTATTGAAATCATTAAAGAAAACAGCAGGCCGAAATAATACAGGTAGAATTACATGTCGTCACAAAGGCGGCGGTGTAAAAAGAACATACCGTGTAATAGATTTTAAACGCGAAAAGTTCGGAATTCCTGCAACAGTAAAAACAATAGAATATGATCCGAACAGAAATGTAAGAATTTCATTGGTATATTACGCAGATGGTGAAAAGAGATATATCCTGACACCGGAAGGCTTGAATGTAGGCGACGTAATTGTATCAGGCCCGGAAGCACCAGTTCAAAACGGAAATGCACTTCCTCTTGAATTGATTCCGTTAGGTACAATTATCCATAACATTGAACTTAATCCTGGCCGTGGCGGCGTAATGGTTAGATCCGCCGGTAATGCAGCTCAGGTTATGGCAAAAGAAGGCAACTACGTAACTATCAAATTGCCGTCATCAGAAATGAGAATGGTAAGAAAAGAATGTATGGCAACAATCGGAACTTTAGGTAATTCTGAATTTAAAAACATTTCTTTAGGTAAAGCCGGAAGAAAACGTTATATGGGAATCAGACCTACAGTTCGCGGTGTTACAATGAACCCTTGCGATCACCCTCACGGTGGTGGTGAAGGTAAAACAGGTCCCGGCGGACACCCGAAAACACCTTGGGGTAAACCGGCTCTTGGTCAGAAAACCCGTAAAAAAGGTAAAGCTTCTGATAAATTGATAGTCAGAAGAAGAAAAAAATAATGTAAGTTAGCTGGGAAAGGCTTTGTATCCCAAAGCCTTCCTAAATCAAAAGCGAACGAGCAAAAGCCTTAAATTAAAATAACTAACAAAGCAATAAAAGGAGAAATTAATGGCACGTTCATTAAAAAAAGGTCCATATGTAGAAGAAGCTCTACAAAAGAAAATTGAAAAAATGAATGCGAATTCGGAACATAAAGTGATAAAAACATGGTCAAGAGCATCAATGATAGTTCCTGATATGCTTGGTCACACAATAGCTGTTCACAATGGCAAAACCCATGTTCCGGTGTACGTAACAGAGCAGATGATTGGACACAAATTAGGTGAATTTGCACCTACAAGAATGTTTAGAGGACATGCAGGCTCTGATAAAACTGCAAAAAGGAAATAGCACGTAAAACAATCTTAAAAAAGATTGAACCAAAACGAGTTAGAAAAACAAAAGGAAAGTAAAAATGGAAGCTAAAGCAAAACAAACCGATATAAAAATGACAGCAAGAAAACTTCGCAGAGTAATCAACGAAGTCCGTGGAAAATCTGTCAAAGAAGCTCAGGATATGTTACGTTTTATGCCTTATTTTGCAGCAAGAGTGGTTGAAAAGAACTTGAAGGCTGCAGTAGCAAATGCACAGGAAAAATACGGCGTGGGCGCTGAAGCTTTGAAGATTTCAGAAATCTTCGCAGACGAAAGCGTTACATACAAAAGAGCACGCACAAGAGCTCAAGGCCGTATGTACAGCAGACTAAAACGTACATCGCACTTAACATTAAAAGTTAGTGACATCGTTAAAAAGTAGTAGTAAAGCAAAAGGTATAAAATATGGGACAGAAAACACATCCAACCGGATTTAGAGTAGGAATCATCCAAACTTGGGCAAGCACATGGTATGCCAAGTTTAAAGATTATCGCTACTTTGTAAAAGAAGATGATAAAATCAGAAAATTCATCAAAAAGAAATTGTACACAGCAGGTGTATCAAAGGTTAAAATAGCAAGAAAAGCACAGAATATTACAATCACCGTTGTAACAGCAAAACCGGGTATTGTAGTAGGCAGAGGCGGCCAGGGTATTGAAGAACTTAAACAGGATGTTTCTAAATACATTGGCAAACCTGTAATAATAAACGTTGTTGAAGTTGCAAGAATTGATGTAGACGCTCAGCTTGTAGCAGAACAAATAGCACAGCAGCTTGAAAAACGTGTAGCTTTCAGACGTGCAATGAAGCAGGCAATGCAGCGCACAATGAGAGCAGGTGCTCAAGGTATAAAAGTGATGGTATCAGGACGTTTGGGCGGAGCAGAAATTGCTCGTTCAGAATGGGCAAAAGAAGGCAGAATCCCGCTTCAAACACTTAGAGCCGATGTGGATTACGGCTTTACCGAAGCTGATACAATCATGGGTAAAATTGGTGTTAAGGTTTGGATTTTCAAAGGCGTATTAATGCCCGGAGAAAAAGCAGACCAGAATATCAAATCAAAAAATGAAAAAGGCGGATCCGATAAAGGAATGAGACGCCCGAGACGCAGCAGAGCAATTGAAGCTGCCGGAGAATAATTAAGGTATATAAAATAATAGGAGCAGATAAATGTTACAGCCTAAGAAAACTAAATACCGCAAAATGATGAAAGGCAGAATGAAAGGTACCGAAACAAGAGGTACACAACTGGAATTCGGCGGTTATGCACTTCAAGCTGTTGAGCCGGGTTGGATAACCAGCCGTCAGATAGAAGCAGCCCGTCGTGCAATGACCCGTGAAATCAAACGCGGCGGTAATGTTTGGATTAAAATATTCCCGGATAAACCGATTACGGCAAAACCGGCTGAAACCCGTATGGGTTCAGGAAAAGGAAACTTGGAATACTGGGTTGCTGTTGTAAAACCGAACAGAATTCTTTTCGAACTTGATTACTTTGACAGAAGTGTCGCAGTTCACGCTTTGGAACTTGCAGCACAAAAACTTCCTATCAAAGTTAAAATCGTAGAAAAAGCAAAAACAGAAGCAAAGTAATGTGCAATTGAATAGATTGTTACATCAAGATAAAAAGGAACTAAAGAATGAAATTAGATGAAATGCGCGAAAAAACAGTAGATGAGCTGCAAAGTGCAATAAATGATTGGAAGAAAAATTTGTTTAATTACAAATTACAGCTTTCAACTCACAAATTAGAAAACACAGCGTTGATTTCTAAAACCAAAAAACTTATAGCTCAAGCAAAAACTGTAATTAAAGAAAAAACGTCTTGCGAGCAGAGTGCTAAAGCGGCAGCTGGCACGGTAAATGCGAGCAAGCAAGCGGAGGTAGAAAATGCCTAAAAAAGAAAAACAAGGAATAGTAATCAGTAACAAAATGGATAAGACAGTAGTTGTAAAAGTAGCAGACTACGAGCCTCATCCAAAATATAAAAAGATTATTGAATCAAATAAACACTATAAAGCCCACGATGAAAACAACATCTGCAGCGAAGGTGACAAGGTTAGAATAATTGAGTCAAAACCGAAATCATCAGACAAACGCTGGACAGTTGTAGAAATCGTTGAAAAAGTAAGATAGTTTTTGAATAGATTTCAGAGATTATCAGGCAGCATTACCACAGAGTAATGAGAGGCCAAATGTAGTAGACAAATACTATAAAAGAAAAAGGAAACTAAAATGATACAGCAAGAAACAAGATTAGAAGTAGCAGATAATACAGGTGCAAAACAGCTGTTGTGTATTCGTGTTATGGGCAGTTCTAACAAAAAATTTGCAGCAGTAGGCGATGAAATCGTTGCTTCTGTAAAATCAGCAGCTCCGAACCAGACAGTAAAGTCAGGTGAAGTTGTAAGAGCGGTTGTAGTAAGAACAAAAGCCGATATCAAACGCGAAGACGGATCAGTAATCAGATTTGACGAAAATGCTGCCGTAATCATTAACAAAGACGGCAACCCTCGTGGAACTCGTGTTTTCGGCCCTGTAGCACGTGAACTTAGAGATAAAGGATACATGAAGATTGTATCTCTGGCTCCGGAAGTTATCTAAGATTATTCCAAAGAGCCGATAATAAGGTCGATAAACCAATTAACAGAACTTACGCCCGGTCAGCACAATACCGGTAACGTATGAAAAATGGAGAAAATATAAAATGGCAGACAAAAATAAAAAAGGCTTGCATGTAAAAAACGGTGACAGAGTAATCGTTTTGTCAGGCAAAGATAAAGGAAAAATCGGCAACGTAAAAAAAGCTGATCCTTCAAAGTCAAAAGTGACCGTAGAAGGCGCAAACATGGTGACAAAAGCCCAGAAGCCCCAGCCGATGGCAGGAATTCAGGGCGGATTAATCAAACTTGAAGCTCCGATGGATGCATCAAATGTTATGGTTGTATGTCCGGCTTGCGAAAAACCGACAAGGATCAAACACGAAGTAGTGGACGGTAAAAAAGTCCGTGTTTGTAAAAAATGTGGTGAACAGTTAGACGCTTAATCAAGACAATAAATTTTGAATAAGTGTCCAAGAATTAAGGAAAATACGAAAATGACAGTAACAAAAAGCTTAAGAACAAAATACAATGAAGAAGTAAAATCAGCATTGAAAGAAAAGTTCGGCTACAAAAATGAACATGAAATTCCGAAACTTCACAAAATCGTGCTGAATATGGGTGTTGGAGAAGCTTCTCACAACTCAAAAATTGCTGAATCAATAGAAGCTCAATTAACAAAAATTGCAGGACAAAAAGCTGTTATAACAAAGGCTAAAAAGTCAATTGCAACATACAAATTGAGAGAAGGAATGCCGGTAGGTGCAATGGCAACTTTGCGCGGCGAAAGAATGTATGATTTCCTTCAAAAACTTATTTGTGTAGTACTTCCGAGAATTCGTGACTTCCGCGGCATCAGCCCGAAATCATTCGACGGCAGAGGAAACTATACTTTAGGTTTGAAAGAACAGGCTTTGTTCCCGGAAATCACATACGAAGAAGTTGATCTTGTAAAAGGTATGAATATATCTATAATCACAACTGCAAAAACCGATGATGAAGCAAGAGAATTACTTCACTTACTCGGAATGCCTTTCAAAGGTATGAACAAGTAACAGAAACTTAAATCCAAAATTGACGTCTGAAAATTCAGGCAAAAAGTAAAGAAAAACAAAACTAACAAAGGAGAAATTCATGGCTAAGAAAGCGATGATAAACAAAGAACTAAGACGCGAAGCACTGGCAGCCCAGGGCAAATACCCGAAAGTAAGACTGCACAACAGATGCTCAATCTGCGGCAGACCTCACGGATACCACAGAGATTTCGGTCTTTGCAGAATTTGTTTAAGAAAAATGGCACATCAGGGATTGCTTCCGGGTGTCACAAAAGCAAGTTGGTAAAAAGCTAATCGCAGTGCAGGCTTTGCGCAGGCAAAGACAGGCAGGGCGAACATAACGATAGCAACGCAAGAGTTTTCGCAAGAAAACTCGGGCAAATGAGTATTAACATTACTCTGCTAAACTGCTAAAACTCGTCAAGGCGGCAAAAGCCGAACCGGACAAAAATTGGTAAGTAGCGTCAGAAAAAATCTGGCAAAAGTATAAAGGAAGAAAAATTATGTCAATGACAGATCCAATAGCAGATATGCTGACAAGAATCAGAAACGCAAATATGGTATCTCACGAAAGTGTTGAAATACCTTCATCTAAATTAAAAGTTGAATTAGCAAAATTGTTAAAAGAAGAAGGATTTATCACAGATTACGAAGTTAAAGAAGTTGGTAAATTCAAAGTTTTAAATATTACCCTTAAGTACGATATGAACAAAAAACCGGTTATCACAAAACTGGAAAGAATTTCAAAACCGGGCTTAAGAAACTACTGCAAAGCTAAAAACCTGCCGAAAGTATTGGGCGGAATGGGAATTGCAATTGTTTCTACAAGCAAAGGTTTGTTGACAGACAGAAAAGCAAGAAAAGAAAACATCGGCGGCGAAGTCCTCTGCTATGTTTACTAATCAGAATATATAAACAAAAATTATATAAAAATCCGCCTCATATCGAGGGCGGATTTTTTAATTAAATAAATTCGTAATTTTAGTAGCGGTTGAAAAATTTATGTCTTCACGAATATTAACAAGCTGTTTACAAAAGATTTTCTCCGTGTTAGAGTATAAAAGCGGGTGCAATTGGTAGAAAAGCCCGCAGGCAAAATCAAAAAGCCGAAATATTTTATGGTTTTGCCGGAAGTAGTAGATATACCCGTAAGGAGAAAATTATGTCACGTATAGGCAAAAAACCGATTGAAATTCCGTCAGGTGTTGAAATTACCATTGACGGTCAGACAGTTACGGCAAAAGGTCCTTTAGGCACTGAATCTGTTACAGTCCGTCCTGAAATCGCCGTAAAAGTAGAAGATAATCACATTATCCTCTCAAAAGTAGGTACAACAAGAGAAACCGATGCGCTTTACGGTTTGTCAAGAACCCTTGTTGCTAACGCTGTTCACGGTGTTAAAGAAGGTTTTGAAAAGAAACTTGAAATCCAGGGCGTCGGCTACCGTGCAAATATGGAAGGCAAAAACCTTAACCTTGCACTCGGTTATTCTCACCCTGTTATCGTTGAACCTCCGGCAGGAATTACAATTACTGTTGAAGCAAACACTAAAATTAGTGTAAAAGGTTCTAACAAACAAACAGTCGGCGATATCGCAGCTTTCATCAGATCAAAACGTCCGCCTGAAGTTTACAAAGGCAAAGGTATCAGATACGAAGGCGAACACATCAGACGTAAAGCCGGTAAAGCAGGTAAGAAATAATAACAATTAAGCCAGAATGAACCCTTGATACGGTTTTTCAAGAAGGTTCGGGCGAAAGGAGAAACAAATGATTAAGCAAGAAGTAAGAAAACCGAAAGTTCAAAAAAGACACAAAACAATCAGACTTAAAGTTGAAGGAACTGCAGAATTTCCGAGACTTGCAGTCTACAGAAGCACAAAACATATCTACGCTCAGTTGATTGATGACGAAAACCATGTAACAATCGCTTCAGCATCTTCAAATGACAAAGATATGAGAGAACAGCTTAAACACGGCGGCAACATCGAAGCCGCTAAAGTTGTCGGTGCTGCTATCGCTAAAAAAGCTAAGGCTAAAGGTATTGAATGCGTAGTATTTGACCGCGGAGGTTTCCTCTATCACGGTCGTATCGCTGCCCTTGCCGATGCTGCAAGAGAAGCAGGTTTGATGTTCTAATTTGAACATTTAAAAATAAAAAAGGAAACAGACGGTTGTATTCAGCCGTCTGTTTGTTTTTTGCATTTGTAAGTACAAATTGTGTTATTGTGCAAAAGAGAAAAATTTAAAATCTAAAACCGATACAAAGCTCGCCTTTAGGGGCACCTTTGTTACCCATCATTGCTTTTCCGCCGAAATATAGTTCTTGTCCTTTGTCGTTTATAACTTCGGAATATTCAGCTTTTGCCCCCATGAATGCTCCGACTTTATTGAGTTTTCCGGGGCGTTTAACAAAGCTTATATTGTTTTCGGAAACTTGAATATCAGAAGCTTCCGGTTGGGAATATAATTCAGCGCCGCCCATAAGTGACATACTGAGTTTTCTGCCTTCATCGCAGCAGAGGTTTCTTGTAAAACCTAATTCAAGACCTGTTTTCAAAGACTGGTAGTGTGGAAGCTCTTCACTGTATTGTAATTGAATATTTCCTGCGTCGTCTTTAGAATATTCAATAGCAGAGGAACCTTTATAACCGGTTCTTGTGTAATCTGCCATTACGCCTAAATTGTATTGCGTGCAGTTCAGTTTTCCGAATTCCAGTCCTGCATAAGCCCCTGCGGATCCTCCCAGATGTTTGCCAATAAGTAGATCTCCATTGGCAGATAATTTGTAGCCGTTGTTTGCATGTTCAAAATCTCCGCGGTAAGTGTATTCAGCGCCGATTTTGCCGTAATTTTTAGTGTCAAATCTTGTAACACCTGCATTAACCCCGATTTGTCCGTAATCACCCATTGTTTAAACTCCTTTATTATTTCCCCAAAATTTGTGTACTTCTATATAAAGTTTTTTTCTTCTCTAAAATTGTCTTTTTAATGAAAGCTCGCTTTACAATTGTTAATATTAAAAAATAATTAATTAATCAGGAAATATTTAAGTTTTGTATTATCATTAGAATAGAGGTAAATTTACTATGGAATATAAAGATTATTATGAGATATTAGGTGTAAAGCGCGGTGCAACGGATTCTGAGATTAAATCAGCATACAGAAAACTTGCACGAAAATACCATCCTGATGTTAATAAAACAAAGGAAGCTGAAAGTAAATTCAAAGATATAAATGAAGCGTATGAAGTTTTGTCAGATAAGGCCAAACGTCAAAGATACGACAGTCTTGGCGCCAACTGGCAGGGAGGTCAAAGCTACACACCGCCTCCGGGATTTGAGCAGTTCGGATTTGGCGGACAGGGCGGAAATTATCAGAGTTTCAGCTTTAACGGAGAAGATCTTGGCGGATTTTCGGACTTTTTCAGTTCATTGTTCGGCGATATGATGATGGGCGGAGCCTCCTCAAGACGCAGTGCCGGAAGCGGATTTGGCGGCGGTTTTGATTTTAGCGGAGCACAGCAGGCGCGTCAGTCAAGATCGGCCGGAAAAACTCAAAAAACAGAAGATCTTGATGTTACGAAAAATCTTAATGTAACGGTGGAGGACATATTTGCCAAAAAGCCGATAAATGTTCGTTATACAGATATGAAACGGTGTACCCAGTGCCGGCCCGGCAGCGGATATTGTTCAGCCTGCGGCGGAACCGGTATTATAAATGAACAAAAATCAATCAAGGTGAAACTTCCGCCGGAAATCAAGCAAGGCCAAAAAATCAGGGTTAAAGGTGAAGGCAAGGCTGACGAATACGGAAATAAGGGCGATTTGTATTTAATAATAAATATTACGGATGGCGAGTACACTGTTGACGGGTATGATTTGACAAAAGATGTCGAAATAACTCCGTCGGAAGCTGTTTTAGGCACAAAGAAAGATATAAAAACACTTCACGGTGATATTAATATAAAAATACCTCCTAAAACTTCGTCAGGGCAGATGTTGAGGCTTAAAGAACTCGGCTTGCCTAAAAAAGGCGGCGGTTACGGCAATCTGAATGCTAAAATTAAAATAGTTATACCAAAAAGCCTAACGGATAAGCAAATAGAGCTTTACAAGCAAATTCAGGCGCTTGGTGGTTAAAAAGCAAATGCGATTGTAAACAAATGTAACAAAAAGTCATATCGTTGAAATCCGAATTTCTCAAAATACTTTATATATGTAAGAGAGTAAAACAAAAATAAGGAGAGATGATATGACTTTTTTAGCAATTGATTCACAAAAGAGCTTACTTACCTTGCAAAAAAGCCAATTACAGTTTGAACAGACATTAGTTATGAACCAGGCTAACTGGATTATGAATGAAATGTCGGCCAGATCAGAAGAGCTTGAGGAAGCAAATCCTAATGGTACAGTTGATCTGGATAATGACCCGTATTACGTAATGCTGCAGCAGCAGGAAGAGTATCTGACAACGCGGCAGGATGCACTGGATTCGCAGATTTCATTGCTTGATAACGAAATTTCAAGTATGAAGACGATGGTTCAAAACAATATCAAATCAAGCTGTGGTTTGAACTTAATCAGCGGCTAGTAGAAACTGACAATAATATCTATAAATTTTTCTCAAAGAGTTCCACGGTGTTGGACATAAGCATGGCAATCGTCATCGGTCCGACTCCGCCCGGAACCGGAGTAATATATGATGTTAACGGTGCAACGGTGTCAAAATCAACATCACCTCTGGTTTTACCGTTTTCATCCTTAAAAATTCCCACATCAACAACAACACAATTCGATTGAATCATGTTTATTCCAATAATTTTTCCCCCTACAGCAGAAACAAGTATATCTGCTGTTTTTGTTATGTCAGCGAGATTTTTAGTGCGGCTGTGGCAGATTGTGACGGTGGCATTCCTGTTTAGAAGCATCTGTGCAAGCGGTTTGCCGACGATATTTGAACGTCCGACAATCACTGCATGTTTTCCTTCTATTGGAATTTCATATTCATCAAGGAGCCTTATTATACCTTTAGGAGTGCAAGGATATACATAAGGCTTTTCGCCAGTAAAAAGTCTGCCTGAATTTTCCGGAGTGAATCCGTCAACATCTTTTTCCGGCGAGATTGCGTTTATGATTTTGAATTTGTCTATGTGCTCAGGAAGCGGAAGCTGGACAAGAATTGCTGTCACGTTTTTGTCTGAATTGAGTTCGTGTATTTTATCCAGCAGAACTTGTTCTTCTACATCAGACGGGTAGTTAATCACTATAGAATTTATTCCGAGATTTTCTGCTGTTTTTTTCTTGTTGTTCACATATATCCTGCTTGCCGGATTGTCGCCAACCAAAATCACAACAAGTGTAGGACTTGAGTCATATTTTTCAAGCCTTGTCTTTAACTCTTCCAGAATTTTATCCCGCAATTTTTTCCCGTCAAGAATTACTGTCATCCTGTGCTCCTCAATTCTTTGTCTGCGGCAGGTTTAGTCTGAAATAAAACTGCTTTATTGCATCCTGAACAACTTTAGATTCTCTTGACATTGAGTTTTCTTTTAAATCTTTATCAAAAGGAATTACGCCAAGAACGTCCAGCTGATATTTGTTTAAAAGCGTCGAAATTGAGGCAATATCGTTGTTTTCGACTTTATTAATCACAACACCGAGTTGTCCGCCGGCAGCATATTTTGCGCTGAATTCTTCAATCCGTTTTGCAAGATGGGCGCTTTCATCTGTCGGATTTGCAATGATAATCGTTGTATCAATGTCCGTATCCACAAGCTGGTTAAGATATTTAAGATCAAATTCACAGTCGAAAATTACAATATCATATCTTTCTATAAGCTTTAAAACAGCATCATTAATCTGTCCTGTAATCGGGCATCTGCAGTCTTTTGAACCCACAAACCACGAAACTATTATATCAATGTTGTCAGTTAAAGGAACAACAATATCCTCCATTGCCCATTCGACATATTCCTGTTTTGTCATTCCCTCGGGAATTCCTGTTTTATATTCGTGTTTTCCGCTCCTGATGCCGTAAATAGTATTTCTGATATCAAGCCCGAAACTGTGACCGAGTTCGCCTGCAAGGTCATTGTCAAACAAAAGAATACTCTTTTCCGGAAAAAATTCCTGAAAAATTCTTAAAAAAGCTTTTGTAATCGTTGTTTTTCCGCTTCCGCTTTTGCCTGTTATTGCAAGTTTAGTTGTCAATATTGTATATCTCCTTTAGGCTGATAGATAATTGTTTTGTCAAATCCATTGCTTTTTCCGCCTGCTCTACTGTTAATGCTCCGGCGCCGCAGGATGGTGTTATTATTGAATTTTCTATTACAAGTTTCTCATCAATTCCGTTTTTAGTCAAATAGTTTACAGCTATTTGATATTTTTTTATCAAATCTTGAGTTGTTGTTTTTTCAAGCGCGGTTTTGTCAAGTGTCGGAACAATTCCGAAGGCTATTTTTCCCCCGTTTGTAAGAAATTTTTTTATATCATCCGAAAAAAGGCTGAGGTTTTCAGCAAATGAATAAGCGTCCGGATTAATCATTTCAAAGCCGGAATTTAAAGGCAGCGTCCAGTCGCATTTGCCGCAGCAATGAATTGCCGGTATTGCACCGTATTTCTTTACCATGTCTGTAATTTCTATTAGCATATGACGGATTTCATCTTCTGCAATTCCTACATAAGCGGATGTTCCGAGCTGTGAAAGCGTCGGCTCATCTGTAAATATTATCGGGGTTGTGCCGGAATTTGCTTCCTTTATTTTTTTTATCTGCCATAGTGCTTTTAAAATCAGATTTCTGGTTATAATTTCTCTTAAAGTTTCGTCGTAGATTGCAGGCGTTCCGTCTTTTTTGCAAAGCGCTGCCGAAAGTGTGAACGGCCCGACAATTTGACCTTTTGCAAAAGGCGTTTTGGCTTTTTTTATTATATCAATGTAATCATTGAACGCCGAAGCCTGTGTAATTCCGTATTTTTCAAGCTGTGGTGAATTTATGTCTGCCGTAATTTCTTCGTAATCATTAAAAAAAACTTCAAGTTCTTCGAAAAATGAGTCGTATTCAGAGTCCAGAAAAACGTTGCCGTCTTCACAAAAAAATGAGGGCATATTATCCAGAAACTGGAAAATCATGTCCTCATTTTTATTAATTTTTACCATTTGCGGCCAGAACGGAATTGTTGAAAAATCTCTTCTGATAAGTTCGGCTGCTCTGTTGATATCAGTGTGCGGAAGTGAACCGATTGCAGTACATTCAAGCGTCAAATTTTCGTACTTGTTCAAAATGATTACCCCGTTTACTGTAATATTAAAAGTTATTCTTCTGTTGTTTCAGCTTCTTCAATTTCTTCAACTACAGATTCTTTAACAACTTCAGAAGCTGTGACTGAAACAGGAAGTTCGCATTTAACTTTTGAAGTTAATTTGATAAGCATTGTGTAGTTACCGATTCTGTTAATCGGAGCGTTGAGAGTAACAGTTTTTCTGTCAACTTCAATACCTGATTTTGCAAGAAGTTCTTCGGTAAGTTTTTTAGTAGTGATAGTACCGAACAATTTGCCTGATTCGCCTGCTTTTGCTGAAAGTTCAAGAGTGCCGAATTTTTCGAGTTTTTCAGCTTTTTCAAGAGCTTCCTGATGAAGTTTTTCCTGTTTAGCTTTAATTCTTGCGAGATTTTGTTCTCTGTTTTTCAAAGCTCCTTCAGTTGCGAGTTCTGCTGCATTTTGCGGAAGCAGGAAGTTTCTTGCGTAACCGTCTTTTACATTAACGATGTCGCCGGCTTCGCCGAGGTTTTGAACATCTTTTTTCAATATAACTTGCATTTTAAAATTCTCCTTTAGTATTTATAATTCTGCCAGTACGAGCATGCTACAACAAACAAAGCTGCTTGTCGAGCGTTTTTTATCAATTGTTAAGTTAGGTGTAGAATGAAAGGCGATAGGGCGTTAAGTTTTTATCAGAGTGAGGGGTGAAGAGTGAGGAGGGTTGAACGGGTGAATGGATGAAAAGTTGAATGGTTTGTTTCGGCATAAAGGCGATAAGAAATCGCCCCATTTTGTCTTACACTGTCATTCTGAACTTGTTTCAGAATCCCGTTGAGATACTGAGACTATCTTGGATTATTCGGGGTGCGGGCGGAGTAACGTCCGACCCGCACCTTACGGGTTCCGCTTTGCTTCACCCTACCGAAAATCCGCAAGTTCAGCATGACAAAATGGGGCGGAAGAGAAGGACGTTGAACAGTTGAAAGGGAGACGGTTGAAAGGATTGCTACAAAATAATCCCCTCTCCCCTTGTGGGATGCTAGTTCGAACCGGCGAGGAACGAGCCGAGTGAGACTGTATGCCGAATGGCTGAGGGCTAGGGTGAGGGGTTAATAAGTGAAGCGTGAAGAGTGAAGAGTGAGGAGGGTTGAACGGGTGAATGGATGAAAAGTGGTTTGTTTCGGAAAAAGATACTAGGGCACTAAGGCGCTAAGAGATTTTGGAATAAAAGACGTTAGGACAATAAGA
>CALVAX010000022.1 GCA_944325605.1 Candidatus Gastranaerophilales bacterium
TCGGGGTGCGGGCGGAGTAACGTCCGACCCGCACCTTACGGGTTCCGCTTTGCTTCACCCTACCGAAAATCCGCAAATTCAGGATGACAAAATGGGGCGAAAGTGAAGGGTGAGGAGAGTTGAATGGTTGAAAAGTTGGACGGGTGAAGGGTTTGTTTCGGAAAATAATTCCCTCTCCCCTTGTGGGATGTTAGTTCGAACCGGCGAGGAACGAGCCGAGTGAGACTGTATGACGTATGGCTGAGGGCTAGGGTGAGGGGTGAAGAGAATTGAAAATTAAGAGTGAATAAGTAAATAAGTAAATAGGTGAATAAGTGCGATATGGTTAATTAAAATTTGCGCGGAGCGCCGAAAAGGACTTATTCACTTCATCACCTCACCTAAAATAAAGACATTAAGTCCGTTACGTAAAAAGATGCCGGAGCACAACGAAATTTCGCGAATTGTAGCTATTCTAAAAAACATCTGGATTTATTTTTTGATTTGTAGTAAAATTGACTAGGTTTATAGTTTATGCGGGATTATGAATGAATTTTGCGGAAGATCAACCGGTAGATAAGGAACAGTTGAATGCGATATTTAAGGATATTGTAAAATATTCGCCTTCAAAACTGTGCGGAATGCTCGGCAATGCTTTGATTGTTCCTGTTTATACAAACATTCTCCTGCCGGAAGAATACGGGCTTTATTCTCTTTCTATCGCATTTCTTTCGTTCCTTTGTATAATTTTTTCCGATTGGGTCGGACTTTCAGGTCTGAGATTTTTCAGATCATTCCAGCTTGCGGATGAATTGCCCAAGTATCTTTCAATGCTTGTGACAATTTTGACATTTAACATTTGTACTATGTTTGTGGTTGCTTATCTTTTCAGGGGAAATTTTTACGACTTTTTCAATATTCAGCCTAAATATTTCTTCTGTATATTGTTTTTGATAATTCCGGTTGCAATCAGAGCATTGTTGTTTCAGCTATTAAGAGCACAGCTGAAGTCTGTAGCATTCACTTTTTCAACAATTATCAATCAGATTTTAACAATGGGATTGTCTGTTTTGATTGTGAAAATCTTCCATCTCGGGGCTTTGTCATTGCTTCTCGGTATGGGAATTTCAATATCCTTAATTGATATTCTTTTGATTTTTCAGAGCGGAATTTTGAAGTATTTCAGAAAGCCTAATCTTCAGTGGAAGGTGTTGTTGCCGATGTTTCAGTATGGAATACCTATTGCCGCAACATCATTGAGTGCGTGGGTTATCAATCAAAGCAACAAATTCATAATGAACAGTATAAGCGGATTTAAAGAAGTAGGACTTGTTGGTGTTGCTTACGGATTGACTCTGCCATTGTTTATGACTGTGTTTTCTATAATTACAGTTGCCGCAATCCCACGTATTTTCAATATGTTTGAAGAAAAACAGGATGTGCGTCCGATAGTTACACGATTTACAGGATATTTTCTTGTGGTTTCAGTTCCGGTAATAGCTGTTGTGTCAATCTATGCGCCGGATTTCGTAAATCTGTTTGCAAATACCAAATTTTCAGAGGCCTACAGGCTTATCCCTTATTTTTCTTTCGGGTGTTTGTTTATGGCATTGTCTGACTATACAACTTTGCAATATCACCTTGCAAACAAAACATATATAGATTTTATATTAAAGCTTATTTCAGGTGTTGTCGGTATTGCAGCAAACATTCTTCTGATTCCGAAAATGGGGCTGGAAGGTGCAGGTATTGCGACACTGGCTGCAAACTTTGTATATTTCTTTTTGAGTTCAGTGATAAGAATTCCGGGGTTAGGAATTTATTTTCCGATGAAGACTGTAATAAGAATGCTTTTCGCTCTTGTTCCAGCCGGACTTTTGTATGGACTATTTAAAGAAACTTCAATTCCGGGGATAATTCAGATGAGTGTATTACTTGTTGTATTTTACGGAGTTTACTGGTTTGTATGTAAAACAATCTTAAGGCGGCCAGCAGTTTAAAAATACTTAATAAAAAGTTACAAAATAGCAATAAATTTTTTCTTTGTTTTTTTATAAATATATATTTATGAGTTTTATTATCGGAAATTCGTAATATTAAGTAACAATAAATAGAAAAATAAAAATCAGCCAGTTAATATATTATAGCAGTATTTTACGATAACCAGATAATAAATTCAGTTAGGGAAAAATTGAAAGGAAATAAAGTCATGGCTCAAAAGAAAGCTGGAAATATGAAGTTTGTACTTTCTGCGCTTACATTGTGTCTGGTAGCACAGCAGTCGCTTTACAGCAGTGCGCACGCAGGCATGATAACCGGAGTTGCACCGGAAATCGGCGCAGACGGCAACAAGATTTACAATATTGACCCGTCAGTATTGAACGGTGATATAGGGTTCAGATTATATGAAGAATTTCAGCTAAATAAAGGTGAAATTGCAAATCTGATTTTCAAATACGGAGAGAAAAACGTAGAAAAGTTTGTAAACCTTGTTGATAACACTATCAACATTAACGGTATTGTAAACACAATGCGTGACGGCAATTTCTATAACGGACAGGCAATCTTTGTTTCCCCTAACGGCATGGTTGTCGGCGCTTCCGGTGTTTTGAACGTTGGTTCATTGACAGTTTTGACACCGGATCAGAACAAGTTTGATCAATTCAAAACAGACTATGATATAAGACATGACTTAAATGATTTATATTCACAGGGTACCGGCAAAGTGACAATTGACGGTAAAGTTATCGCACGTGACGCTGTTGATATCAGAGCAGCCGCAGTTGATATTAACAATTCAATTATGGCAGGAGTCGGCAATAATCGTGACATTCTTACAACCCATAATCAGGCAGATGTTTTGTTTAACAGTCTGGTAAATACCGACAATATGAAAGTCGGCAACAATTTCTCAAGCGACAGCGGAAGTATTAAAATAACTTCTTATTCAGGCAATGAAGGTATTAAGCTTGCAGAAGGCTCAACTCTCAAAAACTTCGGAAAAGGCAACATTGAGCTTACAAGTATGGGTTCAAAAGGTATTGTAGCAGACGGTGATATTAAAAATCCGGACGGTAATGTTCTTTTGACAACAACAAACGGCTCTATTGATATTGCAGGAAATGTTCAAAACAGAAACGGCGATATTCTGGCAGACAGTGCAAACGGAATTTATCTAGCACAATCAGGTTCTTTGAAGAATGAAAATGGTAATATAAACCTTAAAAACAAAGGTACAAAAGGTATTAATATCAAAGGTTCCATAGAAAATAAAGACGGAAACCTTATTATGGATAATGCCGGTAAAGAAGGTATTATCATCGACGGTGCTCCGATTTCCAATACCAACGGCGATATAAATGTTTTGAATACAGGCGCAGACGGCACGGAAATTAACGGTACCATTACAAATACAAACGGCAATTCAACTTACACAAATAAAGCCGGCGAATTAGCAGTAAACGGCAAAGTTAACAACATCGGCGGCAATCTCAAATTTGACAATACCGGTTCAGGTATCAGCGTAAGTTACGGTGCTGATATTACAAATCAGGGCGGAAACCTTGAAATATTGAATACAGGTGCTGACGGAATTTTAGTAGACCGCGGTGCAACAGTGACAAACGAAACAGGCAATACAATTGTAACAAACAGCGGTGACGGCGGTACTAGAATTAATGGGACAGTTGAAAATAAAAATGGAAATTCAACTTATACAAATGAAGCAGGTGCCATAACCGTAGCTGGCAATATTTCAAACACAGAAGGTAATTTAGATGTAACCAACCGCGGTGAAGGCGGTATTGCAATTGAAGGAACATCATCAAATACAAACGGCAATTCAACCTATACCAATGAAGCCGGCGGTCTGACAGTAGACGGCAGCATAACAAATACAAAAGGTGATCTTCTTGTGCAGAATAACGGCAAAGACGGAATTTCAATCAACGGACTTGCTTCAAATATTACAGGAAATTCGACTTACATCAATAAAAACGGCGTGTTGACCGTAAACGGTGAAGTTAAGAACGAAGGTGGCAACCTTAAATTTGACAACACCGGTTCAGGAATCAGTGTAAATAACGGTGCATCTGTTTCAAACAAAGACGGAAACCTTGAAATGCTGAATACCGGTGTAAACGGAATTTTTGCAGACGAAGGCTCCAAAATAACCAATGATAACGGCAATATGCTTGTTTCAAACAGCGGTGCAGGCGGTATGACTTTGAACGGTCTTGCTTCCAACACAAAAGGAAATGCTGAATTTAATAACGCTGACGGAACTTTGAATGTAAACGGAACAATTTCTAACAATGACAAGCTTCTTGCAATCAGAAATACCGGTGACGGCTTGAACATCAATGAAGATGCTTTTATTGACAGCGAAGGACAGCTTCTTATAGATAACAGCGGCTTCAACGGCATGAATATTTCAGGAACGGTTAACAGCCTTGGCGACGCTGATATAATCAATTCAAACGGTAATTTGAATATCAATGAAAGCGCTGATATTAACCACACCTCGGTTGCAAACAATTATATAAATATTTCAAACACCGGAAACAAACTTTATATCGGCGGCAATGTTGAATCCGAAAACGGAAAGATGAACATTTCCAACACCGGAAAAGGCGGACTTCACATTGATAAAAACGCAAATGTTACAAATAATGTTGTCCGCGATGATAACATTCCGGTCTTTGAAAAACATACTCCGGAAATTAATATTTCAAATGATAGTGAAGCTTCTATGGATATTGACGGAACCGTTACTGCGAACGGAAGCAGCTACAATATAGTAAATGCCGGCAAAGGTGCTTTGAATATTAATGAAACCGCAAATATTAACGGCAATATCACAAAAGAATCAAATATTACAAATCACGGCGACGGCGGTCTTAATATTGCCGGAACCATCACTACAGACAACGGATCAACTGAAGGAAAATATCTTGATGCCGGTTTAACGATTAAAAATGACAACGAAGTATCAGGAATTCATATTACGAAATCCGGAAAAATAAATTCTAAAAATTCTAATCATACAGTTATTTCAAATAACGGAGCGAAAGGTATTGTAATTGACGGCGAGATTAACCAGAATTTTGCAGGTAAAAATGCAAATTCTCTCAAAATTACAAACACAGGCGCCGGCGGCATAAATCTTTCATCAACCGGCAGAATTAATAACACTTCAAGCACTTATGTTGAAAACAGCGGTAAAGAAGGAATTAAATTTGCTGGCTTGACGAAAACCAACGGTTTGAATGTTAAAAACTCAAATTCAAATGTCGTAATAGGCGATGATACCAAAAATGACAAATATATAACTTCAACCGGAGATGTTAATATTGACGTAAACAACGGCAGTATTCTGAATTACGGTGTAAATAAGACATTAATAAACATTCAAAATTCAAGCGCATTAAATATGAATGCAATTGATGGCACAATCGGTCTTGATGACGGCAATTGCGGTGCTGCTTGTATCGGTGTCGGCCCGGATTCAAGAGATTTCACAAAATCAATCAACGTAACTTCAGACGGCGCAATTACAGCAACAACTTCACAAAACGCATTGACAGATGATCTGGTAATCAATATTGCAGGTAAAAATTCAGACCTTAATATTGACCACGTTAAGGCAGACGGCAAGGTATTGCTGACAACCGCAGATTTTGACAAAGACGGCAAAGGCTACTCAATCCTTAATGCTTCATCAGATCCTTCAAAAGCAAACGTTGAAGGCAAAGGAATTGCACTAATTGCAAGTGACAAAATCGGTGAAACAGATAACAAGCTTACATTCAACCAGACCGAAGGCAAGTTTAATATGGAAGGATATGACCTTGATAATCTTACATACCAGCCGAACGCGCAGTACGGTATGGATGTTCTTGCTATCAACGATGTAAATATCAAAGGTCAGGATGACAAATATGATACAAATGTTTGCACAATGATTTCAAGGGAAGGTTCAATCAATGCAGAATTCTCCGGTAATACTTATATCAGAGAAGTTACGGCAGACAAAGATCTAAACCTTGTGACAAGAGGTGCGGAATTTGTAATAGATAACCTTGGCACAGTTCCTTACACTCCTGAAGATTACTTCGGTCCTAACGGGAACAATGCCCCTGAAAATGTAAACATCAAAGCTCTGGATATCAATCCGAACACAAGAGTAGATGATGCCGGACTTGTCGATGGTGTTCACAGCCACTGGGCAGATTCTCACCTGATAATCAAAAACGCAAAAGTTGATGATAATGCAAAAATTGTTTTCACCGGAGATAATGTATATGCCGGCGGATACCGCTTCTATATGGGCAAAGACAGAAACGAAGATGGTAAAACTTACTGGGTATATGATGACAGAACCGAAATGACAGATATGAGTGGCAATGGCCCAACTATAAGAGTAAATGCAGTTAGAGAAGATGACGTAACATCAATCGGCAGACAGGAAGAAGAACGTAACTACTATACCGGCGGCAGTGTACAGGAAGATAAGCCATGGTATGGTGATGACGACGATGATGATGATGATCATTTAATAGTTCCAGAGCCAGGTGATGACGACGACGATGATGATGACGGTCCAAATCCTCCACAACCTGGTGACGATGATGACGATGACGACGATGATGACGACGGTCCAAATCCTCCACAACCTGGTGACGATGATGACGATGATGACGATGATGATGACGGTCCAAATCCTCCACAACCTGGTGACGATGATGACGATGATGACGATGATGATGACGGTCCAAATCCTCCACAACCTGGTGACGATGATGACGATGATGACGATGATGATTTGCCGGCAACAATGGATGATGCAAAACGTACATGGAAAAAGATTGTCGCAGATGATGTCAACATAATTGACAAACGTCAATACATAAGATTCCGTGTTGACCACAACCCGAATCCGGTTGTATTTGAAAGTGTACCTACAGTTTCATCACTGGTTGATATATCAAGAGGCGGTGTGGCTCTGACCCACAATAAAGCCCTCAAAGTCGGCGATGTAATCCCTGTTCACATCAAATACGGTGATCTGAATATTGATGCGGATGTAAAAATTGTTACAGCATCAGATGTCAGAGCAGGCGGTGAGTTCGTTGACCTTGATCAATCTACGGCAAACAGACTTCTTTATTTGAACCTTATGCTTGAAGAAGATCAGAAACTGACTCTTGGCGGTAATAATCAAATATAATAATGTGAAGTATATTATATAGATGGAGGCAGGTCTGAAAAGACCGGCCTCTTTTCTATAGAAATTAATAAAACGTATTAAATATTTAACTCAAATTTGCTTTAAAAATATATTTTTGATAAAATCATTGAGTAAACAGAAATTATTGATGAGGGAGAAATAATTATGAAATTAATGGAAGGCAAAAAAGGTGTTATATTTGGAGTTTCAAACACCCATGGTATTGCGTATGCAATAGCAAAACAACTTCATGAAGCAGGAGCGGACATTGCGTTCACTTATGCAGGCGAACCGATGGAAAAAAGAGTCCGTCCTCTTGCAGAGGAAATGGGTGCAAAAATTATTATGAACTGCGATGTAACTAAAGAAGATGAAGTTGCTGCAGTTTTCAAAGAATGTGAAAGAGTTTACGGAAAAATTGATTTTGTCGTACACGCTGTAGCTTTTGCCGCAAAAGAAGATTTGCAGGGCAGATTTATAGATACTTCACGCGCCGGCTGGGATCTTGCAATGGGTGTGAGTGCTTACTCTTTGATTTCTCTTTGCAAGCATGCTGAACCGATTATGAATGAAGGCGGATCCATTTTTGCCCTGACTTACCTTGGTTCAGAATATGTTGTTGCAAACTACAACATTATGGGCGTTGCAAAAGCTGCTCTTGAATCTTCAATGAGATATCTCGCTGCAGATTTGGGTAAAAAAGGCATCAGAGTCAACTGCATTTCTGCAGGTGCTGTTAAAACTCTTGCTGCAAAAGGTATTTCCGGATTTGATAAGATGCTTAAAGCTGCAGTCGCAAAAGCTCCTCTCGGACGCAATGTTTCACTTGATGATGTCGGCAAAGCCGGTTTATATCTGGCTTCAGACCTTTCAACAGGAACAACAGGCCAGATTTTGTACGTAGATTGCGGCTGCCATGCCGTTTATGCATCATTAGAAGAAATGGAAATTATAGCAAATTCAATTCCGAAAGCATAGGCAGAATATTAAATAACAACAAGGCGCAGCCGGAATCGGCTGCGCCTTGTTGTTAAAGCCGCGTGCAGAAAATTTTTAACAACCTCAAACAAGCCGGAATGTAAAAATGTCATAGATTTTAAAATGTAACGAAATGCAAAGATAAGTTTTAAAATGCCTGAAAGCCTTGTATAATCTGCGATATGATATGATATGATATGAAGGCGTCGTGTAAATTTTTTGGGGCAAAAATACTTTATTAATTCATAAGTGAAACACGAGTGAAGTATAACGAGATGTGCAAACCAGAATTGTAAATCTCAGAAAGGAAAGTATTATGACTATTGACCCCGCAAAACAGGTAACAGGAACTCCGGCAGCTCAGGGAGGTTCATCAGTGCAGGCGCCCCGCACGGCAAGGCCGGCAGATTCTGCTGAAATCGGCAAAGCACTGACAAAAACAGGTACAGCGGCTGATAAAAATACCGGAAATATGCCGGAAACTCCGGGAGAAAAAACAGGCGGTATTATTTTTTCAAAAGGCGCACTGAGAAATCTGGAAACAAAAGAAGAGCGTTACAAAGATGGTGATGGAGTTTTTCAAACAAGAACTCTTTACAAAGCCACATTAACAGACGGTACTGTTGTTGAATATGAAAAACAAAATCCTGTGAAAGGAGAAAAAGGTGCTTACAAACAGCCGCAAATTCGTAAAAACAAAGACGGTTCATTTGACTTTGAAGGATTGCAGTGGGCTAGAATTGATGATACTGCAAAAAATAACAAGTACAATATTATAGGCTGCGATTTGGTTTTCGTTAACGCAGATAGAGGAAAGGATAAGGATGTAATTGATCATGCAAATTTACGTTTAGATGATGGTACAATTATAGAAAACTCTGGAGTTTCTATTCTCTATAATAAAGGTGATGAAGTTACAGATTTTGATAGCAGAGTTGGTTCCCCTCACGGCAAATTACATGATGGTGAAATGTGGGTTGATTCTGACGGAGGTCTTGAAGAAGAATATGTAGAACTTGGTCGTGTGCGTAGAACTGAGGCTACAGAGGAAGGAACAGTATCAGTAACCTATTCTCATGACGGCAAAAAGCTAAGAGAAGATTATGTAAATGCGACAGAACAGGTGCTTGCAGACGGATACAAAATAAAAACCTCGCCGGACGGCAAAGTCCAGTGGTTCTACACTCCTGATGGCAAAGCAATTTCTAAAGAAGAATTTAGAAATAGAGGTTTAGAATAATACATTTTTTATATTTGAAAACAGGCAAAATTTTACGGGTTTTGCCTGTTTTTTGTTTTATATATATTTTTTTGTGCTATTCTGTTATAAGAGAGGCATTAACAAAAAGGACTAAAAATGACAGAAACTGCAATAAAGATTGAAGATTTACCAACGGTTTACGACCCGAAATCAACAGAAGAAAGCATATACAAATTTTGGGAAGAAGGCGGATTTTTTAAGGCTGACGCAAAAAGCGACAAGCCGCCGTATTCAATTGTAATCCCGCCGCCGAACGTAACCGGTGTTCTTCACATGGGGCATGCGCTCGATGAAACTTTGCAGGATATTCTGACCCGTTATCACAGAATGTCCGGGTTTGAAACCCTCTGGCTTCCGGGAACAGACCACGCCGGAATTGCCACTCAAAACGTCGTCGAAAAAAAACTCCGGGAAAAAGGGCTTTCAAGATACGATTTAGGCCGTGAAAAATTCTTAGAAGAAACATGGAAATGGGCAAATCAGCATAAAAGTGCTATTTTAGACCAGTGCAAACGCCTCGGAGCCTCTTTTGACCGCTCAAGAGAACGGTTTACATTTGATGAAGGCTGTTCAAAAGCCGTAAAAGAAGTTTTTGTAAGATTATACGAAAAAGGCTTGATTTATAAAGGTAAATATATCGTAAACTGGTGCCCGAGATGTAAAAGTGCGATTTCGGATGTCGAAACAGAATACGTAACAGAACAGGGGCACATGTGGGAGATTTCGTATCCTCTCAAAGGCGAGTCCGGTGCGATTATTGTTGCAACTACACGTCCTGAAACGATTTTCGGTGACGTTGCAATTGCCGTTCACCCGACGGATTACAAATACTCCGAACTTATCGGAAAAACCGTTGTAATCCCGCTTACCGGCCGTGAAATCCCGATTATTGCAGATGAATATGTAGACAAAAACTTCGGAACAGGTGCGGTTAAGATTACGCCTGCCCATGACCCGAACGACTATGAAGTCGGCAAGCGCCACAATTTAAAACCCATCTGGGTTATTGATGAAGAAGGCAGGATGAAGGCCTGCGGCGAGGTTCCGCCGGAACTTCACGGGCTTGACAGGTATGAAGCCAGAGAAAAAATTATCGGAATGCTTTCTTATAAAAATTTCTTATTGAGAACACGCGATCATGAACACAATGTCGGCAAATGCCAGCGCTGCGGAACAACAATTGAGCCGCTTCTTTCCGAACAGTGGTTTGTAAAAATGGAACCGCTTGCAAAAGAAGCCATTGCCGCTGTCAATGACGGACGTATAAAATTTGTTCCGGAAAGATGGGAGAAAAATTACCTCAACTGGATGGAAAATATTCGTGACTGGTGTATTTCGCGCCAGTTGTGGTGGGGACATCAAATTCCTGCTTACTATCACAAAAAAACAGGCGAAATGGTTGTCGCAAGAGAAAATCCCGATCCGGAAAATTACACTCAGGATCCTGATGTCCTTGATACATGGTTTTCATCAGGTTTGTGGCCGTTCTCAACTATGGGCTGGCCAAATACTGACTCGGAAGATTTCAAAAAATTCTATCCGACAACAACGCTTGTCACCGGATTTGACATAATTTTCTTCTGGGTTGCCAGAATGATTACAATGGGGCTTGAGTTTACAGGAAAAGCTCCGTTTTCAACCGTTTACATCCACGGGCTTATCCGTGACGAAAAAGGTCAGAAAATGTCAAAATCCAAAGGCAACACGATTGACCCTGTTGAAATCATCGACAAATACGGCAGTGATGCTTTGAGATTTACAATGACATCTCTTTGCACATACGGCGGTCAGGATATCAAAATCAGCGACGAAAGGTTTGAATACGGCAGAAACTTCGCAAACAAAATCTGGAATGCTTCAAGGTTTGTGTTGATGAACCTTTCAGGCGTAGACAACAAAGATATTGACTTTGATAATCTTACAATCGCCGACAAGTGGATTTTGAATGAATTGAATAATACCGCTAAATTGATTAACGAAAATATTCAAACATTTAGAATAGGCGAAACCGCGCATATTTTATACGATTTCTTCTGGAATAAATACTGCGACTGGTATGTAGAAATCGCAAAAATCCAGCTTCAGGATGAAGCTTTAAAACTCAATACGCAGAGAGTATTAAGATATGTTCTGGATATGTCTTTAAGAATGCTTCATCCGATAATGCCTCATATAACAGAGCGCGTGTGGCAGCTAATTCCGAAAGAAACAGATGTTAAAGCTTTGATAGTTGCGGAATTTCCGACATTCAGCGAACGTCTGGAATTTGCAAAAGAAGCCGAAGAAATGGAGCTTGTTTTTGAAACAATCAAATCTTTGAGAAACCTCCGTCAGGGCTTTAACATAGCAATGTCTGTAAAATTTGACATAGAAATCCGCGCAGACAAAAAAGAAGAGCCGATTTTTAAAGCAATTGAAGCTTACATAAAAAGACTTGCGCGTGTAGAAAATATTTCCTACGGAAATAATACGGATGAAACTCCGAAAAAATCAGCGACAGCGGTGGTTTGGGCTTCAAAAATTATAGTACCGCTTGAGAATTTGATTGACTTTAATGAGGAAATAGCCCGTCAACAGAAAAAATTGGACAAACTTACAGCCGAGAAAAAATCTCTTTCCGGCCGAGTAAATAACCCCAAGTTTGTCGCAAACGCTCCGCAGGAGCTTATAAAACAGACCAAAGAACGAATTGAGGAGATTACCCTTCAGGAAAAAACAATAGAACAACTGATAAATTCTTTAAAAAACTAAATAAAATGCCAAAAATGAGCAAAATACAGGCTTAATTTTAATCTTTTTTAAGTTTTATTGCTAAATAATGTTAAAAAAGATTTACAAATTGGCCAAATTTTGCTAAAATAAAATTTGTATAATACAGATAATCAGTAAAATGGAGTAAAGATGGCATCAAGTGAATTAGATTTTGAAGAATTATTAAAACAGTATGACTATAATTTTCAGAAAGGTGATTTAGTAAAAGGTATAGTCTGCGGCTATGACAGTCAGGGCGTAATGGTTGATATAGGCGCAAAAACAATTGCAGTTGTTCCGACCCGCGAGGCCGTTGATAAAGACGAAAACGTAGAAACAAAACTGGAAAAAGGCAAAGAATACGAATTCCTTATCATAAAAGAAGAAGATGAAGACGGCAAATTCCTCCTTTCACGTAAAAAAGTTGATTTTGCTTATGCATGGAAAGAACTTGAAAAAGCAAAAGCCTCTGATGAAACTATTCTTGGAACAATTGCCGGAATTGTTAAAGGCGGTGTTTTAGTAGAAATTTCAGGTGTCAGAGGTTTTGTTCCTTCATCTCAATTAAGAAGTAAAGAATCTGACCTTGAAGTAGGTTCAAAGTTGGAACTTAAAATACTTACTCTTGACAGCCAGCAGAATAACTTTATTCTTTCTAACAAGAAAGTTTACGAAGACAGCGCTGTAGAAGCCCGTAAAAACGTATTTTCACAGATTGAACCCGGACAAATTGTGAAAGGTGATGTTGTAAGAATTACCGATTTCGGCGCATTTATTGATCTTGGCGGAATTGACGGACTTCTTCCTCTTTCACAGTTAAGCTGGAGATGGATTGACCATCCGACAGATATTCTTAAAGTCGGTGACAAAATCGACGTCGAAGTTATTGCTGTAGATCATGACAAACAAAGAGTTTCATTGAGCCTTAAAAACCTTGAGCCGGATCCGTGGCTTGAGGCTGAAAAACAGATTAAAGAAGGTGACAAGGTAGAAGGTACAATCACAAGAATTAAACACTTCGGTGCATTTGTAGAAGTGTTCCCGGGTGTTGAAGCTCTCCTTCCGCACAACGAAGTCGTGGAAATTCAAAATCAAAAAGATTGTATTCTTCAAGTAGGAGATAAAGTTGAAACTTATATATTGAAGTTTAATCCGACAGACAAGCGTATTGCTTTAACAGTTAATGAACCAAAAGCTTCAACTGAAGAATAAAATTTTGCATAATAAAAATTTTTAAGGCCGGCGTTTTGAAGCCGGCTTTTTTATTCGTTTAAATGCTTGAAATCCGGAATTTTTCTACTCCGTCCGTATGAAATTTCCCAATTCGGTCGTTAAAAACTATTAATATTGATTTATAATCTAAATAGCAATGTTGACTTTTCAAAAATAATCATTATAAGACAAATTGTAGCAGGTATTAAGAACAAAAGAGTTTTATATAGAAGGAGAGAACTTTATGGGCATGGCAGCATCACAGGCAAGATATTTAGGCTTGACCGCAAGAAAAACCAACGTAGAATATGAAGGACAGCAGATAAACCAGGCTCGTACAGCGCTTGCTAATCAGAGTGCCAATACGTTTAATGAACTGCTGGCTCTTGAAGTTCCGACAGCTCCGAGCACACAGGATTATACAACAACCCAGTATTCTTATGAGGACGGAACCGTTGCCGAAACAATTACAAGTATGACTCCGCTGGAAAATGATCCGGACGGATATAATTATCTTGTTACTCATTATCATTATTCGGATGTTTTTACAGGTATTGAGAACATTAAACGCAATCCTCAGGTTCTGGTAAGTGACAGGATTGAGAAAAATGAAATTGACGAAAACAAGGTTGAAACAACAACAGATCCTGCCACGGGAGAAACAATATATTCTGTCAGAGGGTATCAGTGCAGTGCTTATGATCCGGATGACGCTGAACAAAGTGAATTGTTTGATACTTTATCAGCGTCTTATGCCGATTTAAGAGAAGCTGATTTGGATAATGTAATGACATACAAAGATTCAGGCGGAAAGATGCACATAGTGCTTCAGGATCAACTGGATTCTGCCGCAAGCGGTGAAGCTGCTGCAAGTGATTATTATATGAGCGGTACAAGAGCTGCCGTGATGGAAATTCCGGCAAATACAATAGCCGCTGTTACAGATCCTGAAACCGGCGCTGCTTCATATACTGTTAATGGCAACCAGTGTACAAAATATGACGAAAATGATGCTGCGATGAAAGAAGCTTATGACAAGGCAGTTGCAGAAAACCCGACACTTGCCAAAATAGATACTGATCAGCTTTACACATATACAGATTCAGACGCAGGAGTTCATTTTATCTCAGCTTCGGATATTGAAGGGGTAATGACAGGAGCTGCTGCTGCCTCAGATTATTCAGTAGCCTCCGGCGTTCCGACAATGTTAGGTAACATTGAGCTTTCTGTTTATGACCCGACAGATAAAGAGCAATTAGAAGAATATGAACAAATTCTTGAGGATTGGCCGGAATCAACATTTGCAACATCAGAATCTACGATTTATACGTGGGAAGATGGAGGCCAAAGATATTTTGCCTGCTATGAAGATTTGATGGCATCCTGGAATGGTGCTCCTGATGCTTCAATGCCTTCAGAAAATCAGCCGGCATTGAAATATTATGCAGCACAGGCAATTTCAACAAAGATTGAACAAACGGAACGTGCAGTTATTGATTTTGACGACAAAGGACGCGCAGAATCTATCAGATATGAAAATTCTTCGGCTGTAAGGGCATTGAATACTGAAACAATTACAGACGAAGCGGCTTATAATGATGCGATGAACCAGTATTATTATGACCAGCAGGTTTATGAGAAAAAGATTGAAGATATCAATGCCAAAACCAAGAAAATTCAAGAACAGGACAGAACCCTTGAATTAAGACTCCGTCAGCTTGACACAGAGCAGGAAGCCCTTCAGACAGAAATGGAAGCTGTCGCTAAGGTTATTGAAAAGAACATTGAATCTACATTCAAAACATTTGAATAGTGATTGGTTTAATATAAAACCGATTTCCATAAAAACAGTTTAGACATAGAGGTAAAAATGGCTTATAAAAACGACAGTTATCTGGTAATAGCAAACAAATTCGGCTCTGCAAGCGGAGATGCCAAGGCTATGTTATTTGAAACTTATGACAAATTACGAGACCTGACGGTATCCGGAAGCGGCTCGGGAACAGGTTTTGAAATGACCGGAAGTTTTTTATACAGAATGGCAAGTTTGCTGGCCCCGTCATCATTTGCAAATGTTTTTGGCGCTTCTGAGGTGATGAATATCCCGGGAACCTCTTATTCATCCCAGTTTACGGGAAATTCAGCATTTGGAATTGACTCTTTGTATAATTATTCAGGTTTTCCCGGCGGCGGAGCTGCTCCTGTGTCCTGGGGGCTTGACGGATATGCAACGGGCGGAGCAGCATCAATTCTTTCAGGATGGGGTTCTGACAGCGGTGTTGCAACGGGTTATGCTTCAGGCATCAGCGGAATAGCAGATATTGCAAGTGCTGCGGCTTATGGTGTCGGAACTGCTAACGGTTTTGGTATGGCTGCACGTAATATAGTTCTTCCGATAGCAGGTGTGATTTCCGGATGGGGCGGTATTATGCAGGCAGCAGCGCCATATTTGGGTGAATACGGGCTTCCCGCTCTTGTAATGGGCAACTTGATGCAGGGTACAACTTCTGCAGCTCTTGCGGCTTACCAGAATGTAACAGGCAATATTACTGCAAACGCTGATGTTATCCTTTCAAATAAGGTTCGAAATATAGAAACTGTTTGCAAAATGCTTGATACTCAGGGCGACGTCGTTAAAAAGATGCTTAAAGAATCTATTGACGGTGATAGCAAGGCTATTCAGAATTTATAATTTTTTGTAAATATAACTTAAAATATCCTAAAGTTTTTATTATTCTTTGCCGATAAATTAGCTGTAATGACAAAACGTATAAGATGACTTACAGCAGCATTAAGACATGTTAAGCAAAGCAGGATAATAAAGCAATTTTTGTGTTTAAAATGTTTTTATATAGTTGTAGGTCTAAAGTGTAAAGGAATAATATGTTTCGTGATACTTTAGAGATGAATGTAAAGCGGTTTATAGACTTCGCAATATATTCAAAGAACTTCCTGATAAGGAAAAATCCTATAAAAGCAATGATAAATTCGTTTGTAGACGGTATCAAAGATTTTCTTACGATGAATAAGAAAAGAAAAATGGCGCAATACAGATTGAATTATCATATGCATCAATTCAAAAAGATGGAACAGTTGATTGCGGAAAACAATCAGCATACCTTCTTAAAAGGCAGTAATCTCAACGAAACAAGATAAAGGATTTGGAAAAATGGGTGTAGCGGTAGATTCCTTAAGATTGCAACAATTAACAGACGAAAAGAGTGAACTGGAATACAAGATAAAACTTGTAGTTCAGGCCAGGGAAGGTCTGACCCGTGCCGGAGATGATTTGATGCAGGTTGGAACGGACTATTCACCGGATTCTCCTGTTATGAAACAATTAAATCAGCGTCAGGCAAAATTGAAAATTTTAGAGCAAAAGCTTGACAAGCAGATGGTTCAATATCAAACAAGGCTTCAGATGGTAACAACCGAACTTGAATCCTGCAGGGGCAGATTGCAGGGCAACATTGGAAGAGCCTTCTCTTACGGTTAATCTGCAGCTCTAATTTCCGGCCTGAATAAACAGGCTGATTATATCATTAAGCATTGAATACTGACGATGAATTTTTTGTGTTTGGGATTCCAGAATTCCTATCTGGCGTCTGTATTCTGCAATATTATTCTGGCATTCGCGTGCTGAAGCGTTAAGGTTTTCCTGAACTGCCTGTGCTTCCTGAAGGACACTTTTCATTGAAATTCCGAGTGCTTCCATTGTTTGCTTAATAATTTGTGCGCCTGTTTGTTTAGAAACATTTGACGGAATTTTTGTTATAAGCTGTCTTAACACTTCGACATTTTGAGGCAGAGCAAGTTCATCAACATCATTGTTAAAAGATTCATTGAGCAATGGCTGTGGATTGGCGGCAGCGGGTTGTTCGGGAACTGTTCCGAAAGTATAAACCTGTTTTGCAGGATTAATGATAAAATCATTAGCTGTTTCATTTTCCTGTAGTTTTGCCTGCTGACCATTGTCATCTTTAAGAAAATCAAAAGGAGGAAGTTCTTCATTTGTATATATAGGGGTTTCCTCAGGTTGTTCCTGATGAGAATAATTTTCATTTGTTGTTTGGGGCATAATTTCAACATCGGTTTGTTTTTTTAATGCGTCTACTATTTTTTTTCCTACACCTTCTGTCATTCTGTTACTTGCCATTTTTATCCTCAAAATTTTTCGTCTACTGCTAAAATTATACAAAGGACACAAATAGATTTCAAGGATTTGGCATTTTAAATTTAAAAAATGATTACAAAACGTATCAGTTTGGGCAGGAAGAATGATTTTTTTATTGCAAGCATTTAGCCTGCATGGTATATTGGGCATATTGAGGGAAATTTATGAAAAAGAAAGTTTACATCAGTGTTTTTAAAAATGAGCAAATAGTTGATTATGCGCGAGTTCTGGTTGAAAAGTTTGATTATGAAATTGTGTCATCCGGCGACACAATGGTGTTATTGAGAAAAAACGGCTTGATAGTTGAAGATATTTCAGATCTTGCGCTGGCGGATGGATTTTATAAAAAAACATTTATGGAGGATTACGTCAGCAAATCTCTGGATATGGTAATTATTATGTTCAGACCGGTAGAGGACATTGCAGAAAAGACTGATGATATAAGAGCTTTTATGAGTTCTCTGAATTTGATGGATTTTTCTATCCTCAGAGGTGCTGCCAAAAATTTTGAAAACACTATTGTTGTGACAAAAACGTCTGATTTTTACAACTCTATCAATGTAAACTCATATGACAGACAAAAGCTTGCCCTGAAAGCTTTTCAGTATATGTCGGATTATGATGAGGCTGTTTCTGAAAAAATCGGGGTTTATTCAGGAGAAGATGAAAGAAAACTTATTAATCTTGCAAAACTTTATGAATTGAAGTACGGTTCAAATCCTCATCAAAAAGCGGCATTGTACAAATCAGACTTGATGGCTAATTATATGCTGCTGAGTGAGCATGAGCTTTCGCATAACGATATTATGAATGTTAATACAGCAGTAAGTATTGCAAGCGAATTTTATGATGTTAATGCGGCTGTAATTGTTAAGCATAATCTTCCATGTGCCGTGGCGCTTGGAAGAAGTATTTTTGATGCTTACACCAAGGCTTTTGACTGTGATCCTTTTGCAACCTTCAGCGGAACCATTGCTTTTTCCCAAATCGTTAATTTTGAAGTAGCAAAACATCTGAGTTCTATGTCTGTCAAGGTTGTTGTTGCGCCTTACTATGATGACGATGCTCTTGAATATTTAAGAAAAAATGATGAATTAAAAATTGTCAGACTAAAAACCGATTTAAAAGATTTCAAAAAATATGTGACAGAAGAAATAAATATTACACCCTTTGGAACATTAGTGCAGGAAGCAAATAAAAGTGAACTTGATAAAGATTTATTCAAGGTTGTATCTAAGGTAAAACCGACGGCAGAACAACTGGAAGATGCAATTTTTGCGTGGAAAGTTGCAAAGTATGCAAGAACAAATTCTGTTGTAATAGCAAAAGATTTCAAGACTTCTGCGGTAGCGCAGGGGCAGACTAACCTTGTATCGGCAACGGAGCTTGCTCTTGATATTTCCTGTGAAAATTCAAAAGATGCTGTTATGGCTTATGACGAAGCTGTTGAAACCGGCGATTGCATTAACGCCGCAGCGCAGGGGCGAATTTCATTGATAATTCAGCCCGGAGGTTCTTTGAGAGATAAAGAAGTTATTGAAGCTGCTGATAGATTTGGAATAGCAATGGTTGTGACCGGTATAAGAAACCTCAAATTTTAATCAGTTAAAATTTTTTGTTAACTTTTTAGATGCTTTTGGCTTTTTATGTCAGCCAGAATTTTGGGTTTTAATTCTTCATAGTGGTTTAAGATATTTTCAAGCTGGATATAGAAAAGTTTTTGTCCGTGATTATTTATTTCACAGAGTCCGGGGGTATTGTATGTTTCTTCAATAATAACCGGCTCGGGGATATTGTTATCAATTTTTACTATTTTTGTATTATTTGTAACCGCGCATGCCCAGAACCATAAATCATCATTGGTAGGTGCAAGTTCCATAAACAGATTTTCGTTAGTGACATCACTGTGAAGTGAATGCGGAGGGTATAATACTCCGCCGACACCTACCTGAATAGTTGCAAACGAAGGAAATTTATAGGATTTTTTTTGTTTTGCGATGATTTTACCATCTTTAAAGATAATTTTTTTTGTTTTGTGGCTGTGTATATATGAAGGGAACTTTAAATACGAAGCATAAAGTTTTTCAATCATAGTCTGGTCATAAAAAACGTCATCATCTGCAGTGATTATTATATCTTCCGGAAATTCAACAAGTGCCGGTATGAGTTTTTTGTAGGATTTAATATCATGATACCACTTGATGGTAAGTCCGAATTCTTTGAGCCTCAAAACTTCTTCCGGCAAGTCATTTTCCATATTCGGAAATTGTTCTTTAGCAAGCCATAAAATCAGCAAGTCGGGTTTCAGGGTTTGATTGAGCAGGGAGGATAAATTTTTATGAAGAGTCGGCACTCTGTCCGGAAAAGAAGTAACAGAAACTATAATTCCGGGGCTTCTTTTTTTTTCTGTAATCCCGGATTTGTTTATTGGAATGTAGTTGTATTTTTTAGCGGTATTGTAAGCAAATTCCAGGCCAAATAAATGTATAATCCTTTTGCTTCCAGACTTTTCTTTTGAGAATAACTTCATTTATCCCTTCCGTTTAATAATTAAGTCAATTTTAAGCTGACTGCAAAATTATGTCAATCCGGTGTATTTTGCATTAATTTTATAAAAGAAAAACGGCAGTTTTTACTACCGTTATTTTTTACCGGGAACGATAGAAGATTTGTGCAAATCTTCCCGTTCTTGAAAAATAGTTTAAAAAATTGTTGGAATTATAATGTCTATTTAATTAGTTTGAATTTTAATCTTAGTCCTAATTGTTGAAATTCTCTCAATAACAGTTAATAAGAGAATATTTTGTAGTTTTGTGTGTTCATTATAAGACGTATTAAGTCTTATGTCAAGAAATATTTGAAATATCTGGACTTTATACGGCCTTAAATCATTGCAAAAGACAATATAACATATAAAAGGATGGTATTTATGCACAAAAATCTCAAAATTGCATTCGGAGAACGATTAAAAGAAATAAGAAAAGCCAAAGGTTTTACTCAGGAACGGCTGGCGGAAGTGCTTGATATTTCACAAAGGCAATTAACAAGAATTGAAACAGGTGACAATTTTCCATCCGTCGAAACCCTGGAAAGAATCAGCCTTTATCTTGAAACGGATTTAAAAGATTTGTTTGATTTTGTGTGGGACAAGGAATATGCGGTTCTGTCAACCGGCACAGATGAAAGACCGGTCTTTGAGGTTTCAGTAACAGATGATGTGATTAACCTAGAACGGTATAAGAAATCCATAAAACCGCCGTCAAAATTAAATGAAGATTGTATAAATATTGAAAATTCTGACAAAAGTATGCTTAAGTCGGCGAAAAATATAAATAAACCGATAACCGTAATATACAAAAATCAGGATGGAGAACTTTCGCATATCAAGACATATTATCCTGACGGCACGGTTGAAGTTGCTATGTCGAAAGAGCAGGTTGAGGCTGACAGAATTCGTAAAGAAATAAAGCAAAATTTAGACAAACTCGGAGATGATATAAACAAATTAAATTACATAAAACTTGCATCAGAATCTCTGGACAGCCGTGAAAAATTAGAAACTCTCAAGAGTTTGATAAAAGGAATAGAAATAATACTGGGTTCAAAATAATAACTTTGCAAGAAAATTATTTTATACTAAAATTAGCTTAAAGAAAGAGGAAAAAGAAGTATGGAAATAAAATCTTGGAATGATTATTTTTTGGATTTGGCAAAGACCTGCGCAAGCCGTTCAAACTGTATTAGAGCGCAGGTTGGGGCAGTAATAGTCGGCGATGACAAAAAGATAAAGGCAACGGGTTATAACGGCACACCTTCAAAGGTGGAATCCTGCTATGAGCGCGGGGAGTGTTACAGAATAAAGAATAACATTCCATCCGGCACAAGATACGAAACCTGCCGCTCGATTCACGCGGAGCAGAACGCCATAATTCAGGCTGGACAGGACAGATGCAAAGGTGCAACCATGTATATTTACGGGCATGATTTTATATGTATTCTGTGTAAGCGATTTATAGTTCAGGCAGGGATAAAGGACGTTTACCTGAAAAAGAATGACGATTCTCCGATAAAATATGTGACAGTAGAAGACATCCGAAAAGAACTGGACGAAACAAGATAGGAAAAAGACGATAAGACGTTGAGTTCGAAACAAAGTGAATAAGTAAATAAGTGAATAGGTGAATAAGTGCGTTACGTAAAATAATCCCCTCTCCCTTGAGGGGAGAGGGTTAGGGTGAGGGTTAATAAGTGAAGCGTGAAGAGTGAAGGGTGAAGAGAGTTGAACGGGTGAATGGTTGAAAAGTTGAAAGGTTTGTTTCAGGAAAAGATACTAGGGCACTAGGAGGTTTCGGATAAAAGACGATAGGACGATAGGACGTTAAGGCGAAAAGTTCTTTACGTAAAATAATCCCCTCTCCCTTGAGGGGAGAGGGAAGAAATTGTTAGTGAGCATTAGCGAACTTACAATTTCGAGTGTGGGTGATTTGTAAGTCAGGTTCTAACAAAGTGAGGAGTGAAGGGTGAGGAGTTGCAAGGTTTTCATGTCATCCTGAGCCACTCTGCCGAAAAAACGATTAAGTATCGTTTTGTGAGAGGG
>CALVAX010000023.1 GCA_944325605.1 Candidatus Gastranaerophilales bacterium
TAACTTAGCGGTTTTTACTTAGCATTGTTGTACAGCATGTAACGTTAGAAAAAGCGGCAATACTAAAATCTATCCAAAGGTAAGAGCACACTTCGTGTGAAACCTTTACTAATAACTAACTTAGCGGTTTTTACTTAGCATTGTTGTACAGCATGTAACGTTAGAAAAAGCGGCAATACTAAAATCTATCCAATTGTAAGAGCACACTTCGTGTGAAACCTTTACTAATAACTAACTTAGCGGTTTTTACTTAGCATTGTTGTACAGCACGTAACGTTAGAAAAAGCGGCAATACTAAAACTATCCAATTGTAAGAGCACACTTCGTGTGCTACTCGCCGAAGTAGTTTTTAAGCCCGACTGTGAGGTGTTTGTTTTTGCAAAGTTTCTTAAGTTTTGCGATAGCACGGTTTTCAATCTGGCGGATACGTTCGCGCGAAACCCCGTATTGCGAACCGATTTCGTCAAGAGTTTTCTTTGTTCCGCTGTTGTCAAGCCCGTAGCGAAGGATTAAAACGTCGCGTTCTTTCGGACTTAACTGATTAAGCATTCTTCTGATATCTTCAAAAAGATTTTCCTGAGAAACGCGGCTGTCAGGCGTAATTGTAGAATCATCAACAATAAAGTCAGCAATTTTAGAGCTGTCTTCAGAACTGTTGGCAGGCGTTTCCATGCTGATTGTGCTTTGTGCGGATTTAATGATTGATGTAAGCTTGTTTACGGAAATTCCAAGCCTGTAGGCGATTTCCTGTTTTGTGGGCGTGTGTCCGAGTTCTGTCGTAAGGTCAATTGTGGCGCGGCGGATTTTGCCGAGTGACTCTATCATGTGGATAGGAAGCCTTATGATACGGGCTTTGTCGGCAATGGCGCGTGTTATTGACTGCTGAATCCACCATGTTGCATAAGTTGAAAATTTGTAGCCTTTTGTGTAGTCAAACCTTCCGGCAGCTTTCATCAGGCCGAGGTTGCCCTCCTGAATAAGGTCAAGAAAAGAAAGTCCGCGTCCGATATATTTTTTTGCGATGCTGACGACAAGCCTGAGGTTTGCATTAACAAGAAGGTTTTTAGAAAACTCATCCTGAGTTTCGTAGATTTTTTTAGCAAGATCAAGTTCCTGCTCTGCAGAAAGAAGCGGAATTTTACCAATTTGCTGCAAATAAATTTTGACACTGTCATCGGAGTTTACAGAAGCCAAACTTTCCTGAACTTTAGGATCTTCTACCGAATGAATAAGTTCATCTTCTTCATCCATCGGTTCAAGTTCGTGAAAATTTACGTCTTCATCCGAGATTTCATCTGATAACAGTCCAAGTTTTTCGATTGTTTTTTTCATAAATTGTAAAACTCTCCATCTTCAAAATTATTATAATATGAAATTTTTTACAAAACTACTTTTTAACTTTGCTTAAAGTTTTTTGTGACAAACGCTGTCTGAGGCTTTCAAAAATGATTACGCAAGCAGCGTTTGAGACATTTAGTGAGTTGAAATTGTTCATCATCGGGATTTTAACTTTGAAATCTGACATTTTCAAAAGCGTCTTTGACACTCCCGCGTGTTCTGCTCCCATGATTAGTGCAAAATTCATATCATTGTATTTTATATCATAATAATTATCGTCTGCTGAAGCATCAGTTGCAATTATCCACCAGTCTGAATCTTTTAACTGCTGTATTGCATTAGAAAGGCTGTTTACTTTTATAATGGGGATGTGGTTAATGGCGCCGGCGCTGGTTTTTTCGACGACTGAATTAACCTGAACGTTGCGTCTGGAAGGGATTACAATCCCGTCAACGCCTGCGCAGACACAGGAGCGGATTATTGCGCCGAAGTTGTGCGGATCTTCAATTCCGTCGAGGATTACAAGAGAAGCGTTTTCGTGTTTTTTTTCTAAAAATTCGTCTAAGTCCGTGTATTTGAGCGGAGAAATTTGAGCAATAATACCCTGATGGTTGAACTCCGCATACGGCTGGAACTTTTCTTTTGCGACAAACTGGAACACAATCCCTTTTTGGCGTGCAAGTTCTTTAATTTTTTCGATTTTGGCATCGGTGTGAATATTTTTAGAAATCAAAATTTTATTAATTTCTCTGTTTCCGCTAATCAAAGCTTCAGTTATTGCGTTTTTACCGAAAATTATATCATCAGTCATATTATTTTACTCCGGCAGTTGACACTTCCAGCATTCTGTCAATGCATTTATGTGCTTTTTTTGAAATATCAGGATTAACCTCTATTTCAAATGTTTCGTTATTCAGAGCATTAAATATATCTTGAAGCGAACAAAGTTTCATGCTGTCACAAATAAGATTTTCTTTAATGATAATAAATTCTTTGTCCGGATAGTCGCGCTTAAGTCTGTCTACAACTCCTTTTTCCGTCGCAATAATGAATTTATTTTCTGAACTGTTTTTTACAAAATTCATAATTCCAGTTGTGCTTCCGACGTAATCTGCAAGGGCTGACACTTCTTCTTTGCATTCAGGATGCGCAAGAAGTTTTACGTCCGGATGGTTTTCTTTAATTGTATAAACTTCCTGAACCGAGATATTATGGTGAATCGGGCAATATCCGGAGTATGTGATAACTTTGACATTACCGAGTTGTTTTTCAACCCATCGGCCGAGGTTTTGATCAGGTGCAAATAAAACTTTTTCAGTATTTAAGCTTTCAACAATTTTAACCGCATTTGAACTTGTACAGCAGATGTCGCATTCGGATTTCACTTCGGCGGTGGAGTTTATATAGCAGACCGTCGGAATATCCGGATGTCTTTGTTTAAAATTCCTTAGCTGTTGTAAATTTATCATATCAGCCATTGCGCAGCCTGCTTTCAGATCCGGGAGGAGAACTTTTTTGTCAGGACATAAGATTTTTGCTGTTTGTGCCATAAAATACACACCCGCAAATACAATAATATCGGCATCAGTTTTTGCAGCCATCTGGCTTAGATACAGAGAATCTCCAACATAATCGGCGACATCATCTATCTCAATATTTTGATAGCAATGAGCAAGAATTATTGCATTTTTTTTCTTTTTCAGCTCCTGTATTTTATAAATAAGCTCATTCATCCGGGGTTGTCCTCCATATAGTGTAAATTTATGTTAAATTTGCAACCTTCATAAAATATATTGTATAATAAAAATAAGAATTAAGTACATAAGAAGAGAAATTTATTAATTATGGGATCAAATGCAATTAATGATTTTATAGATAAACTTACTGCAGGAAACAGGGATAATGTTTATTTATCGGTTACTCCGGGCATCGGGCTTGAAATGATTCAAATTGATGAAGCAAGTCATACTGTAAAAAATTATGCAGTTCGTCCGCTTGCTTATAATGAATCGCTAAGAGAAATAAGTAACATGGATGAGTTTAAAACTGCTCTTACTGAAATGTTTGAGGAGTTGAAAATCTCTCCTAAGTGTAATGTTACAATAAACTTGCCGACAGTATTGTTCAGTTCTATAGAAATGTCGTTGATGCTTGGTGATGAAGCTATAACCGGTGCTGTTACATCTGAAGTTGAACAGTCTTATGTTTTTAAAAGACATGATCCGATTGTTCAATGGTGGGATTCCAATACCGGAAGCAGCGAAACCAGAAAATTGTTTTATACTGCTGTGCAGCAGATGGTTGTTGAACAAATATCAAATACATTAGCAGAGTTAGGGGCGTTTTTGGTCGGTGTAGAAATGTCTTTGCTTTCTACATTGAGAGCTCTTGATTATACCGGACTTACAGCAGATGAGATGAAGCCGGGCGTAACCTGGAATTTGTTGTCAATTAGCTCCAACGGTTACAGCCTTGTGTCAATGGTCGGCAAAAATATTGTTGATTATTACGAGGAGCCGATTGCTATTAAATCTTACGAAGGTGATGAGATTTATAATGTAATCACTTCATCGGCTCAAATTACTCTGATGAGTTATCCTGCCAATTACCTTGTTATTCTTTCAGATACAAATTCTGTAAGTGCAGAAGTTCTGGCTAAAAATCTTAATGTAGAAGGTACTGTTGAGTATATTGAAAACAATAAATTTAAACGTAAAGAATTCTTACCGGTAAGTCTGGATGTATTGCCGGATAATATATTAAAGATTTCCCTTCAGTCAATCGGTGCTGCAATATCAAAAATATCAGATTATCCGATTACTTGTAACTTCCTTTCAACGGCCGGTGAAGGTGTTGCGGCTGAAGAAACGGTTACAATTACAATAGGTGAAAATGAATATACTACAACCCCGACAATGGCAATGGTATTATCTGTGGTTGTTTCGGCTATAATTCTTGTGCCTGTGCTTATTGCTTTTCTGCTGTTACCGAAGATTCAGGCTACTAAACAGGCTGAACTGGACGAATTAAATGCCAGTATTCAACAGGTGGAAAAAGAAATCAAAGAACTTAAAGAAGCACAGCAAATGGCCGGCAAGTTCAGTGTTAAGAATGAGATAAATAAAACATTGCAGGATAATCGTATTAAATTAATGGCATATTCCGCTATTGGAGAATCTGTTCCTTCACAGTTATGGCTTTCTTATTTTATGACAGAAGGGGGCGGCAATATTTCAATAAAAGGCGGTGCCAGCACTGTTGAGGATGTGTATACATTCTATAAAAATCTTAAAGAATATCTTGTTTCAAGTAATTTGAAACTTCAAAAACTTGAAATGGTGTCAGATGATGTTGATGAATTTATGTCAAATCTGCCTGTGACTTATGATTTTGAAATTTCAAATGTAAGCGCTGCTGCTTCTGCTGCAGATGCTAAAGGCAAAGATGCGAAGGGTAATGCGAAATCCGCCGGCAAAACAACAGGCAAAGCTGTTAACCTTCCGCCTAAAAATAAGTTGCTGAGTGATGAACCTATTAATTAACTTGCTTAAATTACAATGGAGAATTTTTATAAATTATGTCTGAAGAAGCTAAAGAAATTTTAATGAAGTTGAAATATGCGGTATTGATACTTGTACTTGCTTTATTAGTTGTCGTATATTTAGGTGCAACACAAATTGCTCCGACTGTACAAAATATAATGGATCTGAATGAGCAGTATGCTGCACAAACTCTTGTTCTGGCTGACAAGCAAAGAGAACTTGACGATTTGAAAATAGCGGTAAAACAGCAGGAAGATATGTCAGGTATTGAAAAACAAATGTTTGAACCTGCAGAAGCCGGATTGGATGCTGAAGGCGTTATTGCCGGCGAATTCTCTGAAATACTTGAAATCATCAGAGCTAATACTGTTAAAATGCGCTCTATTGACTATTCTTATGATCCTGCTGATGATAAATTTGTGCAGGGCGCTCCGGGTAAATTCAATGTCGCACAGTTGAATATGGAATTAATTTCTAATTACAAGAATTTTGAAAACTTCTTAAAAGACCTGTATAAACATGAACATTTCCTTGATATTTGCAAGGTTGAAGTTGAGCCTTACGAAAAAGATAAATCTGTTCTTTTGATTAATTTCGCTATTAAATTGTATGCGAAAAAATAGTTAGCAGAAATTCTTGAAATTAATAGAGAACATTGGTTTCTGGTTTTTGATGCAGACCGCACAAAAGTCTGTTTCAAGTGTGGTGTGTCGTGCATAGTCATCAAAAGAGCTGCCGCAGCGGCCTCTGTGGTCATTTGCAAGAAATGGACAGGTATAAACGCCTTTTGTTGTCAGTATTCTTCCGTACACACAGTCAAGGCTGTGCCAGTCCGAAGAAAGAAAATCAAGATTCTGATTTTTCTGGTATGGAATATTTATTTTAAAGTTGTTTTCATTCGCAGGAAACTCGATTTTTTCGCAAACAGTTTTAAACCCTTCAAGAATTTGTGGTTGACCTTCCCCGTAGAAATCTGTTATGCATAATATAGGGTTAAATCCGTATTTTACAAGACTTTTAATAGCATGGAGTGTTTGTCTGTATGTACCGCGGCCACGGATATCATCATTTTTGATTTCATCATAGTGGGCAATGCCAAGCTGGAAAATTATTTCATAATCGCTTTCATCCTCAACCCGTTTTAAAAATCTTGCCTTTTTTTCGTTTATAAAGCTTCCGTTAGTACAAATACAGACATTAGTGCGTTTAAGACACATCCTGAGAATTCCGTTGAAATCAGGGTGTGTCATTGGTTCTGCTCCTGTCAGGTATATGCATTCAATGTTTTCGTTTTTAGTTTGAGAAAGAGTTTCTTTTATAAGATCATCCGGAATAAAATCTTTGATATTTTTTGATATAGGAAAATCAATGTAACAGTTTTTGCATCTTTGATTGCAGTTTTTAGCGGTTAATTCAATAAAAAGATTGTTTAATTCTTTTAGTTTGCTGATTTGTGATTGTAGTAATTTTGTCATGTTGCGGCTCCCTTAAAATATTTGAATTATACTAATATTTTAGATTTAAAAGGATAAATAAAATCCGACAACAGGGTATTTGTTATGCTACTTTTGAAAATCCTGCGGGTTTTTGTCGTCGAGCCACTTTTGCATAATGTAGTGTTCATAGCTTAGAGCGAAGTTGTAGAGAGCGTTAAGAAGAGTTCTTCCGCTCGGGGATTTTGCTGTAATAAAAAAATCTCCTGATGAGTTTTGTGCAAGCAGAATTTCAGTTTGCACGATTTTATCAACATGACCTTTGGGGTTTTTCATAATGACGAGCCTTATCCAGTCGCAAAGTATTTTAGTGGCAGTGGTTTGTCCTGAAGTCATGTCTTCTTTTCGGGATTGAATGTAGGTTGCAAATTCTTTTAAAATCATTTATTCCTCAAACGGTGTTGTGGCAGCAAAACATGTTATATCAAAAATATTATGTTTTTCAAATTCTTTTATCATTTCTTCAAAAGTTGAGCCGGTTGTACAAATGTCGTCAATAATTAAAATTTTCATCGGCAAAAGATTAGTTTCATCCACTTCAAAAGCGTCTTTGAGGTTAATTTCACGTTCTGCTTTTTTCAATTTATATTGAGGTTTTGTGTCTTTAATTCTTTTAATGACATCAGTGTTAGGCGTACAGCCGGACAGGTTGCAAAATTCTTCTGCAACAAGGGTCATGTGATTGTATTTGCGTTTCTTTTCTCTGGTTTTGTAGATAGGTACCGGAACCACCTGAAAGTTATTTTTGTCTGAAATTTTCTGCCAGTATTCATACATAAATTTGGCAAGATAGAAGGCGAGCTCCTTCTGGTTGTGGTATTTGAGTCCTCTGATAAGCTTTTGGAGATTTTTCTCATAAACTCCTGCGCAGTAGACGTTTTTTCCATTAACTATTCTGTTAGGAACGGGCTGAAGATGTTCAAGGGTTTCGTAGCATTTGGAGCACATTTTGACGCATTCATCAGAATGTTTGCAGAAGTAACATTTTTTCTTATATATCCAATCCAGAAGCCCTATAAAAAAATCTTTCATAATTCATATTATATAATAAAAGTGCTTTTAGTATAAACATAAAGTATGTAATTAGTATAGAGTTTATTATTTTATATTTTTATAAAGCCTCCGGCGGGTCTTGCGCAGACGGCGGTCGCTTTGGCAGCAAAGCGACGCAAACTGCGACCTGAGTTTCATTCGCTAATCAATTGTAACCGTTTCACCAAAGCAAGTGAACTCGTGCTTCGCACTCAAACAACACTTGCTCTGAAATTGTGAAACGGAACATTGATTGCTCACTCCACAAAGGTCGAATTATTTTTAAATACAATAGTTGTGCCGGTAAATCATTAATCAGACCTGAAAATTTACATTTGCCGCCATAGCGTAGTGAACAATAATTGCAGGCGAGGCAAGCTTCAAAGGCGGGTATTGTTTGAGCGCAGCGAGTTTACCCGCCTAAATGCCGAGCCTTGCAGATTATTAGTGAACGAAGCGTGCGGCTGGTTTTGCGCCGCTTTTGCCACCAAAAGCGGCCCCGTCCGGAGGACTTTATTTCACTGAAAAAAGTATTTTAAAATAAACTCTATACTAATAACATACTTTATGAAATATAAAAATAAAAAATTAATCAGGAAGTTTTATACAGAACTCTGTTCTGACGTTTTCTTCACTTTGCACGGTAATTTCTCCGCCGTGAGATTTTGCAATCTGCTGTGATAGATAAAGCCCTAAACCGGTTCCGATTTTACGGAATTTTTTTGCGGCAGAATAATATTTGTTAAAAATTAATTTAAGTTCTTCTTCCGGAAGCCCCTGACCGTAATCTATTACTGAAATTGTGACAAAACCTGAGATTTCTCCGGTTTTTATATCAATATCTTTTTTCGTGTTGCTGTGCGAAATTGCGTTTGAAATTAAGTTTTTAACAACCCTTTTAAGCTGCATGACATCGGCAGATACTGTTAAATTCTTTTCGGTCGGAGTAAAGTTAATGACCAGTCCTGAATTGGCAGCGATTGGCTGAACTTCATTCACGATGTCTGTCAAAAATTCGTTAAGTTTAATATTTTCTTTAAGAAGAGGAATTCCTGTTTCTTTGATTTTGTAAGTTTCAAGAACAATCTGTACAAGATCAATAAGCTCTTCGTTTGAAGATTTCATATTTAACAGTGCAACTTTTTGTTTGTCATTAATTTCTCCGAACTTGCCGTCTATAAGAAAATTCAGAATGTTTGCTTCTGCTACAATCGGTACTTTTAAGTCATGGGTCAGAGTTGCAACAAAATCTTCTTTTAAAGTTTCTATTTCTCTTTGAGTTGTTATATCTTTTATAAGAAGAACATAGCGTTTTTTATCATCAAGAGAAAGTCTTACTGAATTTATTATAAAATTATTTGTCGGAGTATTTTTTATAAAAACATCGGTATCTGAAAGTTTTTCAATTGTATTTCCGCCGTCGATTTCAATAAAGTCGTAAACGTTTTTGCCTAAAATGTCGTTTCCTTTAACCCCGAACCATTTTATGATTTTCGGGGTCGCTCTTAAGATATTCCCCTGCTCGTTCACGATAAGAATGCCGTCAGAAAGAGAGTTAATAACGCTCTCAAGTAATTTGTTCTGCCTGATAAGTTCGGCTTGATATTCAACAATCATTTTTTCGCGGTCGTTTAGAGTTTCAACCATTCTGTTAATACTGTCCGTAACGTTTTGATATGTTGGATGTTCTATTTTTTCTATCTTTGTCGAGAGGTTCCCGTAACGTACCGAGTTGACGGTATTCGTAACCATTCCGAGATAATCGTTAATTTTAGACCATCGCTTGTTCATCTGTCTTGTTACAAGAAATAGCGCGATGAAAACGACAATTATTGAGATATTAATTACATACCAGAGCATTAGTTTAACCTTTAATCTATTATTATCATAACCTTTTTTATGTTATACTTTATTATAACAAATAAGCGTCCGTGTGTTAATAATGTAAAGTGAGGATTGTTGGAAATATGACTGATTTGAAGTTACCTGATACTATAAAAATGGTTATTACAGATTTTGACGGTGTTGTAACAGACAATTGTGTTTATATTTCTGACAGCGGAGATATTTCAAGAAAGTTAAACTTTGCAGATGTCATGGGATTTTCAATATTAAAAAAGAACGGATTTGATATAGCAATAGTTTCCGGTGAATCTAACCGCGCAATTGAAATGATTGCTAAAAAATTTGATATAAAAGAAGTTCATACAAATATAAGAAAGAAAATAGATATAATTAAAGGCATTGTAGAAAAATATTCATTATCGGAGGATGAATATTTGTACATAGGTGATGACGTAAATGATTTGGAAAGTTTGAAATTTACAAAATATCGTCTTACTGTTCCTCATGCACCTTTAGCATTAAAGGAGTTAGAAGGCATACAAATTACAAGCAAAGACGGCGGATGCGGAGCATTCAGAGAGGTGGCAGATTGTCTGATTGGTTTGAAGAAATAATAAATAAGATTCAATCTATAAATTCTAAAATTGACAGTTATAAGGAAAGTTCTGTAATTCAATCTTTACCATCAGTGGCTTATGTGAACAGGGCAAAAAAATGTATTGAGGAAGGACGCCTGAAAGATGCTCTTGATATTTTACAGGAAGCCGAAAGTCTGCCGCAAGAAGATGCTCTTGTATATAAGTATAAAGGCATGGTCTATGACAAATTGTTCAGATTTGCAGATTCTGTAAATGCATACAAAAAATCGGCAAATCTTAACAAAAATGACAAAACTATATGGAAATATTTAGGGTTTGCTCTTTTGAATTCCGGTATTTATGACGAGGCTGATGAATCTTTTGAAAATGCGGATAAGCTTACCCCGTTAAATTCAGAGGTTCTGATGGGATGGGGAATGTCTTTGATGAAACAGAAAAAATACGCGGAAGCCCGTGAAAAGTTTGCAGCTTCAGCTAAGGTAAATAAATACAATCTGAATGCTATTTTCCTTGCTGCAGTTTCGGAAATAAAGCTTAAAATGTACGATGATGCAGAAAGTAAGTTGAAGTTTCTGGCAAATGTCGCTCCGAATGAAGGAAATTCTTTTGAATATGCAAAACTGTTATTTCTGAAAAAAGATTATGACAGTGCTCTTTTTTATACGGCTAAAGCTCTTGATTTTAATAGAAACATGCTTCCGGCATATCTTTTATCAGGCGAGATTTACAGAATAAAAAGTGATGAACCGGCTTCGCTGAAAAATTATGAAACGGCAGAATCTCTTTCTCTGATAACTCCAAATTTATATATAGAATGGGCATTATCACTTATAAAATTTGAACGAATGGAAGAAGCTTCCGAAAAAATCCAAAAAGCCGTTGAACTTGATTGTAATAATAAAGAAGTTCAATTAATTAAAGCATATTTGAATGTAATAAATGGAAGTATTGAAGGCTCAAAGGAAATTCTTGAACAGGCAGCCGGCAATAATGAAGAAAATAAATCTTTTGCTCTGACAGGGCTTGGTCTGCTCCATTGTGTGGAAGAAAATTATATGGAAGGCATTCACTGTTTCAAATCCGCTTTAAAAGAGGATTTGTCTGATCCGATAAATAATTACTATATTGCAAAAGCCTATATGCACCTTGGAGACAATATAAATGCCAGAGAGTATTTTGAATCGGCAATTAAATATAATCCGGAAAGACTGAGAACATATATTGACTATTCAAAATTTTTAATTTCTTCAGACGATGTTTCAGAAGCCGCCCGAAAATTGCGAAAAGCTGTTAAATACGCTCCGGACAATCCGGAATTATTGAACTTGTTGTTTTTCACAAGTTACATACTTGTCAAGGAAAACGTTTGTGAATATAATATAAAAGAAGCATTGGAGCTGGCAAATAAAATTAAAAGTATAGATGAAAATGCGTTTAAATACCCTGACAAATCGGCGGAATTGGCTGAAATGTTAAATAAACTTCAGGAAAAGGAAAACAATTGAGAAAAGTTATTGTACAAAAGTTCGGCGGCACATCGGTTGCCGACACTGAAAAAATTAAGAATGTAGCTAAAACCGTCATAAGAGAAAAAGAAAACGGAAATGATGTTGTAGTTGTCGTTTCTGCAATGGGGCACACAACAGATTATCTTGTAAAAATGGCAAAAGATTTGTCTGCAGATCCGTCAGGCAGGGAAATGGACATGCTTTTGTCGACCGGAGAAGGTGTTTCCATCGCGCTTCTGGCAATGGCAATTCAGGCTCAAGGGTATGATGCCGTCAGCTTTAATGCTATGCAAATAGGCATAATTACTGAAAATGTTCATTCTAAAGCAAGAATTATAGATATTAAGACCGATAAATTAAAGAAAAATTTAAAAGAAGGTAAAATTATAGTTGTAGCCGGTTTTCAGGGGGTTACTGAAGACGGGGAGATTACGACTCTCGGCAGAGGAGGTTCTGATACCTCAGCCGTGGCTCTTGCTGCAGCATTGAATGCAGAAAGATGCGATATTTATACGGATGTTGAAGGGGTTTACACAACAGACCCGAGAATTGTTCCGAAAGCTACAAGGTTAGATGAAATTTCTTATGAAGAAATGCTTGAACTTGCGCATGCAGGTGCAAATGTTCTTCACCCAAGAAGTGTAGAAACCGCAAAGCAATTCAATGTTCCTTTGCGTGTCAGGAGCAGTTTTAAAACCGATAATTTAGGTACTTTAATATTAGGAGTTGATAAGATGGAAATTTATAAACCGGTAACAGGAGTCGCAGCGGATTTGTCACAGGCAAGAATTGTAGTTTGTGATGTCCCTGATACCCCGGGGCAGGCTGCAAAATTATTCAGCAATCTTGCAAAAGAACATATTTCTGTTGATATGATTATCCAGTCTTACGCAAGAAAAGTTTCAAATACAAATGATATCGCATTTACAATAGACAGTTCGGATCTGGACAAAACAATAAAAACACTTGATTCATTGAAAAAAGATCTGAATTGCGGTGATATTCAGGTGAATGACAATATTGCGAAAGTTTCAATAGTCGGAGCCGGCATGATTGACAGACCCGGTATTGCATCTACAATGTTCCAAACGCTTGCAGATCTCGGCGTAAACATAAAAATGATTTCAACAAGTGAAATCAAGATAAGCTGTCTTGTTGACAAAGATGATGCAGAAAGAGCCTTGAAAGCGCTTCATAACGTTTTTGAGCTTGAAGGCGACGAAACCGCAGTGGTAAAGGGTGATTTGCCGGACGTTTAATGCAGGTCTTTATATATGAAAAAGTCAACAATAAAATTGATTTTATTGACTATAGCCGGATGCATCATATCTTATATATGTTATATCAACAGTATTGATGTTGAATTATCGCTTCCGTACCCCGGTCCTGCGCGAAAGCTTGTGCTGCTGGGATATATAGCACCTTTTGCAGGGCTTTTCTACTGGGTTTTCTTACGTAAGTTAGATGATTAATAGTTTTGTAATGTTTTAATCTGCATTGGTTGCAAAGTAAAAAAAGGGAGCTGAATTGGCTCCCGTTGGAATTAAGAATAGCTGGAAGTATGAAAAAGATTTAATTATATTTAATCCAAATTCCGGAATATAAGCAATTCACCGGCTGTCCTATTTGAAAAGCCCCGAAAATAAGCCAAACAGGCAGCAAAATAAATAGAAGCATGGGTAATTTTTAAAGAAAAGTGTAAGAAAAACACTTTAAAATAAGTGTAAATTTAGCACTTTATACCTGGAAGCAAGAGTTATCAGGTATTCTGCCTGCTTTACAAAAGTTCACAAGAGGGGTTGACAAATAAATTATTCTAGTTTATAGTGTGAATGTAAGGATGAAGTGTTAAACAAACACTTAATAAGACCTCAAGAGAGGAGGATTACAATGAAAGTAGATAGAATAGGATTAAACAGCAGAAAATATATATCATTTGGTGAAAACACCATGAATAACATTACCCCGAGCGTTGCAATTTTGGCTCTCCAAAACCCAAATGCCAAAATTAACTTTGAAAATGACCTAAGACGCTCAAGCAAGTCTGATATGGTTCAAAACCCCAACTTTGTTACGGCTTTTATTAACAAAGTCGGCAGAGCAATTAAAGAGTTCAAAAGAACAAACGAAAACGATGTAAATATCAATCCGGATATTTACAACCATATAAGTTACACTGCTTAATTTTTAAGCGGTCACAGACAAGAATTATAATAGACATTTACCCATCTTACTAAATTATTTTTACCCCACTAACCGAATACTTTCTTGCGGCCGGTTTGACCTTTACTCCAGATAATCAGGCCGCAATAAAAAATAAGAGCAGCTGTGCTAAATAAAGGCACAGTTTTTTATTTTGTAACGAAATGTAACTATAAATTTTTAATTCCCTTTACGCTTCACTTTCGCCCCATTTTGTCATCCTGAGGCTTTAGCTGAAGGAACTTCTGGAAACGCAAATGGATTCTTCGATCGTTTCACTCCTTCAGAATGACGTGGAAGATAAAATGGGGGCGATACCCTGCGCCTTAGCTTTTTGTCGGATTGGTAAATTTTGACTATCTGGTGTTGTTCTATCACCCACACCCGAAATTGTAAGTTCGCTAATGCTCACTAACAATTTCTTCCATCTCCCCTTGAGGGAGAGGGTAATATTTTACGAAACAAACATTTCAACTTTTTAACCATTCACCCTTTCAACCCTCTTCACTCCTCACTTTATTTAACCCTACACATTTGCTCCGCCGTCGTTTTTCATTTTGTCCAGAACGTTTTTGCTTCCGTCAATTGATTTGGCGTAATTTATCGTAAAATCAGTTGCTTCTTTATCTCTTGCAATAGCTTCTTTAAGTCCTGTCATTTCGCCCAGAGTCAAGCTTTCGATACCTTTTGAGTCATTGCTGTTAAGATATTTTTTGAACAGTTGCTGTGACTCGTAATCAAATCCCGGAAGTCCTTTATAAAACGAAAACCACTTGTAAAACTGGTGAAGCAGGTGATATGGCTCAATTTCTCCTTCTCTTAATATAAAAACAGGCTTGCTATTGAATGAACAGCCGTTATCCGTAAGAATGTTGATATAAAAAGCTTTCCAGCCTTTGAGTTCACATACAAAACCCTCTTCTTCTTTAATAAAAGCAAGGATTTTATCTGCATTAGCAAGCTGTACTACCTTTGTGTCATGGGTTTTAATGTATTCAATAAGAAGATTCGGATTTCCTTTTGTGCCTGAAACTATTTCTCTGACAGTATTTAATACCAATTCTTTTCTCTTTTCTGTTTCGGAGGTTAAGGTAACAGTAACATTGGATGCGAGAATTGTTTTTGATGTCAGGTTGGCGGAGGAAGTTTGAAGATGCTTGTCAAGCCGCTTTTCAAGCTGTTTTTCCTGTATTTGGAGAAGAAAATAAATGATTTTTTTGAATATATTCATATTAAACAGTATATAATACAAGTGCCGAAAAGCTTTCCTCTGAAAGTAGTAAATATCAAAGCATTATAAAATAATAGTTTCAAAAAAATATTAAAATTGTATAAAGATTGTAAAAAATACACTTGCTTTTTAAAAGTCTTTATTTTATAATGTAATTGTGAAATAATTCACGAATTGAAATTTGGAATTTATCCTGTTAAAATTATCTTACGGAAATAAAAATAGCAATTGTCAATTTAATTAAGGAGAAAATAATTATGACAACAAAAAGCAAAAAAACAGTTGAAAACCTTGAAAAGACTTTGAACAAGTCTACACTGGTTGACAACGCAGAGCAATTGGAATTGCTTATTGAAAGAGTAAAAAAAGCTCAAAAGATTTACTCAAACTTTACGCAAGAACAGGTTGATGCGATATTCAAAGCTGCTGCAACAGCCGCTGACAAAGCTCGTATTCCTCTTGCAAGAATGGCTTATGAAGAAACAGGTATGGGTGTTCTTGAAGACAAAATTATCAAAAACCACTTTGCATCAGAATACATCTACAACAAACACAAAAACGCTAAAACTTGCGGAATTATCAAAGAAGATACTGCTAACGGTATTAAAGTTGTTGCAGAACCTTTAGGCGTAATTGCAGGTATCGTTCCGACAACAAACCCGACTTCAACTGCAATTTTCAAATCATTAATTGCATTAAAAACAAGAAACGCAATCATCTTCTCACCGCACCCGAGAGCTACAAAATGCACAATCGCTGCAGCAAAAGTTGTTCTTGAAGCTGCAGTTAAAGCAGGCGCTCCGGAAGATATTATCGGATGGATTGATGTTCCTTCAATTGATTTGTCAAATCAGTTAATGAAACACGAATCAATTTCCTGCATATTAGCAACAGGCGGCCCGGGAATGGTTAAAGCAGCATATTCTTCAGGCAACCCTGCATTGGGTGTAGGCCCCGGAAACGCTGCTGCAGTTATTGACGAAACCGCTGATATCAAAATGGCAGTTTCTTCAATCATTATGTCAAAAACTTTCGATAACGGTATGATTTGTGCTTCTGAACAGTCAGTAATCGTTGTTGATAAAGTTTATGAAGAAGTTAAAAAAGAATTCATTTACAGAGGCTGCCATCTTTTGAGCGCTGCTGACGAAAAGAAAATGATTGCATTGCCGTTCATCGACCCGAAACGCGGTACAGCACATCCTGATATCGTAGGTCAGCCGGCACGCAAGATTGCAGAACTTTCAGGATTTGAAGTTCCGGCAAATACAAAGGTTCTTCTTGCTGAAAGACCGTCAGTAGATTGGGAAGATCCGTTCTCAAGAGAAAAATTATCTCCGATTTTGACAATGTATAAAGCCAAAGACTTTGAAGAAGCAACAGAAATGGCTTACGAACTTGTATCAAAAGGCGGTGCAGGCCACTCTGCAGACCTTTACACAGATACACGCCATCAGGAAAGAGTTGACAAATTCGCTGAAAAAATGCCGGCTTGCCGTGTATTAATCAACTCACCTTCTGCACAGGGTGGTATCGGTGACTTGTACAACTTCAAACTTGAACCGTCGCTTTCACTCGGCTGCGGCTCATGGGGTAAAAACGCAATTTCCGGAAACATCGGAGTTGAAAACTTGTTGAACTACAAAACAGTTGCTGAAAGGAGAGAAAATATGCTCTGGTTCAAAGTTCCGCCGAAAGTTTACTTCAAAAGAGGCGCAGTAGATCTGGCTCTTCGTGAACTTCAAGGCAAAAAACGTGCTTTCATCGTAACTGACAGATTCCTTTTCAACTCAGGTGCAGTTGACAGCATCGTTAACGTACTGGATGAAATCGGTATTGACCATCAAATCTTCTTTGATGTAAAACCGGATCCGACATTATCAACGATCAATCAGGCAATGGATATCATCAGACCTTACGAGCCGGATGTAATCATTTCACTCGGCGGCGGATCTCCGATGGATGCTGCTAAAATTATGTGGTTAATGTATGAACAGCCTGACACGGTATTTGAAGATATCTCAATGAGATTTATGGATATCAGAAAGAGAATTTGCCGTATTCCTGAACTCGGCAAGAAAGCAACAATGGTTGCAATCCCGACAACTTCAGGTACAGGTTCGGAAGTAACACCGTTTGCAATTATTACAGACGATGAAACTCACGTAAAATATGCAATCGCAGATTACGCATTGACTCCTAACATGGCAATCATCGACCCGAACTTTGTAGACGGCATGCCGAAAGGCCTGACAGCTGCTTCAGGTATTGACGCTCTTGTTCACTCAATCGAAGCTTATGTATCTGCAATGGCTACAAACTTCACAAATTCAAACGCTCTTGAAGCTACAAAACTTGTATTCAAATATCTTGAAAGATCATGGAAAGAAGGAGCAAACGATCCTGTAGCAAGAGAAAAAATGCACTACGCAGCAACAATCGCCGGTATGGCATTTGCAAACGCATTCTTAGGCTTGTGCCACTCAATGGCTCACAAACTGGGTGCAATGTTCAACGTACCTCACGGTGTTGCAAACGCATTGTTAATCAGACAGGTAATCAAATACAACGCAACAGACTGCCCGAAAAAACAGTGCATATTCCCGCAGTACAAATTCCCGAATGCAAAAGCAAAATATGCTCAAATTGCTGATGAATTGGGATTGGGCGGAAAGAACGACGATGAAAAAGTTCAACTTTTAATCGACGCAATCGACAAGTTGATGAAGGCTGTAAATCTTCCGAATTCAATCAAAGATTTCGGCGTAACAGAAGCTGATTTCAACGCTAAGTTAGACGAAATGGTTGAACTTGCATTCGACGACCAGTGCACGGGCGCTAACCCTGCTTATCCGTTGATGGAAGATATCAAAGCTATTTACAAAGACGCATTTAACGGTGTTGTAAGAGATTACAATCCGGCTAAATAGTCGATGCAAATAGTAAAATAATTAAAAAGGACTGTTAAAATTTTTAACAGTCCTTTTTTAGCAAAAATAATATTCAAAAATTATGGTAACGTTGAAAAGACGGCAATTATAACAATTTACCATTCCCATTTTATATTGTCTTGATTTTTAGACATATTTCCGAGAATAGTTCTCGGCAGTCGCCCGCCTTTTTCGGCAAGCGAGCAATATTCATCGGTGAGAAGGATGTTAGTGATGTTTTTGTCCTCAAATCTGTTGCTAAAGTTAAGCCAGAAAACATCGTATCCCCATTTGTTAGGTTTTTTCTCGCCGTTGACATCCAGAATAATTCCGGGGAGCATGCCTTTTATTCCTATATATATCAGAGTTCCGTCGTTTGTAATATATGGTTCCGAGTATATTGTTTTAACATTACAATTCTGATTAACAACTACTCCGCCCTGAGCTTTAACTGCGTCAGAAGTTGCATATTCATCAAGTATGCTGTCATCAAGCTTTTTCAGATTTAATTTTTCGATAAGATCAGCTTTCAATGTTTCGCAGTCATCTAACTTTGATACATAAGATTCAGAGTTGTTTGGGTGTGTGACGTAACAATTGTAATAGCCGTTTGTTGCAGTAATATAATTAATTGTATTTTGAATAACAGAATATTGTTTCTTAAAAGCGACTTCAAATACAAGACGTTTATATTTAGCCACGATTAACGGCAGAGTCATCGCAATAACAACACCTATAATCCCGAGAGTAATAAGCACTTCTGCCATGGTGAAAGCTTTTGTTTTTTCCATTTTAAACCTCAATAACTTCTTTTCTAAGTCTAAGATAAATTTTGCAAGTGGATTACTGGAAGATATCCAGTAATGTTACGCAATTATCTCCAGTAAGATTGTCAAATGACAGAAGACGAGTTTTATAAAAGTCTTGGACAACGTATAAAATTTTTGCGTGAAACGCACGGGCTGACACAGGAAAAGCTTGCTGAGAAAGCCGGAATAAGCCTTGATTATCTCGGGAAAATAGAGGTTTGTATAAATAAACCCGGAATTAAAACAATTTTAAAACTTGCTAATGCACTTGGGATAGACATAAAAGAGATGTTTGATTTTGGATAGCTTACCTGTGTAATCTTATATATAATCATAGAATTCAGGGAGTTATGTAGCAAATTCCACCAAAAATTTTCAAAATAGCGTCATTCTGTGCCTTAGGCGAAGGATCTAAATACATGAGATTCTTCGGGCTAAAGCCCTCAGAATGACGTGCTTTTTATAATATTAGTGGAATTTGCTATATAAGTCCAAGAGGTCATCCCTTGACATTAAGGTATGTCTTTTTTATCATAAAGTAACAGGGAACGGCGACATGGCCAAGTGGTAAGGCAGAAGCCTGCAAAGCTTTTACCCCCGGTTCGAATCCGGGTGTCGCCTTTTTTAATTTTTGAAGTTATGAAGGGGAAATGCATGCTTAAAAGAGTTTTGATTTCAACATTGATGATATTAGGTCTGTTTGCGGGATCTGCTTTTGCTGTGGATTTGGATTTTAAGGGGTATATAGCGGACGAAGCAAATATATTGTCAGAAGAGTCATTAGAAAACTTAAATTATACATTGCATGACTTAAATAAAAAAACTAAAGCTTCAATTGCGGTTGTGACACTGAGCACTCTGAAAAATGCAAAAATTGAAGAACTTGCAAACGAAGTTATGAATGAATACAAAATAGGTGATGATACAAAGAAAAACGGTATTGTCTTTGTTATTGCAATTGCGGAACGCCAGCTGCAGGTTGTTCTAGGGGACGGTATTGTCAGGGAAATAAAACCGAAACAGCTTGAAAATATAATAGATAAAAGTGTTCTGCCATATTTTGAAGCAGGAGAATATGAAAACGGAATTCTCCGTGGTACATATTTAATGGCTGATGCCGTCGGAGCTATAGACAATCAGAAAGTAGAACATTTTGGCACTATTCCTGAATTAAAGAAGAACAAAACTGTCAATAAAAACTGGCTGTGGTGGTTAATATTGCCGGTAGCTGCAGTTATCGGTTGTCTTATTGCTTTCCTTTGCGTAAAACAAAAAGAAGAGCAGCAATCTTGACAATAAAATTTTGTTCCGTAGTTATAGATTTAAGGCGTATAGAAAGGAAATGTTTTAGATGGGTAAAATATTTGGAATATCAGACAATCCGGTTTCGACAATAGATAAGGTTTTGCATGCTGCTAAGCTGGAAGTTCCTGACAGTGTAAAGTACGGGAAACCGATAGTTCACAATACAAAAGATTCTTTTGTAAGCAAAGAGAAACAAACCAAATCAAATGCTTTTATAAAAATGCGAAATGGATTTGGCAAATTGATGTCACATTTCAGCAAGAATGACAAAAATAAATCAACGCAAATTGACAGATGAATATTAAAGAATAATTAGCAATCCGGAGAACTAAGTATTGAAGTCAAAACTTCAGCAGGAAGAGCATGGACTATGGATAAAGCATGTCTTTCCGGAAAGCTAATAAAAATCAGGCGAATAGCCCTCTGCCGAGAAAAACAACTGAGTGTTGTTTTTCGAGAGGGGTAGGGCATCCCGCAAAAACTTTCAGTTTTTGTGTTATAATTCAATATATGGGCGAATAGCACTCTGCCGAGAAAAACAACTAAGTGTTGTTTTTCGAGAGGGGTAGGGCATCCCGCAAAAACTTTTAGTTTTTGTGTTACAATTCAATATATGGGCGAATAGCACTCTGCCGAGAAAAACAACTAAGTGTTGTTTTTCGAGAGGGGTAGGGCATCCC
>CALVAX010000024.1 GCA_944325605.1 Candidatus Gastranaerophilales bacterium
GAAGTGAATAAGCTCTTTGCGGCGCTCCGCGCTAATTTTAATTTAACGTAACGCACTTATTCACCTATTTACTTATTTACTTATTCACTTTGTTACGAACTTAACGTCCTGACGTCTTTTATTCCGAAACAAACCTTTCACCCGTTCAACCATTCCACCGTTCAACTCTCCTCACGCTTCACTTCCGCCCCATTTTGTCATGCTGAGTTTATCTCAGTATCTCAACGAGATTCTGAAACAAGTTCAGAATGACAGTGTAAGACAAAATGGGGCGCTGTCTTAACGTCCTAACGTCTTTTATTCCGAAACAAACCCTTCAACCTTTCAACCATTCCACCGTTCAACTATCTTCACTCTTCTTAACATTTAGCCATGCCTGCCCTCTGTATATTAAACTTGAAATATGAGTGACGAAATTAACAGGAAAGTAATTAACATATTTTCAAGGCACAATAAAGAGCTTCCGCCGGCTTCTGCAAGCGAAAAGGTCAAATATTATGCCGGATTTAATTACGTCAAAATTAACAGAGATCATAACGGAAATAAATTCAATAAAGAACACTTAATAAAATATTCAAAAGGCTGCCACTATATAGTCAGAGTAATGCGGGAACTTGACGGGGAAGTTGTTTTGTATAATTATGATGTTCCGAACGATGAACTTTTCAGGTTTTTAAAATCGTTTGAGGATAACACACTGGACGGTACGATTATTGAAATCGACAAGTATTTTCCTGACAATCCGGCCTAAAAATTGCCGTTAAAGAAAAGTCCGGACAGTTAAAAATAAATAGCGGAATAGATTAAATGAATTGTTTCTTCAGAAAATATCACGAAAGCTTATACAACTGCACAAAGCCTTATCAATATGTAGGCGGAGAATTTTTATCATTTAACAAGGATTTTGATAGGGCAAAAATACGGTTTGCATTCGCATTTCCGGACAAGTACGAAATCGGCATAAGCAATTTAGGTTTGAGAGTTCTGTATAATCAGGTAAATTCACATTCTGAATATATGGCGGACAGGGTTTATGCGCCGGAAGCGGCTTTTAAACCTCAGCCTCTGTATGCACTCGAGAGCAAACGCGCAATTAAAGATTTCGATGCGGTCGGATTTTCAATTCAGTATGAACTTTCTTATCCGACAATTTTAAAAATGCTTGAGATGGCAGAAATTCCATACAGGAATGCAGACAGAAAAGATGAACATCCGATAATACTTGCAGGCGGGCCATGTGCTTACAATCCGCTGCCTGTGGCGGATTTTATTGACGGATTTTTGATAGGCGACGGCGAAGAGTCTATTCTTGAAGTTTGCGAAAGCCTTGAAAAATCAAAAGGTCTGCCACGTACGGAACGCATAAAAAAACTCTCGGAAATTGAAGGTGTCTGGTGTCCGGATTATTCTAAAAATGTCACAAAACGAATTGCACAGTTAAAGTATGAAACGGCCCTTAAATCTTATCCGATTCCGTTTTCATCCTCTGTTCATGACAGAGCAATTGTCGAAATCCGACGGGGATGCGGACGTATGTGCAGATTTTGCCAGCCGGGACACGTAAACCTTCCCATACGCGAAAGAAGTGCGGAAGATATTATAAAAATTGCTAAAGAACTGGTTGAAAACACCGGATATGATGAATATTCGCTGCTTTCACTTTCGTCAAACGATTATTCGAATATTAATGAAGTTATAAAAGAACTTGCGGTTGATTTTAACGAGAAAAAGATTTCCGTATCTCTTCCGAGCCAGCGGATTGACGGGTTCAACCTTGAACTTGCAAACCTTGTGCAGAGTGTCAGAAAATCGACAATGACACTTGCGCCGGAAGCGGGTTCCCAGAGGCTCCGCGACGTTATAAAGAAAAACATTACGGAAGATATGATTTTGAATGCTGTCCTGACCCTGTACGAAAACGGCTGGTCAAAGGTAAAACTGTATTTTATCTGCGGGCTGCCGACAGAAACATTGGAAGATATGGATGAAATGGCGGAACTCCTTTCTAAACTTAAATACAGAGCAAAACTTATCAAAAAAGAAAAGAGTTTAAACCACGGGCTTGATATAACCTGCACACTCTCAATTTTTGTTCCGAAACCATTCACTCCGTTCCAGTGGCACGGGCAGATGAATCTGGAGGAAGTAACCGAACATATAAATTATTTGAAAGAAAAAACTTCTCACTTAAAAGGCGTTAAAATCAATTACCACGACAAATTTGTTTCAAGAATTGAAGCAGTCCTTACCCGCGGTGACAGAAGCCTGTGTAAATATATTGAAGCACTTTATAGAAAAGGCTGCTACTTAGATGCGTGGGGCGAATATTTTGACAAAAACATCTGGCACCAAACAGCGGAAGAGTGCGGAATATCGTTATCAGAGCTTGCTGAAAAAAATTATGACACGACAATGCCGCTGCCGTGGGATTTTATCAATATCGGAGTTGATAAAGAGTGGTTTAAAGCGGAATACGACAAGGCTCTTGCTATACCTCCGGCCGGCTGGGAACAGGGAAGCACCCATATCGTTCCAACCTGCGAAAAAGGCTGTGTAAACTGCGGCGTCTGCAAAAATTTGAAAACCCGTAAAATTCTTGCGCCTCCTTTTAAGGCTTCAGAAAAAGCTCAGAAACTTGATTTTACGCCAATTGACCCGCACACGCACGAAACTGACAAACGTGAAATTTTCAGATACAGGATTAAACTCACAAAAACCGGAATATTAAGATATTTTTCACATCTTGACTGGCAGAATACATTTTTTAAAGCCTTATCCCGAAGCGGGCTGAATATTGCGTTTTCTCAAGGTTTTAACCCGGCAATGAAAGTTTCAATGGGAGTTGCGCTTCCTCTTTTTGCGCAGAGCCTGTCAGAGCTGGTGGATATTGAACTTTACGACGATTTACAGACAGAAGATATCAAACAAAAGTTGGAAAAAGTTCTGCCGGCAGGTTCGGAAATACTAAGTATTGTAAAAATTGACAAATCCGCTAAATCCATTGATACAACCGTATGCTGGGCTGAATACGAAATTAAACTTTTTGATGATACCCTTTACGATTTTCAAAATTTTAAGTATAATACGGATAGAGTTTTGAATTCTCAGGAAATATTTATTGAGAAGAAAAACAAAAAAGGTTTAATTAAAAAAATAGACATCAAACCGTGCATAAAATCATACAAATTCAGCGGAAACAGTCTATTCATAATTTTAAAAACCGGTCAGAACCTTGAAGGCGGAATCCCGTCGCTGAGAGCGGATGTGCTTATGAATATTATTGCACCTGATGTGAAATTTGACATCACCAGAACAAGGTTCTTTGACGAAAACAATCAAGAGTTAGAGGTTTAAAAAAAGGATTTTTTATGAACAACAAGAACAACAATGCGACTCAGGCAGCACCTAAAAGAATAGTTATTGCCGAACGTGATAACATTGCGGCTGTCCTTGAAGGGAAAAAAGTTACTGATTTTTTCATCCACAGAGGTGAAGTTTTATTAGGAGATGTTTACCTTGCTACCGTTGACAACATTTTGCCGAGTATTGACGCGGCATTCGTAAATGTCGGAACGGATAAAATGGGATTTCTCCACGCTCAGGATGTTATGGGAAAAGGAAGCTTAAAAGAAAAACTTTCTCCGAAACAAAAACTTATCGTTCAGGTTGTAAAAGAACCAACAGGGCATAAAGGGCCCAGAGTTACAACCCAGATAAGCCTTCCGGGAAGATTTTTAGTCCTGATGCCTTATGAGCCGGGAGTCAGCGTTTCCAAGAAAATTGAAAATTCCAGAGAACGCGCAAGACTTAAGGCAATTATGAATCTGATAAAACCCGTCGGCGTCGGAGTAATCATCAGAACAGAAGCCGAAGGCCAGAGCGAAGCAGATATTCAGGAAGATCTTGAAATTCTGCTCGAAAAATGGAACAACATTATTACGGCAGCCGAAACAATGACGCCGCCTAATCTTCTATACAGAGATCAGGATTTGCTTTATCGTGTAATCCGCGAAGCATGCACGGAAGAAACAAAAGAAATCATTGTCGATACAGCTTTTGCAATGAACAGAGTCCAGAACCTTCTCCAGAACTGGCACATGAATAAAAACATTGAAGTCACACTCTACAAAGGCACAGAACCTCTGCTTGTTGCAATGGATATCCATAAAGAAATTAAAGCTGCATTGAATATTAAAGTTAATATGCCTTCCGGCGGATATCTCTTTATCCAGCAGACAGAAGCGCTGACCGTTATTGACGTCAACAGCGGCAAGTTCGTAAGTTCGGCGACTCAGGATGAAACAATCTTAAAAACAAACATAGAAGCCGTCCACGAAATTGCACGCCAGCTTAGACTCCGCAACATCGGCGGTATGATTATCATTGACTTTATTGATATGCTTTCCCGCGCAGATAAATTAGCGATTATGGAAGAACTTGAAATTGCACTTGAGCCGGACAAAGCCAAACCGCAGGTCGGACAGCTTTCGGATCTCGGGCTTGTAGAACTTACCCGCCACCGTCAGGGACAGAGTCTTGCCGAAATCTTTACAAAAAAATGCCCTCACTGTCAGGGTACAGGCTGCTCAATTATAGATTTTAATTTTGCAACTCCGACAGCAGAAGGCGAATACAGAGCAAAAGCCGCTAAATTGAAATTGCCTGTAAACAACTTCAAGAAAAATAATAACAACAATAATAAAAACAAACAAAACCCGCAGCAAGAAAATATTCAGCCTCAACAGCAGGAGATGGTTCAACCTTCAATCGAAGTTGAAAATCCTGCAACCGCAGCCGTTCAGGAAGTTGAAAAACGCGAAAACAACAAAAAACAACGAAATAAACGCAAAAACTTTGAACGTCAGGAACGTGAACTGAACAACGAACTTCAGGCTGAAATTCAAGCAAACAATGACGTTTCAACTGCAGAAACTATTATTAAACCATTTGAAGAAATTAAACCTGTCATAGAAGATAATGCAAACTCCAATCCGGAAGTACAGGCACAGGAACCGGAAAAAGAAGTTAATGCACAGCCTTCAAAACCGGAAAGAAAAACAAAAAAAATAAGAGGCAAACGAAACAAAAAACAGGACACTGAAGCTGCCCTGCAGCCTGCTGCCGCATCTCAACAGCAGGAACCGCAGCCTGAGATTTCACAGGCACAAACGGCAGAACCTGCTTCTGAACTTCAGACACCGGAAGAACCGCCGAAAAAAACAAGACGCCCGAACAGAGGCTCTTCAAGAAAAGGGAGAACTAAAAAAACAAGTGAGGAAAACGTTGAAATATCAACATAAAAAGTTTTCAAAAATTTTATTAACAGTATTATCGGCAGCGGCAATATTAATTATTGCCGCACAGTCCGGTTTCAGCGCTCCGGAAACAGCTATCCCGCCGGTTACGCAAACGCCGCAGCAATCATTGCAGACAAATTCTCGTAATGCTGACTCTGTACAAAAACAAGTTCAAACAAATTCTGAGGCGGCAGCTAATACACGGCAGGATGATACAAAAAATGCGCAGCAGGAAAAACAAGAAACCATTTTAAAATTTATAATTGCAATGGCGGGAGTAATGCTTTCGTCAATTATAATTTTTCTCGGACTTACAATTTACAACAAATTCTTTGTTAACAAAAGTATGTTTGCAGACAACAATGCTGATGACGCGTTGAACACACCCAAAACCGTTGAAGAAGCTGTGACTTTTTATATAAAAAGGAATAAATTATGTTAAAACCTGCATTTGGCGCAATAGGAATGCTTATTACATTATTAATCATAGGTTTAATTGCTGTAATTACTCTTCCGATGATTAAATCAACATCAAACGGCGGGCTTGGAAATTCTTCCATCAACTATGAAAGTGCTGAAGATAAAGCATATGAAATGATTGATCAAATTCAAAAACAACGTCAGGAAGCGATTGAATATTATAACAATCAATAAAATATCCGTGGATTTTTCTTATATCCTTCATATTGTTTATAAATTTCATTGAATAATATCTCCTTATCTTCATCGCTTAGTTTTTCAGAAGGTTTAGGCGGATATTCATTTATCTTAACCCGTCCGGTTTTATCTATTTTATAGTCGTGCTGCAAAGGGTTAAAGTTTTTAATGTCATCCATTGTAATATTTTTAATTTTATTATTTTTATCCAATTGAAAAGATAACACCGGACTTTCCGATGACACTAATCCTGATGGATATCGTTTTGTTCTGAAAATATGGAACAAATTCATAAACCCCGGGGTTGCTTTTTTAACATGAACCGTCTTGTCTGTTTGCAAAATTTGAATAACGCTGTCTATAGTCTTTTCAAAATCTGACAGTTCCTTTTTGCTCATATTTTTTATAATGTTGTTTTCGGCAATTTCACCGGGAAGATAAATTTTTTGATTAGCTTTTAGCCCGTTCATTTTTTCAACAGTTGTAAGATTGTTAATTTTTGCAATTAAAAGCATGTAATCACGGATTTCACGGTTTGAAACCTGTTTTTTGCCTAGTTCCTTTTGAGCAAGCCCCCACAAAGATTCACCGCTCTTCATTATGTGTTCTTTTTTAGTTTTAACTTCCGGCAGCGTTCGCATAACCTGATTAATAATTGCCTGTTCTGCTGAAATATTATTTGTCATAAAATTCCCTTTTTGTTTTCCCCTATATATTTATAAAGGAAATTTTATTGACAAAATTGCCCTTTTTATTACGAAAAATTAACAACTAACAGAATTTTCCAGTTGTTTAAGCTCCTGATTTTTATGAATTATATCGAACATTTCCTTAAACACTTTGTTATAAGGAGTTGGAATACCGTGCTTTAACCCGAGCTTAACTATTGTTCCTGCAAACATATCAGCCTCGGTTTTTCTGCCGGCTTCCACATCCTGAAGCATTGATGTTTTGCCGTCCGGAATCATTGAATGCAAATTTTCAATTGTTTTTTCAATCATATTTTCGGTATTATTAACCCCCTCTGCTTTTGCAATCAATTGAACTTCTTTCATAATATTTACCGCAAACTCCATAAATTTGTCATTTTCCAGCATTTCGCCAAACGTCATTCTTAATAATGCCGTCGACTGATTTGCACAGACATTAAGCATAAACTTAAGCCAGAGTGAATACCGCATATCAACAGGAATTTTGTAATCAATATTGGCTTTATCAAAAAAAGTTTGAAGTTTTAAAATGTTATTCTTTGCCTGTTTTGAACGTCTGTCCGTTCCGAAAACAATTGTACTAACGCCGTCATGAGTGACGTTTCGGCCTTTTCTCACTGCACTGTGGCAGATACAGTAGGAAAGCGGAATTTTGTCAGCTCCGTAATTTTTGGCAAGAATTTCTTCACTTGTAACACCATTCAGAAGCGAAAGAATAATCGTATCATCTTTCACAAAATTTTTAATATTTTCGACAGCTTCTCCCAGACCGGAAAACTTCGTCGCTATAATAATCAAATCCGCTTTAAAATCAGTTTCTGAGGGCAGAATATAATCAAAATTATATTCTGTTCCGTTAAAAATTAGCGGCGAATTTTTGTAGCGCGCAAGCCTCCAGTTATCTACTAGAATTTTGAGCGAAGCACCTTGATAATTTTTGATTTTAACCGCATAAATACTTCCGACAGCACCGAGTCCGCAGATTAATACGTTTTTTATTCTGTCCATAAATTTTACTCACCGATTTAAATTTATCAAAATGAAAAAATTTCATCAATACGTAAATTTTTTTTAACATTCATGCAATTCCGACAGATAAAAATACTTTATAAATACAGTGTAGTGAAAAAGGTGTGTAGATTTATATGGGAATCGAAATAAATTCCTTATTACGTACGTACGGACTAAACAATGCGGGATTTTCAGGCCGCACGACTCCTGCCGGCTTCAGACAGCAGACGAAAGAGGACAGATTTGAGAGTCATTCGCCAGAAAGATTTACAAACGAAGCGGTTATCACAAAGCTTGTCAATTCCAACCCGAAAATCAACGCTATTTTGAAAGACGTTGAGGTTAAGCCTGTTTTGAATTTTGAGGATTTAAAAGTTATTTTAGACAATCACTGCACGGATGTCAGAAATATTTCAGCGGGAATAGTTCAAAATCTGCCGTTTTCACTCAAGAATTTTGTAGATGAAAAAGCTTTGTCAGAAGCTTCCTATCTTCACGATATCGGGAAAGTTCTTATCCCGCGCGAAATTTTGAATAAGCAGGGCAGGCTTGATGACAGAGAAACCCGTATTATGCACAAACACTCAGAACTTGGTTACGAAATTCTGAAAAACACTAATCTTGACAAAACAACACTTAATCTTATTCGCAACCACCACCAGAACGCAAAAAAAAGCGGCTATCCGTTTGTGAACAAAGATTTCAGGGCTGATTTGAATTTACAAATACTTAATATTGCGGACAAATACTCGGCACTCACTGAAAAACGTCCGTATAAAGACGCTTACACGCCAAAACAGGCGCTTACAATTATTTATGCAGACGTAAAAGACGGAAAGCTTCATCCGTTTGTATTCAAAGCACTTGCAAATTACGTAAACAGTGTGCAAAATGCTGATTTACAGCGGGCATGATTTGAACTGTTACAAATATACGTCGCTTAAAACGATTATTTATGTTTGTATTATAATTAAGGAGATGAGTTTAGATAATCTAATAGACAGTTTTTTATCACCAATAGCCGACAAAATTTCAGGGATAATCTTTTGCTCCGTAAACATAAACGGGGTGGAAGTTCAGCTTCTTGTTGCGCTTTTGATGGCAGCGGCGATTTACTTTACATTCCGCACAGGATTTATCGGAATCTGGGGCTTTAAACATGCCATAAAACTCATTACCAAAAACTATGAACACAAAGACTTAATTCAAAGGAAAAAGAAAGGTGAAGTTTCGTCATTTCAGGCGCTGACAGCAACAATTTCGGCTTCTGCCGGAATCGGAAACGTTGCAGGGTCTGCTGCGGCGGTTTCAATCGGGGGCCCCGGAGTTATCTTCTGGATGATTGTTGCCGGATTTTTCTCAATGGCATTAAAGTTTGCGGAAGTTTTGTTAGGGCTTAAGTTCAGGCAGGTCCAACCCGACGGAACAGTTGACGGCGGGCCGATGTATTATATTCAAAACGGACTCAAAAACCACAAAATTTTCGGAAAATTTGCCCCTTATTTATCAAAAATATATGCACTTTGCTGCATTTTCGCGATGATTGGCGGCTGGAATTTGTTCCAGATAAATGCTATGACAACGCAGATTACGGAAGTCACGGGAGGAAAAGACAGTTTCTTTGCAGAACAAAGCTGGCTTTTAGGGCTTATTGTTGCGGTTATAACTTATTTTACAATCATCGGCGGCATCAAGGCTATCGGAAAATTCACATCAAAAGTAACGCCTGTTATGTGCAGTTTGTATGTCATGACCGCATTTGCCGTATGCATTTGCAACATGCACCATTTTCCGCATGCAATTGCTCTTGTTATAAAAGAAGCTTTCAAACCGCAGGCGCTTGCGGGCGGAATGTTTGCCTGCATGCTCTGGGGCTTCCGGCGTGCAATGTTTGCTAACGAAGCAGGCTTAGGAACCGCTCCGATTGCATTTTCCGCTGTCAAAACAAACAAACCGGCAGTTCAGGCGTTCATTGCCATGCTTCAGCCTTTTGTAGACACGGTTATTGTCGGAAGCGCAACTGCTTTTGTTATTGTTATTTCAGGTGCATATCTTGATTATACCGGACTTGCGGGAATTGAGCTTACATCTAAAGCTTTCGGGTCTGTCTGCCCGTTCTTTCCTGTACTTTTAACTATTATGGCAAGCTGCTTTGTCTTATCAACAATGCTCTGCGGGTCATATTACGGAATCAAAAGCTGGAACTTCCTTTTCGGAAATTCAAAATTGACAACAAGAACTTTTCAGGTAATATATTGTTTATTCATAGTTGTAGGCTCTGCAATGAATTTTAAAAGCATAATAAACCTGTCAGATGCCTTTACACTATTTTTGGCAGTTCCGAATTTATTTGCAGTTTTCATACTTTCGGAGGTTGTCATGAAGGATTTGAAACGATATTGTAGAAAATATAATGTAGGATTATTCAAAAACAACACGTATAAACAAGGAGAGAGAAAAAATGAAACAACAATGTCTGGAGATAGTAAGACAAAAGTGTAACGCTTGCAAAGGATGCGCTTTAGCCAAAACCCGTAAAAACGTAGTTTTTGGCGACGGTAACGCAGATACTGCAAAAATAGTTTTTATAGGAGAAGCACCTGGAGAAATAGAAGATGAAAGCGGAATGCCTTTTGTCGGACGTGCAGGACAGCTTTTGGATGAATTTCTTGCTGCCGCAGGGATTTCCAGACAGGAAGATTTGTATATTACAAACACCGTAAAATGCAGACCTCCGGAAAACAGAGTTCCGACAGACGAAGAAAAAGCGGCATGCCGCAAATTCTTAAATGCCCAGATTGATTTCATCAAACCCCGCGCAATCATTCTTTGCGGCGCAACGGCTCTTAAATCTTTCGTTGAACTTGACAAGAAAACAACTATCTCTAAAATCAGAGGCCAGTGGATGACAATTACGGTTGACGGAGTTGAATATCCGGCAATGACTATTTTCCACCCGTCATATCTTTTGAGAAACCACTCTCTTGCTGAAAATGCACCAAGAACATTAATGGCAAGAGATTTGAGAGAAATCAAAAACACTTACCTGAATGATGTTCAAAGATTTACCGATGTTGTAACCGGCGAAGCTGAAAACAGAGAATTGGCTTGTGTTTAAAAATTATTAAATATAAATTACAAAAAGCGGGTTCAAAAGCCCGCTTTTTGTAACTGTTATATCAAATTTCACTAAAAATTTTAAAACTGAGTCATCCTGAGCCACTCTGCCGAACAAAATGATTAAGTATCGTTTTGTGAGAGGGCGAAGGATCCACTTAAAATCCGATGGGATTCTTCGGGCTAAAGCCCTCAGAATGACGTACTTTTTATAATATCTCTGGACTTTACTATAAAAAGCCTGCTTTTTTTGTATATAAAATTTTCCGCAAAAACCTGCCGCAGCCTGTGCACTACCTAGTCAACAATTCCGGGTTCAAGTTTTGAGCCGGTATACCATTCCCTGAACACATACTGAACCTTTGGCAGGCAATATGCAAGAAGGAAACTGCTTAAGCCGACGTTGGTTAAGATATTCAAAGATTTCACAGCCTTTGCTTTCTTTGCAAATTTTTGAACAGCTTCAAGGGTTCCTCCGGAAGATGAAGCTTTTGAGGCAAATTCTTCTATCGACTTTTTAAAGTTTGCAAGTTCTTTTATATCCACAAATGCTCTCGGGTCACGAATTCCACCCTTTTTCAGCTTTGGATTTTCATAGAGAAGTTTTACTTTTTCAAATTTAGCCGCATATTTTGTAAATAAGGAATCCGGATTTTCGTCAATAAATTTTAATAGCTCTTTGCCGTCATTACTTTTTGGAAGTTTCAGTGATTTAGCGGCTATTTGCTTCAGAAATTCTTTATCAGCAAGCATAAGAGGATCAAGATTTACGTCAAGATTTAAAGATTTATTTGCGCAAAAATCAAGAACTTTTTCAATATACTTTGGCGCAACATAATTCAGAAACATCATCCCGAGCATTTTGAAACCGATATCAACCGCTTCATTTTTCTTTCTGGAAGTTGCAACCCTGCCGAGAGCATAACCTCCGTCGATAGCTGCCATTTTCTGATAAGTTGTAAAGTTAGCAACAGAAGAAGAAAGATTTCCTCCGAATGCTACTTTAGAAGAATTTGTCAAAGACATTTTTGAGAAAACATCCTTGTTCAAAGCGGTAAAAGGAATATTATTTTTTAGAGAATTTTGTTGTTCCTGAAGTTTTTGTTTTTCTTTTTGCGCTTTTTGAGCCGCCTTTGTTTTTGCGGTAAGACCGAACACCATCTTTGGAATAACAAATCCCATCAAGGCAATCGGAATAGCTGTGGCTGCCGCGAATTTTACAGATAACAACTTCTCATAAACAGACTTGTTACTTTTAACTTTCTTCAAATCTTCAATAGCCGTAGTTATTTCTTTAGAAAGTTTTTCACTCAGATTTCCTTTTTCAAGTCTTTCTTTAAAGTATTTAACATTATAATCAATTCCCTGACAGTCAGATTCTTTAAAAAGTTTCAAATTAACATTCGGGTTAAAACCTTTTTTCTTAATCAAGAATTCATTAATAACCCATTCAACAAGCGGAATTCCGCCGAGCCACACAGCGGACGTCAAATATTCATCAATAATTTTTTCTCTGGTTGCAAGAAATGCAACATTTTTATCTTCCTTATTTTCCTGATAGGTAAGGTAGACTTTTGAAGGGATTTCCACCCCGCAATCTCTCAGGATAAGGGGGTAAACACTGCTTGTATTGCCTATTGCCGATATAATATTTGTAAATGACATTTTATTTTTTTATTCTCCAATTCTAAATTTTTACAACGCCTTTAATGGCAAAAAATAACCTTTCACGCTTTTGTTATCCCGGGAAAGGCTACTTTCTTTATTAGAATTGAATTGATTTTAAACTTTCGCGCGAACCATCAATTCACAGCCCTGCCCGGGTTGCAATGATGGTGATGATGAAGTTTTAAAATCATATTTTCCATTTATATTTCCTTACGGGGTCAATCGTATTATAAAAAAAATTATTTTTCAAGCCCTGTATGGTTTAACGGTCTTGCTTAGTTAAATCCTTGGCTCTGTAGTAAAGATCGATAACTGAATCATCGTCCATTTTTTGTACGGCTTTAGTCACATCTTTTTCGTTGTTTTTTGTATAAAGCATCAAACGCACAACAGAATTTTTTGCCATATCTATAAGCCCGTTTCTTTTTTCATCAATTACTTCCTGAAGCATACTTTCAGCCTTCTGAATATCTTCCGGCGTTATTTTGAACCAGGCTTCAAACAATTTTCCTTTCTCAGCCTTAACAAGAGGTTTTTTATATGCTGTTGTGATAGAAGAATTTTTTAACATAAAGGTATCAAACTTGTTATCACGGGCAATATAAAGTTCGGAAGTATCAAGTCCGGCAGTTTTAAGCTTTTCAAACTGCTGCACGTAAGCAGGAATATATTTTGCAAGTTTGCGGCCGTAGATTTCGCTGCACAGGTCTGTTGCAAGCCTTCCGTCTATTTTTACGCCGAAAGACGGTTTATTATTTACATCTATTGAATTTACACGCATTTTATGTCCTTTCGTATTTTCTTTTAAGCTTATTTTTTAATTGTCAATTTTGCAGGCAAGATTAATCAATTCGTTTTCACAGTACTTAATAGTTTTTTCTTTTATTGATACAAAAGCATCTGACAAACGGTTGTTAGAAATAAGTCCGACAAAGAGCCTCCGTGAAATTTTCGGATTTCTTAAAATAATAAGCGGCTGAGGATATTGGTCTGTATTAATAACGTCCAGTATTGTACCTTCCCGCCCCCAGTCCTTGACTTTTGAGATTTGATATTTAATTTTATCAACGTGTTTTTTTTGACAGGATGAGGCTTCATTCTTCAATACCTGCTGCAATTTTGGTGAAATTTTTGCCTTGAAAGCGGGCTGGTTATAGTTTTGAACAATACCACGGGTCAGCATATTATTCTCCTTTGTAAGAAAATTTCTTTTTTTCTTATTAAACCTTCTAAAAATAATATTTGCGCTATTTTAGAAAATCTTTAATTTTTTGTAACTTTTCTTCATCCTCGCATTTAATAAGAATTGTTTTTTCTTTTGATGTTTCACCTTTTATTATTTCAAAAGATGATTTTGAGATTTTAAAAGTTTTGGATAGAAAGTCTATTAAGGCTTTATTTGCCTTCCCTTCTATCGGCTGGGCTGTTATTTTTACTTTCAGCCCTTCTTCAGTCTTTATAATTTCATTTTTAGAAGAATTCGGAACTATCTTCAGTTTTAAAATAAGGCCTTTTTCTTGTTTTGTCATGGTTATGTCACCCTTTCAGGTCGCTTAGATGGATGAAATTTATCGATTTTACTTGAAAATTACGGTTAAAATCTGTATGATAATTATACCATGTCTGAAAAACCGCTATTTGATGAAATAAAAGAAAAATTAATCGCACAAAACAGAGAAGAAGAAGATATTCAACAAATTGAAAAGGCTTATCTTTTTGCAAAAAAACTTCACGAAGGACAATACCGGATATCTGAAGAACCTTATATTATCCATCCTGTCGAAGTTGCAAAAATTCTTGTTGACTTAAAAGCAGATACCCATACACTTATGGCGGCTTTTTTGCATGACATTCTTGAAGATACTGATACAAAACCGGAAGAAATAAAAGAACTTTTCGGAGATGATGTTTTGACCCTTGTACAGGGCGTCACAAAACTCGGCAAATTACAGTTCAAATCGAACGAAGAGCGGCAGGCTGAAAACTTCCGCAGGCTTTTTATTGCCATGGCAAATGATATAAGAATTATTTTTCTAAAACTTGCAGACCGCCTTCACAACATGCGCACACTCAATTTTATGGCGCCGAACAAACAGCAGAAAATTGCACGGGAAACTCTTGATATTTTTGCACCTCTTGCAAACCGCCTCGGTATCGGTCGTATTAAAGCGGAACTTGAAGACCTGTCTTTAAGATACCTTGAACCTGATAAATACTTTGAAATAGCACAGCTTGTTTCTCAAACCAAGGCGGAAAGAGAAATGACAGTACAACTTCTGATAGATAAGATTTCTCAGGATGTCAAAAAAAGCGGAATTAATGCACAAATTACAGGGCGGGCAAAGCATTATTACAGCATTTACAGCAAGATGAAACGGCTGAACATCGCATTTCATGATCTTTATGACATTACGGCCGTCCGCGTAATCGTTGATACTGAAAAAGAATGCTATGAAGTTCTGGGGCTTATTCATTCTCAATTTAAGCCTATTCCCGGAAGATTTAAGGATTACATTGCGATGCCCAAAGGCAACATGTATCAGTCTTTGCACACATCAGTCATCGGGCCGCGCTCAAAGCCGCTTGAAGTTCAAATCAGAACCTGGGAGATGCATGAAGTTGCGGAATACGGGGTTGCGGCGCACTGGAGATACAAAGAAAAAGGTTCGCAAAAAGCCAACAATCCGACAGATATGCAATTCAGCTGGATGCGCAAAATGGCTGAATACGGCAAAGATATGACAAATGCCGAGGATTATGTAAATTCTGTTAAACTAGACCTTTTCTCGGATCAGGTTTTTGCATTCACCCCCAACGGAGATGTTCTGGACTTGCCTGTCAATGCAACACCGGTGGATTTTGCCTACAGAATTCACTCTGACGTCGGACACAGAACTGTCGGGGCTTTGATTAACGGACGCATTGCACAGCTTGATACAAAACTCAATAACGGAGATATCGTCGAAATTCTGACATCCAAAACTCAGGCGCCAAGGCTTGACTGGCTTAATTTTGTCGTAACAAAACAGGCTTCATCAAAGATTAAACAATGGTTCAAGAAAAACAATCGGGAAGACCACATTGAAGTCGGAAAAGCAAACCTTGAACATGAATTGACAAAAGCTGTGTTTGATGAATACGTAAAATCCGGTGAATTTGATAAAGCTGCACTGGCAATGAATTATCAATCAGCGGATGACCTTTTTGCCGCACTCGGGTATGGCGAAACGACTTTAAACAAAATCATAAACAAACTTAAAAAGCCGGAAAAGAAAACCATTGAAAGTTCTTTCCACACAACCAGACGGAAAAAATCAGAAAAAGATATAATCGGACTTGAAGGTCTTATGTATTCATTTGCCAGATGCTGTTCTCCGATTCCGGGAGAGCCGATTGTCGGCGTCGTAACCCGCTCAAAAGGGGTTTCAGTACACAGAATAGACTGCAAAACCCTTGAAAATGTTCCGCCTGAAAGAATGATGGACATTAGCTGGTCAGGAGATCACACCACCAAAACCTACAACACAACAATCCGCGTTGAAACCGCAGAAAAAATGGGATTGCTGAAAGATATTATTGCGGCCGTTTCCGACAACAATACAAACATTAATTACGCTAATGTTAAATCCAAAAACAACAAAATCGGTATTATTGAACTTGGAATTGAATTGAACAACATTGACACCCTTAAAAAAGTCATCAACAGCATCCAGTCAATTCCTGATGTTTACAGTGTCAAGAGAATTCAAACATCATACGCTCACTCCGGCCAGCCCCGCAAGCCGCAAAACACAAAACAGCGTAATTCAAAACAACGAAATAAAAAAAGTTAAACAATCCCCGCAAAAATTGGATTGTTAACATTTCACCAGCCTGCATTTTAAAATTATTGTCCTCCCCTGGAGGGAGGACCGAAATCTCTGATTTCGAGGTGGGGGACAAAAATAAAAAGTTAAACAATCCCCGCAAAAACGCGGGGATTAAATTTATTCTGCTCCGTTAACCGCCTCATCATACTGAAGCCACTGCATAAACATATTATAATCGTTAAAATCATCAACCCTTTCATCGTGAACAGCACCTTCAGGATATGTAATTCTAACAACTTTTTCATTTTCATCAAGATGATAAATCACGACACCTGTGAAAGTTTTGCCGTCTTTATCAGTTAAAGTTTCACGGCGGAAGTAGTCTGTTTTGTAACCGTTGCCGTTATAGCGCATCATTTCGGAATATTTTGCATTTGACTTGTCGCTTGTGTATTTGTATTTTTCGTAAGCGCCGGCGTAATTATTTATACGGGTGACAACCTGACCTTTGCTGTTGTATTGATACCCGTCAAGCCCTTCCTGAACATTGTAAGCCGCATCATTATCAGGTACAAAGGCGTCAATCTCAGCCTGCGCTTTGTCTGTCAAACCCGTAAAATCAAATGCTGTCGTTCCGTTATTCTGGGCTTCCGCAAGCTTTGCGTCAATGCGCTCCATTGCTGCAATCTTGACCGGATCACTTTCTATATTTTCGAGGAATTTCTGCATCTGCTCGGGTGTTTTTTCATTACTTGCAGTTTTTTCAGGGATAACAATCGGCTTTGGCGCTTCTGCTCCGGGCTTTTTAATAATCCCTTCTCTTGCAAACAGATGAAGTTCTTTAAAAGTTATTTTGTTATCGCCTTTCAGCATTGCCTGCAAATCATCGTATGAGGGAATATTTACACCTGTAAACTCTTTTCCGGCTTCTTTTTTAATTTGTTTATATATATCTTTTACAGCTTTTTCATACTCCTGCTTTGTAACATTAATCTCGCTTGCATCAATAACACCGTCAGGTCTTTCGTATGTATAATTTGACGTCTTAATCGTCTGCCCTTTCTTATCAAACACTGACAGAATAGCAAGGCTTGCAAGATCCTCCTGGCTTAAATCCATATAAGACGTGCCTGTGTTGTTAGTCTTAAGAAAATAATCCATTAACTGACTGATTTTAAATTTGTCCATTTGTTCTCTCCTTATTACACTTCACTAATCATGTTTAAATCTTATGAATACAGCTTCAAGTTCCGTTCTATAGTTTTTTCAATAATAGACTTGATGCTGTCGTATTCTGTTTGCAAGGCATTATGCTCAGTATCAAGTATCTTCAACTGGTTGTCATACTGCTTGTCTTTGGCCTGAATGTCGTTCAATGCCTGTTCGTATTCTATTTCGGCCTTTGTTATAGCGGCTTCATTCTGGCTTTCTGAAATATCTGGTGCGTTTGACCAGATTATTGAAGTCCATTCGCAGTCTGCAAGACCCGTGCCGACTTCAGCTTCTTCTACGAATTCGACTTTCTCTAAGGTCACTGTGCCGTTTTCAAGGGCATACTGAAGCCATTCGGCATTGTCCATCAGACCGTCTTCAAGAACTTTATACAATGGCAGACCGCTTGAGGTTTTGCCGCCTTCAACGACTGTGCCGTCTTCCAGTGTTGTGCCGGCTTTTTCCTGACTCGGGCCGTTCATTCTGTGCCACAAATTGATGTACCACTGGCCTTTATCTTTGTTTTCTACAGTAGGGACGGTTTCATCGATATAATAATCCACTGTCGGTTTGGGCGGTTCTTCTGCAAGCCATTTGTTCCGATCCTCATTATATAAGTCTTCGTTAAATTCCTTAAAGGCATATTCCATGTCCTGCTGGAAGGATTCCAACAAGGGTTTGCAATCATTATTATAATCCAGCCCTAATGTTCTGTAATTAGATATTACATAAAACATATCTATACATTTTTGTTTCAAAGTTTTCAATTGAGGTTCACCGCTTGCGTCCATATAGTAGTTATTCATTAAGGTAACAATATCTTTATCCTCTTGTGATAAAGAGGAATCATTCATTGCATCTATGAGTTCTTGCTTCATTTCATCATTTTCTGCTGCATAAATAACATCACTGGTAGAACATACCGCTTCTGAAACAGGCACCATTTCATCGCTCATATTGTCACCATTAATAGCAGAATTATTAATTTTGCCTGCATCTATTATTACATCTTGCCCAACAGTTGTTTTATACTCTTTAGGATATTTTGATGAGTCAGCTTCGTGTGAGTCAAAAGGCTCTGAATTTCCAGTTTCTACAAGTTCCAGATCAATTAAATGAGCCAAAACATGCAGATAACAGCCGTCAGAGCTGCCCATAGCTGCATTATAACAGCTTGCCGAAGCTGCTCTGAATGCTTTATACAATTCATTATTCGTTCCTGCTGTCCAGTATTTGTCTAATGTTGAATCCGGTTCTTTGGCTTTCCAGTCCTCATATTCTTTATTATATTCATCCCAGGCTACCTGCCATTCAGGATTTTCTACCTGTATGGTTTCCCATTCGCCTTCAGGAGCCAGAACCCCGTATTTGTCCAGAAAATCGTACATGTCAGTACTTGCTTCGTAGTTGGCCGCATCAAGTTCTGACACCAAAATCTGGCCGTGCTGGTTGATTATGCCGTACTGGTTTTTCAGTTCTCCATACTGGCTCAGCGACACGCCTGTAAGCTTCTCGGTCATTTTGTTTCCGCTTGCATCGTAGGTCGAATACAGAAGCTCTGTTGAATTCAGGGCATCCATATACGCTGAACTTGCCGCGGTTGTTTCGTTTGCAAGTGAGGTCTTTGCAGTGGTTATCGTCTGACTCCGAAGTTCGTTGTCAGATATTCTGCTTGTTATGCTTAGCAATCTCGCCTGTGTTGCCGATAAGCCCATTTTGTCAGACCTTTCCGTTAGTAATCCTTAATTTCAAATACGGACTTTCACGTAATAATCTTGAATTTTAATCTGTATTTTAAAGAAAATTTTACAAAAATTTACATTTATCTTGTCTTAATTTTTTATTCTCTTCACCTTTCACTCTTAAATTTTCCTCACTCTTCACATACCAAACCCCACCTCGAAATCAGAGATTTCGGTCCTCCCCCAAGGGGAGGACAAGGGGATAAGAAAACACCCTTTCACCCGTTCAACTTTTCAACCCTCCTCACCCTTCACTCCTCACTCTTCACTCTTCACTTATCGCCCCCTCACCCGAATTTCTAAACTCGCTGCGCTCATTAAGAAATTCTACCCTCAGCCATTCGGCACACAGTCTGACACGGCTCATTCTTCGCCGGTTCGAACTAGCATCC
>CALVAX010000025.1 GCA_944325605.1 Candidatus Gastranaerophilales bacterium
GTATACAAGAATCCGCAAAAAAATCACTACATGAATATATGTTTGCCAGATTATATAATCTATAAAAGATGCTGGAGTATAGCAGGTTGGGCTTTCAGCCCAACTGATTGAAATGCGAGCACAACTGTTACTCATTTTTTAACTTTATAACAAATATATTGTTGGGGTAGAACCCCAAACCTACAAACTATATAACTTCCATACATTCATTTATAATTCCATATTTATTTTCATATTCTACCACTGCAAAACCATTTATAAATTTATTTGCTTTATCCAAAATACAAGGAATTAATTCCGTTCCTAAATAATCAATATAACCATATTTCCCAGCTTGGTAAACAATTATATAATTTTCATCTATATAAGGATGAGCTTCACCATAATAATAGTGACGCATAAACCATTCACCATTTTTTGTGGCTATTTCTAAGTATGGATGGTCATAAATACATTCCGTAGCAAATTCACCTTCTCTATTAACAAAACCTATTTTCCCTCCAATTTTTACTGGTACTGGTAGATTTTCATTCCAATTGTCAAAATACCCAATTTCATCAAATATAAAATCAGTTATAAAATTCTCCTTGGATGCCGAATAAATTGCACACTTACCTATTTCATTTTCGACAATATATAATTCTTTATCACATAACATATCCGTTATATCTTTATATCCACAAGGCAGGACAACTCGTTTCGATATAATACTAAAAAGCCCCTTTCCAGAATAATCTTCAATTACAATATATTTCTCACCTTCATAAATATATTTATAATCACAAGGCAGTATTAATCTACCCTTTTTATCTACTAAACCGTAATAATATTCATGATCTAGTAAACTATCTTTTTTCTTAATTACAAAAAAATCATTATTGAAATATTCAACATCACAATAATCGTTAAATCTAGGTAAAAGAGGATATCCGTCTTTATCAATTATATTTACACCATCTTCTGTTTTTTCAAATTTATATGTTCTTAATTTTTCTGCCTCTATTTGGGATGCCTTACGACGTTCTTCAAAATATTTTTCTCTTTCTTCTAGTACATTTTTATAATCTTTATATTTGTTATAATTTTCTCTATTTAAAAAGGTATCTGATATTTCATCATAAATCTCTAAATCATAATTGCTTTCGTTTTCCATCAATGATTTACGTTCTTCTTGCTTTAAACTATCTAATCCATAAACGAAATTATATTTTATATTTAATAAATAATCTAAGAGTGCATATTTTATCTCATAATCTGTAAATTCTAGAGAAATACTTCCATCAATGTTAATAAACTTAAATTCATTACCCATTTTAACAATAGCTTTTTGATTATGAAAAGAAGAAACAGAGTCATAAATCAGTGGGATACAAACATTACAATTTTCATCAATAAAACCATACTTATTATCTTTTTTTACAGCAAACATACCTTCTGAATAATCTGCAATGAAATCATATATAAATTTTGACTTATCAATATTGTATTTTACGGGTTTATTTTTAGGAATTTTAATATATGTGTTTTGTATAAACTTCTTTGCAATAATTTTTGCATCTTCTTCTAAAAATGTTATTGGCTCTGTAAATATTGATAAATACTGAGGCATATATAATTTTATTGTTTGATAAAGAGCACTCTCAAATAATTTATCATTCCAATCAAAGTAAGATTGATTAAGGTTGTGTTCTCTACAATATCTATCTATTTTAGAATAACGTTCTTTATTCCCTTTACTTTTATAAATATAATCAACAAAAATCGCATTAAAATTATTATTGTGTGGAGCTAAAATTTTATATATTTCACCATAATGACAAAAAAAGTCATTGAATTTTTCACGATAATATAGCATATCTTGCTTTTTATGTTCTTGACCAGCCACTACAAAACTTAGCATATAAATAATAAGTAAAATAGTAATTAAAATAAGAAAAAACATATATTATTCCTCTTATATAGTTATAAAATATTATTCTTAATTTTTATTCTTATATAAAATAATATTCCACATAAGAGTAACTTAGCACATATAGTAAGATTACGCAACAAAATACTATAAAGGGCAGTCGGTTGAATATTAAACTACCAAGGACTTCAAAATCCGGAGGATTTTGATTTATGGCATATTTGAGTGAAATTAGCCCAAAAAAATATGCCGCAACTCGGAATTGAACCAAGGACACAGGGATTTTCAGTCCCTTGCTCTACCAACTGAGCTATTGCGGCATATTTTTTACTAATTTCAGGAGCACTTTGGCTCTATGCATATCAGATATTCAATAATATCCTAACTCTTCTACAACTTCACTCTTTTGAGGAATTAAGCGGGCTTATCAGCCACGTTTTTTATTGTATCTGCTCAAAGTTCAAAGTCAAGAACTTTTTGTTTTCAGGCATAAACAAAGTTTATGAACCGGCCTGCGGCGCAAGGTAGAATGTAACATTACGACCTTCAAGCATTGGTTTTTTCTCTATTGTAAGAGGTTCATCTTTCAAATCTTCCATAAAGCGGTTTGCAAGGTCGAATGCGAGATTTGAATGCTGCATTTCTCTTCCCCGCATCATTATAACAACCTTAACTTTGTTGCCCTGCGCTATAAATTTCTGAATACTCTTAATTCTCACCTGATAATCATGGGTGTCTATTTTATATCTGATTTTAACTTCTTTAACTTCTACTGTATGCTGTTTTTTCTTAGCTTCTTTAGCTTTTTTATCAAGCTCGTATTTATATTTACCATAATTTAAAATCTTTGCGACAGGAGGAACCTGGTTCGGGCTGATTAAAACCAAATCCAAATCTGCATCGTATGCCATTTTTAAAGCTTTAACAGTTTCAACAACTCCGAGATTTTCACCGTTTTGATCGATTAATCTTACTTCTTTGGCCCTAATTCTTTCATTCATTATGGTCTGATTTTTGTCCTTTTGTCTAGTGTCGTTTGCGATTGTCTTGTCTCCTTATACTTATTATCACGAGTAAATCATAGCACAAGCAGATTTTTTTTGCACATGTTACAGTTTTTTAAATTTTATTACGAAGTGTAAAGTTGAATTTTTAGGGTTATAATTCAGTTATAGCAAGCTTTTTTAAAATTTTCACAAGGAACGTTTGATTAAAGATTTCCAAAAGTATAGCCGATAGATATACTGTTAAGATTTCCGGCAAGAATATAGGAGTATTGATTATGAGAAAAAACAGAAAAGCAAGCATGATGGCATTAAGAGAAAACATGTCACTTGCACCAGTCAAAGGGGTAAAAATTGACGAGTCACTGACTTTCTCAATGGAAATTCCATTGCAAATCCTATTTGATCAATTTACAACATTTATCTCCAAATCTGACTTTAAAGACATTGCGTAAAAAAGATTAAAAAAGCCTCTTAAATAAAAAGAGGCTTTTTTAATGAGAATAAAAATATTAAATTGTATTGCCGGATATCTATAAGCGGGTGTACATATCCTTATTCTTGTATTACAATCAACTCATAAGATTATGAGGGAATGTAAGCAATGAAAAGAACCTTAGTAACTTTATTGGGGATTTTGGCACTGTCACAGCCTGTTTGGGCCGGTTTTAAAGAGCATTATGACCTTGCGCAGGAATATTTGGCTAATTACCAGTATTCAAGCGCAATAACTGAATTTAAGAATGCTCTAAAAATCAACTATCTGGACAATTCAGCCAGAATAGGGCTTGTAAATTCTTATCTTGCAAGAGGGACGTATTATGCAAATAACGAAAAGGATTACGCAAAAGCAGCAGATGACTACAGAAGCGCTCTTTTCTACCTTACAATTTACCCGGGAGAAGACTCCAGTGTAAGAAATTCCGCACACGCCATTGAACAGGTAACAAAAAGCCTTAATATATGTTTTGATTTAATAAAATTTGATACCTCTCCGGCTTCACGTTTTGAAAAAGCAAAACAATTAAGAGCCGAAGGCAATTTTGCATCGGCAGCTTACGAATTCAGCCAGTCGCTTGCGGACAAAACTTATGTAAAAGAGAGTCTTGAACAGATAGGCGACATAATGAAACTTCTCGGGAATGACCCGAAAAGTGCGGAATACTACCGGAAAGCCGTGGCAGTTTCTCCAAATGATGCAGATTTAAGGCTTTCGTATGCAAGGGTATTAGATAATCTCGGAAGCGAAAATCTTGCTGTAGAAGAGTATAATTATATTCTCTCTCAAGGTTCCACAGACAATAAAGAAGTTCTTTACGCACTTGAGCGCATTTATAACAAGAAACTGGATGCCAACCCGAATGATGCGGATACAATTGCAAACCTTGGCGCAATACTTCAAAAACAGGACAAATTTGATGAAGCGCTGGAATTTTACCAGAAAGCAGAATCGCTTGATCCTTCAAATATTAACACAAGAATAAACGTAGGCACACTTTACCAGCAAAAAGGGGATTACAGAACCGCGGTTGTGGCATACGACAGCGTTCTTATTCTGTATCCGGACAACATTCAGGCCAACTTATACAAAGCACAATCACTTGCAGCTCAAGGGGAGAACAAGGAGGCACAGACTTATTTCAAAAAAGTTCTGAGTCTTGATCCCGACAATTTAATTGCACAGAACGAAATTTTCAGCGCCGCAAGAAAGTCTATGACACCTATGCAATATGTGGAATACGTCAAAAAGAACGCGCCGGGCGAACAGGTAAACGATATGCTTTACAACTATGCACTTGACCTGCACAAACAAAACAATCTTGAAGCAGCAATTAAAGTTTACTCAGTAATTACCAAACAAAGCGACAACCCCGAAGTTTTCGTAAACCTTGCCGTTGCGCAGAGCCAGTTAAAAAATTACCCTGAAGCACTTGCTACACTCGAAAATGCAAAAAGCAAATTTCCGCAAAATACACAGATTACGGATGCTATAAAAAACATAAGCGCTCAGGATACAGCCTCCAAATTTGACAGGGCAGCGGAATATTTCAATAATAAAGATTATCAGAATGCAATCAATGAATATGCTAAGGTTAATCCGCCGACGTCAGATTCAATGCTGGGTATCGCTTCATCATACCAGAACATGGGCGACAGAGATAAAGCTATCGAATACTATAAAAAAGCACTTGAATTAAAGCCTGCAGATTCTGATATTGCATACTATATCGGAGTTATGTACGCAGAAGGCGAAGATCTTGAGTCCGCTCAAGAATACTTAAAAAAATCGGTTGCTCTGAACAAAAATAACCAGAAAGCTTCAGAATATCTTGCGTCTATAGAATCTCAAATCAGCACTAACAGCCTTAATGAAGCTATTTCATTATATGATTCCGGAAATTATGACGAAAGCCTTAATCTATTGAACAAGCTTATTGTAAAAGAACCGATGAATGCCTATGCATATTATTACCGTGGCATGATTTATGATGCAAAAGAAAACAGGCAGGATGCAGTAAGCAATTACAAAACAGCACTGAAATACAACAACAGCGATGACTTGTTAATACTAAACTATCTTATCGCAGTAGATCTGGATACAATGGAAAAATACAAAGATGCATACGAATATTATCAAAAATACAAAGCCTCAAACGCTCCGGATGATGAATATAAACAATATGCAGCGACCCGCCTGGAAGAATTAAAACCATATGTCAAATAATGTGAAAAATTTGATAGAAAGCCGAGTATCCCTTGCCCCTATGGCCGGGATTACCGACTATGTACTGAGAAGCCTTGTCAGAAGGTATTCACCGGACGTTCTGTTAACAACAGAAATGATAAGCTCAGAGTATCTTGCCCAAACTCTGAACGGACGCTCAGGCACGGAGATTTTTAAAAGAGATGAAAACCACAGTCCTATTTCGTATCAAATAAGCGGTCACAAACTTGATATGATGCGGAAAGCTGCAGAATTTTTAACACCTCTTGCAGATATGATAGATATAAACATGGGCTGCCCTGTTAATAAAGTGGTTAAAGGTCAGGATGGCTGTGCACTTATGCGGAACCCTGAACTTGCGTCGGAACTGGTAAAAGCTGTAAAAGAAGGCACGCCAAGGCCGGTAAGTGTAAAATTCCGGCTCGGATACACGTTTGACGAGATGAACTTTGTCGAATTCGGAATAAAGATGCAGGAGGCAGGCGCAGATTTTATAACAATTCACGGAAGAACCCGCTCTCAAATGTATTCAGGCTCCGCAGACTGGGCAAAAATTAAAGACTTAAAAACAGCAGTTGACATTCCGGTGTTTGCAAACGGAGATATCACAAGTATTGAAACAGCCCTCAAGTGTCTTGAACTATCAGACGCAGACGGCATAGCTGTCGGAAGAGGAGCTCTCGGCGACCCGACTCTTTTAGGCAGAATTTCTCATTACCTTAAAACCGGTGAAAACCTTGCCCCGCCGACAATTGCAGAAAAAGCTGCAATGCTCAAAAAACATCTTGATGAGGAAATTGCCCTAAGAGGCGAAAACGTCGGCATTAAATTTATGCGAAAATTCTATCCTTATTACCTTGCCGGCTTCAAAAACGCAAAAACACTGAGAACCAAACTTGTGCTTGAAGATAATTATGACAATATTGTAAAACTAATTGAAGAGTTAAGTTTTGTTAATATTTAACGGAAATAAAGCAACTTCAAACATTCACGTACATTTAGAAAAGAGAAAAACAAAAGGAGACCCGAATATGACAATCACAATAAGCAAAGGTTTAAATATTACAGAAAAAACAGCTCAAAATCTGGCTAAAAAAAGTGTAACATTTGTTTCACCGAGAGTTCAGGGCTTAAAGATGGTCAACGCAAAATATTACAACACCAGCGGAAATCTTTTGAATCCAAACATAGAAACATTTACAATCAATAACAGAGATGGTGTAATTTCAGAATTTTCAAGTAAAAGATTTCAGGATGGAAGCAAATTTGAAATTTACAGACTGCCGGACGAAATAATCAAAGTTTTAAAAAACAAATTCGGAGAAATTAAGGCATTTAAAAGTTCAATAGAACAGCACAACACCCAGCCGGAAAGTATCTACGAAAATGTAAAAAATACAATGCGCTCTAAAACCCACAATTTCTTTGCATAAATAATTCAAAAACTCATATAAATACAAAAAGAGATTTTTCAAATTTTATTGAAAAATCTCTTTTTTGTTGAAAATTTATACCCTACATTCTTTCAGGAGCGGAAACAGCAAGGAGTCTGAGCGCATTCGCCAGAACCTGCTTAACTGAAAGAACCAGAGCCAGCCTTGACTTCATAAGGTCTTTGTCATTACAAATAACTCTGTTGGCGTTGTAGAATGAATGAAATTCTGAAGCCAATTCCTGAACATATCTGCAAATCGTATAAACCTGACGGGTTTCAGCCGATTGTTTTATCATCGACTTAAACTCCTCAAGTTTAAGAATTAATTTGCGGGCTGTGTCTAGTGTCGGAAGAAGAGTTTCTTTTTTATATGAATTAACAATATCAGACAATTCCTCTTTTGACACAGGCGCAGCAAGAGTTTGTCCGGTTTCGGTATCAAACTTTTCTTCTACAGCATTTCTAAGAATTGAACAGGCTCTTGCATGTGCATATTGAACGTAGAACACAGGGTTTTCGTCACTGTTTGTTTTTGCAAGCTCAATATCAAAATCAAGAGTATTATCAATAGATCTCATACACATCCAGAACCTTGTGGCATCAACACCGACCTCTTCAATCAAATCATCAAGAGTAACCATATTTTTACGTTTACCCATTCTGACTTCATTGCCGTTAATAACAAGGTTTACAAGCTGGCCGAGAAGAATTTCGAGTTTGTCAGGCTCATACCCGAGAGCCTCAATAGAAGCCTTAACACGGGCGACATAACCGTGGTGGTCAGCCCCCCAGATATTAATCATTCTGTCAAAACCTCTTTCAAGTTTGTCTATATGATAAGCTATATCAGCCGTCAAATAAGTATTGGCACCGTCTGCTTTTTTAATAACCCTGTCCTGATCATCGCCATAGTCAGAAGACTTGAACCAGTCAGCACCGTCTTTTGTGTAAATTTTGCCGCTTGCTTTTAATTTATTTACACACTCATCAACTTTACCTGATTTGTGAAGAGTAAGTTCTGAGTAGAAATTATCAAAATATACTCTGAAATGTTCGAGCAATGCTTTTTGAAGTCTTTCCATCTCATTTTTGGCAAAATCGGACAGAATTTGCACATCAATTTTAGAAACGTCGTTCTGAACTTCTTTTAAAAGAGCACTGTTTTTTTCAATGAATTTTGCCGCAACAGGAATTAAATAATCTCCGGGGTAGAAATTTTTACGCTCAACTTCATCAGCCGGAAAATCCGCATTTTCGCCTAATTGCTGGCGGATACGGATTGCAAGGGAATTTCCGAGTTTTTGAATTTGCGAGCCTGCGTCGTTTATATAAAATTCCTGATAAACTTCATGTCCGTAGAATTTAAGTAGATTAGCAAGCGCAGACCCCATAGCAGCCCATCTTCCGTGCCCGATGTGAAAGGGGCCGGTCGGGTTTGCTGAAACATATTCCAGAATAATTTTTTCTTTATTTATGTTTTCAGGCCGTCCAAAATTTTCTTTCCTCTTAAAAATTTCCGCAATTGCATCAATTAAAAGGTTTTTACCAGCCTTGAAGTTAATAAATCCGCCGATAACTGAATATTCATTATCAGACTCCTCAATCTCTGAAACAATTGCGTTTGCAATAGCCGGCGGAGCAATTTTAGCTGACCGTGCAAGAGATGAAACATTGACCGCAAAATCCCCGAAATCAGGATTTTTAGGCTTTTCAACAATCAGTGTGTTCGGGATGTATTCAGTCATCTGCCCGAGTTTTTTATTTGAAATTGCTTTTTCAAGCGCTTTTTCAAGTTTATTCAAGAAGTAATCTTTTATCATCTTTTTCTCTCCGTAAAATCTGTTATAAAAAAATTATACAATAAAAAAGATATAAAAATTTTTCTGCTCTCTAAATATCAACTCAAAATTAATTTTTGTAAATTTTTCGTGATATATCATCTAAACACCTGAAGAAATTCCAAATACCTGCCGATATTTATAATAACTGGAGTTTCTTAAGTATGTCACTTGATAACGTTCAAAACAAAGGCCAAAAGAATATTTCATGGGAAAGTATCAGCAAAAAACTGAAAGCTAATAATGCTGATCAAAAGACCATTGATAAAATGAAATCAGTATTTCAAAGCTTTGACAGAAACTTTGACAATATCCTCAGTCAGGATGAAATAAACAATGCCTTTGAACTTTTGAATGCACTGGACAAAACAAAAGACGGCAAACTAAGTCAGGAAGAATTAAATGCATCGAAATATAACAATTCTTTCAAGCAAGCAGGTGCAGAAACAACGAACCAATTTATTGAAATTTTAGGCAACCCTGAAAACCCACATTCTGAAAGGGTTTCAGCAGAGGGGGGGGGGCTCAGGCTTCAAGTCCGACACCATCCGCAAATACAACTCCAGCTTCAGGTTCATCGGCAGCAGCACCGGAAGAGTCTGCGCAATCAGCCGGTGACAGAACAAAACAAGATTTATCCCAATACGAACACGACTCTGACGGTAACTTAATCACATACCCGAAAGAAGGTTTAACTTTTAAAGAACAGGCAAAATTACTCGGATTTGAACCAGGAACTCCTGAATATGAAGAATTTGTAAAAGCAAACCCCGGTGCAGAAAAGCGCAACTGGTTTATTGTTAATGAAAAAATTAAAATTCCAGAATCTATTCAGGATAAACTAAAAACTGAAGAACTTCTTAATTCAGACGAAGGTGCGGCTGAAGTAAACAAGTATAACAGCCGTCCTGAAGTTCAAACTGCTAAGAAACAATCAGAAACAAAAGCAAATGAAGGGACTTACCCGAAATCTGTTCAGGATAGAATTGCCCAATTAAAACAGAGCGGCGACACATACGAAGTCACAGGCAACGCACAGGACGGCTATACAATCAAAGTTACCGGCGGCAAGTATATGTCTAAGAATAAAATCGGAGCAATCGAAATGAAATACGATTCTGCCGGAAATCTTCAGACCTATACTCAAAAGTACGACAACGGAAAGGTTACAGAAACAACATACGCAGGCGGCAAACAGACAAAACTTGTAGCCGAAGCTGCGCCTGAAAAATTTCAAAAAATAGCAGCAAACCTTCAAAAAGAAAGCGGCGGCAAAGCTCGAATTGAATATAATCAGGAAACAGGCAACTATGAAATAGTTCAGACTGACATAAACTACAAAGACGTAAAAGAAATCCGAACAGTTCTTTCCGACAAAGCCTGGCAGGAAAAGATGAGTTCCGGCGAAGCCTTACAAGAAGGTGTAAAAGATGCCTGGGATACGTTCCGTCTTGTTGATCCGAATTCATATATGAAAGCTATAAAGGCCGGTTTGCGTAACAGAGAAGACCAAATTGCCGATTCAGACTACTTCTTAAGCCAAACAACAGTTTATAATGACGGCAGAATTACAGAAGGAACATATGTAGACGGCAAATTAAAGACAAATAAAGTAATCCAAGAGGCGAAAACAGAGAAACCTCAAGAAGTTGAACCAAAAGAAAAAATTAATACAGCGGCAGATATTACGTTTAATATGCCGGCCGACGCACCGGAAAATGCAGTAACCTTTGCAAATTCACTTATAAACAACAAAGCTGAACTTATGCAAGAATTAGGCATAGACAATGACACCTATAACATTCTTGCGCAAACAGCCATTGGTATTGCAGGCAAAGAAACGAATTTTGGCGAGAAAACGGTAAGACAAAAAGCCAAAGATGCTCTGCGTAACATAGATGTTGTCGGCACCCGTGACTGGTCTTACGGTATGACACAGCTCAAGTACACATTACACACGCAGGATCCAACCATTAAAAAACACATGGAAGCCCTCGGAATTACTGATGAAGAGCAGCTACTTGATCCGGAAGTTTCGGCAAAGGCAACCATAGTTGTTCTTGCAAGCCTTAACAAGCGCTTAAATACAGAAAAATATCAGAATGGTATTGAAGCCGCACAGGATACAATTGTCCAATACAAAGGCTGGGAAATAAATGAGCAGGGTACAGCCGAGAAAACCGGCAACACCGAAGCTTGGACAAACAATATCAGCCGCCAGGATGCACTTTGTGCGTTATGGAACGGCGGTGAGGCACGCTCGTTGCTTAACGGAACATTTAAACCGCAAGGCTGGGAATACACCAGAGTTGTAAATGAATATACCCAAAAATACAAACTTGTAGAAACTGACGAAGCCAGAGCAGAAGCAAAAGAACAGCACGATGCAACAAGAGCCTTTGATAATATGAAAAACAACGGAGAAATGGGCAGCATTGTGTTCTTACCTGCAATGTACACAGATAAAGCAAACCACCTGAATACAGCAGCTGAAATACGGGAATTAAACCAATCTTTAAAAGATAAAGGTATTGACGGCAATTTAAGAAATCAACTTGTATCAGCGCTTCAGAACGGAGAACTCAGCTTTGACTTTGGATTGAGTAAAGATGAAATTAATTCTCTTACAAATGCCGACATAAAACTTCTTCTTACACACCTTAAAGAACTTAAAACCCAGGTAAGTTCAAACGGACAAATAAATACATCAGACGGTATCAACAGTCAGGAAGCCTCAATCTTAAGAAACCGGTACTCTGAAACAGTCGGACGTGCTGAAGACAAATTCAGACAGGAATACCTGAACAACCATAGCGCCGTTTACGAAGCAAGCGATTCAAACCCGAAAGTTCTAAGGGAAATGAGTACAACACGAGGAAGTACAGACTTTATCAATTCAAACGGTGCAAGAAAAGGCTTCAGGCATGAAACTCCGCTTGCAGTAAATGAAAATACTACAGCAGGAAAAATATCACAGGAAGCAAACGTTCTTGCCAACGCAGGTTACGATGTTGCAATGGAAAATGCAGACAACTCCAAAAGCGGCTTATGCCTCACAGGCGTCAAAAAAGCAATGGCAGCCGCCGGAATTGATGTCAGTCAGATGGTTGACTACGGCAGCCAGCCTAAATATGTTAAAAATTGGTTTGAAGCACACCCTGAAATGTTTACGCCAATAGAATACGTATCAAACGGCGACGGTACAGCCAGAGAAATAAATGCAGCAGACCTTAAAAACCTTCCTGCCGGATGTATTGTAATCTGGGTTCCCGGCGATAACGCATCCTATGATGACCAGCCCGGTCATATAGCAATCACTAACGGAAACGGACAAGGATATGCAGATGCAACCGACAACCTTGAATGGGGGTCTTACAATAACACTAAAACCGGAGACTCCGGAAAAGGCGAACACGGAACATTCATCGTATACAAACTTTCTGATAACTGGACTGTCGACCCGCAAACAGGAAAACTTGTTCTAAATTCGTAAGTAAACTCATGCAACAAATAAATATTTACAAAGCTGACAATCCCGCAAAAATGATTGTCAGCTTTTTTAAATTAAAACCATCCCATTTTCATATTCGTATTATAATAAGATTATGATGAATGTTTCAAATGTGATTGAAAGATTAAGAGAAATCATGGACGATGAAAATCAAGACCAATTACTGGAAGAATTGGACAGTTTTCATAGTGCCGATCTTGCAGACATATTTCAGGAATTAAAGCCTGAAGAACGTTTGAAATGTTTTAAGCTTCTTGATATAGACAAAGCCGCAGAACTGATGGAATACATATCTCCGCAGCTTCAGGTTGAACTACTGGGAGATATAGATCAGGAAACCGCATCAAAAATTCTGACAAGACTGCCTCACGACGCAGCCGCTGACGTTCTTGGGGATATGGAAGAAGATGAAACCGAAACATACCTGGACAAACTTCCGCACAAATTTTCGGAAGAAGTTCGTGAACTTTTGACATACAACGAAGACACAGCTGGCGGTATCATGAACCCTGTTGTTCTTACCGTAAATTCCGACATGAGTGTTCAGGATGTTCTAAATTATATAAGAATTAAGGCGGAGCGTGACAACCTTGAACTTTATTATATATATGTTGTTGACAAGCAAAATCACCTTCTCGGAGTTATTTCACTGAGGAAACTTCTAACATCTCCGGTCAACAAAAAAGTTGAAGATATTATGATTTCCGATATTGTTAAGCTTCATGTTGATGATTACAGCGACTATATTATTGATGAATTTATGAAATACCAGTACAATGCGCTTCCGGTTGTAGATTTGTACAACCGTCTTAAAGGAATGATTACCTGGGACGACGTTCATGATTTGTTTGAAGAAGAAACAACCGAAGAAATTTACCAGTCATCAGGTATTTCAACAGAAGTTGTAGACGAAGATGAAATTCTCTCAGGAAACATTTTCAATTCAATCAGAGCAAGGACACCATGGTTATTTATTACACTTCTCGGCGAATTCATTGCAGTTAACGTTGCGCATCATTTTGACCACACAATTGCAGCAATTCCGATTGTGGCAATTTTTATGCCGCTTCTGGCAGGTCTTGGCGGAAATATCGGAACCCAAAGTATCACGCTTATGGTAAGAGGACTTTCTACAGGGCAGGTAACAATGAGTTCTGCTATGTATCATATAGTCAGAGAAATGTTTATCGGATTGTTCATCGGTGCTATTTTCGGATTACTTGTAACTTTCGCAACTTTTGGCTGGCAGCACAGCATAGAACTCGGCGTTGTTGTCGGAATTGCGATGACTATAAATATGACAATGGCAACAATGATCGGAACTTTTACTCCTTTTGCGCTCAAGGCTCTTAACATTGATCCTGCTGTTGCTTCAGGCCCTGTAATTGCTACAACTATTGATGTCGTAGGTTTGGTTGTTTATTTTTCACTTGTGTCAACCTTCCTTCTCAAAGTTTTTTAAAATCATTAAATTACCGTATGCAGGATTAATGATTATATAATATTATTATCAAAAGTTACCCAAAACAAGGATATTTTATGAGAACAGATACAAACAAAGGACCCAGAAGAAGTCAGACAAATAACGGAGAAAATACTATTAGACAGGCAAAATTGATACGCAGGGACAGTTCAAAATTCCTCCGCATTGTAATGGTTTTGACTATAATCATAATCGGCGCAGGCTTAAGCTTTTTTGTTCTGGCAGATAATCAGGAATTTTTGGAAAAACACCTTGGAAAAGATAATCCGATAACAAAACTTTTTGTAAATATGTCAAAAGATAATGATACAAAGCATAAAGCAGACTTTTCATTTCCGTTCGGAACAAAGAGAAGAAATATTCTTCTGCTCGGAGTTGACTCAAACGGTGAAGGAACAGACCCTTTTGAAGGGACTCGAACAGACACTATTATTTTGATGAATATTGACCCTAGATCAAAATCTCTAAATGCAATCTCAATCCCACGTGACAGCAAAGTATATCTTCCGGGAGATCACGGAATACAAAAGATTAATGCGGCCCACGCAATAGGCGGTATCGGAATGACAATAAAAACAATCGAGGACACTCTCGGTGTCAAAATAGACCGCTACATAATGGTGCATGATCAGGCTGTTAAAGAAATTGTAGATGCATTAGGCGGAGTTGATATTTATGTAGAAAAAAACATGCACTACAATGATTATTCAGGCAAGTTGTTTATTAATCTTCAAAAAGGAATGAACCATCTTAGCGGTAAAGAAGTTGTCGGATATCTAAGATTCAGACATGACGCAATGGGCGATATCGGCAGAACCCAGCGCCAGCAGTGGTTTTTGAGAGGCTTAATGGAATCACTCAAAAAACCGGAAACCATAACTAAGCTGCCTGAAATCATTAATGTTGCAAACAAATACATAAAAACAAACATGTCCTTCTACGAACTTTCCCAATATGCGGGGCTTGCCAAACATCTAGATATGGACAAAATAGAAATCGCAATGCTTCCGGGTGCTCCTAACAAGAAAGGCTATATCAGTTACTGGATTCTGGATCCTGAAAAAACGCAGGAAGTTGTTGACAGGCTTATATACAGAGAAAAAGTTAATCCCTCCGAAATAAATGCACAGTTGAAAGCCGGGATTATGTACTCTGAAGGCAATGAAGCCGAAGCGCAGTTAATAAAAGAACAGCTTGCAAACCTTGGTATTGAAGTAGCCTGCACAGGACATGTAAATAAAACTCATACTCAATTTATTGCACACTCAAAACAGGTTACAAATGATTACTTTAACTGGCTGAAGAAAAAAACACCTTCAATAATCGGTTTTCAATTTGTATACGAACCTAATAATATTTATTGTAACGGAACAGACTTTACAGTTGTCATAGCCGGAAAATAATTATATACTGATTATATAAAAATAAACGGAGGCGGCATGGTCTTAAATGCAATCATAAACAGAAAAAGTGTACGTTCTTATTCGGAAAAACCGGTAAGTGATGAAGATATAAAATCGATTCTGCAAGCCGGAATAATGGCACCCAGCTGGGTGAATGTACAGCCATGGCAGTTTATAGTTGTAAAAAATCAGGAACATAAAGATATTTTGTCAGAAGCCTCAGGCGGACAAAAACAGGTAAGTTCAGCATCCGCCGTAATTTGCTGTGTCGCAGATATGACAGCATGGGAAACTCCAAAATTTTCAAAAGTTATGGAAAAACAGGGCAAAAACTCAGCAACAAGAGAATACATACTCTCCAGCCCGATTCTTAATCCTGCTAACCTTGGAGAATATGAAACTTTAATCAGAACAATAGAGCAAATGCCTTATGCGATAGGCTATATGACACTTAGAGCCGAAGAATTGGGTATTGGCTGCTGTATTATCGGCGCACTTTCAAATGAATTAACAACAAAAGATAAAAATAATCTTATATCCGTAAAAGAAATGCTTGGATTAAACGATAAACAAATATTGCTCTCTCTTATAACACTCGGTTATGAAAAAGAGCACTCCAAAACAATAAAAAGCAGAAAAGACTTTGATGAAGTTGTTTCGCTCGAGAAATTGGGAGTAAAATTTACATAAAGAAGAGGTATGAATTATGAACAACGTCGTAAGCGGTAAACAATTTGCTGACACAATAGGAGGTACTGGAATGTCAACAACAACTATTTGGCTCATAGTATTGGGCGTACTTTTACTTATCATTATTTTAATGTACAACTCACTTGTACAAAAAAGAAACAAAGTTAAAGAAGCATTTTCAAGTATTGACGTTCAATTGAAAAAGCGTTATGACTTAATCCCGAACATTTTAACCATTGCAAACAAATTTATGGAACATGAAAGAGGATTGCTTGAAAACATTACAGCCCTAAGGGCACAGGCAATTAAGCTTGATTCCAGCATGGGAAACATTGAAAATAAGCTTAAACTTGACGGTGAAATTCAGCGTCAGATGGGCCAATTGATGGTAAATATGGAAAATTATCCTCAATTAAAATCTGATCAGACAATGATTCAATCAATGCAAACTTACAACGAAGTTGAAGAACACATTGCTGCAGCAAGAAGATTTTATAACGCAGCAGTTCTTGACTTGAACAACGCAGTAGAACTTTTCCCGAGTTCAATTATTGCTGCAATCTTTAACTTTAAACAAATGACATTCTTTAAAGTTGAAGATGAAAAAGAGCGCCAGAGAATTAATGCTCAGGAATTTTTCAAATAAACACAAAGCGCCGCTTGTAAAAAAGCGGCGCTTTTATTATTATATAAAAAGAGAACTAAAAATCAGCATAAAATAAGTGCCTGTAGCTCAGTTGGATAGAGCGTTTCCCTCCGAAGGAAAAGGCCGTGCGTTCGAATCGCATCAGGCACATTAAAAATCCGTCTTAAATTTATAGACGGATTTTGCATAATTATTAAGGCACTAGCAAAAAAAAATTTTTAGACGATTTAATGATAATATGCAAATACCGCCTTTAAAACAGATAAAACAACTGCCGGAATTATTAATTTATAACAAACCCGGCGCACACACATACCGGATGTCTACTACACTTATGCCCGAAGTTGTCGGGGAAATGCGAGCTTTTCCGATAATTAAAAATAATGAACAGGTACTATGGATAGATAAGCTCCTAATATACCCGAAACGTCTTGGATTTGGAACTAAATTTTTAAACTTTGCGGAACACTTAAGCCGGCAATGCGGCTGTGGCGGAAAAATTAGCCTTCAGGCAGGAATTACGGTTTATGATCCAACAGTACCGCCTCACAAATTTTACAGAAAATACGGATTTGGCTCTGATAACAAAAGAATTTTACGAAAAATTGACAGGGCAATCCAAAATAATACAAACCTGAATTTTAAAACAACTCCACCCATCACAATGTATTATCCTGATAAACAAAAAACAAGTTTAATACAGAAAATTTTGACTAAACTGTATTTATAATAATTTTCAAACACTGGTTTGGTTCATCAACCCGAACAGTTTCTGTAGGCTTTGTCTTGTAAATTTATTTATTGTTCTCTGTTTTCCGCAGGAACAAACCAATCAATAAGCGGTTTCTTTTCTCCGAATTCAAAGTGAAAACCTTTTTCAAAATCAGGATCAGTTAAAAATTCATAATTTACATTAAAAGCGACCGGTTCTTCCTTGTAGCCTAATTTTTTAAATTTTTCGGAGGAAATTTTATTGCCGTTATCTTCCATGACATTTGAATAATTAAGCCCTTGAAAACAACAGAACGGGACTTTAATTCTTCCGTCTTTACCGACGGTCATCAGCCCGAATGAGCGGCAGATTATCCCTCTGAAATCGTAAACCGAGCAGACATTATCAATCAAAAACGGGCAATCATATCGGAAATCATCACCTTTGTATTCTTCTTTTTGCTTGAGCACTTTTTTAACGTTTTCAGCGACCTGACGTTTTTGTTCATCCGGAAGATTCCAGGCGCCGAGCATCAAGTAATCCATTTCAATTTTTGTGTAAGGAATCTGGGCATTTTTACAACACATAGCACAGCCTTTTTTGCACATTATATAAGGCTTTTGGCGCTTGAAAAAGTCATTTATCTTAGTATCAATATATTTGAGATAAACAATATAATTTTCAATCATAGAGATAAATATAGCAATAACAAACAGAAAACACATGATATAAAAATAGGAAAAAAGAGGGATGTATATAGCAAATTCCGCCAAAAATTTTCATAACAGCGCCATACTGAGCGTTAGCGAAGTATCTCAATAAAAAAGATTCTTCGGACTAATGTCCTCAGAATGACGGATTTTATAGTATCAGTGGAATTTACTACATAACTCCCAAAAAAGATGTCTTAAAAAAAATTTTATGATAAAATAAATTTGGTTGACAGCCGGTTGCAAAACCGAGAGTCAGGGTAAGAGTCCTGACTTTTAAAAAGGCCTCGTAGCTCAGCAGGATAGAGCAGCGGTTTCCTAAACCGAAGATCGCGCGTTCGAATCGCGCCGGGGCCGTTTTTTTTTATGTTGAACTACACCGCACAAACCTGCCGGCTGCGATGAGAACGCCT
>CALVAX010000026.1 GCA_944325605.1 Candidatus Gastranaerophilales bacterium
TTACCGCCGCCATTTAAAAGACCGGTTTGACACGGTCTTTTTTGTTTCCCTGTTTATTGCTTCGCAACACAGGGGTTTGTTAACATTTTATTGCTCTCCCTTTCCTCGAAATCAGAGATTTCGCTCCTCCCTCCAGGGAAGGAGAATATTTTTTTAATATAAACCAATGACATGTTAACAATGTCCAGCCGGATGGAGAAGGAACAATTTTCCTCGCCCCTTGTGGGAGAGGAAGCAGACGTGCTTGAGCTGTTGCGAAAGCTACGTATGCTGGTGAGGGGTTTAAAAGACATTGTTTTAACCCTCACCCCGAATTTCTAAATTCACTAGGCTCATTAAGAAATTCTACCCTCAGCCATTCGGCATACAGTCTCACACGGCACATTCTTCGCCGGTTCGAACTAGCATCCCAAAGGTAGAGGGGATTATATCATGTCATTCTGAGGGAGCGCAGCGACCGAAGAATCTTATGGAATTTTAATGGGAGCCTTTGGCTTTTCGCACTCGCTGTAAACGTGTACGGCTGACACCTTTCACCCTCTGCTCGTGAGGCTCAGTATGACGTACTATTTTACATGTCATTCTGAGGACGCTAGTCCGAAGAATCTCCTTGCATTTTTAGGGGGATCCTTCGGCTAAAGCCTCAGGATGACATAAAGTTCTTTCACCTTTTCACCACTCTTCACTCCTCACCCTTCACCCTTCACTTTCCCGCCCCCTCACCCGACACTTCGTGTCACCCTCTCCCGTATGTTACAAATTGACCAGGGTAGTATCGAAAAAAACTCTATAATAATAAAGAAGTAAAAAAATAGAAAAAATATTTCAAAAGAAAACTGCAAATCTAAGAGGTACTTTGCTCTGGCGTATGGACGATGGTCGTTATGACAACTTCTGGTGTAAACAAAAGGCTGGATTCGACCCCCATATAGCCGGTCGTATGAGACAAACCAACAATCTTACCGAACTTGCAGAAAATCTGGTAAATGTATTTAAAAAACTTAAAAAGTTGAAAAAAACAGAAGACAAAATCAGAGCTAAATCAATAGCTTTTGATAACTACAAGCTTGATACCCGTAAAAATTTATTATATTCTTTTTCTGAAAACATGTCAGTAGACTCAAAATCTTTGCCCCAATTCCGTCCATATTATCAAAATATCAAATTTTAAGAACAATTTACAAAACATCCGGATAATTAAATAAAAAAAATTGCAATAAAAAAGAGCCTTATTTCAGGCTCTTTTTGTATTATAAACTTTTAAACTGTCTGCGGAATTTCCCTGATGCTTTCGAGGTATTTAACAGCATAAACTGCACTGACAGCCCCGTCCGAGGCCGCAGTTATAACCTGTCGGAGCGGAGTTTTTCTGACATCTCCCGCCGCATAAACCCCGTCAATCGAGGTTTTCATTGTTTCGTCGGTAATAATAAACCCGTTTGCATCCTGTTCAACCTGTCCTGATATGCTTTCTATATTCGGTGTCATGCCGATATACGGGAAAACACCGTCAACTTGTAAATTCGAAATTTCATGAGTTTTTACGTTTTCCAGAACCGCGGTATTTACAAGGTCTGCACCTTTAATTTCTTTTACCACGCTATCCCAGATAAATTCGATTTTTTCGTTTTTAAACGCTCTTTCCTGAACGATTTTATCTGCACGAAGCTCGTTTCTGCGGTGGATTACGTAAACCTTATCCGCAAACTTTGTCAGATACATGGCTTCTTCAACCGCAGCATTGCCGCCGCCGACAACAGCAACGACTTTGTTTTTGTAAAATGCACCGTCACACACCGCGCAGTAGCTGACCCCGCGTCCGACAAATTCCGCTTCTCCCGGAACTCCAAGTTTCATAGGCTGCGCGCCGCATGCAATGATTACGGTTTTTGCCCTGAATTCAGCCTCTTTTGTTTTTATAACTTTAGGATTAGATTTCAAATCAACGCTTTCTATTTCCTGCATCGGGAACTTTTGAACACCGAATTTGTCGGCATGCTCCTCAAATTTTTCCATCAAATCGAACCCGCCGACAAGCGGAAAACCCGGATAGTTTTCCAGTTCAAGGTAATTTGAAGGCTGCCCGCCAAGCATTGAAGTATCTATAATTGCCGTTGAAACAGCACCGCGGCTTGCGTAAATTCCGGCACTAAGCCCCGCAGGGCCGCCTCCTAATATAACCGTATCAAATTCATAACTTTGCATATCTTATCCTCACTTTTCCAATACACTCATACCTGAAATTTTTTCACCAACAAGCGCATATTCTGCCCTTTGCACATTTACAACCTGCCCGTTTGAAACGGTTTTTAAAGTAAGGCGGTTCACGCCTGTAAACTTATCTCCGTTAAGCCTCAATTCAACATAATCCGTAAGTTTTTGCGCTTCTGTTCCTCCCTCTTTTGCGAATTTAACAACATTACCTTCAACAAACTCGACCGCAACATTTGCAGATGCACCGGTAAACGGATTGTTTAAATTCATGACGTTTCCGTTTCTTGAGAGGTTCCACAAATCAGCACTTTTTTGTCTGAAAGTTTCGGGGCTGTCTGTTTTTGCAAGAACCGCCGCAACCCGCCATGTTCCGAACAAACCGGACGGAACATTTTCAACCAACGAAATCTGGGCTTTTAGAGTTTCAGCATTTGCCATACTACTATTTAACCCTGTTCCGCAGCTCAAAATCAGAACAAATATAATTATAACAGATGACAATATTATATTTTTTAAAATTTTAATCAATCCTAAAAATCCCCGCACTTTACTTAATAATATAATAAACTTTGTCAAAATCGCAAGTAAAAATTATTATACTATTTTTTGAGCATCATTTTATTAATCACCAGCCTGCATTCGGGATGGCTTTCCGATTTCAAAAAGGCGGTGCAAAACGTATGGCGGAAGCCTTCATTGATGCTCCTGATGAAGCCAGAAATTTAATCAAATCTCAATTATAATGAAGGTCTTTATTTTTGCTATTACTGATATTACACTCACCCTAGACGGCAGCCGTCATTTTTGACTGGAGAATCTGCGCGGATTCTTCATAACCTTTTCTGCCCATAAGCGCATAGGTGTAATTTTTTGCCTGTTCTACTCCGGGCTGGTTAAAGGTGTCTATGTTATAAAGTTCGCCGGCAATTGCTGTCTGAACTTCCAGCATATAAAGAAGCTGAGCAACATTGTAGCCGTCGACTTTTTCTAAAGTTATTGTGACGGTCGGACGGTTGTAATCCGCAAGCGCAACACGCGTTGCATCAGCCTCTGCGTTTATAAGCTGATTAATTGTTTTTCCGCCGAGATACCCGATGCCTGTGTATTCAAAAATATTCGGGATTTCAAGGGTTGTGTCAAAATTTTCCACTCTTATAAAATTAATAACTTTATTGTTAGGGCCTTCGTTGTAAAGCTGAATTTGTGAATGCTGGTCTGTTGCACCTAATGCTTTTACCGGAGTCTGCCCGATGTGAACATCGTTTCCGTCTTTGTCCTTGTTTTTACCGAGTGACTCTGCCCAGAGCTGCGCATACCAGTCTGAAACATATTTTAACCTGCTTGAATAAGGCATCATTACAGAAATATTTTTGCCCTTTTTCGTGTCCATAAGATAGTGAATAAGCGCATTTTGCGCGGCAATGTTGTTGTGGATGTCGGTATTTTTCAAAGCTAAATCCATATCTTTGATACCGTTTGTCATTTCATCAATATCAAGCCCCACAAGCGCAAACGGCAGAAGCCCGACCGCTGAAAATACAGAAAATCTTCCGCCAACATCATCCGGCACAACAAAAGTTTTGTAACCTTCCTGCTCTGCAATCTGTCTCAAAACTCCTGTTTTTTTGTCTGCTGTTGCCACAACATTGTATCTGTAATTGTCGCCGAGCGCTTTTTCAAGCCTGTCTTTTACAATCATAAACTGCGACATGGTTTCTGCTGTCGAGCCTGATTTTGTAATGACATTTACAAGAGTTTTTTCAAGATCTATAACATCCAAAAGCCCGTTAATCGTATCTGGATCTATGTTGTCAAGGAAGAAAATTCTCGGCATTCCGTTTCTCTGTTCTTCGGAAAGCAAATTCCAGTAAGGTTTCAAAAGAGCTTCTGTCACAGCCACCCCGCCAAGCGCTGACCCTCCTATACCGAGCACAAGAATATTTTCAAAACGCCCCTTAACCATTGCTGCATATTCTTTTACATACCAGAGAGTTTCCTCGTTATATCCGAGGTTCATCCACTGAAGCCACTGTCCGTTTTTGTCTTTTCTTTTGTTCAAATCCGCAATAATATGCACAATTTTGTCTTTGTACTCATTAAATTCCGCTTCAAGATTTAACCCGTTTTCTTCTCCTATAACCAGAGCGTCTGCGTTCTTGTAGTTCAGTTTAATCATTTATTTTTAACCCTCTTAAAATATATAAAATTAGTACTTATAAAACTAAAATGGCAGTGTGTAAAATAAAACGCCTAACGGAAATGCGTTTTATCTACACTCATTATATTTGCTCAAGGTGAAAATACAATGATTTTAAGGATAATGTAATAATTATTAACTCAAAAATCTATCGGCTAATATCTGTACTTAATCTCCCAGCTGTCATTTATAACCTGCATACCATGCAGTTATGTATGCTCTTGACTCCGAAAACCTCAACAGAATTGAAAACGGCAAAATTGACCCGAAACTTACCATGCTCTGGAGAATTTCTGAAGCACTCGGAGTTCCGCTTTCTCAAATAATTAAATCCCTCGAAGATAATCTGGGCAAAGATTTTCACATAACTGAAATCTGATTTTCTTATTTAATTTACACTTCAACTTTAGGCTGCTTTACCATTCTCTGGGCTTTTTGTTTTTCTTCAAGTCTCTTTTGCTCATATCCGTAACCGGCATATATTATAAACCCTATCAACAGCCAGAGCGGAAAATAAAGTGATGAAGTCGTTAAAAATTTCATTGAATAAATCATCAGCCCGCCGCATGTTATAATTCCTAATACCGGGAATACCGGCGAAAATGGAACCTTAAACGGTCTTGGTCTGTCAGGGTCTGTTTTACGCAAAATCAACACTGCAATACAAATTATTATAAATGAAGTAAAGGTTCCGAAATTGCAGAGTTCTGCCGAGATATTCAAATCCATAAACAGCGAACAAACAACCACTACAATTCCTGAAATCCATGTCAGGACATGAGGAGTTCTGTATTTTTTGTGGATTAATCTTAAAGATTTTGGCAAAAATCTGTCGCGGCTCATTGCGTATAAAATACGGGTTGTGCCGAGCTGGTAAATCAAAAGCACTGATGTAAGCCCGCACAATGCGCCTACAGAAATAAGTCCGGCAAACCAGTCCTGTCCGATAAAACGCATAGCATGCGCAATCGGAGCCTGAGTATCAATCTGCCCGAAAGGCACTGTACCGGTTAAAACAAGCGCTACACCTATATACAAAACAGTACAGATAAAAAGTGTTCCAAGAATTCCGATGGGCAAATCTCTCTGCGGATTTTCAGTTTCCTCTGCAGTAGTTGAAATTGCATCAAATCCGATATATGCAAAGAATATCAAAAATGCACCCATAAATATTCCGCTGAACCCGTTCGGAGCAAAAGGTGTCCAGTTTTCAGGCTTTACATAAAACGCGCCGACAGCGATGAACGAAATAATTATAAGCAAATTCACCCCGACCATAACACTTGCAAATCTTGTCGATTCTTTTACTCCCTTGATAAGAAGCATGGTTAAAACAAGCACGATTGCAATTGCGGGAAGGTTTATAGCAACAGGAATATGCCCGAAAATATACGGGATTTTGTCATGAATATCTAGTCCGTATTTGTCACAGCTTGCAGCAATTGCCCTGTAGTCCATCCTGAGCCATATCGGAAAATTCACCACAAAATCAGGAAGAACATGCTTAAATCCTTTCAACAACTGGGTAAAATAACCAGTCCATGCACTTGCGACAGTAATGTTTCCGATAGCATATTCCAGCATCAAAATCCAGCCGACCATCCAGGCCATAAATTCACCCATTGTTGCGTAAGTATACGTGTAAGCACTTCCGGCAACCGGAATCATTGCAGCAATTTCACTGTAGCAGAGCGCTGAAAATATACAAGCAATAACCGCAAGAAGCATGGAAATTATGATGGCAGGCCCTGCACCAACGCCTTCCGGGCCGCCTTGAATTGCACTTCCGACGATCGTGAAAATTCCGGTGCCTACAACTGCCCCGATCCCGATTACAATAAGGTCAAATACATTCAAAGTCTTTTTTAACTCTGATTTTTTACTTGTTGCAATAAGTTCATCCGGACTTTTCTTCTTTAATGCATTCTTTATTATATTTTTTATCATATTTCTTTCCATATCAGCGGTAGCTTAATTATTCTACATTTTTAGTTCAAGTTTCTTTTGTTCAACTTTTTCGTTATGAATTTTATTTTCGTTAATTCTGTTTTTTACAAAACCATATAAAAGATAAATCATTGCCCCTACGCCGAGCCATACAGGGAACAATAATGCTGAACTCGACGGCTGCATAGATTTGTATATCATCAGCCCGCCGCAGCAAATAATACCTAAAGCCGGAACTACCGGTGAAAAAGGAACTTTAAACGGTCTTTCTCTGTCAGGGTCGGTTTTTCGAAGAATTAATACAGCAACACAAACTACAATGAACGATGTAAATGTGCCGTAATTACAAAGTTCCGCAGCCACATCAAGGTTAAGCGTCAAAATACCGACAACAGCAAGAAGTCCGACTGTCCAGGTCAAAACATGTGGAGTTTTAAACTTCGGATGTAATTTCTGAAATCTTGCTGATATGAAGTGATCACGGCTCATTGCATAGAGAATTCTTGTTGCAGCCATTTCCATAACAAGCAATACCGAAGTTAAACCGGCAAGCGAGCCTATAGAAATCAATCCTGCCGCCCAGTTTAAATGAATAAGCTTCATACAATAAGCCATCGGCGCTTTTAAAAATGAAGCGGGAGCTGCAACACTTGTATCCTGAAGCCCTGTCAAAACAAGAGCAACAAGAACATACACTATCGTTGTAACTATAAGTGAACCGATAATACCGATTGGCAAATCTTTCTGCGGATTTTTGCATTCTTCAGCCGCTGTTGCAATTGCGTCAAATCCGATATATGCAAAGAAAATTATAAAAGCACCCGCAAAAATTCCGGCAGCCCCGTTAGGCGCAAAAGGAACCCAGTTATCAGGTTTTATATAAAAAGCTCCTGCAACAACAAACAAAGCAATAACTGCAAGCTTTACAAAAACCATAATTGCAGTCATTTTAGCAGAATCTTTCGTACCTTTTACAAGAATTGCAGTGGATAACAAAACCATCACAATCGCCGGAAGATTTATACAAATCGGAAGCCCGAAAATCGTCGGCACAAAAGTATCCGGATTTTCAGCAACTATTTTTGCCGCAGAAAAAGGATCATTGACAAGCCAGACAGGCGGATTAGCCAGCCACGCCGGCAGGTAATTTTCAAACCCGTTTAAAAACTGCACAAAATGGTTTGACCATGCGCAGGCAACAGCAATAAATCCAATCGCATATTCCAGCATCAAAACCCATCCGACCATCCATGCCGCAAATTCGCCCAGCGTTGCAAATGTATAAATATATGCGCCGCCCGACACCGGAATCATTGTTGCAAATTCAGAATAACACAATGCCGAAAAAACACATGCAATTGCTGCGACAACCATTGAAATAATTAATGCAGGCCCTGCACCGAGTGCAGACCCGTCAGCACTTCCGGCTGCTGCAATACCTACAATTGCAAAAATTCCGGAACCGATAATTGCACCCACACCTAACACTATTAAATCTAAAACACCAAGTGTTTTTTCCAAACCTCCGGATTTTGCTTCCGAGAGCATTTCATCCGGTTTTTTAATTCTTGTAATAGTTTTCAAAAAATTACGGGTAAGGGTAGCACGACTGTATTTTTCTGCCATTTATTTTCCTTATAAATTATTTGCAAAGAGGAAATCCCATACGTTCTCTTTGCGCTACATACAACTTTGCAACAGCTGATGCCATTGTTCTCACTCTGTTTATAAAGTTTATTCTTTCATCCTTGCTTATGACACCTCTTGCGTCAAGCAGGTTGAAAGTATGGGAACATTTTAATACGTAATCATATGCCGGAAGAACTAATTCGGCTTTAACACAATTATCAACTTCTTTCTGATAGAGATCAAACATTGCAAAAAGACTTTTTGCATCAGACACTTCAAAGTTATACTTTGACTGTTCAATTTCGTTCTGAAGGTAAATGTCGCCGTATTTCAGCGTATCATTCCACATGATATCATAGACGGACGATTTGTTTTGAAGATACATGGCAATTCTTTCAAGCCCGTAGGTCAATTCCAAAGCAACAGGCTTAATTTCCAAACCGCCGACCTGCTGGAAATATGTAAACTGAGTAATTTCCATACCGTCAAGCCATACTTCCCAGCCTACACCTGCAGCACCTAATGTCGGAGATTCCCAGTTATCTTCAACAAATCTTACATCATGCTCTTTTAAGTTAATCCCCATAGCTTCCAAACTTTTGAGATAAAGCTCCTGAGCGTTGTCCGGAGAAGGTTTCAGGATAACCTGAAACTGAAAATAGTGACCTAATCTGTTTGGATTTTCACCGTATCTGGCATCAGTCGGACGTCTGCATGGTTCAATCATTGCGGTATTCCAGGGTTCCGGCCCGAGTGATCTTAAAAAAGTTGCGGGGTTCATAGTTGAAGCGCCTTTTTCAATATCATAAGGCTGCTGGATAATACATCCGTAATCCGACCAAAATTTTGATAAATTAAAAACCAGTTCCTGAAAGTTTAAAGCCATGATTTAATATTTCCACTATTGTAATAATTACACTTTTTCGTTGTTGCAATACACCACGTTTGCAACGCTTAGTAAATAGTACGACCAACAAATTTAAATTGCAATAAAATTGTTTAAAAATATTAAGCGGAGCAAAAGAGATATTATTACGAAACAAACCTTTCAACTTTTCAACCATTCACCCGTTCAACTCCCTTCACCCTTCACTCCTCACTCTGTTTAGAACTTTTCGTCTTAATGTCCTAACGCCTTTTTTAAAGTAAATAAGTGACGAAGTGATGAAGTGAATAAGTTCTTTTCGGCGCTCCGCGCTAATTTTAATTTAACATAACGCACTTATTCACCTATTTACTTATTTACTTATTCACTTTGTTTTGAACTTTTCGTCTTAATGTCCTAACGCCTTTTTTAAAGTAAATAAGTGACGAAGTGATGAAGTGAATAAGTTTTTTGCGGCGCTCCGCGCAAATTTTAATTTAACGTAACGCACTTATTCACCTATTTACTTATTCACTTATTCACTTTGTTACGAACTTAACGTCCTAACGTCTTTTATTCCGAAACAAACCCTTCAACCTTTCAACCCTTCCACCTTTCAACTTTTCAACTCTCTTCACTCCTCACACTTCACCTCCTTATCGCCTTTTATCTTTTCTGACTTCATGGTATTTTAAAAGAAAAAGGAGAAAAAATGGCTGATAAAATTATAATTTTTTCAGGCAAACAGTATTCAGGGAAAGATACTGCCGCTAAAATCATGCTTTCCGAAATGCCTGAATACAAAAGATGTGCAATGGGTGATATTATAAAGATTACCTACGGAAAAGAAAAAAATCTTTCTTACGAAGAAATTGAGAAAAATAAACCTTTATACAGACAGGATTTAATTAATCTCGGCAACCGGGGAAGAGAACAGGATCCTGATTACTGGCTGAAGAAAATTCTTGAGCAGCCCGGCAGCATTATCGTAACAGATGTGAGAGTACAGCATGAATATGATGTTTTTAAAAATGCAGGTGCTTTAGCAATAAGAGTTGAAGCTTCCCGTGAAACAAGAAGCAATCGCGGCACTCTCATCGGAGAAACTGATATTACCGAAACCGGACTTGATCATATTAAAGACTGGGATTATGTAATAGACAACAACGGAGATTATGAATCTCTTAAAGAACAAGTATTAAAAATTGTAAAAAGTATTTCTTCAAAATAACAAAATTCATATTTCAGGGCACTTTATCCAATCAAGGAAACCCAAGTAGCCCGATTTATGAATATAACAAATAATAATCAACCAAATTTTACAGCAAAACTTACAATCAGTGAACTTGGAAACAAATGCAAAAACCATATAGGTTCCGCAAAAGCATTGTTCGAAACTCAGACAAAAGATCAAGCCGGCAGACTCAGCATTGTAGAAGATCTTAAGAACAGTCAATATATCTTCCGTCTTGGACAAGGACATATATCGGAACTCGTTCAAAGACCGCAGACAGCGTTTCCTTCAAAAGACTGGTTCAAAGATTTTCTATTACAAAAAAATGAAGCTGAAAAAGCTGACATTATGGTAAAAATCCTTGATACTTTACAGATTATTCCGAAGAAAATTGACCACCACTGGATAGAAAAAGACTTCAGCGCAAACTTATTAAATAAAATCAAAGATTCACTTGGTGACGACAAATACAATCTTGCACACATGTTTGAATATATCGGCAAAATAAAAATACAAAGAGAGGATTTATATTAAACCCTCTCCTTTGTGTAAAATAGTTAATAAGATTTACACCATACCCTCTTTAACAGCTTTCACTGCAGCCTGCACTCTGTCATTAACGCACATTTTTTGCAGAATTGAACAAACATGAGCCTTTGCCGTGTGAACACTTACAATTAATTCTTTAGCAATTTCAGTGTTGCTTTTTCCTGTGACAAGATGCTTCAACACTTCAAACTCTCTTTCCGTTAATGGCACGCGCCCTTCTCCATGCGATTTATTTGGAAGAAAACCGATATTTTCAACTTTAGGAAAAGCATTAAGAGCAAGCTGCGCTACAACCGGATCAATCCAGCATACACCAATTGAAACATCACGGACGACATCAGCAAGTTTTTGCGGGTCAATATCTTTCAAGCAGTAAGCACTAGCGCCGGAACTCAATGCTGCAACAACCTCTTCTTCTCTGTCATGCGAAGTTAAAGCAATAATTTTAATCTGCGGTGCAAATTCTTTAACCTTAATCATGGCTTCAATTCCGTTCATACCCGGAAGCCCTAAATCCATAAGGACAACATCCGGCTTATATTTTTCGATTAATTTTAAGCCATCAACCGCATCCTCTGATTCGGCAACAACATTTAAATCCGGATTTTCATTTAAAGCACACCTTAACCCTACTCTGGTAAGCTTAAAATCTTCAACAATTACAATGTTGATTACCTGATTACCGGCATTAATTTCGACTTCTGCTTGATTGTTTAACGTCATTTTTCACCTCTCTTTTTAAAAATTTTTATTTTATATGATGTCGACATGACTATTAAAAGATGACGTCAAGAATTAATCCATTACCCTATCAGCTAATATTGTAAAAAGTACAATTAATATTTTTCGTTGTTAAATTAATTTTTATTGTGCTATACTCAGGATATATAGGAGAGAAACGGAATGCTAGAATTTTTATTTGGAAATAAAGAAAAAAAGATTTCACCAGAAAGAAGAATTACCGAAATATTTACAAAACTTTCAAAACACTACGATGTCGATAAAATTCCCTCCGACAGAAAAAATTATCTTAGAAATATCATGATTAAGCACGGGTATCTTAATTACCCCTATATAAAAGCTATGGAAAAGTTGACTTCAGCAGAAGTTCTTTATGCATTACAATTCAAATGGATTGATAATCATATTTTCAATGACGGCAAATTCAGATTTGACAGGGACAAAATCAGCCCTCTGGCCAGAAACGGGGTTAAAAACTCAAACTGGATAAAAAAAGAAGGGCATGACATTAAACTTATAAATCTTGCAGGTTTAAAAGACGGAAACAAAACAAAAGAAACCGGAAAATTTATGGATTGGATGCGTCAGCTTTTAATTCTTCCAACCGGAAATCTCGCGAACGATATTTATAACACTACAATATATTTAATTCCGTTTCATCCAAGAGAATTCGGCTGTGCATACCTTCCCAAAAGCAGTGAAGTAAGCGAAAGTTTGTTTGATAAAGAAATTTTTGAGTTGACAGGACTTGACGCAAAGGAACAGGTGCAGACATTTATTACGTTTGCACAGCTTGCGGGGCATCCGGTAATATACGATATACTTCCGCAGACCGGAAGATTTTCCAAAGCTGTTCTTGCTAATCCTTCAATTGCACGCTGGTATGATATCAATGAGTTGATTAATTTGCTTAACAGGAAAACCGAAGCTGTTGCTTGTGAAATGTCAAAAGTTTACGACAGCGACGACATTGAAGTTGTCAAAAATTTATACAAACAAAATCTTAACGGTTCATTTGGCGAACTCAGCGCGCACTACCAAACAATTTATGACGACTTTGATAACAGAATGAATTCCTACAAGCTGGAAATATCAAATGCAATGCTTGAAAAAAATTCTCAAAACAAAATTCATAAACAGGCAAAGGAAATTGTTGCTGAAATTCTTGAAGTAAAGCAAAATACAAAACTTACGGAAGATGACATAACAAAACAGCTTGAGATTATACAAAAGTTAATAGAAAAAGGATTGTGGCCGGCTCCGGGCGGGGCATGGTGTTCAGCCGGAGTTCCTGTTTTTGACAAAATGAGCGAGGGAAGAGATTATCCTATTTTTAAACATTACAACTTCAAAGGCGAAGATGTTTCCTGTTTTGCAAATCTTGATTGCCAGACCCCATATTATTTTGCCTACCTTGAAAACGGGACTTTTAATGAACCTGTCATTGATTATTTCATTGACTACATGAAAAAACTTCAAAAATGTTACAACTTTGACGGTTTCAGAGTAGATCATATCGACCACATTGTTGATGAAGTTTCAGAAAAAGACGGCAAGCCGATTAGTTACAGAGCACCGAAATATGTCCTAAACAAACTCAACACTGCAATGAAAACAAAAATTCCGTATTTTGGCACACTGGCTGAATACATGCTCTGGGATGACTTTCTAAAAGAATACCACGGGGATATGAACTTTGATCTTCTCTGGGGAAATGACATTGTTTCACAATCAAGCAAAACCCCTGAACAGATTCTTGAAGATAACAATCATCTTTCAAATTACAACGTAAATTTGAAAAGCAAAAACAAACTTGCAATACTCAAGACTTACAACAATCAGGACGGTGAATTCAGAAGCATAGACCAGTATCCCGGACAGCTTGGCGAAGCTGGCGCGCTGTATAAATGGTTTAAATACAAGTTTCTCCCCGGCGGAAAATTTGCACAAAGACCCGTTCTATACATCGACGGAGACGAAAGCTTCACTAAAACCGGGATTGAACGTGTTATCGGTGAAGAAGTTTCAATGGTCAGAGAAAACAATATTGAATTTTACAAAAAATTTGACGCAATTGACAGATTTGTAAAAAATCACAATATCATAACAGACGGAGAAGCACAAATTATCCTGCAGGATGATGACGGTTTTACGGCCTGGATGATATCAAAAGAGCCAATGAAAAAAGCTTTCCTTGTGGTTTCAAATTACAAAAACCCGACAGAAAAAATCACAAAAACAGACGACAACGGCAACTCTTATGCAGAAATTATTCACGGGGAAACTGTAACGAACAAAAAGCTTCAGCTTCCGGGCGAATTCAAACTTAAATCAGAATTTGTAATTGATGAAGAAGACTTTGTGAAGAAAAAATTCAAAGCGTCAAATAACACGATAGAAATAGATGAACTTACTCCCGGAGAATTCAGAATTTTCGGGATTGAAAAAGGCTAAAATAAAAAACCGGACTTAATGATCCGGTTTTTTAATAAACAAAATAGGCCTCATTACGAGCGTATATTGTAAAAAATATTTAAAATATTGCGCCTAACACGACTTTGGGCTATCCTGTAGTTATGATAAAACAGCTTAAGATAAAGGATTACATTTTAATAGACGAATTGACGGCGAATTTTCATGAAGGCTTAAACGTCATAACAGGCGAGACCGGTGCCGGCAAAAGCATTCTAATCAGCGCAATTGACCTTGCATTTGCCCCGAGAGTATCTAAAGAGGTTATAAAAAACGGCTGTGAAAAAGCAATAATAGAACTTACAATTGAAAATAAAAAACACGACCTGACGCAGCTCTTTGACGAAAACGGTATTGATAATTTCGGAGATGAAATAACTCTTACAAAAGAAATTACGCAGAACGCCGTGAGATCTCGTGTAAACGGAACACTTGTTAACCAGGAATTTATCAAAAATCTGCGCTCTCTGTTTCTGGATATTCACTCACAACACCAAACTTATTCTTTTTTGCAGCCAAAATATCATATAAACCTTCTGGATACTTATGCAAAAGAAGTTTACGGAGAAAAACTGGAAGAATATAAAAAACTTTATTCCGAATATACTTCCCTCAAATCGCAGCTTGAAAAAGCTAAAAATTCAGCAGATGTTACGGAATCACAGCTTGAATTTTTACAGTTTCAGGTGAATGAAATAGAAAGTGCAGAAATTCAATCCGCGACAGAAGATGATGAATTAAACGCAGAACTGGAAGTTCTGGAAAACGCAGAAAAATTGAAAGATTTGACAGGCTCATCCTACTGGGCAATCAACGGGGATGACGGCTCGATTCTGGAAGGACTCGGGAAAATCAAACAAAATGTATCTAAAGCTGCATCTTTTGATAACAAATTGAGCGATATTGAACAGAATTTGATAGAATGTATCGAAAATCTTCATGACCTGTCGGCAGAATTAAGAAACTACAGCCAGAATCTTGATAATGATACCGAGCGTTTGAACGAAATTCAGGAAAGGCTGTTTCTTCTGGATAAACTCAAACGCAAATACGGCGGAACTCTGGAAGCCGTGATGGAAACGCATAAAAAACTTTCAGAAGAACTTTCCTCTATTGAATTTTCGACAAAAAATATAGAAGAACTTGAAAAACTTATCACTGATGCCGAAAAAACACTTCTGAATAAAGCAAAAGAAATCAGCGAACACAGAAAAAATTACGCAAGTGTTTTATCTGTTTATATTCAGGAAAAACTCGCAAAACTTGAACTTCCCAAAGCGAGATTTGAAATAGCTGTCAACGAAAAGCCGCTTTCACCTGACGGAATTGATGACGTTGAATTTTTGATATCAACAAACGTATCGGAAGATTTAAAACCGCTAGCAAAAGTTGCATCGGGCGGCGAAATTTCCAGAGTAATGCTTGCGATAAAATCAATTTTTGCGCAAACGGATGACATTGATACGGTAATCTTTGATGAAATAGACACAGGGATTTCCGGCAAAGCCTCCCAGAGCGTTGCAGACGAAATTCTGGAACTTTCTAAATTCCACCAGATAATCCTGATTACCCATCAGGCAATAATAGCATCGAAAGCCGCAAAACATTTCTATGTCAGAAAATCGCAGGCTGACCGGACAAAAGTTGAAGTTTACGTTCTCACCGGCGACAACAGGATTAAGGCTCTTGCTGAACTTGCCGGCGGCGACATAAACGAGCAGTCTATAGAGTTTGCAAAATCCTTAATTGAAGCTTAAGTTTTAAAAAATTTGACATTTTAGTCTTAAGGCGCAAGCCCTCAAAGAGGGCTTGCGCCTTACAAAAAAAATAAAACCGGCTAAAGCCGGCAGCAAACAATAGTCAGTCATCAATAAAATCTTTAAAATGTCTTAATTCCTCTTTCTCTCTGATTTTAGCAAGAGCAATATCTTCAAGCTGTCTGATACGCTCTTTGGAATACCCCATCTCACGCCCGAGTTGTTCAAGCGTCATCGGCGCGCACCCGTTAATCCCGAACCTGTAATTTATAATCTTTTTTTCTCTCTCGTCAAGAGTGCTCAAAAGATGACATACAGAGCCTTTCAAAGTAGTATTTTTAGTCTGTTCTTCCGGAGAATTATGTTTTTTATCCTGAATGTAATCTCCTATATTCAAATCATCCGTCACCGGAGTTTCAAGACTTATAGGCTCTCTTATTATGGACTTTTTAATTGCAGAAAGTTTTTTCACGGAAAGCCCCATCCGTTCAGCGACATCCTGATCACACGGTTCATGCCCCAGTTCAAAAGAAAGTGTTGTATAAACTTTTTTGTATTTTCTTATTTTATCAGCCATATGAACCGGAATTCTTATAGCTCTTGAATTGTTAGAAATTGCTCTTATTATAGTCTGCTTAATCCACCACGTCGCATAGGTTGAGAACTTAAAATTCTTTGAATAATCGAACTTTTCAGCAGCCTTGATAAGTCCGAGCGACCCTTCCTGCACAAGATCCATAAACAAAACACCCTGCCCGATATAACGCTTTGCAATACTAACCACAAGCCGCAAATTTGCCTGAATAAGCTTCCTTTTAGCTTTATCAGCCTGAGGCTGACAACCCTCTTTTATTTGTTTTCCAAGAATTTTTTCTTCTTTAGAAGATAAAAGCTTAACCTTACCGATATCCTTCAAATACATCTGAAGCAAATCATCTTCATTAGCGATAGAACTGAAGGTTTTCGGCTCTGTATTCATTAATGCCTCCTCATCAGGAGTCACGATATCTTCCTTCAAATAGTTATTTTGAAAATCTTTAAACAAATTTTCACTATCTTCCCTTAACTCAACGTTCAAACTCATTGAAATCTTTTCCTCTCTTCCGGATAAATACTACAATTTCAAAGACGGGAAATTACGAAAAAAGTTTCAACATTCGGGCTTGTACTAATTATATTAAGCAAACGGATATTATCTTAAAGATAATATCCGTTAAAACTCTAAGGTTAGATAATTTTCAAACCTCAATTTAACATATACGGAATACCGCTGACTGATACTGGCATAATTACATCATCACAATATATAAACCAGGATTTGTCCTCTGATGCAAAATTCGGAGTTATATCTCTGAAATCAACGTATGATTGAATTCTGAAATAATAAGCATCACCTTTAATTCCGCCATAGTTCTTTGCCAAATCCAGAACCTGCTTAAAATAAGCATCTAAAGAGTAATTATCAAACCCGCCCTCACAATATTCATCAACGTATCTGTCATAGTCAGCCATTTTAATTCCGGTACGAGATTCAACCATTTCTCTTAAATTATCAAGTTGTTCTTTAGTTTTAAATGCTCCTCTCAGTATATCGTGTTCTTGAAACATCTTATCCATTACTTCTAAAACATTATCTTTATTGATTTGTTTTAAAAGTTCCTGATAATCGCCAGACCGGTTCACTATTTTAGTTGCCAACTCATCTGTCTCCTTTGTTGGTTTTAACATTACAGATTGGCGTAAATCATTATCTTTTAATTGGTCAATATCAGGGCTGAAATGTTCCGGGATAAAAGAGGAATCATCTAAAGGAATAACGTAATCTCCTGTGATACCATTGTATATACGTGCCTGATCCAGTGTTTTTGTAATATACTCATCAAGCTTTTTAGTATCCATTCTTCCAAATTTATCAATTTCTTTTTGCAAAAATTCATCAAAATTTGTCATTCTTATGCCTGTTCTGTCTTCAACAGCAGATTTTATCTGCTTAATATAATTAACTCTTGTTTTTAAAGACAATCCGCCCCATTCATCAGCTATGCCCTGCAGCAATGATTTACCTGTAAGTTTTTGATATTCATCCAACACTTCCCAAACATTATCAGCATTTAATTTTGCCATATTATCTTTAATACTTTTTTTAGTTCCAAAGGCATATTCAATATCATCTTTAAGCAGCCTTGAAAGCTCATTTGTAGCACCTGTATGATTTAGTTTTAAATTTTCTGACAAATAGCGTTGTTCTGCCTGTGAAAGGTTGTTGCTCTTAACAGTTGTTGTTATCACTTGTTGTTCTTTAATTTGAATTTCTCTGACCTGAGATGCATGAATTCCCAAATTTCCCATATCCCCATACTCCTTTATGTTGAAAAATTACATATTACTCGTGTTTTAATAATATATTTTTAAAACCTTAATTATATAAAAAAATCTATACTAAAAAAATTGACTTTTGGACTTTCATTACGTTACAATTCTTAATGTAATCAAATTAATTTCAAACAAAACAAAAAAGCACTGCTATTAAACAGTGCCTTTTATTTGGGCATGAAGAGACTCGAACTCCCACGCGGTTAGCACTAGTTCCTAAGACTAGCGTGTCTACCATTCCACCACATGCCCATATATTTATTTGTCAATCAATCCTTCGGATTGAGGCGTGTCTACCACCTCTCACAAATTGATACT
>CALVAX010000027.1 GCA_944325605.1 Candidatus Gastranaerophilales bacterium
ATGGGGCGCTCCGTATCGCCTTTTTCTGAAACAAACCCTTCAACCTTTCACCCATTCCACTATTCAACTCTCCTCACGCTTCACCCTTCACGCGTCACTTTGTTAGAACCTGACTTACAAATCACCCACACCCGAATTTCTAAATTCGCTACGCTCATTAAGAAATCCTTCCCTCTCCCCTCAAGGGAGAGGGGATTATTTTATGTAACGAACTTTTCGTCTTAACGTCTTTATTTAAAGTGAATAAGTGAATAGGTGATGAAGTGAATAAGTTCTTTTCGGCGCTCCGCGCTAGCTCCGCGCAAATTTTAATTAACCATAACGCACTTATTCTCACCTATTTACTTATTCACTTTGTTTTGAACTTTTCGTCTTAGCGTCCTAACGTCTTTTCGTCTTTTATTCCGAAACAACCCTTCAACCTTTCAACCATTCCACCGTTCAACTCTCTTCACCCTCACTTTGTTGCATCGTCATTTATACTCCCTGCTTTCGGGCAATGTTTTTTCAAAAACAAAATTTTATAATGTTATAAAAAGGAGTTAAGTATGTTTTTATTTTTAAGATGGGTCGGTTTCGCACTTGTTATAATGTTTATTGCATGGGTAGTTCCCGGAATTTCCGTTGCTAATTTTCTGACAGCTATGATTGCAGCGGCTGTTATTGCGCTTATCAACGTGTTTATCAAGCCTGCGCTTATACTCGTCACTCTGCCGATTAATATTGTGACTCTCGGGCTTTTTACTCTTATTATAAATGCACTTCTTTTTATGTTTGCAGGATTCATTGCTCCGGGGTTTGAGATTGACAATTTTTTAAGTGCATTCATCGGGGCTTTGTTATTGTCAATACTGAGTATCGGGCTTAACAGTATCGGCTCCGACAACTGAATATCAGCAATATGCCCGTATTGAAATCTAGTGCCGCTATTTTATGTAATATTACTTAAAAAAATCTTGAAGTTTTATTAACATGGATAATATAATAAAATACAGGAATTAATAAAGAATTTGGGTGCCATTCACCCAAACAATCACCTCAAATGGTGGCAGAAAGGATTAAAATGGTATTAGAAATAGCTTCCGAGCAGTTGGAACGTGCGATTAACCCGACTCACGATATTAAACTTTTTGCAGGACGTTCAAACACTAAACTTGCTCAGGAAATTGCAGATTATTTAGGCACTTCTATCGGTCCTATGGTTGTTAAAAATTTTGCTGACGGAGAAATTTACGTTCAGGTTAAAGAAAGCGTCCGCGGCGATGATGTTTTCATTATCCAGCCTCTTTGCAATCCGGTTAATGAAAACCTTATGGAACTTCTTATCATCATTGATGCTTTCAAACGCGCAAGCGCCAAGTCTATCACGGCAGTAATTCCTTACTACGGTTACGCAAGACAGGACAGAAAAACTTCCGGCCGTGAAGCAATTACCGCAAAACTCGTTGCTGATTTGCTGACAACTGCAGGTGCCAACAGAGTTCTTGCAATGGATCTTCACACAGGCCAAATTCAAGGTTTCTTCAATATTCTTGTTGACCATATTTATGCAACACCGATTCTTGTAAATTATATCAAGAGTTTAAATTTCAACCCTGATGATATGGTTGCAGTAAGCCCTGACACCGGCGGAGTTCAGCGCACAAGACATTTTTCTAAAGCTATCGGCTGTTCGCTTGCGATTATCGACAAACGCCGCGACAAACACAATGAAGCTATCGCCTCTCACGTTATAGGCGATGTCAAAGACAAAATCTGCATAATGTTTGACGATATTATTGACACTGCAGGTACAATCTGCGAAGCTTCAAAACTTCTGGTCAGAGAAGGCGCAAAAGAAGTTTATGTCTGTGCTGCACACCCTGTATTTTCAGGCCCTGCAATTGAAAGGCTTGCAAATGCTCCAATCAAAGAATGCATTGTAACAAATACAATTCCGCTTGATATGAGCAAAATGCCTCCGAATATCAAACAGCTTTCAGTCGCACCGCTTCTCGGGCAGGCAATTTCAAGAATTCACGATGACGAAAGCGTAAGTTCTCTGTTTGGATTTGAAAAAGATATTCAGGTAACTTAATATTAAAAACAAAAATTCGTAAAAATCAGGCTCGGGAGACTCTCAGCCTGATTTTTATTTTGAATTATTTTAACAATTAACCGGTCTTACTTGAACAATTTTTCTTTCAAATCAAGCGCTGTTCTGGTTGTTGCAAGCCCTGCCTGAGAACTTTCCTTAAGCATCGGTGACATAAGATTGCCTGTCTGTTCAAGCGCATCAACAACTTCATCAATCGGAATTTTTGACTTAACATCAGCAAGCGCAAGTTCTGAAGCCGTCACTGCATGGATTGCAAGAAACGGATTTCTTTTCACGCAAGGTATCTCCACAAGCCCGCAGACAGGGTCGCACGTAAGCCCGAGAAGATTTTTAAGCGCCAGAGCAACCGCCTGCAAAATCTGGTCTGTATTTCCGCCTCTGATTTGAGTCAAAGCTCCGGCGCTCATTGCAGATGCAACTCCGCATTCAGCCTGACATCCTGCAACGGCTCCTGCAAGTGCAACTTTGTTTGAGATAATTCTTCCGATTGCACCTGCCGTTATCAGTGCATTAATCTGGTCATCTTCACTAATCTCAAGCTCCTCGCTCACTCCAATCAAAACAGACGGAACAATCGCACAGGAACCAGCCGTCGGACAGGCCGCAATTTTACCCATTCTGAGGTTTTCTTCAATAACCGCAAGGGCATAAGTCGTTATTTTTTCAAATGTTTTTCCAAAAAGCGCCTGATGATTTTCAAATCTTTTTTGCAATCTGTCACAGTCATCCCCGCACATTCCGCTTATTGACATTTCTTTGCTCTTAAGTCCTGCTTTTATCGACTCTTTCATCGCGTCAAGACTTCTTTTGACTAAACTGCGGATTTCGTCAACAGAAACCTCTGCAAATTCAGCCTCCTGAGTTTGAATAATCTCCCAGACAGGCTTGCCGGTTTTTTCGCAAATTTCTTGTAACTCTTTGAATGTACTTATATTTTTTTCCATCTTAACTTTCCAATTTCTCTATATATCTGACCATATAAACATCTTCAATCATATACAAAAAGTCAATAACTTTCGGGCTGATTTCGCCGTCAAGACAAATGCACATAGAAGCTTCCTGCCCCTTCGCGTATCTGTCGCAGTGAAATGAGGCAATGTTCACATGGATTGAATTAGTAACCCTTGCAATCATATGCGGAACATCCTTGTAAACCAGAAGCAGAGTGTTATATTTTCCGGTCAAATTCACTGAAAATTCATCAATTTTCGTAATCTCAATTTCGCCGGCACCGACAGAATTGCCGGAAACCGTCATATCTCTAATGCCTTCAAACACAAAATCCACTGCGTTCGGGTGTCTGTTAAAATCCTCAAGGTATTGAAATTCATACTCGATAGATTTTGCAATGTCAGAATTAAAAATATCTTTAATCCTTGTATCATCAACATTAAGCCCCAGAACTCCCGCCAGAAGCCCCTTGTCAGTACCGTGCCCCTTGCCTGTCTTGGCAAAAGAATTGTAAAGCTTGAACGTAACTTTATTTGGAACTTCATGGTAGATGTTTCTGGCAAGTAATCCCAGCCTTATTGCTCCTGCCGTATGTGAACTCGACGGGCCGACCATTACAGGCGAAATAATATCTATTATAGATGTCTGTTTCATTTTTTCTCTCCAATATAATTATATATAAAACAAAATGTTATTAATATATGTAAAGAATTGATAAAGATTTGACAAAAAATTCGATTTTTATGTTTTTATATATATACAAAGTGGTAGTATGTGTTATTCAATTTAATTTTAACTTATAAAGTGTGACAAAGGAGTGTTAATGTTTAGCCCTGAATTTATGCGTTATTTGATTAATTATCAAAAATCAGAATTTGCCCCGGAAAATACTAAAAAAGAAATCCCCTTGAAAATAAATAAAAAAGGCAAACTTGCCTGGGTCGATATTCTTGTAACAAAATAGTTTTCCAAATTAAAGTTCATCCGAAAATATCAGGTTTAAAGCCTTGGAAGCACATTAAACCTGATATTTTGACGTGTCAAATTTCGTAAAATTAATCAGGGAGTATAATCTTCAAATCATCTGCTATACCGAGAACAGTTTTAATATTCATCTGCATTTCGTCACCGTAATGTTTTTTGATTAAGTCCTGCATCTCTTCAAAATCCTTAGTGGGCAGACCACCTTCCGTATCCATTTTCTTGCAAAGTTCGGCAAGATGTACGTCGCGTTTGGCAATCTGTTCGTAAAACATTTCATTAAACTTTTCGCATTTATTTTTTCCGTAGAGTTCTTCCAGTTTCTTTTCTACCGGTGCAAATCTACTCTTATAGCGACCAAGCTCCATAATCGGCTTTTGCCCGTATTCATCTGAAAAATTTGTCTTTTGGAACAAGCCGGCATCTTCAAGTTTGTATTTTAAATTTTTCTCGACAAGCCTTGCATGCTCTTCTATCGGCGAAAACTGGTATCTTTCTGCATATTTTATCTCGGCAAATCTGCCGGTGTAACCTTTTTTTGCAAGAGATATCTTTTCTTTTCCATCTTTAATCATTGAGTTTGCATTGAATTTTTGATGATTAATTATTAGTTTTGCGCCGTCATACCCTGTAACTTCTGTTTTCTGTAAACCGCTCATCCATTTCCAATCATTTTCATCTATATTTTCTGACATTTTTTTGTACCAGCTGTGATTTAGAGGCTCGTCGCCCTGTAATTTCGGATGACGCATAAGTTTTTCAAATTCTTCTGCGCCGATTTTTTTGTATAATTTCAGAAAATCTTCCATGTGAACGAGTTCATGCGAAAGCACAAACGCAACATCCTGATGGGTTGCGATATCTAAAAATTTGGGATTTGCATGTAACTTTCCCGCCAAAGCATCAAATGCCATAAAATAATCAGAAGGTTCTTTATCTATTTCAAGTGTTATGTCTTTCGGATTAAACCCCATATCTTTGACCAGAATGTTTTTGGCCTTAATAATACTTTCTTCAGTGGGTTTTCCTTGCCAGCCTGCAATTTTTACAGCCTCATCAAGGCAATCGTTTATTGAATGAATTCTTGCCCCTTTGTTTGAGATAAATCTGCTCAATTTAAGCCGCATTTGATTTATATCTTTCGGCTTTATTTTTTGATGAGAAGCTAATTCCTTCAGCATTTCTTTCGGAATTCCGGCACTTACTGCAAGATTTGAGTCAACATAAGAGTCAGCCAGAAACGCAGGACGCATATTTTCATCTCTTATTGCAGTTGAAAGTTTTTTACCGCCTTGCATTTTTCCTGTAAAAATTCCGCAGGTTTCTAGATTTAACGCAACATTTGTATCATGCAGCGCATTAAAACTGAGAATTTTATTTTGAGAATCGCCCAGAACGCCTCTATACTGCAAGACAGGTGCTTTGCCTCCGGTTGTATCCACCCCCAAAGCTAATCTTGCCGTTGTTTTGTTTCCGTCACGCACTGCAATTCCTAAAATTCCCTGCCCCTTTTCAGAAGATTTGGTACCGATTAAAACTTTCGGTTTCTTAAGCCCTGCAATCAATGGCTTAAGTCCGGCAGGCAATTCCTCCAGATATTTGCCTTCCAACACAACCGGCGAAGGCTTTCCCGCTCCGTCCGTCAAAGTTTTGAAAATATTAAATAATGCTTTTTCATCACGCCTGTTCAGAGTTTCAAGCTGTTTCAACTGTTTTAAAATCCGACCGATTTTTGTAACTGCGACCATAATAAATTCCCCTTAATTTTCCCCTTGTATATATTTATAAAAAAATTTTTGATGTAATTATTGCTTCAAAAAAAGAAAAAGATTACATTGTGTAACAAATAATCTCTACGCCCTTTACACTTGGAGGCGGAAATAGTTCCTAATCCGACACCGATGTCTTAACGCACACTTCGTGCACAAAAAAAGAGCCCATTTTTTAGGTGGGCTCCGGAATAAACATTGATTCATTCCTCAAATAGTGTGAAGTGTAGTGTGTGCTTAAAATCTGTCTGATTTCTTCAATTTTAAGCGTTCCTCGTGTTCATATATATAAACAATTTCCGTTATATAAAATTGCTATATTTAAGCTATTATTCTTATATTTCGTTACAAAAATTAACAATCAATATCCCTTTTAAAACTTATATTACTAATTCCACTAAAAATTTCAAAACAGCGTCATCAAGAGCCGCAGGCCAAGGATCTAAATAAATGAGATTCTTCGGGCTAAACCCCTCAGAATGACGTGTTTTTTATAATATTTGTGGAATTTGCTATATAAGTTACTCCCTTTTTAACTTTTTTATACTGCTAAATTATGCTAAAATGGAGCTATCGAGAGTAGGAGAGTCAATTATGAAAATATTAATATCAAATGATGACGGGATTGCGGCAAACGGGATAAGAATGCTTACAAAAGAACTGTCGCAGGAACATGATGTTTATGTGATTGCGCCGGACAGGGAAAGAAGCGCGGCAGGACATTCACTCACGCTTCACACGCCTTTGAGGGTCGAAGAACTTGACCCGATTAACGGTGCAAAGCGTTCATGGGTAACTACAGGAACCCCCGGAGATTGCGTTAAAATAGGAATAAATGCAATTTTATCAAAAGAGGAACAGCCGGATATTGTGATTTCAGGGATTAATCACGGGCCAAACCTCGGGTCTGATATTCTTTATTCCGGCACCGTAAGCTGTGCTATGGAGGGTGCTATGATGGGAATCCCGAGTATTGCCGTTTCTTTAGCAAGTATGCATTCGGATTATGATGATTTTGATTTTTCTGCGAAATTTGTGAGAGGAATGCTCAAGCGGCTTAAAGATTTCAATTTTCCGCAAAAAACGCTTTTGAATGTTAATATCCCGCTGCTTGATGCGGATGACATTGCAGGAATTGCGATTACGGAACTCGGGTCAAAGATGTTTACGAATACTTACGAAAAACGGGTTGACCCGAGGGGCAAGGTTTACTACTGGATGGCCGGAGAACTTACAACCGAGCCGACCGACGCAAATACCGATCTTGCGGCTATCAGAAACAACAAAATCTCCATAACTCCGGTAACTTACGAAATGACTAAAGAAGAAGTTATGACAGATTTGGAAAAAACGCTCTGCAATCACGACGTTTGCGAGTGGATGTAGAGGGGCTAATTCTTTAAGGAATTTATAAATATTTTAGAGTTGATATTAAGCTTTAATATCTAGCTTATCGGAAGTGACATGCAAAAGTTTTATGCCATTCTCTTTAAGATATTGCATGCTTTTTTCAAATGTTTTGTTAACAACCGATTTGGCATTGTATGGGTTTCTCAAAACCATTTTAGCAACCATTTCCGAAGGATTGTTAATAACTCCATAAGGTGTTTTTAATTTGGTAATTTTCATCAAAACCTCCTAAATAAAAATGTCGTAGGCGGGACTTGAACCCGCACGGATCTCTCCACACGCCCCTCAAACGTGCGCGTATACCATTCCGCCACTACGACATAAATTTTTATTAAATTTTCACTATTTTGATTAACCGTTCGTGGCGGATGTACTCGCTTTGCTCGTACCCTCCATTTTTTTGATACTCAATCAAAAAACGGAGTCCTTGCCACATCGACATAAATTTTTATTAAATTTTCACTATTTTGATTAACCGTTCGTGGCGGATGTACTCGCTTTGCTCGTACCCTCCATTTTTTTGATACTCAATCAAAAAACGGAGTCCTTGCCACATCGACATATCTTTTCTTTATTTTGTTTTCAACCGCAGACCATGCTGCCGCATGACTTATCCTATCACAAACATTTTTATTTTAAAAGCATGTATTTTATTTTTGCAATATTTTGTTTTATTTTAAGCCGCCAGTAGCCGTCCCCTTTTGTCGGGTTAAAGTACTTCCACCAGCCATTGCTGCTGTTTTGAATATGCGTTAGTAATTCTATATACTGCGCGTAATATTCCGGCTTTAATTCTCTGTCAAAACGCCCGAGCCACGAGGTCGCTTTGCTAAAATATCTGTCTATTGAAAGTTCCAAGTATTCATCAGTTTTACCAAGCTTTTTTAACAATTCTTCCACTGCTCTTGTCACATATAACGGCGAAAAATTTCTCTTTCTTCTTACCGCTGTCACACTGCCCGCACGCTCTTTGCGGTAGCAGTAAAAGTATTCATTCAATACTTTCATTCTTCTTGCCGTAATCATTGAATGAAAAAAGAACAACTGATCCTGTCCTACTTTTATCGGCTGAAATTTTATTTCATTTTCCTGCAAAAATTCACGTCTGTATAATTTAGTCCATGCCGTTGACGGAAATTTAAAAACATCTTTCTTTATATCTTCTGAACCGAAAACATTTTTAAAATATTTTTTATCCAGAATGTTGAGTTTGTAACTGCCTTTCCATTTAATTATTTTATCGCATTTTTTGTAGCAAGAATATCCGCCGAAAATCAATATATCCAGACTATCGTCTTCCGCTGAATTGTAAATTTTCTCAAATACTTGGTCAGTATCAAGCCAGTCGTCTGAATCCGCAAAATACACATACTTGCCTCTTGCGCTCAAAAGCCCGATATTACGGGCAATACCTGAACCTTCATTCTTTTTATCAATAATAATTATTCTGTCATCTTTCGACTTATATTCCTGCAAAACCTTCAATGAACCGTCTGTAGAGCCGTCATTTACACAAATAACTTCGATATCCGTCAAAGTTTGCGACAAAATACTGTCCAGACACTTTGGCAAATATTCTTCTACATTAAATACCGGAATTATTATTGATATTTTTATCATTACAGCCTCTGCGAATATAATATCACAAAGATAAAATATATCTTAAAAATTAGGGATTTATATGGCAAATTCCACAGATACTATAAAAGCCCGTCATTCTGAGGACTTTAGTCCGAAGAATCTTTTTTATTGTGATACTTCGCTAACGAGCAGTATGACGCTGTTATGAAAATTTTTGGCGGAATTTGCTTATACATCCCAAAAATTATCCGGATTATCTTCCGATTTCTGTTGCTCTCTGCGCCATTGATTTTGTAATATTTACAAGCGCAAGGTTTGCCTCATAAGCTCTCTGTGCAAGAATTGCATCGGCCATTTCGACCATCGGGTTTACGTTAGATGCTCTTATGTAACCGTTTTCATCAGCGTCCGGATGCCCGGGTTTGTAAATTTTTTCTCCGAGAGTCGGATCCTCAAGACAGCCGTTAAACACAACCCCGCCCTGAAGCAAAGGCAAAGTTCCAATCCCGAAAACATCCTCTTTCATTTCATTCAAAAGCCCGTGGAAAGAGATTTCTTCTGTTGCATTCAAAACAGGAATACGTCTGACATAATTCGGCGTATCAATGTTTGCCATGTTTCTGGAATGCACATCAAGCCTCAAACTGTGTGTTCTAAGGGCTCTTTGTCCTATATCCATTGAACCTAAAAGACTCATAATTTACGCTCCTGTTCTTTTTTCTGCCTTTTCAGACAGATTTTAATTACTTACCTACATTAATTACCGTTTTCATTTCGGTAATAATATTTGACATACGTCTTGTCGCCATTGTGTAAAGGATGGCGTTGTGCTGAAGTTCCATCAACTCTTTATCCGGCCGGATTTCCTCGTAAGTTCTTTCTGAAATTACGGCAGACGCGCCGAGTTTTTCGGACAATTTTGTTTCCAGCGGGCTGTTCATAGAGCCTAAATATTCCGAAAAATCAATATCACGTCTTACGTATCCCGGAGTATCCATATTTGCAAGGTTTGAACCCAATGCGACCTGCCTTTGTGTAATCAGGTCTAACATTAAACCTACCCGCCCCATATGATCTAATGATGTAAACATTTCAGTCCTTTCTTTTAGTTTTCCGGTTTTTAAGCCTTACCGCCGGAAAAATAAACCTTATTCTCTAATATTGATTGATTTGTTGTACATATCATCAACAACTTTCATCAATCTTGTACTTGCGAGCATGGAAGCATTCAGTCTTAACATTGTGCCGACGTTGTCGAAAATATTAACATTGGAATTTTCAAGGTTAAACTGCGCAATATAAGCATGCTCTTTGACAAGCCTTGCCTCTCCTGACTCTTCAGTTGCCACAAGCTTATTCAGTCCGCCCTGTTCAAGCCCTTCAGGATTGTCGAACTGGACAAGCGGAATATTACCTGCTTTATGCCCCGGATCGTCCACTGCGTCGTAAACATAGACATCTCCGTTAGGCTTAATCTGGAATTTGTAGCAGTTTGTCGGAATTTTTATACCTTCACCGACAATCCAGTCGTCATTTGTCACCAGATAACCGTCTTTGCCCTGCTTAAAAGCTCCGTCACGGGTGTATTGAACTTCTCCGTTAGGCGAAATTACCGGAATAAACCCCGGCCCCGTAATTGCAACGTCATAAGGGTTGCTCGTAACCCGAAAAGAGCCGTTGCTGTGGTCAGTCCTGATGGCGCCGGTCAGATACCCGTCCTCATTCAGCATTTGTTCAAAACGTACAGCTTTATACCCGTGTGTGTTATAGTTTGCAAGGGCATTGGCTACATACCCCAGCCTGTCCCACTGGTTTGTAACGTTATTAACGCTTTTTCTGATAATCGCCTGTAAATTTTGCATAATTTCAATCCTTATAACTTAAACTTATGATGTGCTTCCAAGCTGTGAAATGACTTTTTGAAGATTCTGATTTTGAATCATAAAAATCTGCCTGTTCGCCTCGAAATTTCTGATAATAGGCATCATGTTAATGAATTCATTCTGCAGAGCAACGTTTGAATATTCGTTGTACCCCTGCCTAACCTGCGGATCCATAACAACCATACCGTTTGCGTCCACGACACCGATGTGCCCTGCAAGCATAAGTTCACCGGTTTGTTTGTCGAGAACCTTGACAAGCCCGCTTTCGTCAACCTTCACATCCTCAACTTTTTCAGGAACAACCGGAAGCCGAATCGGCATACCTGCGTTTGACAGAACCCTTCTGTCGTCGAGAGTCAGAAGATTTCCTTCTTTATCCAGCTTAAACCTTCCGTCACGGGTAAGTTTAATACCGTCATCGCCTTCAGTCTGGAAGTAGCCTTCTCTTGCAATAGCGAAGTCAAGCGGATTTTCAGACATCGAAATACGTCCGACCTGAGTGTCTGTGGTTTTGGAAATCCCGTTAACCCCGATGTATTCGGTAAAAGAAGAAACAACCGCTTCCTGCCTCTGATAACCGACTTTGTCAAAGCCCGTAATATTTTCATTGGCAATGGACATCAATTCAGTCTGAACCTGCATAGCACGTATTGCAACGTCTATGCCTCTTTCGAAATAACGAATTCCGCCATTGATTTTCATAACTACTACCTCTGATTATCTTTTTTATGAATATACGGCTATACATACAGTTTGACGTAATTTCACAAAAAAAAATCCTCTATTTGAATGGGTTTTTCCATGTAATTAATGAAATTTGAGCGGAAGTCAAGGAAGTTATAAATATGAAGTGAGGCGCGAAGGGTGTTGAAGAGTTGAATGGTTGAAAGGTTGAAAGGTTAGTTTCGGAATAAAGGCGATAAGGAGCGCCCCATTTTGTCTAAGTCATGTCATTCTGAGGGAGCCTGCGACCGAAGGAACCCCATCACACCCGACATGTCATTCTGAGGGCGGAGCCCGAAGAATCTCATGGCGTTTTAAGGGTATCCTTCGGCTAAAGCCTCAGGATGACGACGAGATCCTGAAACAAGTTCAGAATGACAGTGAAAGACCAAATGGGGCGGAAGTGAAGGACGTTGAACAGTTGAAAGGGAGACGGTTGAAAGGATTGCTACAAAAGTTCCCTCTCCCCTTGTGGGATGCTAGTTCGAACCGGCGAAGAATGAGCCGTGTGAGACTGTATGCCGTATGGCTGAGGGCTAGGGTGAGGGAAGTTAAATGGTTTGTTTCGTAAAAAATTGTTCCCTCTACCTAGACATTCTTAACATTTAATTAATTTGTATTTAAAAAATTATTGTCCTCCCCTGGAGGGAGGACCGAAATCTCTGATTTCGAGGAGGGGGAGAGAAACTTTTTTCATTTTTTATTATCTTCATTCTTTTCTTTTGTTGCTATATGGTACTTTCTTGTACCGACAAGAAAGTACCGCAAAGAAGCTCCCGACCGACGCTTCGCTCACTAATCAATTGTAACCGTTGCAATTAAAGCAAGTGAACTCGTGCTTCGCACTCAAACAGCACTTGCTTTGTTATTTTGAAACGGAACATTGATTGTTCGCTCCGCAATGGTCGGAGGTTTTTCTGTTGCCGCGATAGCTTTTAATTTACCGCAACACTGCATACAATCTCACAAGGCTCAGTCTTCGCCTGTTCAAAATAGCATACTGAATGGGAATTATTAAACCAAAAGGAAAAGGCGCCCATTTGATTGTTGTAATTACTATAAATTCGGGCGCCTATATTGAGCAAAAAGTCTTTTGTTTATGTCATTCTGAGGGCACGTAGTGCCCGAAGAATCTCATTGGACTTGCAAGTCGAGGATTTCTGTACCTGACCTGCGGTATTCTTTCAGCCATTTTGTCTGGTTCTGTCATCCTGAACTTGTTTCAGGATCTTGTTGAGATGCTGAAATAAATTCAGCATGACAAAATGGCTTTTTGAGGATCCTTCGCCCTCTCACAAAAACGATACTTTATCGTTTTGTTCGGCAGAGTGGCTCAGGATGACATGTCGTTTTCAATGTACCGATTGATTTGCAAGTCGGGCATTTCTGCCCGACTTGTATTCTGTTTGTTGTGTTTACATTAATACAACCATTGTATATCATATCCATCAACATATACCGGTGATACCAAACTACAGTTCGACGGCGGAGAATGAGGTGTCTGGTAGGGTAGAGTGGTCTGATGATATGAACTCCTTGTAAACGTAAACGTAAATTGAGTTGGTACCGAATCACCCCACATATCACCACTATTTGCATGCGGACAAAATACCGTAACAGTTAAGGATGATACGTCATTGCCGAATGGCCAGCTGGCACTCTTCTTCCCATCAGATGAGGTAAATGCCAGTATATTCCAAGTATAAGAAACCGCGGTATTTTGCCCTAGTATCCCTGGTTTAATATACAAATATGCTCGTTTTTTAACTTCAAGACTTAATGTAGAAGTTTCATCGCCATTCAAAGTTCCATGGTGGAATCCGGAAACTTTATAGCTTGCACCTGATATTTTCACAGAATCGAAACTTGGCGGTGCAGCAACTACGGTATATACACTACCGCAAGTTAGTCCGCTAAATTTATATGTAAAATTATTTGAACTGTCTAAGGTTGCCCATTTTCCATTTCCTGAAACTCTGACTTGAATTGAGTCGTTTGGTCTGCCAAGAAGTGTACTATCGGGCTTTGAACCTATTACTGTAATACTGCACTGTTTTGCTTCTTTCTTAAAGTTAACTTCAACGAGTTCTGTTTGATTGTTAGTTGGTGTTACACTCAAACGGTCTACTGTTGCTGTTACTTTTGCATTGCTGTCAGTTGTATCGCCGGCTTTTGTTACACTTACTGAATAGCTCTTTCCGCATTTTAAGTCTGTCCACAATACATTGTAGCTGTTTCCATTGTTTAAAACTCCGGATTTAACGGCTCCGCCGCTTAATTTTATGTTCGCATACACGCCGCCGCCTATTTCGCCGACACCCTGTACTTCTATTGCACAAGAATCCTTTGGTGTATCATTCAGGGATATTCTTACTATCTGGGTGCCTGTCAGGCTTGGTATACTTGACGGATTTACGTTCGGTGTCGCTGTTGTGCCGCTTATTTGTGCGGTTGCACTTACACTATATGATTTTTTGCAGGCTAATCCTGACCATGTATATGTGAACCCGTTTCCGGAATTCAACACTGCACTGTTTGTTGCACTTCCGCTCAAATTTGCATTTATTGTCACTTTATCTATCAGGCCGCCGCCTTCGCCGACCAATTTAATTGCACACGTCGAATCACCGCCTTGTTCATCGAAGTTAGCTTTAATTGTTGAGTCTGATTTTGGCGTGAAGGTTGTGCTCTTATTGCTCTGGTTTCCGAATGTGCCGTCGCCTGATGTCTTAGACCATTCTCTGAATATATATCCACTGCTTGGCGTTGCACTTATATTAAGAGCTTTTCCGCATTCAACGGTTGTAGTTGTGCCGCCCTCAGGTGTTGTGGTGCCGCCTGTTGCGGTTTCCATTGTGACTTTACACATTTCTTTCTTCTCTGTGTCGCAGGTTTGGCT
>CALVAX010000028.1 GCA_944325605.1 Candidatus Gastranaerophilales bacterium
AGCCAAACCTGCGACACAGAGAAGAAAGAAATGTGTAAAGTCACAATGGAAACCGCAACAGGCGGCACCACAACACCCGCAGGCGGCACAACTACAACCGTTGAATGCGGAAAAGCTCTTAGTATAAGTGCAACAGCCAATAACGGCTATATATTCAGAGAATGGTCTAAGACATCAGGCGACGGCTCATTCGGAAACCAGAGCAATAAGAGCACAACCTTCACGCCAAAATCTGACTCAACAATAAAACCAAGCTATACAACAGATAAGAGCTGTTCAATAACAGTTCAAGCAACCGGAAATACGGAAAATAATCCAGTAGTAGGCTTTACTGTATCCGGCGGCACAACTTATGTCGGAACATTACGTAAAGAAACGAATAACTATAAACAGGTTGTACCATCGGTAAAATGCGGCGAAACATATTATATAAGGCCAGGCAGCTGTGATACATCCAAAGGCCCTAATACCTGTACCGGAGATATAACAGAACAGGAAATTAAAAATCTTCAAGGTGACAAAGTTGTAACGCTTAATATATTGCAGAGCGGAAGTACACAGCCAAGTTGTGCAATTAAATTGGTCGGCGAAGGCGGCGGCCTGATAGATAAAGTGACGATAAATGCAAATTTGAGCGGAAGTGCAACAAACAGTGCAGTGTTGAATTCCGGAAACGGGTTCACATATACATGGTCAGGATTAGCCTGCAAAAAATCATATAGTGTAAGTGCAACCGCACAAATAAGCGGCACAACAGCGACACCGAACGTAAATCCGTCAAGTATACCAAGCCTGACAGGCACCCAGATAGTAAGAATATCCCTGAATGATACACCAAAGGATTCTTGTGCAATAGAAGTACAGGGTGTCGGCGAAATAGGCGGCGGCGTGTATGCGAACATAAAATTAAGCGGCGGAGCCGTTAAATCCGGAGTTTTAAACAATGGAAACAGCTACAATGTATTGTGGACAGACTTAAAATGCGGAAAGAGCTATTCAGTAAGTGTAACAAAAGCCGGCGATACAACTGACAGCAATGCAAAAGTAACAGCAACAGTAGACCGTTTGAGTGTAACACCAACTAACAATCAAACAGAACTCGTTGAAGTTAACTTTAAGAAAGAAGCAGATAAGAAAGAAATGTGTAAAGTCACAATGGAAACCGCAACAGGCGGCACCACAACACCTGAGGGCGGCACAACTACAACCGTTGAATGCGGAAAAGCTCTTAATATAAGTGCAACGCCAAGCAGTGGATATATATTCAGAGAATGGTCTAAGACATCAGGCGACGGCACATTCGGAAACCAGAGCAATAAGAGCACAACCTTCACGCCAAAATCAGACTCAACAATCAAACCAAGCTATACTAAGAACACTACATCCTGTGCTGTAACCGTAATACCATCAACGGGTGTATCTGGTGCAACGGTGTCTGAATATACCGTTAGTGTTTATAATGATGAGACCGGTGATGAGGTTTATTATAAAGAAGTAACAGGGTCTTCCAATACAACCTTTAATGTCTCCGAAGGTACATATTATGCAGATGATTATAATTGTAAGATTACAACCTCTAGCGGAAGTGTAAAATCTTACGAATCTTCATATGACTCAAGAGATTTTGTATGTAATGGCAGTCCTATTACTATGAACCTGACCTGCGGCAAAGCTCAGACAGTAAATAACAATTGTTCAATTAATGTCACTTCAGATTCACTTGATCCAGAAATTTTTAGTGGCAATAGTATTTCAATAACTTTAAGCAGTGATAAAGGATATTATAAAACGGCCACATTGAACGAAGACAATTATTATACATATGAATTTACAAATTTGGCTTGTGGTGATAAATATGATTTAGATTACACTGAGCCTAGTTATAATGAAGATGTTGCATATGTAAATATGAGCCTTTCTAAATTTGAATTTCCTACTGTTCTCAATGGAAGTGATTCCTCTAATTTATCAATTACCACAAGAAAGCAGGTTTATTTGATTATGGAATACGAAGATGAAGGACATAACATTGATGGGTTGAGAAATCTTGCGATAACAGTCAGATTGGCTGATTCTAATGGAAATACCAAGTGGCCTTTTGGTTCCAAGTTATCATCATTTAAGGCAACGGTTTACTCACAGAGTATACATAGTTATATATACTTTACGTTAACACCATCTTCGCCGAGTGTAACTCAACATATAACGGAGGATTTTAAGCAACAACACATACCCGTCATAAGTGATTATGACTCACCACCTGCGGGATATGCGATAAATGTACAGAATCCGTAGAACGCATGTCGGGCAGAATTGCCCGACTTGCAAATCAATCGGTACATTGAAAAAACATGTCATCCTGAGCCACTCTGCCGAACAAAACGATAAAGTATCGTTTTTGTGAGAGGGCGAAGGATCCTCAAAAAGCCATTTTGTCATGCTGAATTTATTTCAGCATCTCAACAAGATCCTGAAACAAGTTCAGGATGACAGAACCAGACAAAATGGCTGAAAGAATACCGCAGGTCAGGTACAGAAATCCTCGACTTGCAAGTCCAATGAGATTCTTCGGGCACTACGTGCCCTCAGAATGACATAAACAAAAGACTTTTTGCTCAATATAGGCGCCCGAATTTATAGTAATTACAACAATCAAATGGGCGCCTTTTCCTTTTGGTTTAATAATTCCCATTCAGTATGCTATTTTGAACAGGCGAAGACTGAGCCTTGTGAGATTGTATGCAGTGTTGCGGTAAATTAAAAGCTATCGCGGCAACAGAAAAACCTCCGACCATTGCGGAGCGAACAATCAATGTTCCGTTTCAAAATAACAAAGCAAGTGCTGTTTGAGTGCGAAGCACGAGTTCACTTGCTTTAATTGCAACGGTTACAATTGATTAGTGAGCGAAGCGTCGGTCGGGAGCTTCTTTGCGGTACTTTCTTGTCGGTACAAGAAAGTACCATATAGCAACAAAAGAAAAGAATGAAGATAATAAAAAATGAAAAAAGTTTCTCTCCCCCTCCTCGAAATCAGAGATTTCGGTCCTCCCTCCAGGGGAGGACAATAATTTTTTAAATACAAATTAATTAAATGTTAAGAATGTCAAGGTAGAGGGAACAATTTTTTACGAAACAAACCCTTCAACCCTTCAACCATTCCACTTTTCAACTCCCCTCACCCTTCACCCTTCACCCTTCACCCTATGTCATCCGCTCATGGGTGAGGAAAATTCTTTACGTTGCGTATTTTCCTCTGATATGGTATAGTTCACATATGAGAGTGAAAAATTTTGCAGTCTGTTATAACAATAAAATCCAAAATTCGGTTGATGCGAAAAATAATCTTACTCAACTTCTGATTGAGCAAAATGTTTCGTGCGAAGTTCTTGATATAGATAACCTTAAAGACGGGTTTGACTTTGCTTTTGTTATCGGAGGCGACGGCACTATTTTAAAAGCCGCAAGATTTTTTGCTAAATTCGACACTCCTATTTTCGGGATTAATCTTGGACGCTTAGGCTTTCTTTCGCAAACTTCCAGAGAATATCTTATGCAGTCTGTTCAAAAAATTCTGCAAGGACAATTCCATATTGAAGAAAGAATTATGCTCCAGAGCGGTGACAATCTTGCATTGAATGATTTTGTTATAAAAGGAAATTCGCACGGGAGAACCGCACGTTTGTCATTGAAAATTAACGGAAATGCAGTTTGCGATTATCTTGCAGACGGACTGATTATATCGACCCCGACGGGCTCTACAGCGTACGGGCTTTCCGCAGGCGGGCCTGTGCTTGCTCCGAAACTTGAGGCTTTTGTTATTGTTCCTATCTGTCCGCATACGCTGACTGCAAGGCCGCTTGTTATTCCGGATAATGAACTTGTCACTGTTTCAATGGGAGATTGCGAAAACGGGTTTGTTGTTTCTACCGACGGGCAAAATTTCTATGAGTGTAATGCTGATATAGAAATTAAAAAATCTTTACATAACGCAAAACTTGCACTTCTGGATGACTCTGATTTTTACACACTTCTTCGCGACAAGCTCAGGTGGGGAACTTCGCCTGCCAAAATGAGTTGAAAATGGGGCGCTCCTTGTCGCCTTTATGCCAAAACTAACCTTTCACCCCTTCAACTTTTCAACTGTTCAACCCTCTTCGCCCTTCACTCCTCACTCTTCACTTTTTTATTAACTTTTGTTCATAATTGAGGTAAAATTCTTGTACTTTTTTCCTATTTAAAATAGTATGTTATTATATAATTGGGGAGTCCGGAATAACTTATCGGGCTATGTAACCGGAATTATGTAATTATATTTAAATATAAAGAGGTAAAAAAGTGGAAAATTACGTATCAGATATCTTCGCAAAGAAAGAAGATCCAACAAACAATCAGGCTCCGGCTGCTCGTTCCGCAGTAAATCCGACTAAAATAAAAGTTGTCGGTGTCGGCGGTGGCGGCGGTAATGCTGTTAACCGAATGATTAAAGCAGGACTCTCAGGTGTTGAGTTCTGGTTAATGAATACAGATTTGCAGGTGCTGGAATTTGCCCAGACACCTAACAAAATTCAGCTTGGTGCAAAATCTACTTCAGGGCTTGGCGCAGGCGGTGATCCGGCTGTTGGCGAAAGAGCTGCTGAAGAAGCACAGCAGGAAATTACGCAGGCTCTTGACGGTGCCGATATGGTGTTTATTACGGCAGGTATGGGCGGCGGAACCGGTACCGGTGCTGCTCCGGTTGTAGCAAAAATTGCTAAAGAACTCGGCATTTTGACAATCGCCGTTGTTACAAAACCTTTCTCCTGGGAAGGCCGTAAACGCCAAAATCAAGCTGTTCAAGGTCTTGAAAAATTGAGAGAAGCCGTTGACGCTGTTATCGTTATTCCGAACGATAAATTGCTTCAGGTTGTCGACCGTCAGGTTTCTCTGAATGAATCATTCATTATCGTTGATGAAGTCTTGTTGAGAGGTGTTCAGGGTATTTCTGATATCATCACTGTTCCCGGAACTATCAACGTTGACTTTGCTGATGTTAAAAATGTTATGCAGGCTTCCGGCTCGGCTCTTATGGGTATCGGCCGCGGTCAGGGCGAAGGCCGTGCTATCAAGGCTGCTGAAATTGCTATCAATTCACAGCTGCTTGAAACTTCTATCAACGGCGCTTCAGGCGTAATCGTTAACATCACGGGCGGTCCGGATATGACCCTTCATGAAGTTACTGATGCTGCTAATATTATCCATGACGCAGTTCTTGACGATGCTACAGTTATTATCGGTACTGCTATTAACGAAAATATTCAGGGTGAAATTCAGGTTACCGTTATTGCTACTGGTTTTGAACTTAAAAATCAGCCTGTTGAACCTCCGAAAAAAGATGTTAAACAGCTTAGTGCTTCAGATTTCTTCTCCGGAGCTTTTAATAACGGAAATGCTTCTCAGCAGCAAAGAAGAACATCCATGCCTCAAATGGGTTCAGGATTTACCAATATTGAAATCCCTGACTTCTTGAAAAAGTAAAATTTAAACTGCCGGATGTCTTATTTATCGGATGTTCGGCAGTTTTTAATGTTTTAATTGTTTGTTTTTTACGAATTTATTTGATACAAATATAATCACAATATAAAGTTGGAAGTATGTAGTGACCTAAAAGACGGTCACTTTTTATTTGTTTTTATGAGTTTTTGCTAAGAAAATTATTAAAAAAAGACCGCTCGATTAAGCGGTCTTTTTTAATATAGTTGTTAAAGAAATTAATCTTTAGCGTGTCCTGCAGTTCCGAGAACGTCGCGCATTTTGTGCATAACCATTTCTTTAACGGCAGTTCTTCCCGGTCCCATGTATTCTCTCGGGTCGAATTTTTCAGGATGTTCAACAAAGAATTCTCTGATTGTTGAAGTCATTGCAAGTCTTAAGTCGGTATCAATATTGATTTTTGCAACGCCGTGTTTAGAAGCATAGTTAAGCATATCTTCCGGAACACCTTGAGCATCAGGGAGGTTGCCGCCGTATTTGTTGCATTTAGCAACGAATTCAGCCGGAACAGATGATGAACCGTGAAGAACAAGCGGATAATCGTATCCAACGATTTCGTTAACTGCTTTTTTGATTTCAGCAAGTCTTTCAAAATCAAGCTTAGCTTCACCTTTGAACTTGTAAGCACCGTGAGAAGTTCCGATAGCAACAGCTAAAGAGTCACAGCCTGTTTCTTTAACGAATCTAGCAGCTTCTTCAGGGTCTGTGTAAGTTGAATCTTTAGCGTGAACTTTAACGTCATCTTCAACACCGGCAAGTTTACCGAGTTCAGCTTCAACTGAAACTCCGCGCGGATGAGCGTAGTCAACAACCTGTTTAGTAATTTTAATATTTTCTTCAAGCGGGAATCTTGAACCGTCAATCATAACAGATGAAAATCCGCCGTCAATGCAGGCTTTACAAATTTCAAAATCTGCACCGTGGTCAAGGTGAAGTGCAATAGGTACAGTCGTTGTTGCCAATGCAGCTTCAACTAATTTGATTAAGTAAGTTTGGTTAGCATATTTTCTTGCACCTGCAGAAACCTGCAAAATGATAGGTGATTGAGTTTCTTCAGCAGCTTCAGCAATACCCTGAAGAATTTCCATGTTGTTAACGTTGTAAGCACCGATAGCGTAACCGCCGGCAAGTGCTTTTTTGAACATTTCACCGGTTCCAACTAATTTTCTTTCACTCATTTGAGTTCTCCTTCTTTTGATAAACTTTTTATACACCATGAAAATTACTACAAAAACGTCAATGGTGCAAGTGTTAAGAAATATTAAAAATGTATATATAATTTTACAAACATCTAAAAGCATATTATAATGCAAAAAACGGGGTATTTAGTGAATTAAGAGTTTTGGATAACTAGCAAAAAAATATTTTTGCGATTTTGACATGAACAGATAAATATATGTAAAGGGTTAATATGGAGTAGTACATTATGGCAGTAAAACCAGTAACATCAGTAAATTTTAGTGTAAATTCAAGTAAAAATATTGCGTTTTCAGGTAGAAAAGACCGCAGTCAAAATCATTCATCAAATTTAAGATCAACCGCAATGGCAGTTCCTCTGGCAACACTGATTGCAATGAGTCCTTTAAATACGCAATCCGCAAATTATAATAACAGTGTTTTTGGGGATGAACCTGCAAGAGTAGAAATGATGCAGGGTGCATACACTACGCCTGACGGCATCAGAAGAGTGAAAAACAGTGCCGGAACAGGCGAATTAGTAACAATAAAAGAGGGGAAAGCTTCTTACAATCTGGAATTTGTAACACCCAAAAAAGACGGACGGGTTACGGAGATACGTATTTCGTCACTTTCAAATGCAAGTGTTGAAGATATATTCAGCGGTAATTCAAATACTAAAACCATCAAAGAATTAAGACCTGTAGTTCTGCATATAATAGGCGATGATGGTGTTGAAGGTATGCGGGTTACAATAGATCAGTTAATGGTAAACGAAGATAAGGTCGGATATTCTTCAGATAAAGTAATTACCTTCTTAAAAGATTTTGCGGCAGGCAAAGTTTCGGGTCTGAAGAATGCCGGAGCTTTAAAATTGGGTGCGCCGATTCAACGGAATGTAACAATTACAAATTACGGCAATATTGCAAACGGATATAAAAATACGGGCTGGCTGGACGAAGGACGTGCAGAATCTGAAGATTGGGGACGTACGATTATGTCAACCAAAATCAAGACAAGACTTGGCAATTATACGCTCTTTGCAGTAAGCACGGATCGTAATAACGAAGACTTTGAGTCTTTAATTATTAAAAAAGATGGTGAAGGAGAATTTAAAGTTGCAGGTTTGTCATTTGTGAGCATAAATCTTCAGGATAATGCATCAATCGGCAAGTTCAATGTCGGAGTAACAAGCGTATATAAACGCAACAGCAAACAAACAGCCAGAATTTTGGATCCGGAGCTATTTGAAACATTGATGGAGGTTACAAATGATACCAGATTTAACAATGCATATCCGACAAAAATGCAGTTTTCAAATATGCAGTTGTTTGGAAACGGGGTATTTGCAACAGTTCATTAAATGTAAAAAAATGTAAATATTTCAAAACATGCTGCAATTCTTGGTTACAGCATGTTTTTACATGTTTAAGTACTAAAATGAGAGTATAAAAATGAGTATTGATTCGAATTATGACGTAAAATTTAGTCAAAGTGCGGGTGTGCAATCTACAACAACAACTACTGCAAATGCAGCAAAAGGCCAGTCAACACAGAATACAGTTTTTGAGAGTACGGATGCACCAAAGAAGAAGTCGCAATTAACAGATAAAGAAGTTAAATATTTAGTATCAAAAGGCTATGATATTAATGTTATGTCTGATGAAGAAGTTCAGCAGGCATTAGTTCCATATTATGAAGAAATTCAAGCTAACGGGGTTGACAAAGCAGAAAATACGACAGATGCGGTTTCGCAGCCTACAGAGCCTTCAAATGGGCAGAAAACATCTTCTCCGGAACAGTCAAAAGGCGCAGCAATAGATTATAACAATAAAAATTTAAAATCCATGGAGTTTACACCTGATGAAACAGGAGTATATGCATGTGACTTTTACAATTTACCTCCGGAAGAACAGGAGCAATTTTTCGTCAAAAACTTTGCGAAGAAGTTCTACGGAGAAAAATGGGAGTCAATGTCTGATGCGGACAGGGCAAACGCAATGGAAGCCATTGAAGCCGATTTTGCTGAAAATATTCCATCCTGGAAAAAAATGACTCCTGAAGATAAGGCAAAATTAGCACTGGCATTTTTTGCAGCTTCTGATGATGAAGAAACTAAGGACTTACGTTTTGACGGCGATATGGAAAAGAATTACGATTCTGCGCTTTCAAAACCGTTAAATGAACAAATTGAAAGCACCGCCAGTCAAATAATTAAAAATCGTATAAGCACCGTAGAATGTCAGCGTGAACAGCTTGATAAAGATATGGCAGAACGTTTTGACAGCAAATCAGAAGATTTTTATGATAAACAGTTAGCTTATTTGGATAAAAAAGTACAACAAGATGGTATAAAATCTCTAAATAAAGCCGAATTGATACGATATAAGATGTTGAGTTTTGCATCCAAGGCCGGTGTATCTTTAAATGATGTGTTTGGCGGAAATGTAAACTCTGATAAAGAAACTTCAACATTTGCATTAATGGCAAAAAATGAGCATTTTAATGAGATTTATGAAAAACGAAAAGAAATGCTTTATCAAGAATCCAATGATATGGATAAAGCCAGCAGAGAGGCAATGCAATATGCTGTTAAGGATTGGTTTATACATCAGTTTGAAGGTATAGACCCTAAAGATCAGGATGCATTACGAGCAAAATATTTTGAATTGAGGGATAATTGCAGCAATCCTGAACAGAAAGGTATGCTTGCAGCTCTTGCAAAACATATCCAGGGGCTTGACAGTGTTAACGACGATATGGATGCCATATTGGTTCAGGCTAATGCTGCTGCAACAAATGATGTAAAAGGCGCTATCGAAGGTGCTAAAGATGTTGCTGAAGCACACGAAAAAGGAAATATCAGCGAAGAAACAGTTGTAGGATTGCAAGAAGCAAACATGGAATGCGGGCCTGAAGGATCCCGTGCTGATGTTGCTATTACATATAACAGAATATCCGGCAAAGCAGTAACTGTTGCTACAAGTAAAGAAAATCTTGAAAAATTGACTGTACAAGAACAGGAACAAATATTTAATGATGTTATTGATAATGCAGACAAATACAAGGATAAAGATGCTAAAAATGTAATTGCGGAAAATATCGGTAATGTACACGAATCAATAGAATTAAAAGTAAATGAAAAATACACTAAATATGCTATAGAAACTCAAGATGAAGAATTAATGGTTTCTATTGCCAAAGGTACTTCCAAATATTCATCAAAAAATCAGGTTCAGGTTTCAAGAAGTGTAATGGAAGCTTCAGAGAAATTTGGAGATGATGATGCTGTAAAAATCCAGAAGACATTGGCCGATCAGATTGAGTTGTCAGACAAAGAAAACCAGCTGGAAATGCATAAAGAGGTAATGTCCTCAAAATACAGTGAAGTTCAAGAACATGCAGCCTCCAATATCAGAAACTATGATCCGTCAGTACAGTCACAGGCTATTGATGTTGTTTATGAATCAGGCAATACAAAAGCTGTAGAGAAGGTAATTGAAAATCTGGAGAAAATGCCTCCGGATGTTCAGAAGACAGAAATAACAAGGCTTGTCGGAGAGATTACTCTTAACAGTGCTGTTTCGACCGGTGAACTTGAATCTCATCTTATGGGCGGCACTCTTACCGTTAAGGAATTAAGCCAGTTATCTCCTTCGCAAAGACGGGATTATTATATCAAAATGTTTGAAAATGCCTCTCCTGCTAAAAAGATTGAAATCTTGATGTCAATTGCGGAAGTGTCAGGAATGGTGCATAAACGAACGATTTATACGGTAATAGCGCGATTTGCGGCTTCGCTTTTGAAGGGTATGATTGACAGCGGTATGGGCAAATCTATGCTTGAAGCAGGGCTTCCTGTTGATGCTGTAAATAAAATTTTGACAGTAATGAAGTCTTCAACTAATAACGAAGTTATAGGGCAGCTTGAAGCCTTGAAAAAAGATTCCGGATTTGCAAAATACTTTGACAACGATGAGGTACGGGATGTAAAACAAAGCAGCGAAGGTTCAGAATTTATGAAGAATACCTTCACGCCGCCAATAGACTCTACGACACGTAAAAAATTAAAAGAAAATGAATCTACAATGTATATAAATTCCTAAGTTCAGGTACAAAGTTTGTGGTTGAAAACTGCCGGCTTAATTCTTTAAGCCGGCAGAAATATATAAATCCGGGTTTGACGGCTTGCTATTTTGTTTCTTTTGTAATTTAATATAATTACAGCGGTTTTGAATATTTAATACCGCAAGTCCAGAAGAAAGAAGACAATTTTAAATTGCCGAAAAAAATTAAATTAGCCAAATATGCGGGTTTTTGTTACGGAGTTAAACGTGCCGTTGAAACCGCTAAAAAATTAAAAGAAGAAAACCCTGACAAAAAAGTATTTGTTCTGGGAGAACTTATTCATAATGCAAATGTTATAAAAGAACTTGAAGCAAATGGGATTAAAACGCTTTATGAATTGCCAGAAAAAGGCGACGGAATTTGCGTTATCAGAAGCCATGGCGAAAGTCCGGAGGTTATTGAAAAAATTAAACAGGCAGGCTTTACTCCTGTTGATTTAACCTGTCCTGATGTTAAAAAAGTTCAGCAAAAAGCCGTAGAACTTGCAAAAGACGGCTATTTTGTCGTGATTGTCGGAAAAGCCGAACATCCGGAAGTTGTTGCAATCAAAGCAAATGCACTTTTGTGGACTGACAAAGTCGCAGTTGCTGCAAATGTTGAACAGCTAAAGAGTTTTGAAACCAAAATTAAATCACACAAAAATGTCGGAGTTGTCGTTCAGACCACCCAGATGCTCTCGACGCTTAATTCAATAGTCAATTACCTGACTTCAATCGCGAAAGAAATTCATATAGCAAATACAATCTGTCCGAGCACATCAATGCGGCAGTGTGAGGCAAAAGAACTGGCTGAAAACTGCGGGCTTATGGTGGTTGTCGGCTCTAAAAAAAGTGCAAATACAACTCACCTTGCGGAAATCCTGAAAAATATAACAAAAACAATTCATATCGAAAACGCTGACGAATTGGACAATTTTAAAAATCTGATTTCCGGTGTAGAGGATATTTCGGTAACAGCAGGCGCCTCGACCCCGCAGAACATTATAGATGCTGTAATCGAAAAATTAAACAGTTTTTAAAAACATAAAAATCAACTTAACAAAACGAAAGGAAAAATAAAAATGACAACAACATTAGAAAAAACAAACATGGATGAATTTGAAAGATTACTCGAAGAATCATTTTCAACCACAAATGCAGTAGCAGATATTGTAGAAGGTACTGTTATTAAAAAAGAACAGGACGGATATCTTGTAAGCGTAAAAGGTGCTAAAACAGAAGCTTTTCTTCCGTCAAAAGAAATCCCGTCTGCAGAAGGCTCAGAAACAGTAGATGTCGGCGATGTGAAAGAATTTTACGTTCTTAAAGAAGAAAACGATGATGAAGGCATGCTTTTGTCACTAAAACGCCTTGCATTTGCTCAAGCATGGGCACAGTTGAATGATGCAAAAATTCAGGGCGATACAATTTTAGCAAAAGTTGTATCTATCGTTAAAGGCGGCGTTCTTGTTGACGTTGCTGATTTGAAAGGTTTCATCCCTTCATCACAACTTAGAACAGGCACTCCGTTTGACGGTTTGATTGATACAAAAATCGAAGTTAAAGTTCTGGAAGCAGACCCCAAGAAAAACAAACTTATCCTTTCTCAAAGACAGGCCGTTGCAGAACAGCGTGATCAGGTTGTAGACAACATCCTCTCAACCCTTGAAGAAGGACAGGTTGTAAAAGGCGAAGTTGTAAGAATTGCAGATTTTGGCGCATTTGTTGACATCAACGGAATCGACGGACTTCTTCCGATTTCAGAAATTTCATGGTCAAGAATCAAACATCCGTCAGATGTAATTTCTCTTGGCGAAACTATTGAAGTTAAGATTATCAAAATCGACAACGAATTAAAGAGAATTTCTCTTTCTCTGAAGAGAATGGGCGAAGATCCGTGGCAGCAGATTGAAGGCCAGTTTGAAGAAGGTCAGGTAATCACAGGTACAGTTAATAAAGTAACCGGATTTGGCGCATTTATTAACATATTCCCCGGCGTAGAAGCACTTCTTCCGGTTTCAGAAATGGCTGAAGAAAATGTAAACCCGTTCAACAGATACAAAGTCGGCGACAGTGTAGAAGTTTTGATTAAGAAATTCACTCCTCAGGAACACAGAATAGCCCTGAGTGTAAAAGACATCAACAAAGACGCTGAATAATAAAAAATAAGAGAAAAGATATGATGAAGCCGCAGGCCTTTAGGCCTGCGGCTTCAAAGTTTTAATAAATTAAATCATTTACATTGCAAGCGCCGAATTCCTAATCCTGTACTTTAGTTCCTAATCCTGTGCCAAGCGCCTTTAACTAATATCTATCCAAAGGTAAGAGCACACTTCGTGTGAAACCTTTACTAATAACTAACTTAGCGGTTTTTACTTAGCATTGTTGTACAGCATGTAACGTTAGAAAAAGCGGCAATACTAAAATCTATCCAATTGTAAGAGCACACTTCGTGTGAAACCTTTACTAATAACTAACTTAGCGGTTTTTACTTAGCATTGTTGTACAGCATGT
>CALVAX010000029.1 GCA_944325605.1 Candidatus Gastranaerophilales bacterium
TGAAAAACTTCAAAAATCATGCTAAAATAAAAGAGTAACGAACGTGAAAAAGCAAAGGAGCTAAGAGTATGAAAAGCCGTACTATGATTGAATTTACGGGGGGGGGGGGCAACCTGTAATCAGGCTCCTTCAAGCGTTTTAGCCGAAAGTAATGTAATTAAGCGTCATCCTGAGCCGAAGGCGAAGGATCTTATTAAAAAGCAAGTAGATTCTTCAGTCGCTTCGCTCCTTCAGAATGACGTGCTGGGTGCGAGTGGATTCCTCGGGCTTTGCGCTCAGAATGACAAGGCAGCACAAGGAGATTCTTCGGGCATTCGCCCTCAGAATGACATAAAAAAGGACGTCATCCTGAGCCAAAGGCGAAGGATCCACTTAAAACCTAATTGGATTTTTCACTCCGTTCAGAATGACAGGAAAAAATCCAAACACGCGGCCTTCACAATGGCGGAAGTTCTGATTACCCTCGGAATAATCGGAATAGTTGCAGCGATGACACTCCCGGGCGTAATTGAAGGATATCAGAAAGCCGAAACCATAAACCGGTTAAAGAAAGCCTATTCCGTTATGGCGCAGGCAATAGAGCTTTCTGAAGTTCACAATGAAAGCGTTAAATACTGGAATTTTAACCAATCAAGCGTATCATTTTTCAATCAATATCTAAAACAATACTTTGCAAAAATAAATGAAACAAGGTATGGCAAAATTTCTGACGAAATCAAATATACACGGCCGAATGGAAGTATTGAAGATACTTTTACACCTTTTTATTCCAATGCATTAGTAATAAGCACAGTCGATGGAATGACTTTTTATCTTTCGGAAGCGATGATAAGTTCTGCTACTTCTTTTCAGTCTATTTTGGTAGACATAAACGGGTACAAAAACCCAAATAGATTTGGACGGGATTTATTCGTATTTTCAATTCTACCGGATTACGGACTGGTTCCGTATGGATATAAAGGGTCATGTGATGAGGGCAATGCTTATGACACATTTGACCGTGAGTATTTAAAGTCAGCGTGGCGTTACGGCTGCAGCAAACAGGCAGGACAAACAAACGGCGCATTCTGCTCTGCTCTCATAATGACCGACGGCTGGGAAATCCGCGACGACTACCCGTGGTAAATTTTTGCGGTTCATAAGTTGTTTTACACTCCGGAAACCGGCGGAAGGTCAATCCTTTTTAGTCTTTGCTCAATTCTTCTGTACCATTTGAGGTGCTGTTTAAATAAAATTTTGTAATCAGACATTTCTCCATGCGAAATTTCTTCATCCTGTTCGTCGCAAACTTGTGTCAGTGCATTTTCAAGGAAATGGGTATATTGTTTTCTGTCGATGTTAGCATCTCTCAGTTCAATTCTTTTGCCGAATTTGACAAGAACTTCCGGTCTGTTATCTCTTAAAAAGCAGTAATCAATTGCAACCGGAATTAAATTGACTTTTCCGTAGCGTTTGACGGCGTTTTGTGCAATATATGCAAGCCCAGTCTGAAATTCAAACGGTCTGAAATGCGGCGGACGGATAATTCCCTGCGGAAATATGCAAAGAAGGTTTCTCGTATCGCCGACAACGTCAACTGAATATTTAAGCGCTTTCATAGCAGACTGCGGGGACTTTTTGTTTACCGAATACGCGCCTCCGCGGCGAAGAAGCGGGAATCTGTTCAATTCTTCTACCATAAGCCGTATTTCTTTGTGGAAAATTCTGTGGCTGATGTTGTAAAATACGATACCGTCCCACCAGTTGCAGTGAGGCGCAAAAAGTATTGTCGGAACATTCTGACAGCCGTCAAAGTAGTTTTCTTCCCCCTGATAGCGGAATGCATAAAATCTGTTCTGGAGCATGTTAAAAAAGAACAAACTCGCTACCCAGAGCCAGAATTTGCTTGTCTTTGCCGGTTTGAATTTCTCCTCTTTATTCCGAAGCTTTGTCGGAGGGATGTCAGAATATAATTGTTCCTCTAATGCCATAAATTAATTCTACTCCGCTAAATCAAATTAGGCAAATGCTTTTTGATTATTTTAAGAAAAATTAACGTAAAATCAGCAGGGAATATTTATTTGTTTTAATAGCAGAAACCGTGTCTGTAAATCTGTTATTTTCCGGGGAATAATATACAAGTTTCTACTAAATATACGTAATACTGTCATGCTGAACTTGTTTCAGCATCTCAAAATTACGAGACCCTGAAACGAGTTAAGGGTGACAATTTTAGCCATTTTTAGCGGAATTTGCTATATAAGCCGCATTTGCTGAAACTTGAAATAAACTTTTTCTTGTTTTATAATCAAACCAGCAAAGGAGAGCTTATGGAGACATTGACTAAAAACGAAGGGATTATTACAAAGATTATCGGGCCTGTAATTGACGTTGAGTTTCAGGCCGGTGAACTGCCGGAAATTTATACGGCATTGAATATTTATAAAGATGACGGAAGCTTTGTTGTTGCGGAAGTTCAGCAGATGCTCGGCGGAAATCGGGTCAGAACTGTTGCAATGTCTTCAACCGACGGTCTTAAAAGAGGCATGAAGGTTGTTAATACTAACGAGCCTATCAAAATCCCTGTCGGAAAACCGATTTTAGGAAGAATTTTGAACGTAACCGGCCAGCCTGTAGATGAAATGGGGCCTGTTGAAACTGATACTTATCTTCCTATCCACAGAGAATCTCCAAAACTTACAGACCAAAATACAAATATTGAAATTCTGGAAACCGGTATTAAAGCAATCGACCTTCTGCAGCCTTATCAGAAAGGCGGAAAGATTGGTCTGTTCGGCGGTGCAGGTGTCGGCAAAACCGTTTTGATTATGGAACTTATTCACAACATTGCAATGGAGCATTCAGGTGTTTCAGTTTTCGGCGGTGTTGGTGAAAGAACCCGTGAAGGTAACGACCTCTGGAATGAAATGAAAGAATCCGGCGTTATTGATAAAGTTGCTTTGATTTACGGACAGATGAACGAGCCGCCGGGAGCACGTATGAGAGTCGGTCTTTCAGCTTTGACGGCTGCGGAATACTTTAGAGATTTTTCAAAACAGGATGTGTTGTTGTTTATTGATAACATTTTCCGATTCACTCAGGCAGGTTCGGAAGTATCAGCACTGTTAGGCCGTATGCCTTCTGCAGTTGGTTATCAGCCGACTCTGGCAAACGAAATGGGTGAACTTCAGGAACGTATTACTTCAACTAAAGACGGTTCTATTACATCAGTTCAGGCAATTTACGTACCTGCAGACGACCTGACAGACCCTGCTCCGGCCACAACATTCTCCCACCTTGACGCTTCAACAGTATTGTCAAGGCAGATTGCTTCTCTGGGTATTTATCCGGCTGTCGATCCGCTTGAATCTTCTTCAAGAGTTTTGGATCCGAATATTATTGGAGAAGAACACTACAATACAACCAGAAAAGTTCTTGAAATCCTTCAAAAATACAAAGAATTACAGGATATTATCGCAATTCTCGGTATGGATGAGCTTTCAGACGAGGATAAAGAAACCGTTAACAGAGCAAGAAAAATTCAAAGGTTCCTCTCCCAGCCGTTCTTTGTTGCGGAACAGTTCTCGGGAATTCCGGGCAAGTACGTAAAACTTGAAGATACCATCAGAGGTTTCAAAGAAATCATTGAAGGTAAACATGATGATTTGCCAGAACAAGCCTTCTATATGGTTGGTACAATCGAAGAAGCCGTTGAAAAAGGTAAAACATTGAATGTTTAATTGAATTTTACAGGCAGCAAGTTTATTTGTTGCCTGTAGTTTATAAAAATTCAAGAATAAGAGGAATTTATGCGCTTAAAGATAATTACTCATGAAAAAGTTGTATTTGATGAAGAAGTTGATGAAATCTACACAAGAGGTGTAGATGGAGAATTCGGCATTTTAAAAGACCACATTCCGGTAATGGCGGCGCTTGACATCGGTGTCACCAAGGTTAAAAAGGGTGATGAAGCAAAATCTTACACGACAATGGGCGGAGTTCTTCAGTTTAAGGACAATGAATGTATAATCTTGACAACAACAGCCGAATGCGGTGATGATATTGATGTTGCAAGAGCGGAAGCTGCGCTCAGACGTGCAAAAGAAAGACTTGCAGAACATGACGCCTCAATAGATGCCAAACGTGCAGAAGCTGCAGTTGCAAGAGCTATGGCCAGATTAAAGGCAACTTTGAATAATTAAAATGGAAAAATCATTATATAATATTTTTAAAGCTTTTTTCAAAGTCGGTACTTTGTTGCTCGGCGGAGGGTATGTAATTCTGCCTATTATGCAGTGTGAACTTGTTGAAAAGCGCGGCTGGATTGATAATGATGAATTGTGCGAATATACGGCATTAAGCCAGAGTCTGCCGGGGTTAATTGCGGCTAATCTTTCAATTTTTGTCGGGTATAAATTAAAACGTACATTAGGGGCAATTGTTGCTATTTTCGGGATGGTTCTGCCGGCTTTTTTGTGTATCATAATTCTTGCCAAAATTCTTGAAGAGCTGATAAATCTGAGATTTATTCAAGGGATTTTTTGGGGTGTCGGAATCGGGGTTCTGGTTTTAATTTATCTTGCAATAAAAGAAATCTGGAATAAAAGTGTGACCGGACGGTTTACTTTTTTTATATTTTTTATTGTATTTTTGTGTTCGGCGTGTCTGAAGATTTCTCCGGCAATCCTTGTTATCCTTGCGATTTTAACGGGAATTGTCCGGCAGATTATTTTGAGCCGGAAAAAGCCGGAGGGTAGTGAATGATTTATCTTCAGCTTTTTCTTGAATTTTTTCATATCGGATTATTTTCGTTCGGCGGTGGATATGCGACGATTCCTTTTTTGTATCATATCGCAGAAACCCGTGAGTGGTACACAGCACAACAATTGACTGATATGATTGCTGTGTCATCAATTACTCCGGGGCCTGTCGGGGTGAATGTTGCAACCTTTGCGGGATACACAACCTCCGGTATTTTAGGTTCCGTGATTGCCACGGCTTCTGTTGTTTTGCCATCCTTGATAATTGTTATAATCGTGTCAAAACTTCTGGAACAGTTTAAACATAATGAATACGTGAAATCAATTATATACTGTTTGAAACCTGCAGGGTGCGGGCTTCTGGCGGCGGTCGGAGTGAATATGTTTATAAGCGGGTTCAATTTAATCGGTTTGGTGTTATTTTTGATACTATTTGCGATGAGTCTTAAAAAGAAACATGATCCGCTTGTTTATCTCGGAATTTCTGCTGCGGCTGGGTTGATTATATATTTGATTAATCCTAATATGTAAATTAAAAGGGCGGTTATGAAAATATTTTCAGGCAAAAAATCTTTCGAAGGGCTTTCTTTATACAGATTTATGATTTGTATGGGATTGTTTATTCTTTTTGTGGCTGTCGTAACCCTTTTGATTCACCGCGGGATTACAAACAAACGTTACGAAGTCGGACTTAAGCAGGCATTGTTTATATTAAGCGAAGCAATGGTCTACGTGACGGCAGAATCGCCGGCTGGTGACGACGGAAACGATATTTATTACTGGTATCTGCTGGATGTGCTGAATAAGAATTTTAAAAGTTCAAACTGCAATCATACCAAAAATCTTGCCTGCCCTGCTGCCGAATATTTGACAAAGAACGGCAGGGCAAGAATGTCGGATTTGATATTTAAGGGCGGGGAAAATATAGTTATAGCGGGCAAACTTTTCAGACTGAATATTCCGGTTGCACCGGATGAGCCGCTGCTTGTTACTGTCGACACAAACGGCGGTACTATGAAGCCCAATAAACTCGGATATGATGTTTTTGTTTTTCAGGTTTTGAACAGAAAACTAAGAGCAATGGGGGCAAAAGATACGATTTATCCTGTTGAAAATTACGAATTTTATTGCAGAGAAGCAAGTACTTCAAAAGACGAACTTTTCGGTGTGAATTGTACTTATCCGGCGCTGACTGATTATAATTATTTTAAGGATTTGAAATAATTATTGTGCAGGGTTAAGAAAGGTTCTATACTGGAGCGCCTGCATAAGATGTGTTTGCTTAATATTCTGCTCTCCATCCAGATCGGCAATTGTCCTTGCAAGTTTTAGAATTCTGTCGTAGCGTCTGCCTGAAAGCTGGTATTTGACAATAGCGGTTTTAAGAAGGTCTTCCGATTGTTTGTCGATTTTGCAGTATTTTTTGATGAGTTTCGGGGTAAGTTCGGAGTTCGTAAAAATATTGTCGTTTTTGTATCTTTCGTATTGAATTTTTCTTGCTTTAATTACTCTTTTTCTGATGTCGGCGGAAGATTCTTCGGCTGCCGTTGACTGCATAAGTTCTTCAGACGTAAGCCTCGGAACTTCAATCTGGAGGTCAATTCTGTCTAAAAGAGGGCCTGAAAGGCGGGAAAGATATCTGTTAATTTGAAACTCGGAGCAGGTGCATTGTTTTTCTTTGTCCCCGAGAAATCCGCACGGGCATGGATTCATCGCAGCAAGAAGCATGAATTTTGCAGGATAAGTGATTGAATGATTAGCGCGGGAAATTACGACTTTGGCGTCCTCAAGCGGCTGCCTTAAAACTTCCAGAACCTGACGGGGAAATTCTACAATTTCGTCTAAAAATAAAACTCCTCTATGGGCAAGCGTAATTTCTCCGGGTTTCGGGTTTGAACCTCCGCCGATAATTCCGTTTGCCGATGCTGTATGGTGTACGGGGCGGAACGGGCGTTTCGTCATTAAAGGTTCATCCGGTGACAGAAGTCCGGAAATGCTGTAAATTTTTGTGAGTTCCAGAGCTTCATCAAGTTCAAGCGGCGGAAGAATTGAGGCAAAACATTTTGCCATCAAAGTTTTGCCCGACCCCGGAGAGCCAGACATAAGAAGATTGTGCCCGCCGGCTGCCGCTATTTCAAGCGCTTTTTTGGCTTTTTTCTGCCCTTTTACATCTTTAAAATCGTAGATATATTCGTCTTCGCCGTGTTTTTGCAAATATTCGTTAATGTCGATTTTCTTTATTTTTAAAGGTGTTTCGACGAAGTGGTTTACGACATCTGTCAGGTGCTCTGCACCGTAAATGTTTATCCCGTCGACAAGTGCGGCTTCATTTGCATTAATTGCAGGCACGATGACATTTTTAATCCCGCAGTTTTTCAGCCCCAGAATTATCGGAAGAACCCCGTTTACTCCTCTGATTTCTCCGTCAAGTGAAAGTTCTCCGATAAAGGCATAGTCTTTTATTTTTTCTCCGTCTATTATGCATTCTTCCGTGAGAATTCCGACGGCAATCGGAAGGTCAAAGTTTGTGCCTGCTTTTTTCATATCGGCTGGCGCAAGGTTTATTACAACTTTTTTTGAGGGAAATGTGTAATTGCAGTTTTTGATTGCAGAGCGAACCCTGTCACGCGCCTCATTTACAGCAGTATCCGGCAGTCCGACAATTGAAATTCCCGGAATAGAATTTATTACATCAATTTCGACGGTTATTTTGTAAGCTTCCAGTCCTATTACGGTTGCTGTTGTAACTTTGTTTACCATAAATTAATTATACACGAAAATTTTTTTATGCCCTTGAATTTTTTTGCTAAAATATATTTGTTATGGAAAAAGATTTTAAGAATATACTGGCAATAAACTTTGGCGGAATCGGTGATGAAATATTTTTTCTCCCGTCGCTAATTTCACTAAAAAAAGAATTCCCGAATTCAAAAATTACCCTCGCACTTGAGCCGAGAAGCAAATCTGTGAAAGATTTGACTAATATTATTGATGATTTGATTTTGATTGATGTTAAAGGCAAAAATAAATACTTTGAACTTTTGAAACTTGTCCGTAAGGCCAGAGCCGGAAACTTTGACATAGTCATATCTTCAGGCGGAAACAAACTTATAAGCGTCCTTCTTTATATGACAAAAATAAAAGAACGTTACGGCTATGATACTGGTGATTTGAGCCGGAAATTACTTACAAAAGCGGTTCCGTTAAATAAAAATCAATATGCCTGCAAGATGTATCACGACTTAGTTTCGGCGATAACCGACTGTAAAACCGAACTTCCCGCAATCAATGTTCCGCCTCAGGAAAAAATTCCGAATTCCATACTTATTCACCCCGGAGTCAGCCGTTTGAGCGTTCAAAAAGGCATGATAAAAACGATTACCCCTGAAATTTGGGCGGAAACTATCAATATACTTCTATCACGCGGCAAAAAGGTTATCTTAGCCGGCGGCCCCGATGACAGTGAATGTATAAAAATAATTCTTGAAAAAGTTCAAAACAATGAACTTTTTGAAAATTATTACGGTAAAACAAAAAGTCTTAAGGATTTAGCCATTTTAATCGGCAAGGCTGAAAAATTTATCTGCTCGGATTCGGCTCCCTTGCATGTGGCAGTGGCAATGCGTACTAAAACCTATGCAATTTTCGGCCCGACCGATGATAAAAAGTTAATCCCGCAGTCAAATCTTGTGACTGCAATAAAGGCAAATGACACCTGTCCGCTTAAGCCCTGTCTGTGGGAAAGACGACAGACAACCTGCAAATCTCTCGATTGTTTAAAAATTTCTTCCGAAACTATTGCAAATGCTGTGTTATTGTAATATTATTTGCCTGTACCCCGTTATTTATTTAGAAAGGAAAAAAATGAAAGTTCAAAGTGTACAATCTAATGCTGCACCATCTTTTGGCGCTCTAAAACGTAATCCGCTGACGGTATCAGAGGATATGTTTAATTCAATCAAAAATATTCCGGTAATTGATACTTTTTCTAAAAAGTATGATGCTGTTGTAAGTTTAAAACCGTTTATAAGTGTTCACGATCAGCATTCAGTTAAAATGTCTTTACAGTTTAGCAACATTAAGCCCAAAAATATTTTCAAAAGATTATATAACAAATTTAATCCTCCAAAATACGATAAAATAGTTTTGAAAACAATGGCTGTTGACGAGGCCGGTGTATGCGAGGAGCTTGAAAAAACATCAAAAAATCGGCTTCTGGATATTTATAACAAATAACAGAGATAAAATCATGTCTGACAGGATTATATGCCGACGCTGAGTCCGGCGCACAGGTTAATCCCCTGTCCGGTAATTCCTTTTGCCTCACTTGAAATAAGATATTTTACAAGGTTTGCGACTTCTTCCGGAGTTACAAACCTTTTTTGCGGAATACAATCGAGAATTTCTTCTTTTGTAAAATCGGATTGTTCAATGGATTCATTTCCGAGTTCTGTGTCGACCCAGCCAGGGTTTATTGTATTAACCGTAATATTATGTTCCGCAAGCTCCAGTGCAAGTGCTTTTGTAAGCCCTAAAAGTCCTGCTTTTGATGATGAATAAAGGCTTGCGTTGGCTTCTCCCATTACACCCGAAATCGAGCCGATGTTTATTATTCTGCCGGAGTTTTTGCTTTTCATATACGGTACGGCTCTTGATATCAAATATGCCGGTGCAATAAGGTTTGTGCGGTGAATACGCTCAATATCTTCAAGCTTCATTGTTTCAATTGCACCGTAAATGTATTCTCCTGCGTTGTTTACAAGTATATCAATTGAATTCTTTTCTATAAAATCTCCGAGAATTTCAGGATTTTGCGCATGGTCACAAACACAGTAATCTTTTGCATTCAGTTTTTCTAAGGCCTCTTTGTTTCTTCCTGATACAAATACATTGCCGATGGGTTTCATTTCTTCGGCGATTATTCTGCCGATGCCTTTAGATGCTCCTGTTACAAGAATATTTGTCATTAATGTATTCCTTCTATAAGTTTTCTGACTATGTATGATGCCATAAAAATTCCGGCGCAGCTTGCAACAAAAGGTGTCGAGGCTGGTGTAATCCTGTTAAATTCAATTTTTTCGCCGGATTTTGTTATTATTTCTTCTTTTGTTGATATTTTTTCACGCGAAAACGGTCTTTCTCTGCTTGCAACAACAGTAATTCCGTGTTCAATGCCAAGCTTTTTTAATTGATAAATACAGTTTGAAATAAATGGTGCATTTTTATTTTCGATTTCTGAAATATCGCAGATATAAAGCATTTCAGGCGCAATTCTGTTTCCGGCGCCGAGTGAACTTATGACGGGAACTCCTGACTTAAAGCAGTTTTCAAGAAGAGATATTTTAGATCTCAACGTGTCGATTGCATCAGCAACAAAGTCTGTTCCTTCAATAAGTCCGGTTTCATTTGTGTAAAAATCATCAATAATATTAAGTTTAATTTCCGGGTTTATGTCAAGGAGTTTTTGGGCAATGACATCGGTTTTCTTTTTGCCGATTGTAGATGTGAGTGCTGCTGTTTGTCGGTTGATGTTGGATTCTGAAACGGTGTCAAAGTCAATGATTGTAAGTTTGCCGACACCTGCTCTTGCAAGGTTTTCCGCGCAATAACCTCCGACTCCGCCAAGTCCGAATACGGCAACATGTTTTGCCGCTAACAATTTTTGTGCTTCAACTCCCCAGTACAATTCGCTGCGGGAAAATCGTTCATTCATATTCGCTCCGCATTAAGTGTTTTCGGAAACTACTTTATAATTCCGTATCCAAGAAGGAACGTACACAAAATAAATACGGCAGCAATTATACCGGTTACTTTATTAAGTCCTTTTTCAGCACTTTTCTGTGATGAGAAAATCTGGGATGCTCCGCCCATTCCGGCAATTCCGTCGCCTTTCGGGGAGTGAAGAAGGATTAGAACTATCAAAAGCAGTGCTGATATAATTTGGATTGTCCAGATAAATGTAACCATTTTTTTATTTTTTCTCCTTTTTATTTGAAATAAAATGTGCACGCTTTGAATTCAATTTGATATTTTCAAAAGTATAAAGCCGTGCAGGTCTTTTGGAAGATGATTTTGTGTATTCATCCAATTCAATAAGCCCTTCTGTAGAAAGTGCTTTTTTGCGGAAATTACGTTTGTCAAGCTTTTTGTCCATAATTAATTCGTAAGCTTTCTGCATTTCCGTAAGGGTAAATTTTTCATTCAATAACTGATATGCGACCGGACAAATTTCCAATCTTTCGCGTGTGCGTTTAAGAGAATATTCAATAATTTCTTTGTGGTCGAAAGCCAGCGGAGGCAAATCTGAAATTTTATGCCAGCCGACTTCGGGTGATGATACAATTTGAATATCTTCCGCTCTTACAAGTGCGAAGTAAGCGCAGGTAATAACACGTGAATTGGGGTGTCTGAGCGGATCGCCGAATGTATAAAGTTGTTCAAGATAAATATTATCTACATTTGTACGTTCTTTAAGTACACGAACAGCAGCCTGATCCAGATTTTCGGAAAGGCGAACATATCCTCCAGGGATTGCCCATTTATCTTTGAAGGGTTCATTCAATCTCTTTACAAGCAATACCTGTAAAGATCCGTTCTTAATTGTCAATATTACAACGTCTACAGTAATCTCGTGCGTCTTTGTTTCATTGAACATAATTATTTTTACCTTAATAAAATAATACAATAAAAATATTTTTTTACATAAGTTAATAATATAGAATATTAATATTTTTTTACAAATAATTCATAAAAAGTAAATTTTTCTTAAAAAATATACTTTATATAAATATAACGGGGACTCAGGGAAAATTATGGCGTATAGTTTTATAGGAATGAATAATTTTAATATGCTTAATACAGGCTTATGCGGCTGGTACGGCGGTTTTATGCCTGTAATAACTTATTCTTATTATAATCCGTTCTCTGTTTTTAATATGGCAATGCAGGCTTTTAATAATAATTTTTCAGGCGGGTTAGGGTTGTATTCAATGCCGTATTACACTCCTGTTTATAATTATAATAACTATTCTCTTCCGGTATGGAATGTTCCTGATTATGCAATGAAATCTTATGATAGTCTTTACGACGGATGGTATGCTTATAAACCTGTTGATTATTCAAAAAATGATTATCCTGTATTCGGGGCTATCACAGCAGGATTTGATATTTATGAAAACAGCGGCGGAGCATTGACCGGTAGAAAAGCCTCATCGTTTGTTTCTTCTGTTTATCCGGAAGCAAAACCTATTTATTCGACTTTTGCACGTGACTATTTGAACAAGGAATTTTTGGATAAAGTTAAACAGGTTGCGCGTAATATTAATTGTGACTATGAGGATTTGCTGGCCGTTATGAATTCTGAATCAAGTATGAAGCCTGATGCTGCTTACAAAAATCAAAACGGTGAAAAAACAGCGGTCGGGTTAATCCAGTTTACGAAAAACCATGCAATTCCTGAATTAAACAGACGTTACGGATTGGATTTAACCGTTGAAAAAATCGAAAATATGAGTGCTCTTGACCAGCTTGATCTTGTAGAAAAATATTACAAAATGAATGAAGGCAGATTACCAAAAGGCAGAAAATTAACAGCAGCGGATTTGTATGCCGTAACATTTCTTCCTGCAAGAGCCAAACGCGAAGTTTTGACAAGAAGTGGTGAAGACTATTATGACAGCAACAGAGGACTTGATGTAAACGGCGACGGAGCTATTACAAAGTCAGATCTTAACGTAAGACTTGCCGAAAAGCGTGTAAATCTGGATACGTTTGTGTAACGTGAGGAGTGAGGAGTGAGGGAAGTTGAATGGTTGAACGGGTGAAAGGTTGAATGGTTTGTTTTGGAATAAAAGATGTTAGGACGTTAAGACGCTAAGTTCGTTACGTTTAAAAAGGCGATAAGACTGCAAGGCGATAGGACGATAAG
>CALVAX010000030.1 GCA_944325605.1 Candidatus Gastranaerophilales bacterium
GAGCTAAGAGTATGAAAAGCCGCACTATGATTGAATTTACGGGGGGGGGGGGCAACCTATAATCAGGCTCCTTCAAGTGTTTTAGCCGAAAGTAATGGAATTAAGCGTCATCCTGAGCCGAAGGCGAAGGATCCCATTAAAAAGCAAGTAGATTCTTCAGTCGCTTCGCTCCTTCAGAATGACGTGCTGGGTGCGAGTGGATTCCTCGGGCTTTGCGCTCAGAATGACAAGACAGCACGAGAAGATTCTTCGGACTAGCGCCCTCAGAATGACATGATTTTACAAAATGCGATTTTTGTTTTATTCTTTGAAAATATGAATAAAAAAAGGAGAGCAAATTTATGATAAAAATTGCAGTATGTGGAGCTTTAGGCAAAATGGGAAGAGAAGTCGTCGAGGCTGTTGAGGCGGCTGAAGATATGAAACTTGTCGCCAAAATCGACATTGCCTCGGATAACATGTACAGAACAATTGAGGAAGCCGCAAGGGTTGAGGATATTGACGTTTTAATTGACTTTACCCAGCCGAAATCAATCTACGAAAACGCACTCTACTGCCTGAATAACGGTATCAAAATCGTTATCGGCACAACCGGACTTACTGACGAACAAATCGAAAAACTTAGACAGCTTTCGCTCGAAAAAAATACAGGCTGTTTCATTGCTCCGAACTTTTCGACAGGAGCAGTTTTGATGATGATGTTTGCACGTCAGGCCGCAAAATACTTCGACAATGCTGAAATTATCGAATTCCACCACAACCAGAAGAAAGATGCTCCTTCCGGCACTTCAATAAAAACAGCGCAGATGATGGCAGAAGTTAAGCCCGATTTTGCACTCAACAACTCCGACGAAGTCGAAACAATTGAAGGTGCAAGAGGCGGCAGCGCTTACTCAAACATCCACATCCATTCAGTCAGAATGCCCGGTTACACAGCTTCTCAGGAAGTTATTCTCGGCTCATCAGGTCAGGTTCTGACTATCAGGCACGATTCTATGGACAGAAAATGCTATATGCCCGGAATCCTTCTTGCCGTCAGACACACCGCACACGCTAATAATTTCGTCTACGGACTCGACAATATTATGTAAAATTTATAAAAATAGTGAACGGTTCTCTATGCAAAACGCACTGTAAATTGCTCAGCCGTTCACTTTTTTATTGCTTTATTATCCTTTAAAATACACAGCTTTTCTTATTGCCTTTTTATTTATTTGTTGTAATATCAATTTATGATTAAAACTATTACTAAATTATTTTTGGCATTTGCACTCCTGACCTCTGCCGCTCTGGCCGCGGAAGACGTTACAGAAGTTTGCGCAAGCCACATTCTTGTTAAAACCGCCAAAGAAGCAATGGACATCAAAAAAGAACTTGATAACGGCGGGGATTTTGCATACTATGCAAAACTTTATTCAATCTGCCCGTCCGCCCAGAACGGAGGCGACCTTGGCTGCTTCGGACGCGGACAAATGGTTCCGGAATTTGAAAGAAAAGCATTTTCTCTGCCTGTCGGACAGGTTTCAGACCCTGTATTTTCACCATTCGGCTGGCACTTAATCAAAGTCACCGACCGTCACTAGCACACGAAGTGTGCTTTCACCATTGGAAAGATATTAATTGATAGCGCTATTATTAGAAATAGGAACTAACGTATAGGATTAAGCAAAGGCGCTCGGAAAAGGCAACGTTTTGGAAAGGTTTTCTTTACGTGTGCTCTGGTTTTTCACGAAGTGTGCTCTAATACTCTGGAACAGGATTAGGTCAAAGGCGCTTTAATCTGAATTTGCAATATAGTTTCGGTAAATTTTAATTTGCCGCAACAAAATTGTTTCGGTAATCAGAGATTATCAAAACCTATAAAGCATTTCATTTGTTGGAATATGGTACTTTCTTGTACCGACAAGAAAGTACCGCAAAGAAGCTCCCGACCGGCGCTGCGCTAACTAATCAATTGTAACCGTTTCAATTAAGCAAGTGAACTCGTGCTTCGCACTCAAACAGCACTTGCTTTGAAGTTTTGAAACGGAACTTTGATTGTCCGCTCCGCAATGGTCGGAGGAAAAATATTTTATGTAACGAACTTATCGTCCTTACGTCTTTATTTAAAGTGAATAAGTGAATAGGTGATGAAGTGAATAAGTTCTTTTCGGCGCTCCGCGCTAGCTCCGCGCAAATTTTAATTAACCATAACGCACTTATTCTCACCTATTTACTTATTCACTTTGTTTTGAACTTTTCGTCTTAGCGTCCTAACGTCTTTTCGTCTTTTATTCCGAAACAACCCTTCAACCTTTCAACCATTCCACCGTTCAACTCTCTTCACTCTTCACCCCAATTTTTCACAACACCTTTTGAAAAAATTCTTGTTTATGCCATAATATTTTTATGGTGGAATAAATTATAAGGAAATTAGGAATATGGCGATAAACACCCCGAAACAAACATCTCATTTGAAAAGAGAGATTTTGGTAAGGCTTATTAAAGCATTTCTGAGTGATGATTTTAAAGAGAATACAAGACTGATACCGTATGATATGCGACCGAAAGGACATGAAGTTCCTTACAGATGCTGTATTTATAAAGAACGCGCAATCTTAAGAGACAGAGCTGTTGCGGGACTTGGACATTCAATTGAAGAAACCGATGACAGTGAACTTTTGTCAAATCTGGCCGAAAAAGCGCTTGAGCGGACTCAGCCGGATGAAAAACCGCTGACTGTTCTTACAACAGCCTGCAAAGGTTGTGTACCTTCAAGAATTTATGTAACGGATTTGTGTCAGGGATGTGTAGCAAGACCCTGCGTAAATACCTGCAAATTCGGCGCCATCAGCGTAATTAACGGCAAGTCTGTTATAGATCCCGCAAAATGCAAAAATTGCGGAATGTGTGCTCAGGTCTGCCCGTATCAGGCAATCCAAAAGATTATTGTTCCTTGTGAAAACGCATGCCCTGTAGGCGCAATCGCTAAAGGCGAGGATGGACACGCAAAAATTGATTTTGACAAATGTATTTCCTGCGGCAAATGCGTTGCAGCATGTCCTTTCGGTGCGGTTCACGAAAAAAGCCAGATAATAGATGTTTTAAAAAACATCAAAGCCGGCAAAAAAGTTATCGCAATGCTTGCGCCTGCGATTATGGGACAATTGCCCTGCACGCCGCAGCAGCTTAAAGAAGCAATTCTTGAATTAGGTTTTGCAGATGTTTACGAAGTTGCACAGGGCGCTGACGTTACAACAAAAACAGAAGCCGCAGAGTTTGTGGAAAGACTGGAGCACGGTGCGGAATTTATGACAACATCTTGCTGTGCGGGTTACAACGAACTTGTCGACAAGCACATGCCCGAGATGAAACCGTTCAGATCTGACACAAAAACCCCGCTTTATTACACGGCTGAAATCGTGAAAAAAGAAAATCCGGATGCAATCACGGTATTCTTCAGCCCTTGTGTTGCAAAACGCCGCGAAGCACTTCAAAATCCGAATGTTGATTATGTTTTGAATTACGAAGAAGTCGGTGCATGGTTTATTGCATTAGGGATTCAGGTTGCGGAATGTGCGGAGAGCAAATTTAAAACCGAAGCTTCTGCGGAGGCAAGAAATTATGCGGTCACAGGCGGAGTTGCAAAAGCTGTTCAGACACTTCTTCCGGAAGAAATTCCTGCACATCCTGTTATAATTAACGGACTTGACAAGCAGTCAATCCGGGATTTGAAAAAATACGCCAAAAACGGAATGTGTGAACTTGGAAATCTTATTGAAGTTATGGCCTGCCCCGGCGGGTGCCTCGGCGGAAACGCTACCGTGAACGCTTACAAACCGGCGCTTAAGCAGTTGACAAATTACGTTAATTCAAGCGAGCCGCTTAAAGAAAGCCACAAAGTTTAAACAGTATTTTAAGCGCCCCGTCTGAAAGACGGGGCGCATTATTTAATTATTCGGCAGACGCTCTTTATTTTTGCGGTATAAAAAGCGGCATAAATTGTTTTATAAAATTCTCCGCTTTTTGCAGAATATAATCGCTTTCATCCAGTTTTCTGAAATCATAAATTCTATATACATCAAAGGGTGCAACATCTCTGTAATTTACTTTTTCACTTCCCGAAGATTTGTCAAATTCGACATAACTCCAATTCCTTAAATCTTTTTCATCTCCGTTATAAACTTCTTCTCTCATCCGCAGCTGATATTTCATATCCGGATTACTGTTATACATAGTAAGTTCTACAGGTTTTCCGCCGGAAACAGTACTCAAAGTTACAGAATCACCGGCAAGCTGAAAACTTCCTTTCCCGCGCCTGATGCCTTTAACTTCATTGTAAACTGATGTAATTTCCTGAATACCTCTGTCAAGAAGGTTTTGAGACTCTTTGCTTAAAATTTTCCTTGTTCCCTGATGAAATCCGTTAAAATTTACATTTTCCCTGATTGGACTGACTAACATATTAAACTCCTTTCTGTTGTGGTTTATCATACTATGAAAAAATCGGAAAAACAATTTACCAAGTCTTAATTCTGTTTGTAATATAATATTTCTATGGACAGGAAGAGAAGAATAAGCATAATCGGTTCAACAGGTTCAATCGGCACGCAGGCGCTCGAGGTTATTGAAAGATTGCGCGATAAGTTTGAGATAGCTGCACTTGCCGGCGGAAATAACGTCGAACTTTTAAAACAGCAGGCTGAAAGGTTCAAACCTGAATACATTTGCTATAACAATAAGGCGATAAGTCTGCAGGGCGATAAGGCGATAAGTTCATATAAAATTCTGCACGGCGAAGAGGGCTTAGAACAAATTTGTTCCGACAGAAGCACCGATATAATTCTTGTGGCCTGTTCCGGTAAAGTCGGGCTTAAGCCGACCCTGAAAGCTATTGAAAACGGGATTAACATAGCGCTTGCAAACAAAGAAACACTTGTTATGGCAGGCGACATTGTGATGAAAAAAGCCCGTGAGTACGGGAGTAAAATAATTCCGGTCGACAGCGAGCACTGCGCAATTCACCAGTGTATAAAAGATATCAAACAGGTTGACAAGCTGATAATCACGGCAAGCGGAGGCCCTTTTTTGCATAAAAGCATTGAAGAAATGCAAAAAGCAACGGTAAAAGAAGCCCTTTCGCATCCAAGATGGCACATGGGGCGCAAAATTACTGTTGACAGTGCAACTTTGATGAATAAAGGTTTGGAAATTATTGAAGCGCACCATCTTTTCGGAATGGATTATGGCGATATTGAGGTAGTAATTCACCCGCAGAGCATCGTGCATTCGGCAATCGAATACAAGGATGGAAGTGTAATCGCACAATTAGGCTTGCCCAGTATGCATATTCCTATTCAATACGCAATCACGTATCCTGAAAGGTTTGAGGGGATTAAATCAAAAAGCTTCAGCTTTTCGGAAATTGCGCGGCTTGATTTTGAAAAGCCTGATTTTGAGAAATTTCCGGCGCTGAACCTTGCATATTCAGCCGGACGTACAGGCGGAACCGCCGCAACCTGTCTTAATGCCGCAAACGAAGAAGCTGTTTTTGCCTTTCTGGATGGAAAAATTACCCTATGTCAGATTGTGGAAATTACCGAAAAAATGCTCTCTGACCATAAAGTTGTTCAAAACCCTTCAATAGATGAGATTTTTGATGTTGACAGAGAAGTCAGAGAAAAAACTCAGAACAATATAAGAAAATTTAGTAATTAATAGTTTCTGCAACTTTTGTTAAAAGATTTTTTATAACTGCAGCGTTATCGGTTTCCATTGACGGCACAAAAGCACTGCTTATTTTTTCAGCAAACAGCTGCTCCGGAGTAATTTGTTTATTAAGAATTCTCTGGTCAATATCCTCTTTTGCAATCATTGCCATCTTTGTTCTGTCTGTAAACATATTCATGGCTTCTTTAATAAAACCGATTTCTCTATCCTGAAGTCCGTATCTTTTTTTAAAAGTGTTCAGACAAATTTTGAAAGATTTATATGTGTCTGTAACGGCCTGTTTGGTAACGTTATTCAATCTTTTAGCCGCATCCTCCCATTTATGGAAATTTTCCAGCGGCAATGCCTGCACAGTGCCCCTGTTTGAGACAGGTAATAATTCTTTTTTTATAAAGTTATTTACGTTTGCCTTATATTGTGAAATTCTTTGTGAAATACTAATTGGTGAATATGTATTTACAGAAGCCGGAAGCCCTTTTGGAAGATTTTTTGATTTTTCAATATTCCGGATAATCTGCGGAATAACATCTTCTTGTATTGTATTCAAATATTCATCAGCCCTGCTTTCGGTATTTAAAGCTTTTTGAGCTTTAAAATGCCTGTGCAGCAGTATACCGCCGGCTGCCAAAACTCCTGCGGCAATAACACCGGATACAATTTTAGTTCTCTGATCCATCCTGTTATTATCAGTTTCGGAATCATTTTTAGATGTTAAAGCTTGAAATGGAATTCGTTTAGCAGGCATTGTAATACTTACAGCTCTAAGGGGTGCAATATTCATCTGATTACCTTTCAAATTAGTATCTGCTACATTATTAGCACGACAGTAAAAATATTTCCAGCCGGGTTTTTGTATAATGTCACAAATTTTAATCTTGCAGCCTGTGTTTATAATAAATTGTTGGGGCACAGAAAAACGTACGGAACTTACAAAATATCCAGCGGATCGACGTCGACTGTCAGCTTTACATCTTTTGGCATCGTAATCCGCCCGAGAAAACTTGATACAAACTGATGCCCCTTATCTCCCATTTTGTTTTTGATAATAAGCTGGAACCTGTACATCCCGTTAATTCTCTCGATTACGCAGGGTGTCGGGCCTAAGACTTCAAGGCGCTCGGAAATCCCGTATTTCTCAACCATTGTGCACATTCTCAGTGCAATTTCCTGCGCGGACTTTTCGGCTCGGAAGTTGTTCTGCCCGCTTAAGATAAGCCTTATTATCTGGCTGAACGGCGGGTAGTCAAATTCTTCTCTTGCAATGATTTCCGTTGCATAAAATTCGTCGTAATTCTGGGATTTTGCGCTTGCTAGCGCGTAATAATCAGGGTTGTAAGTCTGGAAGAAAACTTTTCCGGAGAATTCGCCTCTTCCGGCACGCCCCGCAACCTGCGTCAAAAGCTGAAAGCCTCTTTCGCTTGCTCTGAAATCAGGAAGATTAAAGCTTGCGTCTGCTGAAATTACACCGACAAGCGTGACATTCGGGTTGTCAAGCCCTTTTGCAATCATCTGTGTTCCGACTAAGATGTCAATTCCGCCTTTTTGGAATTTATCCAGAAGCCTTATATGTTCGCCTTTTCTGACAAGAATGTCACTGTCTATGCGCTCGACATTTTTATCCGGAAAAAGATCCTGAATATACTGTTCTATCTTTTGTGTTCCGGTGCCGCTGTTTTTGAGCGCATCCGACCCGCATTCGGGACAGAAATCGGGGAAATATTCCGTATGGTTGCAGTAGTGGCACTTTAACCTCTGGTCTTTAGCGTGCCATATCATCGGAATTGCACAATTCGGGCACTCAATGACGTGTCCGCAGGCTTTGCACTGGGTGAAAGTCGAAAATCCTCTGCGGTTAATCAGGAGAATTACCTGCTGACCTTTTTCGATAGTTTCTTTTATCGCATTTTGAAGCGGGATTGAAATAACATTTTTATAAGCCGCACGCCCGTATTCCTGCATGTTTATGACGGTGACCGGCGGAACTTTTGCGTCGTTGTAGCGTTTCTTTAATTCAAAAAGATTTCCGGAATTTATTGCGCGGTAGTATGACGAAATATCAGGGGTTGCGGAACCCAGAATCAGCGGACAGTCGTGGAATTCCGATAACTTCTGCGCCACAACCCTTGCGTCATATCTCGGCGCCGGAGAAGTCTGTTTGTAAGCGCTTTCATGTTCTTCATCAATAATTATCAGCCCGATGTTTTTCAGCGGCGCAAACACGGCAGAGCGGGCACCCGCAAGAATTTTGATTTCGTTTTTATAAAGCTTCTGCCAGACATCGTATCTTTCGCCGTCGGAAATGCTGCTGTGCCAGATAGCTACGTCCTCCGTGCCAAATTTTTTGGCTAACCTTTTGGTTAATTGAGAGGCAAGCGCGATTTCCGGCGCAAGAAAAAGAACGTTTTTGCCGGAGTCAATGCAGTCTTTTATAAGTTTAAAATAGACCTCTGTTTTCCCCGACGCCGTAACCCCGTGAAGGAGAATTACAGGCGGATTTTGACCCCTCACCCTGCCCTCTCCTTCTTGGATTATTCGGGGTGCGGGGTCAATTTCAGCGGCAAAGCCGATTTTTTGCCTTATCCCTTCATAAACCTTCTGCTGGTCGCCCGAAAGTTCAAACAGAGGTTCTCTTGTGCTGATTTGAAGTATATCAAGCGGGTTTCTGTAAATGTTTTCTTCCGTTAATTTTACACAACCTGCGGCCTCAAGTTTTTTAACGGTTGTTCTGGTTGTTTTCGCCATTTTTTCGAACATTATCAGAGGCATTTTGCCGGAGTTTTTCAAAATTTCCAGAATTTCGGCCTGCCGTTTTGTGGCGCCTTCAAAAGTCACAAATTCAATGGAAAATTCCGTTTTTGATGCCTTCTCAATAAGTTTCAGCGGAATTGCGGCGTTCAAAACAGTTACTAAATCGCAGCAGTAATAATTCGCCACCCACTCCAAAAGCTTTAAATAATCAATCGAAAACAGCGGGGTTTCATCTAAAATTTTACTTACTTTCTTTGCTTTTATGCCATCCGGCAGGTAGTCGGAAAACCCGACACAAAAAGCACGGACAAGCCCCTGCCGTCCGAACGGAACGGAAATTGCCTGTCCGATTTGGATTTTGTCTTTCATTTCGTCGGGGATAAGATATGAAAAGGTTTTAACCCCGAGTCCTGTTATATTTACGAGCGCAAGCGCATATTTCATTATTCTTCCATGAATTCTTTTTTAGCTTCCTGAATGGCTTCTTCCAGCAAATCAAGCTGGTCTGGAGTAAAAGTTACACCTTTCTTGGTCGGAAGCCAAGTTGCGCCTTCGTCGGTTGTGTAGAATATTCTCATATTAAGATAGCTTCTTCCCTTGTATTCGCTGATTGAAATCTGAAGCTGCTCTGTTTCGCTTCTTTCTATCGTTGCCAAAATCTTTGCATCTGCCATTTTTTCTCTCCTAATAAAATATAACAAATTAATATTAACACAAAAATAGTTTACAAAACCTCTGAGTCTATGTTGTTATGAAAAAGATTCGTAAAATAATTTCCCTCTCCCTTGAGGGGAGAGGGAAGAAATTGTTAGTGAGCATTAGCGAACTTACAATTTCGGG